>JBHELZ010000041.1:0-38299 GCA_046262835.1 Pyrinomonadaceae bacterium
TTAGTGAGCGGAAGATCGCCCGGCTAGTTGCTGAAAAATGGGGGACCGCTCACACCGAAGTCTTATTGTCCGAGGGTGAGCTGCTTAATTCGCTTCCGGCCGCGCTTTCGGATATCGATCAGCCGACGATCGATGCCATTAACACCTGGGCCATTTCGAAGGCCGTGCGCGAAGCGGGGATCACCGTCGCACTTTCAGGCGTGGGGGGAGATGAATTATTCGGCGGCTATCCGAGTTTTAGCCGCGTGCCGGCAATGATCCGTTATCTAAAGTATTTGGCTGTGTTTGGCAGGTCCGGTCCTCAGCAGCTTGCCACGCTGGCCACAAAGATGATGAAAGATTCATTGGCCGCGCAGAAAATCGCGGCCGCCGTGGGAGGAGATCGGGACACTCTGTCCGTCTATACAAGTGTGCGCGGCCTGTTTTCGAAATCTTCACGAAAAGCACTGACGAACGGAAATGGCTTTATCAAATTTGAATACGATTTGCCGGAGGACACCTTTGATTTGCTGAAGCAGTCAAACGGTAACGGCGACGTCTTCAATACGGTCTCAAAGCTTGAATTGAATCTTTACATGGCAAACATGCTGCTGCGCGATACGGACGCCATGAGCATGGCCCACAGTCTCGAGGTGCGAGTGCCTTTGCTCGATCACAAACTGGTTGAGTGGGTCTACGCTTTGCCCGGCGAGATGAAGTCAGGCCAAGGTCCCAAGTCTTTCTTTGTTGAAGCAATGGGCGCTGACCTCATACCCGAAGCAGCTAACCGAAAAAAAATGGGGTTCACGCTTCCCTTCGAGAAGTGGCTGCACAACTCACTGAAAGATTTCGTCGCTGATGTGTTGAATGATCGTACTTCAGTCACAAATGCCGGTCTGGACCCTGAAGAGGTTTCGGATACCTGGGAGCGTTTTAGACGGGGGTCTAAATCAACTTCCTGGTCGCGCGTTTGGGGACTGGTGGTGCTGATTAATTGGTGCCGGCAACACGAAGTGACCGCTGACGAGAATTAATCCCTCGCCACTCGTACACGCCACAGGCGAAAAGCGGTGACGAGTCAACCGCACCCCAAAATGAAAGTGTTGCACGTTATTCCGTCAGTGGCGGCGCGTTACGGTGGACCTAGCCTGGCGATCTTTCCCATGTGTCGGGCACTGAAAGAGGCAGGATGTGACGTTTCGATTTGCACGACCAACGCCGACGGTCAACACAGGTTGCCGGTTAAAATTGGACGGACCTCAAAGTACGAAGGCGTTGAGACGATCTTCTTCCCGTCGGCTGCCGGCGAATTTAAATATTCTCGAGGTATGGCCCATTGGCTCGATCTTCACATTCCGGAGTTTGATCTAATTCATATTCACGCCGTCTTTAATTACCCCTCGGTGAGAGCCGCGCGTGCTGCTCGCAAACATGGCGTTCCATATGTCATCCGGCCTTTAGGTACGCTCGATCCCTGGAGCATGGGACAAAAGCTTCTGAAGAAGAAATTGTTCTGGCACGCCTTCGGGAAAGACATGATTGAAGGGGCCGCAGCCGTGCATTACACCGCAGCGGCAGAGCAGGAAGCCGTCGAGCAATCGCTGAATGTAAATCATGGGGTCGTGATACCGCTGGGTGTGGACCTGGACGTTTCCTATCGGGCTCTTGAATTTAATCAATCGACTCTCGACGCGGACGGATCCGTAATCCGCAGTCCGCAATCCGCGATGCCTTACGTTCTATTTCTTTCACGTCTGCATCCGAAGAAAGGCCTTGAGGTTTTGATCGAGGCGTTCGCTTCGGTGCTTTCAGATGAACGATTCAGGAAGTGGAAATTATTAATCGCGGGTGACGGAACGCGAGTATGTCGTCTGTTTAAAGTCTGTCGTACGCAAATTGGGAATAGGCCATTCCGTGACTTTCACAGGCTGGCTGGAAACGGATAAGAAGTTGGCCGCGTTGCAGCGCGCGTCACTGTTGGCGCTACCGTCTTATCAGGAGAATTTCGGCATTTGTGTAATGGAAGCGCTGGCGTTAGGTGTTCCCGTTTTGATTAGTCCTCATGTGAACCTTGCTCCTGAAATCGATAGAGCCGGCGCAGGGTGGATTGCGCCGGTTTCGCGGAAAGATCTATCCGCAGTCCTGAAACAAGCGCTGTTGTCTGAAGACGAGCGAAGCCAACGAGGGCGCGCGGCCAAAGTACTCGCGACAAACTATAGCTGGTCCATCGCCGGGGACCGGCTGGTCACTCTATATCGAACGTTGTTTGCTTAATGCTCGAGCAAATCACTCCCCTCATTCTCACTTACAACGAAGCGCCAAACATTGGCCGCACTCTGGAAAAGCTGTGTTGGGCTCGGGACATCGTAGTGGTTGATAGTTTCAGTGACGATGAGACGTTAGAAATCGTTTCGCGATTTCCCCAGGTCCGTATCTTTCAGCGGAAGTTCGACACTCACCAGCGGCAGTGGAATTTTGGTCTGCATGCCACCGAGATCAAAACCGACTGGACGCTGGCCCTGGATGCAGATTATGTATTGACGCAGGAAATGGTTGACGAACTTGCCGAACTGCAGCCATCGCTTGAGACTTGCGGATACCGCGCAAAGTTCACTTATTGCGTGAACGGTAGTCCATTGCGCAGTGGGCTCTACCCACCCGTGACGATTTTATACCGGCGCGTGGGCGCTTCATATGAACAGGATGGGCACACCCAACGACTGTCCGTTGAAGGTCAAATCATCGATCTGTCTTCACCGATTCTTCACGACGATCGCAAACCCCTCAGCCGTTGGTTCAAATCGCAACAGAAGTACACCAGACAGGAGGCCGAGAAGCTCCTTGTCGAGCCGCGAGAGAACTTGAGTTGGACGGATCGAGTCAGGCAAATGCGTATACTGGCGCCGGGGGCGATGCTTTTCTATTGCCTGATTGTTCGCCGCGGAATTTTGGACGGCAAAGCGGGTTTCGATTACGCCTTTCAGAGAATGATTGCTGAGGCTATGCTGTCAGTGCAATTGTTGGAACATGATCTCGCGACGCGGGAAGGAAATGGCAACGGAAAGTTAGTCACTGGTAACGGCGTGAATGGAAAACGGAGGAAGATACGCGCCGGACAATCGAAATCGCGCGACGAATTGCTGAACCCCGGACCTGCGCGTGACGAGCTGGTTAGTGATTTGATTAAGTAAGTCTCCGCTGCTAACGCATGATCATTCTCGGCATAAACGCATATCACGGTGATGCGGCGGCGGCGATCGTCCGGGACGGCCAGCTAATCGCTGCAGCCGAAGAAGAGCGCTTCAATCGCCGCAAACATTGCGCCGGCTTTCCGACGGAGGCAATCCGATATTGTCTGCAAGCGGCAGCCATCACCGCGGCGGAATTGGACCATGTGGGAATCTCGCGCGATCCGTCGGCACACCTGCATAAGAAGATATTGTTTGCCGCGGCAAAAGCGGGAAAGGGATTCGGCGCACAGCGTGTTGCGCGCAATTCGATCGTAACAGACGAGATGCTGCAACGGGCAGTGGCGAGTAAAGAGTCAGGAGTTGGGAATCACACCGAATCTCCAACGCTTTACGGCGAGACGAATAGTTTGCCGGGAGATAGTAACGGCAAGGGTAATGGCAATGGCGGTTCGGGAATCTTTAGCCGGATAAAGGATCGGCTGGCGAACGCCGCGAGAGTTCGCAACTTAAAGTCAGAGTTGGCACGGGCGCTCGACGTGCCCACGGATGTCGTTCGCGCACAGTTTCACAACGTCGAACATCATCGCGCGCATCCGGCTAGTTCGTTCTTTGTCTCTCCCTTCGAAAGGGCCGCGTTGTTGTCGATCGATGGTTTTGGCGACTTCATCTCGACCATGTGGGGCGTCGGGGAGGGGAATTCGATCGAGGTGATGGGCCAGGTCGAGTACCCGCACTCCACGGGCATTCTGTACACGGCTACCACACAATTTCTCGGCTTTCCACATTATGGTGACGAAGGCAAGGTCATGGGCCTGGCGCCGTATGGCCAGCCCCGCTTTATCAAACCGTTCCGCGACATCATTCGCACCGAAGACAAAGGCAGATTCAAACTGAATCTCAATTATTTCCGTCATCATGCAGAGGGCGTCGAAATGAGTTGGGACGAAGGTTCGCCGGTGATCGGCAGAATCTTTTCGGATCGTTTCGTCGAGTCGTTCGGCCCACCGCGAAACCCTCACCAGGCGTTGACCGATCGTGAACGTGATATTGCTGCCAGCTTGCAACTGCGGCTGGAAGAAGTCGCTTTCCATGTTTTGCGCCATCTGCATGAAGTGACTGGTTCGACTGACTTGGGATTATCGGGTGGCGTGGCCTACAACTCTGTGATGAACGGAAAGATTTTGCTGCACACGCCTTTTCGTCGTGTCTTTATTCAACCGGCTGCCGGCGATAGCGGCACGGCAATCGGCGTTTGCTATCAGATTCATAACGCCTTGCTGAAGCATCCGCGCAGTTTCGTAATGGAAGGCGCTAACACTGGCCCACAGTTTTCCGATGACGAAATTCGCATCGAGTTGGAAAAGAGCAATCTCAATTACCAGAGATATTCAGATCGCGAGGTTACGCAAAAGGCCGCGCAAGACATCACTGCCGGGGCGGTGCTGGGATGGTTCCAGGGCCGCATGGAGTTTGGACCGCGCGCTTTAGGCAATCGATCAATCGTGGTTGATCCACGGCGCGCCGACATGAAAGAAATACTCAACGCACGAATTAAGAAGCGCGAACCCTTTCGGCCTTTCGCGCCGGCGATCCTGGAAGAGCGCGTTGGCGATTACTTCGAACAGACACATCCGGCTCCGACCATGCTGATGGTTTATCAGGTTAAGGCAGAAAAGCGTGCAGAGATTCCTGCGGTTACTCACGTAGATGGATCGGGCCGCCTGCAAACTGTTTCACCTGAAGTTAATCCGCGGTTCTATCAACTCATTTCAGACTTTAATTCGCTGACCGGAGTACCGGTGTTGCTCAACACCTCATTCAATGAAAATGAGCCAATCGTTTGCACGCCGCGCGAAGCGATTGATTGTTTTATGAAGACACGCATGGATGTCCTCTATCTGGGGAATCATGTGGTCCGTCGCAAATAAGTCTTCGCTCTCTTTCTCGTCTCAAGTTCAGAGATGAAAGTCCTCCTGCTCAATCAATGTTTTTATCCGGATGTGGCTGCGACCGCCCAACTGCTGACTGATCTGGCGGTTGCCTTCAGCAAACAAGGACACGAAGTTACGGTAATCACCGGCCGGCGCGGCTACGATACTCCTGAACATTCGTTCGCGGCTCGCGAGACTTATCAGGGAATCAAGATCGTCCGTATCCGGACACCTTTTCTCGGGAAGAGCAGCAGGTTACGGCGGGCAGTCAACTTCGGAATCTTTCTGGTCAATTGTGCGCTGCGTCTTTTGCTCATGCCGCATCAAGACGCCGTCATTGCGCTCACTTCGCCGCCCTTGATCTCGCTGCTGGGAGGGCTCTTTGTAAGGTTAAAAGGTGGACGTTTTTATTTTTGGGTTATGGACCTTAATCCTGATGAAGCGATTGCCGCCGGCTGGCTTAAGAAGGAATCGCGGACGGCGCGAGTATTGGAAAGACTTTTGCGATACAGCATGTGGCACGCGGAGAACATCTTCGTTTTGGATCGCTTCATGAGAGATCGAATAGAAGCGAAAGGGATTTCGTCACGGAAGTTGGTTGTGATCTCACCCTGGTCCCATGACCAAGAGATCCAATTTGACGAGCAACGGCGCCGCGATTTCCGCGCCGCACATGACTTATCGAAAAAGTTCGTGGTGATGTATTCCGGTAATCACAGTCCCTGCCATCCGCTCGATACGTTGCTCGCCGCGGCCGAAAGTTTGCAGACAAACAGCCGGATTGTTTTCTGTTTTGCGGGTGGCGGCAGTGAAAAACTGAAGGTAGAGCAATTTGCTTCGACCCGGGGACTGGAAAACATCAAATGTTTTCCATACCAGCCGCTGGCGCAGTTGTCGGCGTCGCTGTCAGCGGCTGATCTGCACGTCGTGGTTATGGGCGAGCCCTTTGTTGGGATTGTTCATCCCTGCAAGCTCTATAACATTCTAAGAGTTGGCGCGCCGTTGCTTTACATTGGGCCGCGCGAAAGTCACGTGAGTGACGTCGCGGCCGAATCGGGACAGATGCTCGAATTCTATGGCGCGCGGCATGGCGAGGTTGAATTGGTAGCCAGTCACATTCTCGCAGCCGCGCGTCGTCAAAGGGCCGCGCGCACCATTGTTCGCGAGTTAGCTGAAAAGTTTTCTTCCCTTGCCCTCGTCCCACATATTACTGCTGCAGTTGAAAAAGATGAGCTTGTAAAGTTGATGCCCGACGCCGAGTCACGGGTTCGCATCGCTTGATTTCTTTCTGCGCGAGTACTCAAAGCCGGCTTCGATCGTTGCAGATGATCTCGTGAATACTTACCTCAGTCTATTTGTCATTGCGTTATTGTCGTCGCTGATATCGACGCCTTTAATTCGAAGGCTGGCACAGCGCCGCGGCTGGTTGGACGTTCACAAAGACCGGCGGCGATTACATTCGAAACCGATTCCGCGTCTCGGCGGAGTGGCCATTTATCTTTCGGTAATGATCAGCCTGGGGCCGCTGCCATTCCTCGATAACCTTCTGACCGAATCTCTCCGCCCAAGCGGCCATCGCTTGATGGGAATACTTATCTCGGCCACCCTGGTTTTTTTGTTTGGCCTTTACGACGATTTTCGGGGGAGTGGCGCGATATGGAAGTTATTCATTTTGGGGCTGGCAGCCGGGGTGCTTTATTGGTGGGGCATCGGAATAAACGGCATCTCCATACCCTTCGTAGGATCGATTGCGTTGCCACCGGTGCTGGGTTTTGTATTGACGATTCTTTGGGTCGCCGGCGTCAGCAACGCCTACAACCTGATTGACGGCATGGACGGGCTGGCAGCCGGCGCGGGTTTGTTTGCAACGCTGGTAATGTTGATAGTGTCGTTTGCTCAGGGAAATATCGCGGTCGCAGTTCTTACGCTGACGCTTTCCGGCGCCCTCATAGGATTTCTGCGCTACAACTTCAACCCGGCGTCGATCTTTCTCGGGGATTCGGGAGCGTTACTGATTGGTTTTTTGCTGGCGACCCTTTCGATGGTGGGCGCGCAGAAGGCTTCGACGGCGGTGGCCGTAGCCATCCCGGTCATGGCTTTTGGGCTGCCTATTGTCGATACCAGTTTCACGATGGTGCGACGGTTTATTAGCGGCAGACCGATTTTCCAGGGAGACCGCGAACACATTCACCACAAACTTCTCGAGCGTGGATGGTCACAGCGTCACGTCGCATTTGTGCTTTATGCCGTGTGCGCTCTTTTCAGTCTGCTCGCACTGTTAACCGTCAGCGGCGGAGGGGGCGGCCGCATTACCGCGGTCACGTTGATTGTGATGGCGTCCGCTGTGATCTTCCTCGCGGGGCGGCTTCGCTATGCTGAAATGGACGAGATCAAAGCCGGCATCCGGCGGACGGTTGGAGATCGCCGCGTCCGAGTGGCCAACAATGTTCGTATTCGACGGGCGTGTCGGATGATGGCGGAAGCCGAAACTTTGGCAGGAGTCTTTGAAGCCTCGCAAGAGTTACTCAAGTCAGCGGAATTCGCTTATGCAACTATTGAACTAAGCTGCGGCAATGCGCAGGACAATCAACGAGTATTCGATCAGGAGATGGAAGCAGCTTCTCTTCCAGGAGCCACGACGCGCGACGGCGTGATCTGGTGGGAATGGGAACGCGGCGATGTAGAAGGTCACGAGATTCTCGAATCGCATTTGTTTTGGAACATCAGGTTGCCGTTAAGTACAAACACAGACGAAAAGGGCGTGATCAGTCTATATCGCGAATTTGGGAACGACGAATTACTTCTGGATATCAACTATCTCACTAATCTGTTCCAGAGCGAGTTGACGCGCGCGGCGGAGCGCATCTTTTCCAAACGAAGTGTGTGGGATTTAAATACTGACGTGAGTAGCGAGAAACGAGTTCGTGCGGCGGCTGCAGGCGCCTAAGTGCGGGCGCGATCGACAGACGAGGACGCAGTTTCAATCTGCCGCGTTGCCAGCGTTACCAACGCCAGACAGATTATCGCGTTTCCGGTTAGATGCAATCCGAAATCCACCAGGCTATGGACCGCCACACCGAACAGACCGGTCAAGGCGCCGAGAGCAACGGCGCGACGAAAACGATCGCGACTTCTTAATTGCCTGCCGGATTGGCGCACAATGACGATTACAAACCAGACAAAGAGTGCCACGCCAACGAGACCCCCCGAGGCCAAGAGCTCGAGATAGTCGTTATGAGCCTGTTGCGGGACCAATTCACCGGATCCATCGTGATAGCGAGTTATAGCGATCCAGTAGCCGCCAAAACCGACGCCGGTAAGTGGATGGTCATAGGCCAGCCGCAGTGTGGCTTTCCAGATAGAGGCGCGATCCGCGTGCGTCCTTTCGTCAGGTTGCGAGCTGAGTTCTTCGCGAGTGACGCTCAAACGATCAGAAAGAGGCTGGCCGCCCAGAAGCACCATGCCGATGACAATCCCGACTACCAGCGCAGCTGTCAACGCCAGTTTGAGAATCAACCCGGCGGCCCGCCGCGCGGTCGTTTGTGGCGCATTTGGTTCGTGATCCGGTTGGGCGGGCCTGACATTTAACATCAGTGCAAAGAACACTATCTGACTTGTCATAGCGAGGATGCCGCCACGCGAATTTGAGAGCACGGCACCGGTCCAGATTGGCAAGGCGAGTGCGAAATAGATTAGCGGGCGTGGCCAGGCAATGCCGCCTCCGCCGACTAGCCCGGCCAATAGTCCAAAAGCCATCTCAGCGAGAAATGCAAAGTGGTTCTTATTAATAAACTGCGCATAGCCTGAACCCTTTTTCAAGGCCGGCAACAAAAAGCCCTCGGAATTGTATTGGTAGAGCTGACGAACTATCCCAAAAATTGCACTTGCCAGCGCGATGACGATTACGGTATGCACCAGTAATCTTAAGCGGCGCGAACTGTTGGTATATCGAAGGAGCATCGCCAGGAGGCACGTTAGCGCGAGAAACTTTATGGCGAGCAGTTTTGTTTCATACGGATCGGAGCTGATTGGTTGATGGATCGCACCGAGCGGAGTGGTTTGCGGCCACAGGGGCACAATCTGGATCAACGCAAAGATTGTTAACGCCACCAGCGGAGCGAGCAGCCGGAGGTGCTCCAAAGTCAGAAGATTTTGCGAGGCCACAGCATCAAATAATGCGATCCCCGCCAGCAGGAAGATGCTGACCTCAAATGCTGAATCCCACCAACGCTCAACCGTCCCGTAGGGTACGGGCGTCAAGAGGGTAAGTATCAGTAATGCTGCAAATACGATTAACGGGATGGTTCGACCGCGTTCAGCCAATTTCGGGCGCCCGCTTGCGTTCGCGTGATTCATGTTGAGTGACTGCGTCATCGACATTGAAAATTTCCGGGACCCGCCGATCCTCCCCGACATTGCCAGCCATTGCAAGCATTAAATTCGTCAGATAAACTTTTCACTCTCACGAAGTGGTTTGTGACCTCAAGCAGATAGGGAGACACGATGATCAAAAACGGAAACGGCCAACCCAGTCGAATACTTGTCACTGGCGGCGCCGGCTTTATCGGATCACATTTGTGCGATCGCCTGATTAGGGATGGTCACGAGGTAATTTGCCTCGATAATTTTTTTACCGGCCGCCGCGAGAATATCCAGCACTTGATCGACAACCCGAAGTTCGAGTTGGTACGGCACGATGTAATCAATCCAATTCTTCTGGAAGTCGATCAAATATATAACCTCGCCTGTCCCGCTTCACCGATTCATTATCAATACAACGCGGTCAAAACCGCGAAGACGAACGTGATGGGGACATTGAATATGTTGGGACTGGCGAAGCGCGTGCGGGCAAGAATCCTACAGGCATCGACGTCGGAAGTTTATGGTGATCCATTACAACACCCGCAGACAGAGGAATATTGGGGAAACGTTAATCCCATCGGTTTGCGCAGTTGTTACGATGAAGGAAAAAGACTGGCCGAAACTTTGATGATGGACTATCACCGTCAGAATGCCGTGGACATTCGCATAGCGCGGATCTTCAACACTTATGGCCCGCGAATGGTAGAAAATGATGGTCGCGTGGTTTCAAACTTTATTGTTCAAGCACTTCGCGGTGAACACCTTACTATCTATGGCGATGGTCACCAGACGCGATCGTTTTGCTATGTTCAGGATTTAATAGAGGCGCTGGTGAAACTCATGAATGCGACTGATCTATTTGAACCAGTAAACTTTGGGAATCCGCACGAGTACACAATTGAAGGACTGGCCCGTGAGATCGCCAGGCAGTGCGGAGTAACCATGAGAATCGATCGAAAGTCTTTGCCAGCCGATGATCCGCGACAACGAAAGCCTGACATCACCCGTGCTCGACAAATCCTCAAATGGCAGCCAACGATTGAACTGGCAGAAGGGTTGAAGCTAACAATCGAAGACTTTCGAAGCAGGATTAAACCCTTCTATGTAACTGAACCGCTGGTTGAGCGTCTAATGGCGGCGGTCTCTTGAAGTGACTCTGGACTGGTTCGTACGAAGCCTGGATCAGGACCAATACTTCTTTCTCCATTTCGGTCCGACTGACATAATTTTTGGCTGATAGCAACATCCGGACACTCACAGCAAGAAGTGAACACGACTAAGACTGAAAAATCGAAAATTGATCAATCAATAGCGAAAATTGAATTGAATCGCGATCTCAGCGAAGCGTATACTTCGACCGCCGTGATCTCAAAAAAAACGTCAAAGGCGATTCCCACACAAACTGGAGGTCTTATGAAATCGAGACGACGGAACCAACCGGCTATCCTCGCTTGCATTGTGATGTTTGCTGTCACGCAAGTTTATCTAGGCCTCGCGTTCGCCGCGCCGGCTGCTTCGAGCGGTCGTATCACCATACCGCAGGCGTTGAGTGGCGTTCTCACTACGCAGGGTAACAAACCAATCAATGTTAACGGCGCTAGTGCCACAACTGGCGCAACAATCCTCAATGGCTCAATGATCGAGACACCTGACGGAGTTACCGCAACTATCAACATACCCGGACACGGTGTCATCACTCTTGCGGCAAAATCACGCGTAATTTTGAATCTCGATCAAAACGGAAATATCAGAGTTAGTCTTCTTCAAGGATGCGCGGTGGTCCACACTCAAAGAGGCACTACTGGCGAAATTGATAACGCACAAGGAATGATTGGTAAAACCGATCCGGCGAAGGACGATCTGGTTGATGCTTGTCGCACGAAAGTCGCAGGTGCAGTCGCTGGTGCAGGTGGGTTAAGTACCGGCGGAAAAGTAGCTATAGCTGCAGCCGTTGTCGGTGGCGGCGTCGGTCTGGCGCTTGCGCTGCGGCGATCGAATCCCAGCCAATCCACACCCTGATTGGATCTCCAGCGTAGTGTTCATGGCGTCGTTGTGCGAACAGCGGCGCCTTTCTTGTTGAGTCCTATTTGCCTGAAATCTAAATTGGCTGTGAAAGCATTCAAAGCAAGAGCCTTGACGCAGGCGGCACGGGGTGGCGTGGGTTGAGATTTATCTCCTTTCGAATCGCTGCAGGCCTAATATTTTTGTTGTTGGCTGCGCTCGCTGCACGACCTGGCGTCGGAGCGCTGCTCATCGCGCCGGCCGACCAGTCAAGCAATGTGACATCGGTCGATGCGGCGATCAAATTCAGCCCGGGCGATCCTGAACCACATTTATTGCGAGGCGAAATACTTGAAACGCAAAACGATTTTATGGGCGCGACGGGCGAGTATGAACAGGCAGTGAGGTTGCGGCCTGATGATTACGTGCTCTGGATTACGCTGGCCCGCGCTCGAGAATTATATGGAGATCGCCAAGCTGCAATAGCGGCCGGTCGCAACGCGATTCCGCTTGCGCCGCACTATGCCCAACCGCATTGGCAGTTGGGAAATTTATTGGTTCGCGCCGGAGAGTTCGAAGAAGGCTTCAACGAACTCCGTGCGGCCACAGCGAGTAACTCAACCTTCCTTTCATCTACTATTGATTTGGCCTGGCAGTTATCAGGAGGCGATCCAAAATTCGTGGAGCGAATGATTCAGCCAAAGAGCGCTGAAACCTTCAACGCGGTGGCAGATCACTTTAGACGTCATGGTGAGATCGACGAAGCGGTCCTGCTGCTCGAAGCGGCAGGTAATGATCAATCGACGGATCAGGTCCGTCGGCAATTCGTTTCAGAACTTATCAAGCTTAGAAGCTTCAAGAAAGCTTTCGAACTTTGGTGTGGGGTCCGAGGTAAGCGTATTGCAGAGCTCGGGGCGATAGACGACGGTGGGTTCGAGAACGAAACCGACTTGCAATCACCTGGTTTCGGATGGCGCGCGGAAAATACAGCTTCGACATTAGTCCGGACGCTGGATGCAAGTACTCCGCAGCGCGGAACGTCAAGTCTCAGAATTGAGTTCAATGGCGAGAGTGAGCCCACGTCTCCGATCATTTCACAACTGGTAAAGACGGACGCGCAAACCCATTATCAATTGAGCTTCGCATTTCGTTCTGAAGATTTAATTAGCGGCGGCCTCCCGAAACTCCTGGTGATTGATGGGCGCAGCGACGGCGTTATCGCGGAGACAGCGCCACTACTAAAGAATTCGGACGGCTGGCGGGATCTGACAGTAAACTTCGTATCAGGCTCATCGGACTCAGCGGTAAAAATTGTGTTGGTGCGTGAGTCCTGCTCTAAAATGCCTTGCCCGATCTTTGGCCGCCTTTGGTTGGATAGCTTTGCGTTAAGAAAGCAATGAGGGGCTCTATCGGGGCGGTTTGATAATGGAGCGCCGTCGGCTTCGGGCTCGCCACCTTCATCGATTTTCTTCTGATTCGTCAGTGCGGCCGGTCTCCGGCTTCGCGCCACACGTTCACGATAGACTGTTTGCACAGCGATGGTGTCACGCTGTCGGACCGTCGATGCCGTTAGATTCGCGGGCGCTCTTCATCAAAACCATCGCTGTTAATTCGCCGGCGCACTGATAACAGTCCAACAGTCCCAGAGTATGTCCCAGCTGCTGCGTAATATCGTACTCGGGCACGCACTACAGATCTCTGCAAACAGCATGTCTGAAACGCCATTTAGGCACCAAGGGAATTGCTGCGACCCACGTTCCGGAGTAAAGAACACGATGGCAGTCAAACGTGATCTGTTCGTGTTTCTTGAACGGGGAAGCCCCTTCGGTCGCGAGATACCGGTTGATTTCCGAGTTCGGCTTGTTCAGTCACTCCCGTTAATCGTCAACACAGAAAGATCGGCCTATCCGACTCGCCCCCGAGGTACATCTTGATCTACGCCAAGAATTCACAGACAGACACCTATCACTTTTTAACAGAAAGTGACGAACACACCCTCTGTGGCCTGCAAGTCATTCCTATTATCATCGACAAACCAATAAAGTCAGACGCCATTCATTTAACATCCCTCCTACCCCCAGGCCAGCTCATCTGTGAAGACTGCGCTGCCGCCAAAAGACAAAATGACGATCGTTCTCAAGGCAGCATGGGAACCAATTAGATACTTCGCCGCAACTTTTCGGTCTGCTGCAAGCTTGGCTGAGGAAACAATTGCCGCCCATGGACACTACTTTTTTCAGGTAGCAATTCTCTCCACGCCAGGGAACATTCTCCTCTCCGACTAACAGACTGAAGCAGCGATGAATTTGCTTGCCGTCACTTTCGGCGAATGCGTCCTTTCGATTTAATCATCAGCCGTTCAACGCGCTTGTAAATTGGCAGCCAGCTGTTAGCCTGTCACGCATCGCATTCCTTTTAGTCTAAATCGCGAATCATCTTCTAAGACATAAGAAGACCTGTCACATCAGTGACTTGCCGTCTAATGCCGATGAATATGGATTTTGTCCAATTAGTGTCCAGGCGCAGGTCGCGAGTTAGATGAGTGGCCCTGGTGGAAAAGACAAATGCGCTTGAATGTTGATGTTTTCTATTTTCCGAAGGGGAAAAGGGAAGCGGTTTCGCTCGCAGAACCCGCTTGGGCAAATCAGGCCCCTCCACAACCCTCTCCAGATTTTTTTTGCGTTTCGCTAAGTGATCGGTATAGGCTGGTCCCGCTTTCCTGCGGTTCGTATGGTCGTTGGGCTGAACGCGCGCCAACTGCGAAGCCGAAAATACAAGTTCTTGCGATTTGAAGTCACAGCACCTCTTATTCGAAACCTTGTCGTGTTGCGAAAATCGGACCTGCTAAAGAAAACTCTTCTCACCTCATTACTGCTGATAATCAGTGCGGGCGCTCATCCAGCGCTCGCTCAGGACACAGTCACCGGCGCCTTTGAAGGAACAATCAGCGACAGTCAAACAGGCGCCGCTTTGAAAGGCGCATTCGTCGAAATAATCAACCAGCAAACAGGCGTCACAATTAGCCTGCGCACGGATTTTCGCGGGCGCTTTTTTCAAGGGCTGTTAATTCCCGGAATCTATCGCATTCGTGTGTCCAGCGACGGCTATCAAACAAAAGAAGTGACCCAGCATTTGAAGATCACTTACACGGGCGAAGTCATTCCGGTTCCTGTCGCACTCGACCCGGCGCCCGCGGTCCCGCCACCCGTCAGCACACCGACGCCGGCTCCCGCGGTAGGGGACACGGATGTCCGCGCCAGCATCATTAGCACTGATGCGCGCCGCAGTGGCTCTTTCACTGAGGAAGAGGTCGCGGCTTTACCTTTAGGTGGCAGCACTTTCGCACGCACGTTTGATGAACTGGCGCTGTTGTTACCCGGCGTAGCTCCTCCGCCGCAAACACTGGGCAGCGTCGCTGGGCCAGGAGTTGGCCCAGGAGTTGGTTCAGCCGGCCAGTTCGCCGTTAATGGTCTGCGATCGCGCGGCAACAACTTTACGGTTGATGGTTCCGACAACAATGACGAAGACATAGGCGTGCGGCGTCAGGGTTTCGTGGCGTTGATTCCGCAACCAATCGAGTCGGTGCAGGAATATCAACTGATCACTCTGCTTGCGCCGGCACAATTCGGCCGCAACATCGGTGGGCAGGTGAACGCGGTCTCAAAATCAGGCGGCAACGAAACGCACGCGACGCTGTACAGCATTTTCAATTCGAGTCGAATGAACGCGCGTAATCTTTTTGATAGCACTTTTGGTAACTCAACGACAGCCGTGGGGGCCGGAGGGAAACCCGTGCTTCAGAACGGGCGGCCGTTAACTGTCACCAACCAGAGCGGCGGCGAGGATTCGTTTACTTTCACTCAAGGCGGATTCGTGATCGGCGGTCCGCTCGCACCATCGGCGAAGGGAAAACGTCACAGCGCGTTCTATTTCATCTCTGCCGAAGGGCAAGTTACGAACGCGACGAAGGAAAACAGCTTTGCGGTGCCCACGGTGGAAGAGCGGGGAATTTTTGGATCGGGTGCGACGGGACTTTCTCGCGATCCGTTCAGCGGCGCGGCGATAACCGCATTCCCGACAACCGTCAGTGGCGACGCAGTTTTCAGTCTCTACCCTTTTCCAAATAACACGAATGGAATTTATGGCGCGAATACTTTGACGCTGGCGTTGCCGGCGGGAGGTCAGAGCAAGAATGTTTCAGGAAAGGTAGACGGTAATTTTCTGATCGGCGCACGGGCGCAATCGATCACGTCACGATATAACTTCACCGATGACTGGCGCGATATTTCGGTAGTCGGCGGCGCGCTGTTTTCAACCATTCACCCCCGCGTGCGGACGCAGAACTGGTCGAATTTCTTGAATAGCGAAATTGGCGGGCCGCACAACACGACGATATTCAATCAGGTGCGCGCATCATTTGGCCGTACGCGTTTGGTTTTCGAAGAAAATCGCGATCGGCAATTCCTGCGGCCGAGCCGTCTCGCAAACTCGCTGCGGCCTAACGAGCGCAGGTTCTTACTGAACGCGCCACTGTTCACGAACGACACTACACCGGCTTCGAGAGCCGTGCTGTATGACAGTTTTTTCAGCTTTGGGACTGAAGACATTTTGGGACCCGTCGGCCAGATCGGCCTGGCGGGCTACAGTCCCATAGGCGTCGATGTTTTCAACTTTCCGCAAGAGCGTGTCAACAACACTTACCAACTAGCCGACAACTTTTCGTGGCGCCAAGGAAACCATAGCGTCACGCTTGGTCTGGATTTTCGGCGCACGGAACTGCATAGCGATCTCCCGCGTAACGCCCGGCCGCTGCTCACGTTCAATGGCGCACCCGCCGCGCAACGCACGCCGGCAGGAAACTTTCAGTTAAGTGGCTTTGTGCGTCCGATTGATCTTGCGGCAGCGTCGGCGCCGAGCGGGATCCTGCAAGTGCTGCAAACCAGTCCCGATTCGCGAATCGATCTTCGCTATTATCAATACGATTTCTTCGCCGAAGATAATTGGCGCATCAGGCCAAATCTTTCGCTTTCGTTAGGGCTTCGTTACGAATACAACACGCCCGTCGCTGAGACTCACCGGCGCATCGAGAAGACATTCACTGACACGTCGTTGAGTCTGGTGCCGGGTCTGCAAACGTTTTTGGGCACCAGACGGAAAATTTACGATCCCGATCGTAACAATTTTGGGCCGAGGCTTGGGTTCGCTTACTCGACCCATTTCTTTGGGTCGAATCGCGCGTCGGTGCTGCGTGCCGGATACGGAATGTTTTACGATCAGGCAATTGGCGCCGTTGTTAGTCAATCGCGAAACGTGTTTCCGAACTTCCTGACGCTGAATTTGGCGGGCGGACTGCCGAATGCTTCCGGGGTCGGCTTTAACATTTCCGATCCGACATTGCCGTTCTTCCCGTGCACTGACGCGAACGGCACTCGTTTCTTTTCCCTGGTGCAGCCGGGAACCCTGAACACGTTGAACCCCGCAGTGCCGCTGTCGTGTCTGGTTGCCATCAATACTTCTTTTCCCGGTGGCTTTGGATTTACCCTGCCGCAGCAGCAATTGCGCATGCCTGAAGCGCAACATTATTCATTTACGTGGGAACAGGAGCTGAATCGTAAAACAGTTTTGTCGTTGGCTTATGTTGGCACCCATGGCCGAAAGTTATTACGTTTGACCACGCCGAACCTTGGGCCGAATGCCTTCCTGGTGCCGACGACGATCAATGTGGCCAACTTTTCACCAAACGTTTCGGGATTGGCGCTCGGCCCGGGGCAATTGCCCGGGGCGACCGGGGCGAGCGGCGGGCGTCCCATCGTACGAGCTGGCGCCGTAATGATTTACGAGTCGTCAGCGATGTCTAATTACAATTCTTTTCAAGCGCAATTGCGCGGGCGACTCGGCCGGTCAACTCAATATCAAGTTTCGTACACACTGTCGAAAGCGGTTGACGATGTTTCAGATGTTTTCGATCTCGCCGGCGCTCCGGCCTTGCCGCAGAACAGTTTCACTTTCGCCGGCGAACGTGGTCCGGCAAATTTCGACGTTCGACACAGATTTGCCTATAACTTCATTTCAGCTCTTCCTGAGTTTCGCAATCGCAGCCGCGCGTTTCGCGCCTTCTTTGGGAACCTTCAGATTGCCGGCACGGGGGCGTTGCGGACGGGCCAACCATTTACTGTCAATACTATTTTCGACGTGAATCTCGACGGGAACCTGACGGATCGTCTCGACAACACGAATGGCCTGGTCGTGACCGGCAACCGTCGCCAACCGCTCCGGCTAACCGCGACCGATCCAACTGCGTTGCTGGCACCAATCGGCCAGGATGGCCGCATTGGGCGAAACACGTTTCGCGCCGGAAACGTTGTCGAACTCGATTTGTCGGCGAGTAAAAAATTGTTTGTATCGGGTTCAAAGAGTTTGGTATTGCGCGCTGATATTTTCAATTTCATCAATCGCGCGAACTTTGGCGTACCCGTGCGATGGCTCGGCGCAATCGATTTTGGGCAGGCAACGGAAACGATAACCCCGGCTCGGCGCCTGCAAGTCGAAGTCAAATTCGCGTTCTGAACAGCGCAGTGACCTGCCAAATTCCTTCAGCGTTGTCGTCTCTGGACACGCTTGCGGTATAATCCAGCCCGAAATCTCTCGCCCTTGACCTGGAGCTATGTTGCTTCAGATCCAAAAAGCGGGTTACCGCGAACGGGAGCTAAATTAATGCTGGCTCTCAATTCTAATTCGAAATCCAGCCTCCGTTATGCTCGGGGCCGCAAGTTAGTCTGTGCGGCTTCCGTACTGTTGCTATTTTCCGCGAGTTTCGCGGCGTTGCATTGGCATTCGCTCGCCGCGCCGGCGTCTCGATCCGGCGAGATAAGATTCCCATCAGCAAGGCTAAGTAAGCAAGTAAGTGTTCGCGCCAGGGCGGCTCGCGATTCGCGTGTAAGCCTCGGCAACGGACACAGTCTGCTAACGGCTTATCAGGGACCAGAGGAAGTTCAACGCGCGTTGACGGACGATCAGGCGTCGCCACGCTCGCTGGCTTCTGCCGATTTCGATGAGGATGGCGTGCCGGATTTAGTCAGCAGCTACGAGTACGGCGGCCGCGGAATCATCGCGATCAATCGCGGCAATGCCGATTCTATTTATCCCAACGCGCCAGAGGCAAAACAGCGAAGGGCGAACGGGACGTTCACGGACGCGCCGTTTCTATCGCCGGCACATGTATTCGAAGCCGCCGTGTCGCCCGACTTTCTCGGCGCGGGCGATTTCGATGGCGACGGTCATTGGGATGTCCTGGTCGCAGCGCGAGGTGGATCGCGACTCTATCTGCTGCCGGGCGACGGTACGGGTAGTTTGGGTGCGCCGAAGGATTTGTCTCTTGAGGGAAGCGTTACCGCATTGGCTGTCGGCGATATCAACAGACGAGACGGCTTGCCTGACATACTCGTCGGTGTCGACGGCGCATCAGGAAATAAAATCTACTCATTCGAAGGACCGCAAGGTGCATTTAGCGCAACACCGGAAAGCATCGCGGTTCCGGAGACAGTCACTTCAATCGCCGTCGGCCAGCTCGACTTTGATTTCGAGAGCGATTTAGCCGTCGCGTGCGGCCACAAATTGCTGCTCGCGCATGGCCGCGATCGGAAACTGACCTTCACCGACGCCGATCGAGCAAGCGTTTCGCCACCAAATATCGACACGCGCGAATTTTCTTTTGCAATTCGCTCGATCTCGGTTGGCGAATTTGACGGGGAGGGCGCGGCTGATCTGGCCGTGCTCACAGATCAAGGTGAAGTGCGGCTGTTATCGCAGCCCGGAATCAGCGAACCAGCAAGCGCCAGTAAGGCGAGCCGGCTCTCAATTTCTGCGGACGGTGAACTGCTTGCAAGGGTGTCGGCGGAGGCTGATCTGCTGTCAGCGCATGTCTCGACTTCGTCAAACAATGATCTCGTGGTTATAGATCGCGCAACGAACAGGTTAAGTGTCGTCTCGCGAAACGCGTCGCAGCAATCCGATTCGGGCAAAGTCAACACCATCTCGGTCGTGTCCTTTGCCGCTGATAGTTCGCCGCGTGCGGTCATTCCCATGCGATTGAATTCAGACGCGCTTCAGGATTTAGTTTTGCTTCGCGACGGAATCGCCAGTCTTGTTGTGCTCGAGTCCGGCGCAGTTCAAACGGCTGGGCCGCCCACTGAGGGACCCAACTTCGTTTCGTTTTCGAATACAAATCCGATCACCATGCCGAGTGGGTTTGCTTCCCCGCCACGTGCGGCAAATACGTATCCTTCGACGGTTACGGTTTCCGGAGTTAGTGGAACGATTGACAAGCTGCGGGTGCGGCTCAACAACGTCAGCATGGGAAGCTTCGCGCAGGACATCGATATTCTGTTGGTCGGCCCCACCGGACAGAAAATGTTATTGATGTCGGACGTCGGCACGTCCTGCGTCATAAGCAACGCGAACCTGACGTTCGACGACGGTGCGGCTTTGGATTTGGCGGGCTTCAACTGTGGCAGCGGAATCTACAAGCCCAAAGATAATCCGCCGGCAGATACATTTCCCGCGCCGGCGCCTGCAGGTCCATATCAAACCACGCTCGCCTCATTCAACGGCACAAATCCGAATGGCACTTGGAGCCTGTACATGGTTGATGACTCGAGCTCGTTCGGCAGCGGGCAAACAATCGCCGGGGGCTGGACACTTTTCTTCGGGCCGGACTCTCCGTCGACGTTCATAGTGAATTCCACGGCAAACACCGACGATGGACAATGTACAGCGACGGTGAACGGCTGCACTTTGAAAGAAGCAATTAACGCTGCAAACGATCACTTGGGAACCGACAACATTACTTTCAACATTCCGGGGCCAGGTCCCTATACGATCGACGGAATAATTCCGTCGATCACTGAACCCGTTTCAATCGATGCGACCACGCAGCCGGGTTTTGCCGGCACGCCAATCATTCAAAAACAAAACGGTGGGTTTGGGCTTAACGGTGGAGGCACGTTGATTCGCGGTTTCGTTATTAACACGAATGGCGGCATATCAATTCAGCAAGCCGGGAACAACATCATCGAAGGAAACTACATTGGCATAAACGTGGCGGGAACGGCGGCCCAGGGCTCGCTCAGCGGCAATGGTGTAACGATTGACACCGCGAACAATACCATCGGCGGGACTGCGCCACAGGCGAAAAATGTTATCGCCAATGTCACGTACGGGATTCAATTCTCAACTTTCGTAGACGATCCTGCAACCACGGCGGATGATGCGTCCAACAATCTCATTGAGGGCAATTACATAGGTCTGAACGCGGCCGGCAGCGCGATCATTCCAATTTCGCAGGCCGGGATTAGCTCACGAAGTGTTCCTGGATCCTCGAGTAACACGATCGGCGGCACGACAGCGGGGGCCCGTAACGTTATTTCGTGCGGCGGTTCGGCAACCGGCATCGATCTGGTTTATTCCGGCTCGCACGATTACCTGATTCAGGGGAACTTCATCGGCACGGACGCCACGGGTGCGATTCGATTTAGCATCGATGGATTTTTTCCCAGTGGTAACAACGAGGGCGTCCATCTGGAAGGCACAGCGTCAGCCAACACCATTGGTGGTACAACTCCGGCCGCGCGCAACATTATTTCCGGCAATTCCAACGGTCTGTTTTTCCGTGACAGTGGCACCAGCAACAATCTGGTTCAGGGCAACTTTATTGGCACTGACGTGACCGGCACAAAATCGCTTACGAACACCGTGGGACTACGCACAATTTTCGACGCAAACGGGAACACAATCGGTGGCGCGGTGTCGGCTGCCCGAAATATTCTGTCCGGCAATGTGATTGTGGGAATTCAGTTCGGCGAACCGACAAAGGGCGGCGCGGTCAACAATGTAGTACAGGGAAACTTCATAGGCACGGACGTGACCGGCGACGCGGCGATTCCGAATGGTCGCACGTCATTCTTTGACACCGACGCCGGCATTGTCGTCCCTGCGAATTCGCGCGGCGATCGCATCATTCAGAACCGCATCGCTTACAACAAGGGATCGGGCATTCGCATTACGAACGTCAGTGGGAACGATACCAACAGCATTGAAATAGAGATCACGGATAATCTGATTTATGCGAATGAGGGTCTCGGAATCGACCTTGGCAACCAGGATATTACCCCGAATGATACGCTGGACGTTGACGATGGGCCGAACCGTTTGCAGAACTTTCCGGTGCTTACATCGTCAACTCCGGCGGCCGCTCGGGACGATGATTCGGCAGCGGGTGACCGGGAACCAACTCGTCCAAACATTGGCGCGGAATCTTTGATGATTAATGGCACGCTCAACAGTACGCCAAACGCGACGTTCACAGTTCACTGGTACTTCAGTGGCGACGCGCAGTGCACCAAGAATGAATCCGCGACCCGGCCTTTGGTGACCGGCAAAGTGCCAGGCGTGGCGACTGATGGAAACGGCAACGCGCAGTTCACTTTTCCATTCGATTTTCCGAACGGGATTACTGGCGGAGTAATCAACTGCACGGCCACTGACGCGTTGGGAAACACCTCTGAGTTTTCGGCATGCTTGCAAGTGCCGTCGGCTCCGCCACCACCGGCGGTGCAGTTGAACGCTTCAAGTTATGGGGTGGCCGAAGATGCGGGCAGCCGAACGGTGACGGTCACGCGGACGGGCAATACTAGTGCGGCGGCGACGGTGGATTACGCGACCAGTGATAGCGCGGGCACAAGTCCCTGTAGTCAGGTCGGCGGCGTGGCGTCAGCGCGTTGCGATTACGAGACGACGGTGGGCACGCTGCGTTTTGCGTCGGGCGAAACTTCCAAGACAATCAACATCCTGATTGTTAACGATGCCTGGGCTGAAGGATCGGAAACTTTCAATATCACTCTGAGCAATGCCACCGGCGCGACGCTGGGCGCCCAGAGCAGCGCTCCGATCGCCATCAACGACAACGAGACGACGACGGGTGCGAATCCCGTCCTGGATGCGAATTTCTTTGTGCTGATTCATTACCTTGATTTTCTGAATCGCGCGCCGGATTCGAGCGGGCAAGCCTTCTGGGCCAACCAGATAAATCAGTGCGGAAATAATCCACAATGCGTGGAAGTCGCGCGCATCAATGTTTCGGCAGCGTTCTATCTGTCAATTGAGTTTCAGCAGACCGGTTATTACGCCATCCGCATCCAGCGAGTGGCCTTCGGGCGCAAGTCGAAGGATGCGACGCGCATGACCTACCAGCAAGTGCTCGGTGCGATTCAACAAATCGGTGACGGGGTAGTAGTGCTGGCGCCGGGCTGGGAGGCGAAGCTGGAAGCGAATAAGCAAAGCTACGCTGAGCAAGTAGTCAGTAGTTCGCAGTTCATCTCAAAATATCCAACGAACCTGAGCGCTTCGTCATACGTAGATGCGCTGATCACGACGGCGGCGGTGGCGGTGCCCTCGGATGAGCGGCAGGCGGCGATTACGGCATTTGCCAGTGGCGGCACCACGGGTCGGGCGGCAGCCTTGCGCGCTGTTGCCGACGCCAAACAGTTGACCGAATCCGGAACCGAGACGGGGTCAAACAGTGCGGTAAACCGGGAGTTCCGAGAGGCATTTGTGCTCATGCAATATCTCGGGTACTTGCGAAGAGACCCGGACCAGTCGGGCTATGACTTCTGGTTGGGAAAGCTGAACGAGTTTGGCGGCAACTTTGTGAATGCTGAGATGGTCAAGGCATTCATCTCTGCTGACGAGTACAAACATAGATTCGGGCCCTAGCCTGATGCGCGATGAATGAATGCGTAGAGCTGACTCAACGATGCACAAACCGTTCGAGATAAGGAATCTGTTATTCCTCGCGACGGCGACGTTTGCTTGTCTTCTCTACGCGCCGACACCCACGTCTTCACAACAACCCGATCCAAATGCGCCCAAGCCCGAACTGGTAATGCAGACGGGACACAGTCTTAGAGTTAACTGCGCCGTGTTTGCTCCGGATGGTCGCTGGCTCGCTTCGGGCGGAGCAGACAACGCAATCAGGTTGTGGGACGTTGATTCTGGTTTGGAGCTGCGCGCGCTTAATGGCCACGAGGGTTGGATCAGATCACTCGCAGTGAGTAGCGACGGACACTTGCTGGCCTCAGGGAGTAATGACCGCACCGTCAGGATATGGAACGTAGCAGCAGGACGCGCGCTGTTTTCGCTTTCAGGTCATACGAGTGCAGTGGAAGCAGTTTCGTTCAGTCCTGACGGGCGTATGCTGGTTTCAGGCAGCTCAGACAAAATGATCAAAGTCTGGGATGTGAATGGCGGAAACATATTGCAAACGCTTACGGCACAGAGCGCACCAGTCTCTGCGCTCGCCTTCGCATCCGACGGAAAAACTTTAGCCGCTGCTACTGCCGACGGCGGCATAACCCTGTGGAGCACCACTGATTGGAAGCCGCAACGAACCCTGAACCGGCAAGCCACAAGAATCAATCGGCTGTTATTCAGTAATGATGATCGAAATCTGGTTTCGGCGAACGCGGCTGGCGAAGTGGTTCTGTGGGACCTAACGAATGGGAAGCTCGTACGCACCATGAAGCACGATCAGGTTGCCGTGTTGGACTTGCGGTTTACCGGCCCCCTGGATCTTCTTTCGGTTAGCGCTAATGGGTCTGCTGTGGCGTGGAACGCATCTACAGGAAAACCCAAAAACGTGATCGCGCCCAATGGAGATACTACGGAATTGTTATTTGCCGCGATCAGTACTAACGGAAAACTATTGGCGTCTGGCAATGGTAATCGAACAATCGAAATCAAAGGAGTGTTTGATCCTAATGTTGCGCGAACGCTCGAGAGTCATGCAACTGCCTTTTTTGCGATCGCGTTCAGCCGCGACGGCCGATGGCTGGCGTCGGCAGCCAACGATCGCACCATCAGGTTGTGGCAATTAGCAACGGGGCGCGAGATGCCAAAGCTCATCGGCAGCAGTGGATGGGTCCAGGCAATCGCTTTCAGTCCGGATAGTCGGCAGCTGGCGTCGGCGAGCAACAGCGGCGAAGTGAAAATCTGGGACGTCAATAGCGGGCGGGAGCTGTATTCAGAATCGCACGCCGGCGATCGTCTCCACGCGGTCGCCTTCAGTACAGATGGTCAGATGGTTGCTGCTGGGGGAACTTCACAAACGGTTTACGTGCTGGAAGTGGCAAGCAGAAAAACCCGCAACCTTACCGGCCACACTGGCGAGGTAACCAGTGTCGCATTCATTCCTCAATCTAAGCTCATCGCCTCAGCAAGCACGGACAGAACCATTAGACTTTGGGATGCTCACGCCGGAATTCTGGTCAAAACATTGGGACCGTTGGGCGATCAAGTAAATGCCATCGCCGTTAACCCGAATGGCACGACGCTGGCAGCCGGGACTGCTGATCACAAAATTCAATTGTTCAAACTGAATGGTGAGCCCGGCGCGCCCATGATGTTGAAGGGACATTCAGGCGAGATATTTACCCTGACGTTTAGTCGCGATGGACGCTGGTTGGCTTCGGCGGGCGCCGACAAGACGGTCAAATTGTGGGACATTAGCACCGATAAAGAAGTCCGTGCCTTTGCCGGCGCATCGGGCGAAATTAACGGCATTGATTTCAGTAATGATTCGCGGTTTCTGGCGTCGGCGAATGGTGAAGGCAGCGTCATTGTCTGGAATACTGAAAACGCGGCCACGGCCGCGGAGCTGGTGTCGATTCCCGGACGCGATGATTGGTTGGTGGTGACTCCTGGCGGATTATTTGATGGATCGCACGCTGCTTGGAAGCTTTTGCTTTGGCGGTTTGCCCAGAACACCTTCAAGGTTGCCCCCGTCGAATCATTCTTTAACGAATTCTATTATCCCGGACTGCTGGCCGACGTGCTCGCTAACAAAAATCCAAAACCAAAACAGGACATCGTCAAAAAGGATCGGCGGCAGCCATCAATCACAGTGCAGACCGAACTTGCGTCAGGCGTAATTGCCGAACGAACGATCAAATTGAAACTGGAGATTGCCGAGGCCGCGCCTAGCGATGAATTCATGCAGGGAAGCGGCGCGCGAGACCTGCGGCTGTTTCGCAATGGGCTGCTCGTGCAAACATGGTCAGGCGATGTGTTGCAAGGCGCACCGAACCGCATCATAGAAACCAGCGTGCCGATAGTTGCGGGCGAGAACGAATTCAGCGCGTACGCATTCAACCACGATAATGTGAAGTCGTCAGATGCAGCGATTTTGATTACGGGAGCAGAGAGTCTCCGGCGGCAAGGCGCGGCATACTTATTTGTCGTCGGCGTCAGCAAGTACGCAAATTCGCAGTACAATCTGAATTACAGCGTAGCCGATGCAACTGAAATCGCAACGCAATTGAAGAGTCAACAAGATCTCTTGCGGCGTTATCAACCAGTCGAAGTAATTCCGCTGCTGAATGAAGATGCTACCAAAGAAAACATTTTGCTGGCCCTGAAACTCCTGGCGGGAAGAATGGATGGGCCTTTGCCCGCCCACGCGGCAAGCGCCCTCTTGAAAATTAAGCCGGCACAGCCGGAAGATGCTATTGTCTTTTACTTCTCAGGCCACGGGACCGCCCAGGGAGATCGTTTCTATTTAGTACCGCACGATCTTGGTTACGCCGGGCCGCGGTCGCAGCTCAATCAGAATGGGCTAAATATGATCCTGGCGCACAGCCTTTCGGATCTCGAATTGGAAGACGCGCTGAAATCGCTGGACGTAGACCAGTTGCTGCTGGTAATTGATGCATGTAATTCGGGGCAGGCGCTGGAGGCGGCGGAGCAAAGGCGCGGCCCCATGAACGCGCGAGGGTTGGCGCAACTCGCCTACGAGAAGGGAATGTATGTGCTGACTGCATCGCAGAGCGATGAAGTCGCTTTCGAATCAGTCGGGCTGAAGCATAGTTATCTGGCGTATGCTTTGGTCGAAGAGGGTATAAAATCGGGCGCGGCCGATGCTGATCATAATGGACAGGTGCTGCTCAACGAATGGTTCAGCTACGCCACGGATCGTGTGCCGCGCATCCGTGGACAAAAGCAGCAAGGTGGTAAGGAACTCGAGGAGGAAGAACCCGACGAACGGCGGGTGCAGCGGCCAAGAGTTTTTAACATGCGCGCAGGTGGCGCAGAAAGATTCGTGATCGCCCGCGTCGCGGCCGGCAAACAATCTCAGTGAATGATGAAACCCGAAACGTTCACAGAAGCCGAAACCATTGAAAAGGACGAGCCGTTGCTCGGCATGAATACTTTTGTCGAGCAGGATCCACTTGTCGATTCGATCCTCGATAACCGCTATCTGCTTAAGCGAAAAATCGGTCACGGCGGTTTCGGAGCCGTCTACCTCGCGTCAGACGAGAAGATGATGTCTCGTTCTGTGGTGGTCAAAATTCTAATCGGCGAAAAAGTCTCCCACGAATGGAGCGTCAAGAAATTCAAGCAAGAGATGGAAGCGATGGCGCGAATCGATCATCCGAGTATTGTCGGCGTGTTTGACTCGGGTCAGATGGCGGACGGAAAGCCTTACATCGTCATGCAGTATGTCGATGGCGTCAGTTTGCGTTCGCTAATCAACGCCGAAGGGATGGATTTTACTCGCGCCGCCAATGTCTTTCGACAAATTGGAAAGGCGCTCACCGCCGCTCATGATCGCGGAATCCTGCATCGCGATCTCAAGCCGGAAAACATCATGCTGCAAAAGCTCGATGACGGTGACGAGCAGGTAAAGATCATCGACTTCGGCATAGCCAAAGTTAAAGACTCAGTCGTTTCCATGAGTAGCGCTACTGATGGAACGGTGGGTACCGCGGCCTATATGTCGCCCGAACAATTAAGCGCCGGCGCAATCACTCCGGCGAGCGACGTATATAGCTTCGCAATCATTGCCTATGAATTGCTGACCGGTCGGCGGCCGATGAATCCCGATTCGGCCTATCAACTTCTCGAGATGCAGCGCGGGGGCGTACGCATAAAGCCGACTGACTTGCGGCCAAATCTCAGCGGCAGCGCCGAAGCAATTATTCTTAAAGCGCTTTCGTTTGAGGCCAGAGATCGTTATATGCGCGCGCGCGATTTTGGCGATTTACTCTCTGCGGCGCTGGCGAGTGACGATGAAGAGACTGAGCTTCAGACGAAAGCGGCAACTGACAAAGACATGGACGAAGCGGTTGCCCTCGAGACTGCGCATGTACTTTTCATGGACATCGTCGGCTACTCGCGCTTGTTGATTGACGAGCAGAAGGAATCACTCCATAAGCTTCAGAAAATTGTGTTGGCCACCAGGGAGTGTTCGCGTTGGCAAAAAGAGAAAGATTTGATTCGGCTGCCGACGGGCGATGGTATGGCGCTGGTTTTCTTTCGCGATCCCGAAGCGCCGGTCCGCGGTGCGGTCGAAATCAGCCGCGCGCTCAGAGAGCAATCGGAAATCGAGTTGCGCATGGGGATACATAGCGGGCTCGTCTACCACATCGATGACATCAACGCGAACATGAATGTCGCCGGCGGCGGTATCAACATCGCGCAACGCGTAATGGACTGTGGCGACAGCGGGCACATCTTGCTTTCGAAGCGGGTTGCCGACGACCTCGGGCAACTGGCGCGCTGGTCAAACTACCTGCGCGACCTCGGCTACGCGGAAGTGAAACATGGCGTGAAGCTGCATCTGTTCAACTTGTCCAGCAATGATTTTGGTAACCCGGAGGTGCCGGCAAAATTCGCCGGCACGGCTGTTGTTCCTGTTTACAAGCGCACACCTGTCTTAGCGGCTGGCGCTTTGATCCTTGTTGTTTTCTTAATTGCTGCTGCGTGGTACGCGCTGAGGCCAAAACCGACGACATTAACGAATCCGTCCGTGAACCCAGCTACGCTTCTTCCTGCCGGACCAGAACAGTCGCTGACTTACTGGTTGACGGTTCAAAAGATGCTGAATAGCAAACCACTGGGCGCCCCGATCGAATCCGAGGGTAATCTCATCTTCGGCAACGGGTGGAAGTTTCGGCTTAACCTACGGCCCACGCAGTCGGGCGCGCTCTATCTAATCAATGTAGGCCCGGGAAAAAACGGCGGTGACGAATACAACGTGCTGTTCCCGCTGCCCGCCAGTAAATCGTCGGCGTCGACGGCCGAGAAACTTGACGCACGCCTCGCGGCGAATCAAACAGTGCAGCTGCCCGCGACCTCGTGGTTACAGTTTGTCGATCGAACCGGCCTGGAAAGGGTTTGGCTTGTCTGGTCCGCCGAGCCGCTGACTGATTTGGACACGATCATCGCTGAAGCTGTGCGCGATAAAGATCATCCCGGCGTGATTGCAAATCCGGACCAGATCAAACAAGTTCAGGCGTATTTTCAGAAGTACGAGGACGCGCCCCCCAAGGTGCTCAATGATAAGGGAACGAAGCGCACGTCAGTAAAGGGAATCGGTAAGGTTGTGGTGAATCTTATAGAGTTGTCGCACGATGCAATCTAACCACGGAGAAGGTTATGTCTAAAAAACGAGCTTCGGAAGGTTCAGTCATGCTGGCGATTTTGCTGCTGTGTCTTGCCAGCTCATCATCGATCAAAGCGCAAGGTGATGACGAGTCGAAGGCGATCAAGGCCGAAATCTTCATCAAGAATCGACCGGCAACATCGAAGCGGACTACGGCACGATATAAGCCAAAGTCTTCAGCGCCAAATGCTGACACGCCGTCGCCGGGAACGAGTTTCGTGGAAGTGGGCGTCACTTTCTGGCGGTTCCGTCGCTCCGCGGCGACCGACAAGACGAAAGAGTTGGTGGAAGAAGAAGACAGCGGTCCAACGGAGTGGACGCTGGAACGGATTGAGGAAGGAACGCCGTTGGCGCCGGGCCAACGAGTTCGCTTGAGCATCGAATCGTTGACCCGATCGGGCTATCTTTATGTGATCGATCGCGAGCAATACGCCGATGGCTCGCTCGGCGATCCAGCGCTCATCTATCCCACGCAAAAGAGCAGCGACGCCAACTATGTGAAAGCCGGCCGCTTGATCTATATCCCTTCCGCAACTGGAAAATTCAGAATAAAACCTAGCGAAGGCGCAAAGGTTCATGTCGGAGAATTGGTCACTGTCGTGGTTTCGGCGCAACCTTTGATTAAGCCGGATCAACTGGGCGCAAAAGCAATTAAGTTGCCGCGCCAGCAAGTCGCGGACTGGGAAAAGCAGTGGGGTGCGAAGGCCGCGAGATTTGAATTGGATGGAGGCGCGGGACAAGCGATGACAGAGAAGGAGCAGGCTGCCGGCAAAGCGGGTTCGCAGGAACTCATGCAGGATGATCCGGCGCCGCAGACTGTTTATCGTCTGGCGCTAAAACCCGACAACCCACTGATAATTAGTGTTCCGATGAAATTCCGATTATGAAGCAGTTAACCAAAAGTTTGCTCGTCCTCACACGTTCCTAAGCAGCCACTACAAACAGCGATCTGCAGTTCGCGTGAGAAAGGAATGAAAACTTTTGATTCGCAGCTCAGACTTGCGATCCACAAGTTAGATTTCCGCGGGCCTCACTACCCTTTCCAGTCAACTCGATAACCTTTCGAATAACAGCGGAATGGGGAATATTGAAACAATCGCGGTCCTCTTATTGATTGCTGCCGTGGTGGCAATCGTGGCGAGGCGCCTGCGAGTTCCCTATAGCATCGGCCTGGTAATGACCGGAGTCGCCCTGGCAGTTCTGCCGTTTTCTCCGAACATCGAACTGACGAAGCAACTTATCTTTTCGGCCTTTCTGCCGCCGCTGATATTTGAAGGAGCCTTTCAACTTCGCTGGTCCGAATTACGGAGAGATCTGCCTGTCATCCTGGTCTTGGCAACGGTGGGCGTTTTGATCTCAGCCGCAGTGACTGCGGCTGGGATTCGGTGGTTCACAGGTTGGACATGGATCGCGGCCTTGGCCTTTGGAGTACTGATTGCTGCCACCGATCCAGTTTCGGTGATAGCGACATTCAAAGATGCTGCGGTTCATGGTCGCATCCGTCTATTGGTCGAAGCGGAGAGCCTCTTTAACGATGGCACGGCGGCTGTCGCTTTTACGATTGTATTAACCGCTGCTTCAGGACAGAGTGCTGGAGCGGTCGGGATTATGAAGACTCTCGTCATTGTCGTTCTCGGCTCTTTAGTATGCGGCGTCGCCGTCGCCGCACTCGCGCTCCTGCTGGCCGGAACAACCGACGATCATTTGGTTGAGATCACAATTACAACCGTCGCCGCCTATGGCTCGTTTCTTTTGGCGGAGCACTTTCATCTTTCAGGGGTGCTGGCTACGCTTGCGGCGGGTCTTATTGTCCGCAACGTAGGCCATTTGGCGATGGCTGTGGAAAATCGAAAGGCCGTTGAAAAGTTCTGGGCGTATGGCGCGTTCGTGGCAAACTCGCTGATTTTTTTGTTAATCGGGATTCGCGTCGCCCATCAAAACTACCGCTTTGTTTTGTTGCCCGCCTTAATTGCGATCGTCGTAGTGTTACTTGGAAGAGCACTGGCGATCTATCCTTTGTCGTTGCTTTTTATCCGAACAACGCGAGCTGTAAGACTGCGACATCAACATATTTTGTTTTGGGGCGGCTTGCGCGGCGCGCTCGCCCTCGCGCTCGCGCTGGGGTTACCGGAGCAAATTCCGCAACGACAGGAAATCATCGCGGTAGCCTTTGCGGTCGTCGCATTTTCGATCCTCGTGCAAGGGCTGACGATCTCGCCTCTGCTGCGATACGCAAATCAGCCATAGACAAGATGGTTTTTCCGCACCGCAGGCTCCGCCTTTCGCTTCGCGCGAACGAAGCAAGGGACTAAGTGGCAATCCATACTCCCAACCAGACACCGTAAAGCCGATACAGCAAGTAAGGAATTGCGACCAGGTCGCGATTAACGTGAAACCTCGTTCAGTTTTCGCCTTTTCTTACGCGCTCGCTTGCATTTTGCTCAGTCATCGATTAAAAATCGCGACGCCTGATTAACTCAACCGCCACCCCCCCCCACCGTCCGGGTTTGTCGGTAGGACCTGTCAAGGCCGTAATCCAACTTAATGGGAGTAGACATGCGTCTGGCAGAATTTATCTTACGTAACATGGAACCTATTCTCGCGGAATGGGAAGAGTTTGCCGCGACATTACTCCCGGGGGCGACCTCAATGACACCCCTGGCCCTGCGTGATCACGCCAAACAGATTTTGGAGGCTGTGGCGAATGATCTGTCGACGACCCAAACCAGGGAAGCTCAGGCCGAAAAATCCAAAGGAAGAGCACCGAAACTTACGGACGCCCCCGAGACCGCCGCGCAAACGCACGCCGTACTCCGGGCGCGAAGCGGCTTCGACATCAACCAACTGGCCGCTGAGTACCGGGCGATGCGCGCGAGCGTGCTGCGGCTGTGGTTGGACCAGTGCAAGCCAGATGAGGTTAATCTGAATGATGTCATGCGTTTTAATGAGGCGATTGACCAGGCGATCGCGGAATCGATCAATTTTTTCAGTGCGCAAGTTGATCAGGCGCGCGACCTGTTGCTGGGAATGCTTGGTCACGACATGCGCAGCCCGCTGAACACGATCCTGATGACAGCCAGGTACCTGGCCGCTCTGAACGCGGGAGCAAACGTATCGGACGCCGCGGCCTTGCTGATTCGCAGCGGCCGTTCGATGAAAGCGCTCCTGGATGATTTAATCGATTTCAATCGAACTAGATTGGGACTCGGAATTAACGTCGTGTTGGCGGATGCCGATCTGGCGGCTGCATTTGCGGACGAATTGGAACAGTTGCGCGGGGCATATCCCGGCCGGCAAATCGAACTGCAGGTCGTTACGGACGCTTGCGGTCTGTGGGATCGCGCGCGTCTGCAGCAGTTGCTCCGCAACCTGGTCGTGAATGCAATCGTTCACGGCGCGCCCGACCCACCGATCCACGTTTTGGTTGCAGGCGACGAGGGCGCGATTACAATTGAGGTAAAGAACCGGGGGCCGGCTATTGACAAAGCCGACTTGGACCAGATTTTTGATCCGCTTAAGCGGGGACGTAAGCGCGGTGCGCGTCATGACGTCGCGTCGGGGCTCGGCCTTGGATTGTATATCGTTCGCCAGATTGCCAACGCGCATGGCGGCGACGTAACCGTCCGATCCGATAAAGAAGAAACCGTGTTTGCCGCCAGGTTGCCGCGGCACAAGGCAGAACAGCGCGCAACGCTTTGATTCAGGCCAGGACTTCCCGGCCCGTGTCTCAAATTCTTTCGATCTTCGGGAACCCGAAGCAGTTTCCCTGCGTCGATATAACGACGGCTTAGAAGACGTCGTTTCACACCATATCGCACGCGACGTTGCGCGCCTTACGGTTCTTCGCGCACCGTCGCTGAACCTGTCGGACCTACTGCAGCTTGTGAGACTCCCTACCGACCTTCCAGTAAATCCAGCCGGATTCGTGTCATCGAGTAACAACCTGGCCGCTACCGCGCAAGCCGATTAGGCGCGCTGGGAAAACGCCAAAGTCTTCCACCTCCCAGGTATTTCCGTCTTTAAGGTTGATGTGCGCAGCGGGAATAAATGTTCCCTCTCCCTTTCCATTCCGATCGAGAAAAAGCTCGGCGTAGCCGAAGCGATAGTCGGCGGATCGACTTCCGTACCGTAGCTCGTAGAAATTCACATTCCGCTCGTACAGTACCGTAATCTTGGTCCCGTTTTCCCAGGGCGTTGAGATAATCGCGTTCGCCGTCACCCCGATGCCGGTGCCGACTTGAATTCGTCCGGCGTTCATGTGCGAAAGCGTGCGCAACAATGCGTCCTCGCTTTGCTGGCGGGCTTCGTTAAGCTCCTGAATTTGCGCCCCGGAAGCGAATGAATTTACCAGCAAGGTGAAGGGCCGCGTGCGGCCGGCAGAGCGCCCGCTGATTCCTACCATTGTTCCTGTGATTCGCTCACTCGATCGCGATTGGGCGTTGATATTCTGTTCCAATCCAACAACGCCGGCGATGACGACAAAAATGATCAATAACCTTCCATGTTTCATAACTCTGCAACTCTCCTTATGTGTGTTTGTACTGCGCCGAATAAATTTCGCGCACCTTTGCTTTGTTTGGTCTCAGCTCCGGCAAAGCCTGGGCCACAACGCATCAAATTTGTGCGGTTCCGTACGTTCTGCTCTTCACCGTACCTAAACAGGTCCTGCATCGTGTAAGGCCGGCTGGTAATGGCATCCTATTCGCCTACACTCTTGCGTAATCAGACGATGACCGAGTTAAAGAACAAGGTGAAGAACGCGCTGGACGAGGGGCGAATTCTGGTAATCGGCGCGCAAGTATTAACCGGTTTTCAGTTTCGCACCGCGTTCGAACCGGGTTTCGAAAAACTTTCAGAACACGCTAAGTACATAAAGCTTGGGGGACTGGGGTTGCTGCTGGTGGCCTTCGCCCTTCTCGTCTGGCCGGGAACATTTCACCAGATTGTTGAAGGAGGGGAGGATACGGAGCGGATTCACCGCTTCACTTCGGTCGTTCTCGGCATGGCGATGCTGCCTTTCGCACTCGCGCTGGGTAGTGATTTTTTTGTGGGCGGCGAAATCCTTTTCGGACGCACGGCGGGTTTGGTCGCCGGCGCGGTAGCCATTGCGATTGCGGTTCTATTTTGGTACGGCCTGGAAGTAATTCAGCGAAAGCGATACGCATCAGAAATTGACAAGGAGAAGAAGATGTCGAGGGACAAAGAGAAAGCCGACAGTGGCGGGACAAAATTAAAGGACAAAATCCAACAGGTCCTTACGGAAGTCCGAGTGGCCCTGCCCGGCGCCCAGGCATTGTTGGGGTTCCAGTTCGTTTCGCTCTTTATGGAGGCGTTTGAAAAACTGCCATACTCACTGAAAATAATTCACTTCATTTCGCTCTGTTTAGTAGGTCTGGCCATCATTCTCATGATGACACCCGCTGCCTATCACCGGCTCGTCGAACAGGGCGAAGACACGGAACGATTCTACCGTTTCGCGAGCCGCATTCTGCTCACATCGTTAATTCCGCTGGCCCTTGGAATATCCGGGGACTTTTACCTCGTTGCCCGAAAGGTTACGGAGTCAGACAAGGTGTCGATCGCGCTGGCCGTCTTTGCCATAGCAATCTTCTTTGGCCTGTGGTTTGGGTTCACATTCGCAAAACGCCGCGCCAGTAAGGCTGACCACAACGGTTTGAAATCAACCGGTCATTATCCAGGTAGCATCGACTTCATCGCGCGGTATGAGCAAAAATAACGCAGCCAGAGCAGGGGAGGAGGTGGTCGGCGAAAGCGACCGCCGCCGGGTAAATGCGCCGGCCGCGACGCTATGCGAGTAAACATTACCCAACGCAAATGATTGACACTTCACAAACATTGATCAAGTACCCGAACTATAAGTCGCTCGACGACTATATAGACGTGCGAAAATTGAAATCGCTGGACAGCTATATCACTGCGCGAATCGTAAAACGGTTATCAGGAAACACGGATCTGAAGTTCTACACAGGTCCTTTCCGATTGAAAGATGACGCGCCCGACCGGCCCGGGTCTCGAATGATCTATCTGGCACAATCAACGGAGCCGGACAGCTATTTCGATCTTGATCAGACGGACTTGTGGCGTCCTACTCCGGAAACAGCCGAGTTTGCGTTGCTGATGGATTTCATCTCGACGTTGCCCTTCAAAGCTACCGCGCGAATGCTGATTATGTATGACGAGGTCGGGCGCCCGGTGCCGGCCCACCGCGACCATTCAGACATTAATATTTGTCACGAATTCATTTGGTTCAGAACGAATTTGAACAAACCTTTTTATGTGCTGAACCCTGAGACAAACGAGAAGCGTTACGTGGAGTCGTATTGCGCGTGGTTCGACACGGTCAACCAGTTTCATGGTAGTGATGCGGCGGCCGGCCTGAGCTTCAGTATTCGCGTGGACGGAATTTTTAGCGACGATTTCAGGAAAGTAATTCCGTTCTGCGCCACGAACCGCGCCGCTACTTCGGCGCTCTGGAGCTCACTCGATTCGAAATCAAAGGTTTCTTTGGGATCGCTACGGTGATGCAGGATTTATCAACTGACTCAAAACCCGATCCCCGGATTAGTTATCCCTGCTACAAATCGCTGGACGATTTCATCGACCTGGCACGGCTGAAAGGTTTGGATGGCTACATCACCGAGAGAATCGAAAAACATATCTGCGCCGGTACGGATGATCTGTTTTTAAATGAACATACGTTGAGTCCGCGTATGCCTTATCAGCCCGGAGCGCGAGAAGTGTGGCTGACTCGCACGATTCCGGGAACGCCGTACAACTACCAGGATCTTAATAAGACACACCTTTGGAGACTTACGGAGGCGGCAACGGAGTTTTCAGAGCTAATGGCGTTCATTGAAACGCTGCCGTTTCAGTCGCGTGGTCGTATTTTGATCATCTATGACGATCGTGGCACTGCTGTGCCTGCGCACCGCGATCATTTGGAAACTGAAATCTGTCACGAGTTCATTTGGTTTCGCACGAACCTGCGTAAACCTTTTTTTATGTACAGCCAGGGAACCGCAGAAAAGTTATACGTGAAATCCTATAGCGCCTGGTTCGATACCGTAAATCAATTCCACGGAAGCGACGTCATGAAAGGACTCTCTTTCAGTATTCGTGTCGATGGGATATTCACGGATGAATTTCGGAAACTTATTCCCCATCCTGCTTTTAATATCGCCTCAACGCCCGCGTTATGGGCCGCCGCTTCGTCGCCGCGCTGAGTCTTCATTTCCTTGCTATCGCCCAGGGGTCTGACCCTTCGGCGTGAGAGGCAGCTTCGAACAAGAATCTTCAATTTCCCTGGCCGACAAAGATAACGCACAAGAAAACTCCCAGGTTTAACGTTTCGTACGGTGACGGACGGACAACAGAACACGCCTTGATTTATTTAATAATTGAATTTTGGAAAATACCTAATCCTCCAATCCCTCTTGGAACAAGGCGGAGAACCAGCAAGCTTTCGCAGGTCCTCTCCATAACCAATTAAACGAATTTCATGGATCAGCTTTGGCTGATCGCGAGTAGCTAAGCGTGTCGATCGCTCTTCCTAATGAGATTTGTCTATGAAGATCTATATTAGTGGCCTTTACAGCGGAACTAATCCGCAACCCGGAGTCGGCGTAGTTCGCTCTTTGCGAACCGCCTATCCAAACGCCTCTCTGATCGGAGTCGAGTACTCCAACCGTTGTTCGGGCATCCACTGGCACCAACTTGATGACATCTGGCTGCAGCGCCCCTGGGAAGAGATGGATCTGAAGGCCTATGAAACTCAAATCAGAGCGCTGCTGGATGACGGCGGGTTCTGGATCTCCGGCGTTGATCTGGAAATCATGTGGCTCGCCTCGATCTTTCCGCAGGGACATCCCGGTCTTCTGACGCCGCCCGCCCCGGCGTTGCAGATGATCGCAAAGCCGAGCGTGCCCGCGCATCGCGGCCTCCCCGTCAGGATCCCCGAGTTCATTTCAACCGAACAGTCAGATTGGGACCTGCACGCGTTCTGCCGCGACTACGGCTGGAAAGTTTGGCTCAAAGGACCTTATTACGAAGCCGTGCGCACGAACACCTGGGACATTTTTGAGCGTGTACGCAACGTGCTGTCGAATGCGTGGTCAACAGAGCGCCTGTTTTTGCAAGCGCACGTGACCGGTTACGAAGAATCAGTTTGCTTTTGCGCTTATCAGGGAGAACTTCTTGAAGCTGTTTACATGCGCAAACGCGAATTGACTCAAGAAGGTAAAACGTGGGCCGGCGATGTATCGGCGGTGCCTCATGAATTTCTCGAGCCATTGCGAGAAATCGTGGCGGAATTAAAGTGGACCGGCGGTGCGGAACTCGAGATGGTGCGCGACACCGGCGAACAGTTGTGGTTACTGGAATGCAATCCTCGATTTCCTGCCTGGATCCATGGAGCAACAATTACTGGACATAATCTCCCCGCGGCGATGGTCGCGCGAGCCAGCGGCGTGCCGCAGGAGCTTTGGGTCAAGGAAGCGGAACAATTTACCCGCGTGGTGTTAGAGATCCCTGTGCGGTCAGACTTTCCGCTGCCCAACCTGCCGGAACCATTTCCGGGACTTGGTCATTCTCAAAAACATCCCTCGGGGACACTGGCTCTCGCGGAACGCCTGCAAAAGCTTCAGATCATAGAAGGGAAAGCCAACGCCGCCAGCGATACCGATGCCGGCGGCGACAGTGCGTCACGAAACGGCGACCCCAAACGGAATGGAAACGGTCATTCGACAACCTTGAATTATCCGCGCATTCCAGCGTCATTCATCGATGATGTGAACAGGCATGACCTCGACAAGGCAGAGACACCGTCAACGGTTTTTCTGGCGTCAACCGCTGAATCTCTTTTCCAGAAGGCCGCCCAAACGGCGCTCGAGTTGAGCGGACCATCGGTCCGGATGGTGAACGGCTACAGCATCAAAACCAACCCCGATCAAAGATTACTCAGGTTGGCGCTGGAAGCAGGGTTCTTTGCCGAAGCCATCAGTCTATTGGAAGTTCAGAGCGCTCTGGACATCGGTTTTCAGGGCAAGCAAATAATCCTCAACGGCCCCGGTAAATGGTGGCCCACGGCGGCAGCGATTCCAGACGTTCACGCTGTCTTTGCGGACTCACTGGCAGACTTCCGCGAAATCGTGGGAAAGATTTCATCCGATCAATTGAAGGCAAAGGTTGCGGGGGTTAGGTTGCGTCCGCCGAATACAGGGTCCAGATTTGGCGTTCCCCTTGATTCACCGCAAGCGCTGGAAGATCTGTTAGAGGCGATCAAGTTGTTACCGCGTTCGTGTGCTCTGGGAATCCATTTCCAC
>JBHELZ010000042.1:0-38169 GCA_046262835.1 Pyrinomonadaceae bacterium
GGCATAGGCACCGCGTCCTTTGGCAAGTTGTCCTAGCTGCTCATCAATCTCTTTCTGCGCAGCATACTCCCGCGGCGTGGGGTTTTAACTCTGCAGGTATGCCTTCAAGAAATCAGCGCGCGAAATTCCCGATTGAGTACAATCGTGCGCAGGGTCGAACCTTTGATGTGAACATGATTGGGCATTGTCAGTGGCGTTTGAGTGCCGTCGGGATTGTCGCGCACCATGGCGACGTGTTCTCGCTCGCGAACAATCCTGAAGCCGAGTAAGGCGAGTGCTTTAACTACTTTTGTTTTTGGCGCGTCGACGGGAAACTTGGTCACTGAGCTGCCACTTGGGTCTCGGCAACGAAGACTTCAAGTACCGGAGAATCAACTTCAAAAACTTCATTTCCAAAAGTTTCGAGGTGGAAACGAATCGCCGATTGCACGTCGGCGCGCGCCTCTTCGTAGCTATCTCCTTCACCCACAACGACGCCTTTGAGGCCGAGAGGATAAGCGACGTACCCGTCTGTGTGTTTCTCAATAATGATCTTTTGGGATTCCATGGCTCGCCTCCGGTTAATCCTCGATCGCTAACTTATCACCCTCACGCTTTGGCGTAAACCTCTCGGCCTTTCTTGATAAACTCCTCCGCCTTCTCCTTCATTCCTACACGCAACGCGGCCTGCTCATCGATCTCTTTTTGCGCGGCATACTCACGCACGTCCTGCGTGATCTTCATCGAGCAGAAGTGCGGGCCGCACATCGAGCAGAAGTGCGCGAGCTTGGCGCCTTCCTGGGGGAGGGTTTCGTCGTGGTATTCGCGCGCCACTTCCGGGTCGAGGGAGAGGTTGAATTGATCTTCCCAGCGAAATTCGAAACGGGCTTTGGATAGCGCGTTATCCCTGTATTGGGCGCCGGGATGCCCCTTCGCGAGATCAGCAGCGTGCGCCGCGATCTTGTAAGCGATGACGCCGTCCTTCACATCTTTTTTGTTGGGCAGGCCGAGGTGTTCTTTCGGTGTGACGTAGCAGAGCATCGCGGTGCCGTACCAGCCGATCATCGCAGCGCCAATTGCAGAAGTGATGTGATCGTATCCCGGCGCGATGTCTGTTGTCAGCGGGCCGAGCGTATAGAACGGAGCTTCGCCGCAAGTCTCAAGCTGCTTGTCCATGTTTTCTTTGATTAAGTGCATCGGCACATGACCCGGGCCTTCGATCATCACCTGGCAGTCGTACTCCCAGGCGATCTTCGTCAACTCGCCGAGGGTTTCCAGTTCCGCAAACTGCGCTTCGTCGTTCGCGTCGGCAATCGAGCCGGGACGCAGGCCGTCGCCTAAACTAAACGAAACATCATAGGCGGCCATGATTTCGCAGATGTCGCGGAAGCGTGTGTAGAGAAAACTTTCTTCATGATGAGCGAGACACCACTTGGCCATGATGGAACCACCTCTACTAACGATCCCCGTGGTCCGTCGAGCAGTCATGGGAATGTAAGGCAAACGAACTCCCGCGTGTATGGTGAAGTAATCGACACCTTGCTCGGCTTGTTCGATCAAAGTGTCGCGGAAGATTTCCCAGGTCAAGTCTTCAGCTTTCCCGCCAACCTTTTCTAAAGCCTGATAGATCGGCACAGTGCCGATCGGCACCGGCGAGTTGCGTATGATCCATTCCCGCGTCGCGTGAATATTCTTGCCGGTCGAAAGATCCATGACTGTGTCAGACCCGCACTTGATGCTCCAACGCATCTTTTCAACTTCATCATCGATCGAAGAGAGCACCGCGGAGTTGCCGATGTTCGCATTGATCTTCACGAGGAAGTTGCGGCCGATAATCATCGGTTCAGATTCGGGGTGATTGATGTTCGCGGGAATGATCGCGCGGCCGCAAGCAACTTCGTCGCGGACAAATTCAGGCGTAACGAGTTCGGGAATATTAGCCCCGAAGGATTGGCCCTGGTGTTGGTGATTGAGTGAATCGCGACGCTGTTCATTCGGAGTGCGACTAGTCGCCGCTTTCGAAAGCGCTGACAAGTCAGCGCACTCCAAACCCCGCCCCAGGTTTTCGCGAATCGCGATGAACTCCATTTCTGGAGTGATGATCCCGCGCTTCGCGTAATGCATCTGCGTGACGCAGGAACCCTGCTTCGCGCGTAGCGGCGTGCGGCGCAGCGCAGGAAAATCTTCAAGCCGCCCTTTTTCTTTTGTCCGCGCCTGGTTTGCCGCATCGAATGTCAGATAACCATCATCGATCGATTGCAGCGCGCGGCCTTCGTATTCTTCGGCATCGCCGCGAGCGATAATCCAGGGAGCGCGGAATGCCGGCAATCCCTCGCGCACATCGGTCGCCATCGAAGGATCACCATATGGGCCGCTTGTGTCATAGACCCGCACCGGCGGATTTTCTTCCAGCTCATTTTTGAAATTGCGCGTTGGGTTTTGCTCGATCTCGCGAAACGGAACGCGCACGCCTGGTTTTTGGCCGTCTATGTAAATACGACGTGAGTTTGGAAGTTGAGTGTCTGTGGCGGACCCGCTGGCTACCGCTCCCGTTACTGGCTTCATGATTACGGCGCTCATTGTGAACTCCTTCTGTCGCCCGCTAAGCGGGCCGCTTGGAAAATAATTTGCGATCCGAGGCTGGCGCGCTCGCGCTTGCCGCGGGGCTTTGTTAGGAAACGCCTTCGGCGTAAAGACAATCCAAAGCGGCGGCACTCCAAAAACAAAAAACCCGTTCCATCAGAAAAGGATGGAACGGTCAGGATTAACTGTTTCTCCCTTCGACGGTGCTAACCGTATCAGGTTCATGGGGTCTCACGTGCAGTGACTCTCAGTCCCGGCCGACCGGGACTCCCCCGAAACGCTATTTGGTTTTCAATGTACGTTGAATTCTAGAACCGTTGCCCGCAACACGCAACTAATCAATATGAAGTCAATCGGGGCAGTCGAGCCGGGTCCGCGCGGGCGGGCGCTCCAGGTGCCTTCTTCGATCAAGCAGTTCGGATTAATTGAGACCGCGTCAATCCGCTCCGGGTACTGACCTGGTCACGCAAACAAAGTATAATCCCGCTGCTTTCACACCCGGAATTCGCGGAGACAACCAAATGCTTAACCGCCGCGCGCTCGCCCTCGGCTTGATCGCAACCCTATCGTACCTGCCGCTTATCGCTCAATCGCAAAACGACAAAGATTTACTCGAACGCATTCGCAACGAAGAGCGAGACAATTCGCAGATCATGAGGACTGAGCACATGCTCACTGACGTTTATGGTCCGCGTTTGACCGGCTCGCCGAATCACAAAGCGGCGGCCGAGTGGGCCATCAGGCAGATGACCGCCTGGGGACTGTCCAACGCGCATCTCGAGCCGTGGGACTTTGGCCACGTTGGCTGGCTCAACGAGCGGTTCACGGGACACATCATTTCGCCGGTCAAAGATGTCTTGAGCTGTGAAGTGCTTTCCTGGACGCCGGGCACGCGCGGTGTGGTGACTGCGAAAGCTGCTCAACTGATACTGCCGGATCGGCCATCACAAGATCAGCTGACTGCCTATTTAGGGAGTCAGAAAGCCAAGGTCCGCGGCCGTATCGTCCTGGCCGGCAAGCACACGATCGTGCCGGTGAATTTGAACCCGCCGGCAAAGCGCCTAACTGATGAACAGGCGCAACAACGTTACGGTCCAAACGCCCGGGGCGGTTTTCCGACGCCTAATCCCACACCAACGCCCGTGCCCGGCGCCCCCAAACCGCTGACTAACAGGCAAATTGATGAGCAGCTTGATGCCTTCTTGAAGGCGAACGGCGCGTTGATTCGGGTGAACGATGCCGGCAGAGAGTTCCGACAAATTCGCGCTTTTAATAACCGCACGTTCGATGTTAACCGCGTTCTGCCGACAGTCGTAATGAGCAATGAAGACTATGGCCGCATCACGCGCATCCTGGCCGACGGCACAGAGGTCACGCTGGAATTCAACATTGCCAATCGCGTGTATCCTGAGGGGACGACTTCCTACAACACCGTCGCTGAAATCCCCGGCACGGATAAGCCCGACGAAGTAATCATGCTCGGCGGTCATCTCGATTCATGGCACGCGGCCACCGGCGCGACCGACAATGCGATTGGTTGCGCGATCATGATGGAAGCGCTGCGCATTCTGAAAGCCCTCAACGTCAAACCGCGTCGCACAATTCGAGTGGCCTTGTGGAGCGGCGAAGAAGAAGGGCTGCTGGGATCGCAGGCTTATGTGAAAGCCCACTTCGGTGCTTTTGAGAGTCCAAAACCCGGGTACGAAAAGTTTGGCGGTTACTTCAATATTGATTCCGGCACCGGACGCGTGCGCGGCGCCGGCGTCTTCGGACCCCCAGAGGCTGCAAATATTATTCGCAAACTACTCGAACCTTTTAAGGAAGATGGAGTTGTCGGAGCGGTTGCATCCCGAAGTCGCAATCTCGGGGGTTCTGATAACACGTCATTCAACCAGGCTGGGCTGCCAGGCATAGGCATGGGCCAGGATCCGATTGAATATCAATCGAACACGTGGCACACCAACCTTGATACGTATGAACGCATCCTGGAAGACGATGTGAAGAAGGACGCAGTCGAGGTTGCCTGGTGTGTATATCAACTCGCGATGCGCGATGACTTGCTGCCGCGATTCGCGCGAATCGACATGCCGGCGGCCCCGACACCTGAAGCGACGCCGTCACCGGCCCCCGCCAGACCAGCGGGTAAAAGATCTGCACGACCTGAATGAGAAAGAAAAAATTCAAAGCCCGGTTGTTATCCGGCCACAAAGATGATGCGGTTGAAGTCCGTTCGAGCCCTCGATCGGGATCTTTGAGCCGAATACGCTTTGGCGCGGCCGCGGTTTCCCGGTGCGGGCTTCCGTAAACGGTGTTTCTTTTAAGAGCGCAATCTTCTCACTACAGCGGAAATTTTACGTACTGATCGAGGCCGGAGTAAGGAAGGCCGGCCGGGTACCTGAGGGAGTTTTAGCCCGAATCACTCTGGAGCCATATGATGAAAAATAATGCACTGGAAGATACGATGGTATTGCTGATCGGTTTTGCCGGCACGGGCAAATACACGATTGGCCGCGAGCTTTGCGAACGCACCGGGGCAAAACTCATCGACAATCATCTGATCAATAATCCTATCTTCAGGGTGATCGATGCCGACGGGGTGACGCCCCTGCCCTCAAGTGTCTGGGACCGGGTGCAGGAGGTAAGGGCCGCCGTCTATAAAGCGATCCGCGAGCTTTCGCCCCCCGGAATGGGATTTGTTTTCACTATGGAGCTACGCGAGAGCAAGTCCGGAGATCAGAAAGCGTTTCGGGACCTCGAACGACTGGCAGCGGCTTGCCAGTGCCGTTTCATTCCGATTCGAATGATCTGCGGGGTGGAAGAACTTTGCCGGAGGGTAGCAGATCCCGCGCGCGCCGCCATGCTTAAAGAGATCAGTGTCGAGCTTGCCAGAAAGAAATTTGCCGAGGACGAGGTGCTCAATCTGCCACATCCAAACCAGCGCACCCTCGATGTCACCAAGCGGACGGTGAGCGGCAGCGTGGAAGCAATTCTGGACGAAGTAAGCGGGATTAAGTCAGATTTCTCAAAACGGTTTTTTGCTTCAGGAAGAGGTACTATCGCGAAGAGCTAATCAAAATGTCGCGGGCGCATGTGCCCCCCTGAATCGCCGCGATATAAGCGTCTGATGGTTTTACCCGCTGAGTGAACGGTTGTAACTTTTCGCCGCGCTCTGGCCGCTGGAAACAAAACAGCTTTACGCAAAAGTTTGCGGAACATCCCTTTACCCAATACTTTGCGGAACATTGACTGGGTCGGGCACGTTTGGCCAATAGCTTCAATTCTTGACGTAAATAATCGATTCGACCATGTCAATAAATCGCCGCACCTTTCTTAAGCAAGGGGCCATCGCTGCCGCCGGGGCTTCGTTGGCGCGCCTCCCGTCTGTCAGTGCGACTGTCGCTCCCAGGAAGATCGCAATCATCGGCGCGGGCATGGCGGGACTATCAGCCGGATACGAGCTTTCGCAACTGGGTCACGACGTGACCATCCTCGAAGCCCGCTTGCGCCCAGGTGGTCGCGTCCAGACCTTGCGCGAGCCGTTCTCAGATGGGTTGTATGCCGAAGCGGGCGCCGCGCGCATCCCCGACAATCACGATTTGACGCTGAAGTACGTCAAGCTTTTTGATATTCCGCTCGAGCCCATGTACCCAACGCAACTGTCGGCTTTGCGCGTTGGGCGGGGCGGAAAACAGGAAGTATCGATCGACGGCTTCACTGACGGACTTGCGCAATTCTTTGGATCCGAATTTCGCGGTCCCACTCGCTTTTCCAAAATCAAAGGCGGAAATGACAACTTGCCTAAGGCGTTTGCACGCCGCATGGCCGACAAGATTCGTTACGGCTCCCCGGTCGTCAAAATCGATCAGGACGAGAAAGCTGCGCGTGTTGTTTTCATGGATAAAGGCACCCCTCAAACCATGAGCGCGGATCGAGTTCTCTGTGCGGTGCCGTTCTCGCTGCTGCGCAATATTGAGATGCCCTCAAGTTTTCCCGAACGCAGGCGCGACATCATCAAGAACCTTCACTACGATTCAGTGTCACGTGTCTATCTGCAAGCCAAACGACGCTCGTGGGAAGAAAAAGGGCTCAACGGTTTTGCGCTTACCAGCGATGCTGTTGAGATTTGGCAGCCGACGTGGAACCAACCCGGGCCGCGGGGAATCATTATGACTTACAATCGCCCGGGGCCGGCTGAGCGAATCGCGGCCATGAAGGACCCCGATCGAATCAGTTCAACGCTGACGCAGCTGGATCCGCTCTTTCCGGGCCTGCGCGACAACTTCGAACGAGGAGTCACCAAGATTTGGATGGAAGATGAATGGTCGCGCGGCGCGTGGGCGTTTATCGGTGTGCGAGATTTTATCGCCGCCTCGGCGGCAGAGGGAAGAATACACTTCGCCGGCGAACATCTATCGCCGTTCTTTTCCTGGATGCAGGGCGCACTGGACTCAAGCGCCCGGGCCGTAAAGCAAATCAACGAGGCGTCCCCCCTTACGGCCGGGTTACTGCCGTCTTAAGCATTTTAGATTTCTATCTGGGAGAATTAATGACCGCACAAACAGGACAGAGCTTTCCAAACTTTACTTTACCGAACCAGGACGGGAAGACCGTGACTCTTGACGATTTCAAGGGCAAGTGGCTGGTGCTTTACGTTTATCCAAAAGACGACACGCCCGGCTGCACAATTCAGGGCAAGTCGTTCACCGCGACAAAAGAGGAATTCGACGATGCGAACATCGCGATTGTCGGCGTGAGCGCGGACGACGTCGAGTCACACAAGAATTTCTGCAACAAGTTTTCTTTTACGATAGATCTTTTGGCCGATCCGAATCAGAATTTATTAAAAGCCGCGCGCGTGGGCCAGAGCGAGTACAAAGGAACGATGTATTGGAACCGCACCTCGTTCGTGATTGATCCCCGGGGAATGCTGCGAAAAGTTTACGAGAAGGTAAATCCGCAGGGACACGAACGAATCCTCCTAAACGACATCCAGGCAATGCAATCGAGTAAGTGATGGCTTGTTTTTTGTTTTTCTTTGCTGTCGCGGGATTACGCGAGCTGGCATCTTTGGGCAGCAGTTTCGCGCGCGGGCGCAGAGCCGCATTAAAACCCTAAAGCAACACACCCCGGGCACGAGTCGGCCAACCGCCCTCACTACATTGTAGTTTCCGTAAGGTTTGCTATCGCGCTGATTAGTTCAGTGGGCTGGACGGGCTTGGCCAGAAACATATTGAAGCCCGCGGCCAAAGCGCGTGCGCGATCTTCAATACGAACCAGGGCAGTCAAGGCGATGGCCTGCACCAGCTTCTCGTCCTCGATTTCACGGCGCCGAATAGTCTCGATCAGTGAATAGCCATCTTTTTCGGGCATCGCCAGATCCGACACGACTACATTCGCCTGGAAACGATCCAGCAGCTCCACCGCTTCTTTCACTGAACTGGCAACCTCGACGACCGCGCCCTGTTCAGTCAGAACTTCTGAGAGCATCCGCAACGTATCAGCATCGTCATCGACCAGCAATATACGGCAGCCGTAAACCGACGGCGCGGGCAGAATCAAGTCGTCATCACGGTTATGACGCGCGACTCTCGACGATATGGATCTAATCTTGCCGGTCGTGGGCGTGGCGACGGGTGGGGGCGAATTAGGCAGCAGAATGGTGAACGTCGCGCCTTTTCCGTCACCGCCGCTGTACGCTTCAACCGTCCCTCCGTGCAGTTCTGTCAGATGGCGAACTATTGAAAGACCGAGTCCCAGGCCACCATAGCTTCTGGTCGTACTGGCGTCTTCCTGGCGAAAGCGCTCGAAAATGAAAGGAAGAAAAGTGGGCGTTATCCCTTTGCCGGTATCGGAAACCTTAATTTGAATATTCCCGGCCTCTCGCTTCAATGAAACTTTAACGCGACCCCCCACCGGCGTGAATTTGATTGCATTCGAGAGCAAATTCCAAACAACTTGTTGCAAGCGATTAGCGTCGGCGGCGATATGTCGAATCGAGGGATCAAGTGTGACTTCGATCTCAATTTCTTTACATGTCGCCGCCGGCTGTACGGAATCAATGGCCGCATTAATGATCGAAGCGACGTCGACCGGTGCAATAATCAATTGAAGCTTGCCCGTGATTACGCGCGAAACGTCGAGGATGTCTTCAACCAATTGAGCCTGGGCTTTGGCATTGCGCCCAATAGTTTCAAGCGCCCGGGACGTCAGCGTCTGGTCCAGCTTTCCATTGGCCAACATGTGCGTCCAGCCGATGATTGCATTCAGCGGCGTGCGCAATTCGTGCGACACCGTCGCCAAAAATTCATCCTTCATGCGATTAGCGCCCACGGCTTCAGCTCGCGCCAGTTGTTCGCTCACGAGCAACTTCTTGAGTTCATCCGTTGCCGCGCGCAATGCAAGTTCGACTTTTTTTCGTTCAGCAATCTCAGATTGCAGCGCCCGGGCCTTCTGCTGAAGCACGACGATCGCCCGCAAGCGCTCTTCCGCGCTGTCTAGTGCGTGGAAACTCTCGCAGGGATTAACTTCTGAGTGCGCGTCACAGACAGTCGCTAACGAATTGGCGACATCGCCATCGAAGTTGTTTAGTGCGTAAGCACACAAGAGCGTGAAATCGTGCTTTTCCTGTAAGCGGTTCCAGCATTGTTCCAGTTCAATGGCGGGCTGAAATTTGTTGTCAGCCGCAAGCAGGGCAACCATCTCACCAAAAGCGCGCACTTTGCGTCCTCGCGCGACCACCCCCTTAACGATTTCTCCCACCGTCTTTTCAAAGAGAGCGGGTTGGATGACATCATCGGTCATGAAAAGGGACAGAGTCTCGTCCGCGTCGAACGAATAATATTGTTCACCCAGGCCGTCATTGATGACATCCAGCCCGTGCCCGAGCAGCCTGGCGGCGAGCTGCTCGCAATGCGTTTGGGTCGCGATAACGATGCAGGCTTCGCCGCTGCGAATTCCTGCATGAAGAAAGTCCGCGACAGAGTCGAGCAGGAATGAATCACTTTCGTAAAACTGTACCGAATGCCGGGCGGGCCGAGTCACTCCGGTCTCGGAAAATGGGGCCAGATCGAGCAATTCTTCGCCCGAAGCGTTTTTGAATACTGAGGAACTATCTGCCATGTACTTACTCATAATAAATAAATTGCGAGCATGCAAGGATAATCGGTAGTGTTAAGACACACTACCAGAATAATTCCCTATCATACGTGAGTCCGGCAGGCTAAAATGTGGCTTTTGTGTTGCGAGATTACGTGCATTTCGCGCGAGACAAGTCAGCCCCCGATAAAACTCATCGACCGCGACGGGGCGACAAAGCCTGGATCATTGATGTAGTGGCGTGCCTCTTTCTTACTCACCACTGATTCAATGAAGTCGATGATTTCTGCGCGTAAAGCCCCGTCACGCACTACGTCGCGCAGCGAATGTTCCACGGTCGAGAAAAGACAAGTGCGAATCTGGCCATCGGCAGTTAACCTAATACGTGAACAAGCTCCGCAGAAAGGCTCAGTAACCGGGGCAATAATGCCAATCTCGCCCGGCGCGCCGTCGACAAACCGGTATCGCGAGGAGGTCTGCGAGCCGCGAAAAACATCCAGCGGCGCCAGCGGAAATCTTTCTTCGATCGCAGCGCGGATCTCGCGACCTGAAACAACATTGTTAAGCAACCATTCGTGGCCGGAATCAAGCGGCATGAATTCGATGAAGCGCATCTGCACGTCGTGCGCACGGGCGAAGGCGGCAAAATCGGCTACTTCATCCTCGTTGTGACCGCGCACAATGACGGCGTTAATTTTAATTGGTTGCAGGCCGGCGGCTTTAGCAGCCTGAATTCCCGCGAGCACGCGATCCAGTACATCGACGCCGGTCATCTGCTTCAAAACATCGCGCTTCAAACTGTCGAGACTAATCGTGATGCGATCAAGTCCCGCCGCTTTCAAACCGGCAGCCCGACCCGGAAGAAAGTATCCGTTGGTCGTCAGCGCCAAATCCTGGAGACCCTTAGGTTTCAGCTGCGCCAGTTTGGTGATGATTGTTTCGATGTCCTGACGCATCATCGGCTCGCCGCCAGTCAGCCGAATCTTTTCAATTCCTAATTCCACGAAGATTTCGCACACATACTCGATCTCTTCGTACGACAGCATCTGTTCTTTAGGTGCGATTGGCGGCTCGCCGTGCGGGAGGCAATAGAAGCACCGAAAATTGCAGCGGTCTGTCAGCGACACGCGCAAATCGCGGATGGCGCGGTTGTAGGAATCTCTAAGCGATGTGGACATCGAGGAAATGATACGACGTAGTTGAGGCGAGTTCCACCCGCCCTGGCGAGCGCGTTGACGATTGCTGAAGTTGCTCGTATTGCCGCAGCCGCAAATGGCTTCAGCCGCCGCCGTTATCAACGATTTCTGCCACTGCCGCGGACTCAAGAAAAGTTTTTCGCAACGTCTCGTCCGTCACGCTGGCAGCGATTTTATTAACGATCGTCGCCGCGTGCCCAAATGCTTCCCGCGCGCCCGCGGAGTCTCCTTGCGTGGACCGCAAACGTCCCACGTTGGCGTAGATTTTCCATTCGATCACAGGTACAGGATGTTGCTCAAACTCATCCAGTGCCGCTCGAAATTCAGTCTCTGCAGCCGCCGTATCACCTTCAGCGATCGCGATTTCGGCCATCAGGTTGTGGGCCACGGCAATGTATTTGTGAACTTCGTATTTGACGGCCGTTTCCAGCAATGCATGGGCAGTTTCGCGCGCTTTCACTGTTTCGCCCTGCCGCAGACAGTGTTCAGCCATGGCCGCCTGCAGTCGGATGTTGTAGCGCCAGCGAAACCAGGCATCACGCTGAAAGATGTCGCGCACCTGGTGAAAAGCTGCGCTGGTCGCTTCAATATTTCCGGCATGGGTGTGATCGATTCCCAAATTGATCAGCGAGTTAGCTTCCGCTTCCAGCACATGGTGCTGGTGCCCAACCTCTACTCCTTCCTGGTCAAACTTAAAAGCACCCGCAAAATCCTGAAGCTCACGATGAATCCAGCCGATGCAGTTAGGAATGCGCGGTTGCCAGAACATATCGCCGTTGCGGCGGGCCATGCGGATGGCCTCGTCCAAAAGGGCCAGGGCCTCAGACATTTGACCGAGATTGGCCTTCGACAGACCCAGAAAAAATAGCGAGCACAGAAGCAAAAATCCATCACGTAATTCAGAAGCGAGTTGCCGTCCTTCAATTTCAAGGTCAATCGCGTGACGATAATCTGTTTGAAAGAAGTAGAGAGCCCCCCGCCAAATTAGCCCGGATGCCAGCGGCCCCTTCTGATTTAGTGATCGTGAGGTCTCGATCAATTCCGTTTGTATGGGCCTGGCTAAATCAAGTTCGCCATAACACAAATGCTTAAGCGACATGAGGGCCAGCGTCTGCAGCCGCAGCTCCTCGCTGCCCGCGCGTTTCGCAGCGGCAACTGCTTCGTTGGCGCGCAATTCCAATTCTTCAAGTCGATGAGAGAAGAATAGGGTCAGCGACAACGCGTTAAGCGCCACTGTCTGTTTCTCGGGCGAGCCCAGGGACTCCTGGTATTTGAGCAGGCTTGTGTAATCGTCGACAGATTCCGAAAAGCGGCTCAAAGCGAAATTCACCGCTCCACGCTTTTGATAAAGTGTAACAAACGGGTCAGTTCTCTCTGCTTCCGAAAGCCTGTCGACAAGGCTCAACGCTCGCGTATAGTGTTCAGCCGCCTCAGCATTGGCGTAGAGGGTGGTAGCGTTGTCGCCCGCTTGAATCAGATATTCGATCGCGCGTGGGAAATTCCGGCCACGCTCGAAATGCAAAGCCAGCTGGGTAGCCAGCTGCGGCGCCCGGTGGCCATAGAGCTTCAGCAGTTGCTCACCAGCTTGCCGGTGAAGCATGACGCGACGTTTCGCCACCAGGTCGGCATAAAGAAAATTTTGATAGAGCGCATGCGAAAAGCGATAGCGCGTCGCCAGACTTCCGTCAGGCAAATCCTCTTCGCCGCGCACCTCGATCAGGCGGTGAGTTTTCTGTAGATCAGCGAGCTGTTCTTCCAGATCGACTTCATCAACGTCGAGCAGGGCGGCAACGACGGTCGATAAGAATTCGGTCCCCTCTACGCTGGCGTATTGCAACGTGCGGCGCTGCTCGGCCCCAAGCCCGTCAATCTTTTTGCTGATCATGCTGCGCACGCTTTCCGGAGCTTCCAGATCCAATTCCGCCAGGGGGCGCATTAAAGACCAGTGGGCGTTGGTCCGGTCGATATCCCCGTGCTCGCTGAGGTATTGGAGCAGATTAATTGCGAACAACGGATGTCCTTCGGTCTTATCGTGAATCAGCGTAGCCAGCTCCCGGGGAAAATCATTCGGCGTGAAAGTGGCATTCAAGTAGTCGGCAATGTGATCGCGGGCGAGCGAGCTGAGCGCGACTTCCTCACACAGCCGGTGGCTTTGCATCTCAGCCTTATAGCTTTTCAACGGGTGATTGGTGCGTTCAATGTCTTCGGGACGAAACGTGCCGGCAATCAGCAGCCGCTGGTTCGTAATCCGCTGAGAAAGATGCCGCAGCAGATCGACGCTTGACGGATCAGCCCAGTGCAGATCCTCAAGGAGCAACACGACGGGTGTGATTGTCGCAAAGTTGCTCAAAGCATCGCCCATCTCGCGCATCATCCGGTCTTTGGTGGCGCCAATTGTCTCTTGCTGCAAACGTTCCACCGCGCCGGTTGAGGCAAATGCCGCCGGTAATTGCGTACACCAGGTGGGCGCATAGGTCCGCATGACGGAGGCGAGGCGCTCGCTGCCTGGTCCATCGAGCAGCGCTCCTACCGCGTCGAGAAAAGGCAAATATGCTTCACCCGTGCCGTATTGCTCGACGCATCGGCCGCGCGAAACAAGGACCCCCGGATAACGTGAACGCGCGCGTCGCAGGAACTCATCAGAGAGAGAGGTTTTGCCGATACCGGGCTCGCCAGTAATGAAAACAACCCGGCCGGCGCCGGCAACAGCCTGCTCCACAATTTCTTCCAGCTTCTTTAGCTCCGCGTCGCGACCCACGAAAGCGTTCGCCGCCGACTGGATTAAATCCTTGTCATAGATAATCGGTGCGCCGGCCCACTGGCCCGTCAGCGAGGCGCGCAGGTTCCTTAATGCCTCGCCCATCTCCTCTACGGACGCATAGCGCCGCTCTTTATCTTTCGCCAGCGACCGCTCGACGATCAGATCAAATTGCCGCGGCAGTCCTGGCCGAACAAGGCTGGGCGGCCGCGGGTCGGTGGTGGCGATGGCGTGCATTACTGAGAGTATGCTCGGCCCATTAAAGGGCAGAGAGCGAGTGGCAGCTTCATAGAGCACGCAGCCCAGCGAAAAGATATCTGAGCGCGCGTCGAGAGTTTCCCCGCGCGTCTGCTCGGGTGACATATAGAACGCAGTACCGAGCACTGTCCCTTCACCGGTCAGGTTCATCAGTGTCAGTGCTTCTCCGTCCACACCGCCGGCGATGGTGCGCACGATCTTGGCCAAACCAAAATCCAGTACCTTGGCGCGTCCGCGCTCGCTGACGATGATGTTCGCGGCTTTGACGTCGCGATGGACCAGTCCTATTTCATGTGCGGCCCCCAGCGCATCCGCGACTTGAATTCCAATTTCGAGCAGGTTCGCCAGGGGCAGCGCCCCCCCGTGTTCAATCATCGCTTTGAGCGTCTGCCCTTCGATGAATTCCATTACGATGAAGTCGACGCCGCCGGCTTCTTCAATCGCGTGAATCGTGACGATGTTTGGGTGATTTAGGGCTGACGCGGCTTGCGCTTCTTTCAGAAAGCGACGCTTGGCGGTGGCATCGTCGTTCGCGGTGGCCGGTAAGACCTTAAGCGCGACAGTGCGGCCAAGTTTTGTGTCTTCGGCCTTGAAGACTTCTCCCATCCCGCCGCTACCGATCTTTTCGACGATGCGATAGTGGAGGAAGACTCGTTGAGCGTCAGATGAACTCATCGCTGAAAATAACTAAGATAAGGTGGGAGAATACTACCACCTGGCATCTTTGTGAATGCAACTCATGATTGATTTCAGGCCTATTCGAACTGTTTCTTGAATTCCGCGAACTGCGAGGACAGATTTTCGACTTGCCCTGTCAGGTCCTGCACCTGCGCTTCCAGTTTGGAAAATCGATCGCCATCGGTTGTTCGGCGCGGTATTTTTTCCGGCGCCGAAGCTTCGCCGGCCTCAATGTTCGGCTTTCCAGACAGCAGCTGCGCAAACCGCGCTTCTTTCTGCCCCGCCTGGCGCGGAAGCTTCATCACCATCGGCTCGCCGTCTTTCGCAGCGAGCAAGCGCAGCGTTTCCTCGACCTCTTCCAGGCCAGAAAACTCGTAGAGCCGGTAGCCTCGCGTACGAATCTCACCGACGGTCTGCGGCCCGCTCAACATCAGCACGCACATCGCCGCTAACTCAGGCGGCGTCAGGTGAAGGACCTCTGGCGCGACGTGTTTGTATTTCGGGACACGGCTCGTGCTGCCGTGAAAGACATACGCCAGATTTTTTTCGCGCAAACTGTAGAGTGCTTCTTCGACTTCGGTTTCCGAAAAGGCCGTCACTGGATGGCGATTATTCTTTTGATTGCAGGCCACGGTCAGCGCGTTCATTGTCAGCGGATAATACTCCGGCGTCGTGATCTGTTTTTCAATCAGCGAGCCAAGCACGCGAACTTCGATGTCAGTTAATAAAGGCATGGTCTATTTGATCCACTTCTGCGTTCCCGCGACCTCATCGATTCTGGTTTCCAGGGCGGTCAGCTTCGCCAGCGCCTGCGCGTTTCCGCAGCCATAATAATGTTCAACGCTTTTCATCTTTCCGTTTAGATGAATCGAAGTATTCGCTGAGGGCAAATCCGTAACCACTCGCGGACATTGCGCGGTCCCCGGCGTGTAAGCGTCGGGCAAAGAAAAATAGTCGATCTTTTCAAACTCCTTCATGAGCTTGCGAAAATCATCCGCCTTGATGTGCCCGGTCGCAAGCCCTTTAGTTTTGGTGAATCGGCGTCCATCAAAAGTGACAGTTCCATCGCGGGCAATTGTGACTTTGTAAGCCGGACAAGTACCAAAGCAGACCGTTCGTTCCAACGTAATCGAATCAGCGTTGCTGTTCTGGTTTACAAAGATTGCCTTTGGAATCATTGCATGCACGCCTTTCGTGCCATCCACCAGTTGGGTGATGTCAAAGTCGGCGGCTACGCTTGCTAGTTGATAAGCATCGTCGCGCGTCAAATGTTTCTCAGTGACGAGAAAGTCGATCATTTCGCGCACGGCGAGCTTGGCCGCTTCCCTCAGATCTTCGTTGATACCCATCGCGATATAATGCGTCGGCGTTTCGGCCCGCGGCCAATTCAAGTGCATATCCTTGCGGACGATCAATTGAAAAGTCCCGATCAGGGAAGTCTCCATCGCAGTAATGTCGACCTCGCCGTTGCCCTGGCCGGCATGGCCGTCTCCGGCGAGAAACAGCGCGCCCTTTGCATGAATCGGAATGTAGAGCGTCGCGCCGGCGACTAGTTCTTTGTTATCGAGATTGCCCGCGTGAATTCCCGGAGGCGCACTATTGATACGTCCCGCGGCCGGTGGGGGCGCCACGCCGATGCTCCCAAAGAATGGACGCAGCGGAATGTCGATGCCATCGGCAAAGTGCGCAACCATGCGTTTCGCATCGAGCGGAATGATGCGCATCTTCGCGTAAGGAAAATCTTCCGGGATAGTGCCCGTGCGCGGACCGAAGGCGTTGTAGGCGTAGGGGATCGCGAGTTTAATCTGTTTGATTCTGACTTCGAGCACGTCACCCGGTTCAGCCCCTTCGATAAAAATCGGGCCCGTGAGAATATGACCCCCCGGTCCCTTGTTCGTGACTTCTTTGTAGATGTCGCGCAGGGATTGCTCGACCTCTTCAGGCTTCACCCCCGCCCCTTCCAGACGGGTCGGACTCGAGGTAATGAGGGTCTGTATCTCAACCGTATCGCCGGATTTTAGGCGCATCACCGGTGGCGTCGCAGCGTCGTAATAACCCCAGGAGACGGTCGTGGGTGTGGGTTTGAGCTTGAGCAGTTGCTGAGCGTGCGCGGTAAAAGCAAACAGCAGACTAGCGCAGACAATAGAAAACGATTTCATTAATCTTCCTTTTCAAGGACGTCGTTATCCGGCAGACCGAAGCTCCGCCATTGAGCGCGATGTTTGTATCCGGCCGAATCTGTGAAACTTAAGATGCCTGGGAGCTTACGTGATACGGATTGGACATTGGTTCATTCGTTTCGTTGATTCAATGCGTAAATGATAAATGGATCGATTTGCGAATCATTGCTCCTTCTCACTCACGCTGCCGATGCCGCTCACGTGTTTGTTTACGACTTTGGGGTGGCCCGTATAGGTAACACTGCTCGCGCCGGCGACAGTGACATCCAGTTGGTCACTTGCAAAAACATCGACGGTAGCGGCTCCGGTGACGTCGACTTTCGCTTTCTCGGCGCGCAGCCTGGTCGTATCTATCTCGCCGGCGCCGGTAGACGAAATCGACACACTTCGCGCCGTGCCCTCGGCAACGACTGAAGCTGCGCCCGTCGATTCGATTCTTAGATCGGTGCTGTTAGCGTCGGCAATCTTGATCTGGCCGGCGCCGTGACTCGAAACGTTGTTGAGATCGGAAAGCGTTATGCGAAGCGTGACGGGTTTTGCCGAATGGTATTGCTGGTTCGCACTCACGAACAGAATGCCATCGCGCACCTCAGTTTTGATTAGTGGCAGGATGTTGTCATCGCCTTCGATTTCAAAACTCGCGGGTTTCTGACAAGTCGCATCGACCTCAAACGCGCCGGTCGTGTCGATCGCGTTGAAGGATTTCAGGTCCCGCTTTTCCGTCTTGCGGACCCCGGAACCGTCGATGCCGCGTTCGCCGAACTTGCAGCCCGGCACGGCACATACCAGCAGTAACAAAACCAGGCTTGTGCGCTTCATTTTGGTTTACCAGCTTTCGATGTTTTCGGTCGAGACCGTCAGTAAGTGCGCATAGTAATCGCCTCCCCCTATTTTCTCAAGACTGTTCTTGATGCTGCGCCGCGCTGCGCAATGTCACCGACACCTAACTGGTGAGGACCACTGTCGTTCGATATCATTCAGGTCGTACGCCGACCGAGGTTTTAATTATTCGAAAAGTTGAAGGAGTTGCGGGCCCAGGATTTTTGCAACCAGTCGCGAGCATGGATCACTTCCGCGCCGCAGCTCATCACAAGTGGAAAGCAATGGAAAAGAGTTAACAACGAGCCGGCAAGCGATGAATTTTAGGTTGCCAACCTCAACCAAATGCACACTGGCTAACTGCATTGCTGAGTTCTACGGATGAGAATATTAAACCGGGAAGCGGGCCGTCTTGAGAACGTCTCAATCAATAATTATGAAGCGAGACCCACGCACCGTCATTCTCACGCTGGGACGCTGTCTTAAGTTGCAGTGCCCCGTTTGCGGTCGCGCATCGATCGTGCAGAGACTTTTCAATCTAAAACATTCCTGCGATTCGTGCGGAGTCATCTTTAAACGGGAAGAAGGTTTTTTTGTCGGGGCGATCATGGCGAATGTGATCGCGACCGAAGGCTTTATACTCCTCGCTTATTTTGCTTGTCTGCTGTTCACGAATTTCAGTGACCGCATGATGCTGACGATCCTCTTCTTAGTCGGAGTTAGCTTTCCGCTCGCCTTCTATCATCACGCCTGGGCGCTATGGCTGGCTGTGGACCATCTGATCGAGGGACTGCCGGCCAGGTGATTACCCTGGACATGCATTCACTGCTTTTGCATCACTGTCGCAGCCCGGTAGCCTCTGTCTCATTCCGTGTAAGGCGCCAGCGCGTTGCGCAAGGCGGCGGGAATGGGAACTGGTTTCAGATTTATTCGATCGGTTGACACCAGCACGAAGTGCGCTGTGGCCATTAGATCCATCTCAACCGTGCCGTCTTCAGTCTTGCGACGCACTTCGAAATTCAGGCGCAAAGAAGTTTTCCCGATCTTACTCACGTGCACGTTGACACTGAGCAGGTCGTCGAGCTGCGGGGCGCGATGAAAATCGCACTCGAGATGCACGCGCGGCAGCCAGATCTGCAGTTCATCGAAGACCTTGCCATACGGCATGCCGGCGGATCGGAACAACTCGGTCTCAGCTATCTCAAAAAAGCGAATATACGAGCCGTAAAAAATAATTCGTGCGGCGTCAACGTCGCCCCACCGCACCCGTTCCTCGATCGTGAAGCTTTTCGATCGTTCCATACCAGCGTCGTCCTGGGGCCTTCATTAAGGAGACTAATTGCGGAACTGGACAGACAGTACCAGCCGCAAAGGCTGATCCACTCCCATCGGGACCTCCATGTATTCGCTCTGCGCGTTTTTGCCGCCCGCGCCCTCGTGGAATGCGCTCACTCTATATTCGAAACCTTCGATCCACGCTTGAAAACCATCGTGTCTTGGCCTTGAAGCCAATTGGTCGGCGAACGCTCTATCTTGTTTGGCATAAGAGATGAAGATGTGCCGAGGTAAATGTACAAGTTCATTTAGCATTTACTGTGCTCCTCGATTAAGCCGCGTTCGCGCCCTCGGCCAAGGCGCGCTGGCGCGCGAAGTGATCGACGATCTCGGTCGCCGTTTTGCGGCCCACGAACGGCGCGAGTTCTTCGATGCTCGCTTCGGCGATCTTGTGAATCGATCCGAAGTGGCGCAGCAGCCGCGTTTTTCTTTTTTCTCCGACGCCCGGAATCGCGGATAGTTCCGAGGTGAAATCGCGCAGCTCGCGCCGCTTGCGGTGATATGTAACGGCATAACGATGCGTCTCATCGCGAATCATCTGGATCAATCGCAGCATCTGCGAATGCGAATCCAGATAAACCGGTTCGTCTTCACGGCCTTTGACGAGCAGGTACGCAACCTGATTGTGATGCAGCGGCGGCTTGACCACGCCAATCATCGGCACCGCTTCCAGATCGAGCATCCGCATAGCTTCAGCCGCGGCGTTGAGCTGCGATTTGCCGCCGTCGATCATGATCAGGTCCGGCAAAGCTTTTTCTTCATCCCGCACGCGGCGATAACGGCGCAGCACGGCTTCATGCATCGAAGCAAAATCGTTCGCGCCTTCAACCCAGCGAATTTTGAACTTGCGGTACTCGTTGCGATTCATTTTGCCGTTCTCGCACACGACCATGCCCGCCACATTCTCGGCGCCCTGAATATGCGATACGTCGAATGACTCAATACGCGCGGGCAACCGCGGCAGTTCGAGCGTCTCCTGCATCTCTTCGAGCACGCGTTTCATGTCCGGCTTCAACACTCTGAAGCGCTGTTCGAAAGCGAGCTTCGCATTCTTTTCAACCAGATCGATCATGTCGCGCTTCTCACCGCGCTGCGGCGCAAGGATGTGCACCCGCCGCCCTCTTCGCTCGCTGAGGACCTTTTCCAGCAGCTCGCGATCGTCAAAATCGATCGGCACGTGGATTTCCCGCGGCAGAAATGAAGTGCGCACTTCCCGCGTTTGCAGATCCGCGGCGGGTACTGTCGCGCCGCCATCTGAGCTGCTGTAGTACTGCATTAGAACTTCGCTAAGAAAATTCGCCGGATTGAAATCATCTTTGGGTAAGTCTTCCCAAAAAAATTCGCGACGGCCGACGATGTCACCTTCCCGCATAGTGAACAGCTGCAGCGCCAGCCGTTCACCTTCCCGATAGTAGCCAAAGATATCAATGTCGCTCTCTGAGGTTGTCGCCATTTTCTGCTGCTCTGAAAGCTTGATTACCGTCTTACGCAGATCCCGATACTTGGCCGCCAGCTCATAGCGCATCCCTTCCGAAGCGTGCAGCATCCGCCCTTCCAAAATGCCGGCCAGTTCCGTATTTCGACCCTCGAGCAGCATGCGCACGTCGCGTACAGCTTCCTGATATTCTTCCGGCGTGCACAGACCCTTGACGCACGGGCCAAGGCAACGTTTGATGTGATACTCCAGGCAAGGCCGCGGCGCTTGCCCGTCGATCTCGATATCGCAGGTGCGCAACTGGAAAGTCCGGTTTATTAAATCAATCGTGCGGCGCGCCATCGCCGCCGGCAGGAACGGACCGAAATAGAGCGCGCCATCATTTTGAATCCGGCGGGTGATCACGCATTTCGGAAACGGCTCGTTGACGGTGAGCTTCAGATGTGGATAAGACTTGTCGTCCTTTAGCTTGTAATTAAAATACGGCTGATGTTTCTTGACGAGTGATGCTTCAAGGATGAATGCTTCCGCCTCGTTGTCGGTAACGATGAATTCTACATCAGCGATTTGGCGGACCAGCTCTTCGGTCTTGATTCCGTAACTGAATTCACCGGTCCGGCCTGCTTGAAAATAAGAACGCACGCGATTACGCAGGTTTTTGGCCTTGCCGATATAAATGATTTTGCCGCCGGCGTCCTTATGAAGATAGACGCCGGGCGCGCGCGGAATTTCTTTAAGTCTCTCGTCGAGCGTCACGGTGTTCACTTAGTAAGAGTTCATTTTAGCCTTGTATAGTTCAAGTCTGAAACCTCATGGTCGGGAAGGTGGCTTGCCACCGCCCAGTCGCTGGCTCATCAACTCAGCGGGCGCAAGCACCCCTCCAAACCGTTGAGGTAATCTAAGTGGCGCAAATGCGTTTGCCATTTTCACTCATTGAGGAAAAAGATTTCGACGCCGTGGGCTTTGGCCTTAACGCGGTCGATCATCTGATCGTTGTGCCAGAATATCCCAGGTTCGACACGAAGGTCCGTTTCACCGATTGCGAAAAGGCGGCGGGGGGCCAAACGGCCACGGCTATGGTCGGGCTGCAGCGGCTCGGCTGCAAGACGGCATACGCCGGACGCTTCGGTTCAGATGAAGCCGGACGTTTTGGCTTGTATTCGCTGAAATCCGACGGTGTGAATCTGGATTATGCGGAAACGATGGCGGGCGCCGACAATCAAGTCGCTTTCATCATCATTGACGCGCAATCCGGCGAGCGGACAGTGATTTGGGATCGAGACGAACGACTTTCCTACGGGCCTGATGAACCACCGCTTGAACTCGCCTCGCGTGGTCGCGTGTTGCACCTCGACGCGCATGATCCTCCGGCCTGTGCGGCAATGGCGCGCGCCGCTCGAAATGCAGGAACGATTGTCAGTGCCGACATCGACAACATCTATGAAGGACTGCCTGATTTGCTGCCTCAGATTGACGTGCTCATAAGCTCTTCAGAATTTCCGTATCGATTAACGGGCATTACTGACATGCGCGCTTCGTTGATCGAAATTAAAGCGCAGTACGGCTGCGCGATTGTGGGGGCAACGCTCGGTGCCGGCGGCGCGATCGTCTTAAGCCAGGGCGAGTTTATCGAATCACCGGCCTTCGAAGTACCGGGCGGTTGTCGCGATACGACCGGCGCCGGCGATGCCTTTCATGCGGGATTCATTTACGGAATGCTGTGCGATTCGGATCTGGAATTGTGTATGAAGTCCGGCAATGCCGTAGCTGCTTTGAAGTGCCGCAGTCTCGGCGGGCGAACAGCGTTGCCGACCGCTTACGAGTTGAAAGCGTTTCTCAAATAATCAGCGCGCGTGCCGGCAATCTGTGCTATTTTTATCCTTCGATGAATCGCCGCTGCCGAACTAATTTTCGCAAAAAATTACGTAATACCTAAAGGTGAACTGGATTAATAGCTCCACTCAAACCACGGCTTGGTTCACGCGAGCCGTCTACCAAATCGTTCCAGGTGCCCGGCAGTATTGACACATCCAACTGCCAAGATCCCTACATCAACAAAAAAGGTATGCCATTCTTGAGCCGCTAAAAGCGCCCGAACAGGAGTAATGGTGAAATCTTCGATCCCCCAAACGCGCCAGGCGCGTAGTAATACGGCGGCACGTCCGCTGTATTTTGTCATTGTACTTACATTCGTCGCTTTGGTTTTTGCGGCGGGCGCGGCAGCAAAGCTGCGGCCGTTTTTTCAGGATGGGGACATCTCGGTTACCAAGACTGGTCCCGACACTGCTTCGGCGAATACGAATATCTCTTACACCATCACGGTTTCCAACGCTGGCGCAGATGACATCAGCAGCGCGACGCTGAGCGATAACTTGCCAGCGGACACCACATTCGTCTCGCTTTCAAAGCCTGCGGACTGGGCTTGTACCTCTCCCAGCGTCGGGACTAATGGCGCGATTAATTGCATGAATTCACTTGTTGCTGCCGGAAGCAACGATATCTTTATTCTAATTGTACACATTAATTCGGGGACTGCACCGGGCACGTTTATCACTAACATTGCGACCGTCGGCAGCCCAGACGACGTTAATGAAGAGAACAATCAATCGACTGCCGTCACGCAACTTCCCAGTAACAATGCCGATCTCAGCATAACTAAGAGCGGCCCACTGCAAGTTAAGGCGGACACAAACGCGACCTTTACTATCACCGTTATTAACCCGAGCACGAACCCCGCCAGTAATGTTGGCTTCACCGACACATTGCCGGCCGGTGTGCCGTCGTCTCCGATGACCTTCGTGTCTTTTAACCAAAATTCCGGGCCGTCCTGGAATTGCGGCTCGCCCGGCACCACTGCGTCCTGCTCGATTGCGAATCTGCCAGCCAACAGTACCAGCACTTTCAATTTTGTGGGTCATGTGCCGAGCGGCACCGCGGATGGAACGCAATACACCAATCAAGTCACAGTTACGAGCGACGCGGATCCCAATTCTGAGAACAATACCGGATCGGCAGTGACAAACGTTGCGAGTTGTTTGACCGATCAGATCGTCACCACAAACGCGGACGGTGGTCCAGGTAGTTTGCGACAGGCAATCGCCGATGCCTGCGATGGCACGACGATTGGATTCGATATGACCCAAGTCGTCAGCCCAATCACGCTGACGACCGGCGAGTTAAATATTAACAAGAATCTGACAATCAATGGCCCAGGCGCAAACACATTAACAGTCCAACGCAGCACGGCCGGCGGAACGCTAAACTTCCGGATCTTCTCCATCAATGCAGGTAAAACCGTTAACATATCTGGCCTGACGATCTCCAACGGCCTCGAATTCCTTGGGGGTGGGATTCTGAACGGTGATGGGACTCTGAACCTCGACAGTAGCACCATTAGCGGCAACGCTCAGAGCGGGGTTGCCAATCTAGCAACAAACGGAACCGCTACCGCCACGATTACGAATAGCACAATCAATGGGAATACGTCATCGGCTTCGTCCGGAGGTGGCGTTCGCAACTTCGCGCAACAAAGCGGCGCCACAGCCATATTGACCGTCATCAACAGCACTATTAGCGGCAACTCGTCCGCATTCGGGGGTGGCATTGCGAACGACACCGCCGGCAGCGGTATGACCGCGACAACGACGACCATCAACAGCACAATAGCCGGTAACACGAACGGCGGTGGCATCCGTAATAGCACCTCGGGCGGCACCGCCATTACGCGAATAGACAACACCATCGTGGCCGGGAATCTCGACGCAGGTGGTCCACACGACATCGCAGGAACCGTTGAACCAGCCAGCTCTTTCAACCTGATCGGCACGAGCACTGATGGCGGCGGACTAATGAACGGAGTGAACAATAACAAAGTGGGGGTGGCGAACGTGCTTCTTGGCCCGCTCGCGTTCAATGGTGGCCCAACGCAGACAATAGCGCTATTGCCGGCCAGTCCGGCACTCGACGCCGGCTACAATGCCCTCATTACGAGTCCGCCATTTAATGGGCCTCCGTTTACGGATCAGCGCGGCTTCGACAGAATCGTTAACGGTATTGTAGACATTGGCGCATTCGAATCGCGCGGCTTTACGATCGTCGCAACCGGCGGCACACCACAGAGCACGCCGGTTCTGACCGCATTTGGCCAGCCGTTTGTGGCCACGGTCAGCAGCGCTTTTAATGAACCTGTGAGCGGTGGCGTGGTGACATTTACTGCCCCGTCAAACGGACCAAGCGGCACTTTTCCAGGAAGCGTCACGACCGTTAACACCAATATCAATGGCAGCGGCCTGGCGACCGCGCCAACATTCACTGCAAACGCGACCGGCGGTTCGTACAATGTGGTCGCGAGTATTGGCGCGACTGTGCCCACGGCAAGCTTCGCGCTAACCAACAATAAGCTGAACCAGACAATCACGTTTGGATCAATTCCCAACAAGATTTTCGGTGATGCTGACTTCAGCGTTTCGCCCACTGCGTCGTCAGGCTTGGCGGTCAGTCTCGCGGCCACGGGCAATTGCACCGTCACGACTCCGGCTCCCGCAACCGTTCATATCACCGGAGCAGGCAATTGCACGCTCACGGCTTCACAGGCCGGCAGCGGCACATACAACGCAGCGACGGATGTTCAGCAAAGTTTCACGATCGCGAAGGCGGCGACAACTACTACGGGTTCAGCGACTCCGAATCCGTCGAACTCTGGTCAGAACGTTACCTTCACTGCGACCGTGACATCAACAGCCGGAACACCAACGGGCACGGTGCAGTTCAAAGACGGCGGCACGAACCTCGGTTCAGCGCAGACAATCAACAGCAGCGCTGTGGTTACATTCTCGACCAGCACGCTGACGCCGGGCGTGCACACGATCACGGCTGATTACAGTGGCGATAGTAATTTCGCGGCCAGCTTAGGCACCCTGGCCGGTGGTCAACAGGTGGGGTCGATAATTCGATTCAGCAGCGCGAGCTATAACACCACCGAGAACTCAGGATCGACCACGATCACCGTGCAAAGAGTAGGGGATCCTTCGCAGGCGGTGACGGTAGACTATGCGACGCCCGATGACAGCAGCGCTGCCACAGTGTTGCCGTGTTCGACGGCGAACGGGGTCGCTTCACCGCGCTGCGACTTCACTACCGCTTTGGGCACACTGCGCTGGGCGGCGGGTGACGGTGCATCCAAGACGTTCACCGTTTTGATCAACCAGGACAACTTCGTCGAAGGTTCAGAAAGCCTAACGCTCACGTTATCGAACCTGACCGGCTCCGGCGCTGGATTCTCGACTCCCGGAGCCACGACCGCGACGACGACGCTGACCATCGCCGATGACGTTACGGAACCAACCACGAATCCGATCGATGTCACTGACACGTTCGTCCGCCAGCACTATCACGATTTCCTGAACCGCGAAGCGGATCCAGCCGGTCTGACGTTCTGGAGAGACAACATCGACAAATGCAACGATTCGGCGCGACGGCCGGCCGGACAAAGCGTAGCCCAGTGCATCGAGATTCAACGCATCAATACCTCGGCAGCATTCTTCCTGTCGATTGAATTCCAGAACACCGGCTACTTCGTCGAGCGGGTATACAAAGCCGGGTTCGGGGATATCGGCCCGCCCACCGTGCCAGCGCCGATCAGGTTCACCAACTTCATGAGCGACACCCAGGAAATTAGTGGCGGCATCATTGTCGGCGTCGGGAACTGGCAGGCGCAGATCGATGCCAATAAGAACGCATTTGCGCTCGAGTTTGTGCAGCGGCCGGGATTTCTGGCGCGTTATCCGGGGATCATAAGCCCGACGGCTTTCGTAGATACGTTGAATGCAAATGCCGGCAAGGTGCTTTCGGATAGCGAACGATCGGCGCTTATCTCAGAGTTGTCTCAAAACTCGTCGGATCCTGCGCTACGGGCGGATGTGCTGAAGAAAGTGGCCGAAAACGCTGTGCTGCAACAGCGTGAATTCAATCGCGCGTTCGTGTTGATGCAGTATTTTGGTTACTTGAGACGGAACCCGGATGCGGCCCCGGAACCGACGTTGAACTTTGGGGGCTATAACTTCTGGCTCAATAAACTTAATCAATTCAACGGCGACTATATTGGCGCGGAAATGATCAAAGCGTTTCTCAACTCGAGTGAATACAGAAATCGTTTTGGTCCATGATGGCGAACAAGCGCGGTACACGGATCGACGAGAAGAAATTTAAGCAGTGCGGCTCAGCGTTCTTGTAACACCGGCGATTTGGTTCGCCGTCGTATCGGCGCAAGACGTGACAGGCGTTCAACCCGCCTCAGCCATCTCACTGGCCGCATACTTGCTTGCATACGCGCGAGCGAAATAGATCGCCAAAAGAAGGCCAGCGAATTGAATCGCCGCGGCGGTCCAGAAGGTTCGCAACAGTGAGAAGTCGCTCATCTTTTGCGGGTGACCATCGAAGCCCACGTGCGCCACCGCACTGTAAATCAACACGGCCGCCAGCGTCGGACCCACCGCGCGCGCGAGACTGGCGACCGATTGCATCACGCCCAGGACGCTTCCCTGCTCAGCCGCACTCGCGCTCTTTGAGGCCAGACTGCCGAGCGTCGGCGCCGTCAATGCCTGGCCAATCGAGGTAACTGCCGCGATTACCAGCACAGTTGCCAGTCCCGTGTTTGATCGCACAAAGGGCACAACAAACAGGCTCGCGGTAAACAATAACGCACCTGCGATAACCAGCGACGGCTCGCCGAATTTTTTAACCAGCCTGCCGATCAATCCACCTTGAACAATCGCCGAGATCACACCGACAAACGCAAAGATCCACCCGTTATGAAATGCGTCGTAGCCGAGCCGGAACATCATGAACAACGAAAACGATGCGGTCATGATCGAGAACGCCACGATCCCCAGGAAGTGAATCGTCAGTACCGAAGCGAGCGCGGGTTTGCGTAAGGCGATGATCACTTGATCAAAGCCGCGGCCGCTCGCGGCTGAGACACGCGCCGGATGATCGGGCGTGACCGTCTCAGGCAAGGCAAAGAAAAGCAGGACCGCGTTGGCCAGCGCCAGCGCGCCCGCAAACAGAAACGGCACGTTGATTCCCCAACGACTCAAGATGCCGCCAATCGCCGGGCCAAACACGAAGCCGAGACCAAAGGCGGCGCCGATCAGTCCCATCCCCTTCGCCCGATCTTCTTTCGTAGTGACGTCCGCGATGTAGGCTTGCGCGGTTGAGATGTTGCCGCCGGAGATGCCGTCAATGATCCTTCCCAGGAAAAGCATCCAAAGCGTCGTCGCAAATCCAAGAATCAAAAAACCCAGAGCCGTACCCAGAAGGCTGGCCAACAAAACCGGCCGCCGGCCGTGCTTGTCCGACAAACGCCCCAGCACGGGCGCAAAGACGAGCTGCATTATTGAATAAGAGGCGAACAGTAAACCGACCTGGCTCGGGGTGGCGCCGAATTTTGTGCCTTCGGCGTAGTAGGGTAAGACCGGAATGACGATTCCGAACCCAACCAGATCGATGAAAACTGTGATGAAGATGACCAGGAGTGGCGAGCGTTTCATGATTTATAATTTTGGAGTGCGCTTACTTGTCAGCGCTTTCGTGTTCCGCTCTAATGCCTGCCGCGACAAGTTGCGGCTAAGAAGCGGTAACAAGCTACCGCACTCCAGGACCCTATCGTCGCGCGATCATGCGATCCAGCGACGCTTGTCCGCCGCCTATAATGAGCAAAGCGAGCGCGATGCCCAGAAAGGCGAGCGCTAACTCCATTCCTTCCGGCGCAAAAAACTTCGGCCACAGCACACCCACTATCACCGTGAGCATTACACAAATGATCAGCAAAGCACCTATTCGGGTAAGCAAGCCGATTAACACCAGTACTCCGCCCACCAGTTCCGCAAATGCTGCTGCGCCCATCCAAAGGCCCGAGGGGCGCATGAATGAAAGCGGCGCGGGAAAGGAAGCGAATTTAGAAAATCCGGGGCCACCGAATGAGCCCAATACTTTTTGTGCGCCATGTCCGATAAAGGAAATGCCCAGCGCGGCTCGCAGGGGAACCGTGGCCCAGGTCGAGAAAGTAGATGTTATTTTCCGCAGCATGACCGCCGTACCTTTCGGGGTTAATTTTGCACGCCACTATAAATCCGTTTTGGGTCGGTGGGCTAGTGCGTCTCCGAAACGCTTGCGGACCAGGGCCCCCGGGCGGCAGCCTGCCGGCGGGTTGCGACAGGATCATCCCTGAAGGATGGATCCAGTAGCTACGGACCCGAGTTCTGACGGGCCATGCATTCGTAGTAACATCGGCGCATCCTTGTTGGAGGCTTGGAAATCATGCGTACAAATCCAATTGCCGCGATCATATTTTCAATTGCTCTCGTCGGGTTGCTCTCCGCTTCATCAATGCAAGCGCAAGCGCCCGGATCGTCAGACATCGCCTTTACCGTTTCGATGCCTCGGCCCTGGACCCATCTGCTCGAGGTCGAGATGCAAATGAGCTTGCCGGCCAACGTCAACCTGTCAAACGAAACGGATCTGATTATGCCGGTGTGGACACCGGGCTCGTATCTGATTCGCGAATACGAACGAAATGTGCAGGATTTTGCGGCTAGCGACTTCCGCGGTACACCACTGGATTCGACCAAGGTCGACAAGAATACCTGGCGAGTTAAGACCAACGGTGCGCGGCGATGGCGGGTCTTTTATCGAGTCTATGCCAACGAGCTAACGGTGCGCACGAATGAACTGAATTCTGATCACGCGTTTTGGAACAATGCGGCGCTTTTGATGTACCCGCAAGGGCGTCTTAATGCAGCCTCAAGCCTTCGTGTAATAGCGCCGGCGGGTTGGAAGATTGCCACCGGATTGCCAGCCGTCACCGGTCAGCTGAATACTTTTCGCGGCGAAAATTTCGATATTCTCTACGATACGCCGTTCGAGGTCAGTAACTTTAAGCAGATCGATTTCACCGTTGAGCGCAAGCTCCACCGGATCGTGATTGACGGCGAAGGTAATTACGACGCCCAGCGGATGAAGACTGACGTCCAGAAAATCGTAGAAGCCGAAACCAAGATGTTCGGTATCATTCCTTACGCCGATTACACCTTCATCCTGCATCTGCGTTCGAACACGGGCGGGGGCCTGGAGCATTTGAACTCAACCGCGCTCGGCTTTCCGCGTTTCCGGTTTAGCACGGAACGGGGTTGGCAAAGTTTTTACAGTTTGGTCGCCCACGAGTTTTTCCACCTCTGGAATGTGAAGCGCATCCGGCCCGATGCGCTCGGCCCATTCGACTACACGAAGGAGAATTACACGCGCCTTCTGTGGGTCGCGGAGGGCATCACCGACTATTACGCCCCGCTGATGGTGCGGCGCGCTGGTCTGACTTCGGACAAAGAATATCTGGATGAACTGGCGCGGCGAATCCAGAGTTTTCAGAATACGCCGGGACGCCTCGCAATGAGCGCCGAAGATGCGAGCTTCAATACCTGGATTAAGGAATACCGGCCGGATGAAAATTCGGTGAACTCACAGATTTCTTATTACGACAAAGGCGCCTTGTTGGGACTATTGCTCGATTTGGAGATTCGCCGGCGGTCAAACGATGCGAAGTCGCTCGATGACGTGATGCGTTATCTTTATCACGAGTTCTATGAAAAGAACCGTAACTACACGCCGGCCGATTTTCAGAAAGCCTGCGAGTTGATGGCCGGCTCGGGCTTTGAAGAGTTTTTTAAGCGCTATGTGCGCGGGCGCGATGAGCTTCCTTACAATGAAGTTTTGGCGGACGTTGGGCTGCGTCTGGAGCAGGCAGACAGTCCGAGTAATGCCCCAGCTCGTTCGCCATTAAAAGGATTTCTCGGCGCTGACCTTGAAGACAGCGGCGATTTTATCAATGTGAAAGACGTGCGCGAGGGCACGCCCGCATACGACCAGGGATTAAACGCCAAAGACAAAATCATCGCGCTTGATGGCGCGCGCCTTAACAAGGAAACATTCGAATCATTAATTGCCGCCAAGCGTCCGGGCGAAACAGTTCACATCACAGTATTCCGCAACGACGATCTGCGAACTTTTGATATTAAATTAGGCGGCACTGTTGATGCGCTGTACAAAATTGTTCCGCTAACACAATCGACGGACGCGCAGAAGCGCAGGTATGCGGGATGGATGAGCGGCGGGCGATCGGTCAACTAATCAAGCGAGCAGCGTGGTTGGTAGTGATCAAGTTTCAGAATCAGGAAGCCTCATTTTGCTGGGAGCGCGGTCGTCTCGTCCGCGTTTGAGCGCGAAGCGCGAACGTTTTAGCCGGCGAGTCACCACCTTGCGGACGCAGACGTCCGCGCTCCGGCGAAAAAGGCCTCGGCTGCTCTTAAAGTGCATCACAATTTTCGAATGAATCAACGTTTCTCTAAAACCCTACAGCTCGTCATTCGGCCGGCTGGGTTCGTTGTCGTCATGCTCTTCTCTTCGACTTACCAGCTTGCTACCACAAGCAGTTCCGCACCTCGAGCCTCAATCGAAACCACTGAGCTCCAAAGCAAACTCGTCAATGCAACTCTGCCTTACAATGTCATCCTGCCGGCCGACTATCGCACGGCCAAGACCACGCGTTATCCGGTCTTGTATCTTCTCCACGGCCTGGGTGGTCATTATTCAGATTGGCTGACGCGCACAAATGTGGCCGACTATGCAGCGCAGTATCGAATGATCGTCGTGATGCCGGAAGGAAATGACAGTTGGTACGTAGATGGCGCCGCGGGGGTTAATGACAAATATGAATCGTACATTCTGAAAGAACTAATGCCTGACGTCGACAAGCGCTATCGCACTATTCAGGCGCGGTATGGGCGCGCGATCGCGGGCCTGTCAATGGGCGGATACGGCGCAATCAAATATGGATTGAAGTATCCCTCCACGTTTGCCTTTGCCGGAGCAGTCAGCGGCGCTTTCGGCGTTACGCGTTACACCGAAAAACAAGTGGGCGGCTCGAATTGGGAACCGTTCCTCAAAATATTTGGGCCAATGGGCAGCGATATACGAAAAGCCAACGACGTCTTCGAAGTCGCCAGAGCGCTAACGCCGGGACGAATCGCGTCGCTGCCTTACTTTTATTTTGATTGCGGAACCGAAGACGCGGCGCAGCATTTCAACCCTAACCGCGAACTGTCCGGACTCTTCCTCGAAAAGAAAATCGCGCATGAGTATCGCGAACTGCCCGGGAATCATAGCTGGGCGTACTGGGACCAGCAGGTGAAAGAAGTCTTGCGGATTGCTGCCGAGAGGCTGCGGGCCGCGAAAACGGGGGAAAGATAAGCCACAGATGAACACTCACCAGGATTAAGAAAAACCGGACGGACCCAGCTCAGATTAGTAGTTAATTTCTGATCGCTATCATCCGTATCTATCTATGGTCCCGTTTGTTTACCTCATCAGAAACTGAAAATTGTTCCCGCGGCGGTTGTTGAAATTCCCCACCGGCTGCGTACCCAGAACGCTTTGCACGATCATTAGCCGGGCATTCATCCGTGGTTCAGGCAGCTGGAACTTGTCGGCGCTGCCCCGTGCGGCATCAAAGTCGACTTTGGCCAGCGCTGACAACTCGGCGCCGTAGCGCGAAATCATCCCGACCAGATCATTGTTGGCCCGCAAGGACAGCTCGCCCTCTTTGAAAATATCGACCTCGAATCCATTCAGCACCGTCGCGGCCTGGAGCAATTCATTTAGCTGCGCGATTCCTGCGTCCATGATTTCAAAGCTCTTCCGGGAATCCAATGACGCATAAGCGTCCGCAACTTTGATCTGATCTTCAAAATCCTTGTAGTCCATTGCTCGCTTAGCCACCAGGTTGCGCGCGTCATCCAAGAATCTCAGCGCCAGTTTCTGGTTATCTTTCTGGGTTCCGGTCGCCAGATCGACCAGATACTTCACCCGGTCCGAATCTGACGGCAGCGCGGCCAGCTTTTGTTTGATCTCATTCAGTTTTTCCGGAGAGGCGGTAGTTGTCAGTTTCTTAAAATCGACTGCCTGCATGATCGCGGTGCGTCCGGCTTCATCCAAGTGATTGGTCGCAATGTCGAGCGCCTTATCAGTATTGCCTTCATCAACAGCTTTCTGGGCTGCCTGTTGATAAAGCCGCGACTGGATTTGGGGCGGCGCAGTGCTGGCGGCAGTCACCAGGCTGTCGCTCGAGCCCTGCTGCATGGCCGAGCGCATCTGATTTCCAAAGCTCTGCAGGCTGTTGTTATTGACGCCGAGTTCCGTCAATTTCTGCCGCACGGCCTGCGCGCGGTCCGGCATGTATTGATCGATTTGCGGCAGCATTCCCTGTAACGAAAAAAGGATTGATCGCGCATTGTTCTGTCGCACCGTTGCGTCGTCAGGCGGACTTTGTGGCTGCGGTGGTTGGGCACCCCGCATCACGCGCGCGGCGCCGCCTCCGCGTTGCATACTGTTCGTCGGCCCCATCGAAGTCACCGAAAGCGCCGCTGTGATCGCGCTATCCATCAAATCGTGATACGCCGATTCGCTCAAGATTGGCGCGCGCACATTGGCGCTCGCCGTAGCCGACGTTGTTTGAGTACTTGCAGTACTTCCAGGCATTGGACCCGGCAGCAAGAGATTCACAGCCACGCTGGTCGCCTCACGGCTCGCTAGTAAACTGTCCGACGCGAGCCGGTTCAGAGTTTTATCAGAAAGCTTTTTGAACAACTCCGCATCTTTGGTTTGCAGTTGCGTGAGAATACGGCTGAGCGAGATCGGGAAGTCTCCTTTGTCGAGCGACTCAACAGCTTTCTGATAAGCAAACTTTGGATCCGTTGAGGCCACGGTCGCCAGCAGGGTTTGCTCGAGATTATTTCCCTGGTCAAAGATGAAATTCCGGTTTCCGCGGCCTGGCCCCAAAGCCGCCGTTTGGTTCTGTGGTTGTGGCTGCGTTGAATGCAATAGCTGATAACCGAGTTCCGCGTCGTGCCGCCCGGCCGTGAGCACTAGATCCTGGCGGAGCTGATTTACCGTCATCATGTCGTCACGATCTGAGCGGTCGACTTCCATCATCACCTGGCCCAACATCGCGCCGGCGTCGGTCAAAAGACCGCGCGCGCGCGCCGCGTTCTTGTCCCACAGCATGTCGCCCGCGGCAATCTGAACGCGAATGCGATTCTCAGGGAGCTTCAAAACTTGTGCCTCAGTCACGACCTGCTCGAGCAGGGCCACGCCCTTCTTTTCCAGCTTCGCCTTTTCCTCCTGCAGTTGCTGCGGATCTGGTGACTGTTGCGCGGTCGCGCTTTGTGAGGTTGCGTCCTGTGCAATAGCGATTGACGCAGATGCCAGCAGGATAATTAACGGAGCAATTTTCTTGAACATTTGATTTCCCCTCGAAGCCCGGAACCAGGGAAGATGTGCCCGGCAGTTTCTGTATGATTAGACGGCCTGACCGCCAAATTGGTTACTAAACTCCCACGTTGTTGCAATGATAACACTCGGTCGCGAAGAGTTCAGAGTTCCCCGCCTATCTCACGTTCGCGGGTAGGCCCCGGTTCCGAATTTTACTTGCCCCGGAGCATGAGTTAATTTGTGAGGTTCTATCAGAAGCCCATAACGTCAGGCGGCAAGCCGGGCTGCCAGGGGCCTCGCTAACGCGCGGGCTTCAATAATCTTCGAATTGGGAGACAAATCAATGGAGTCAGGGACCGTAACACATCATCGGTGGACAGACATGCCCGCAGAGCCGTTGTCGGATCTGCTATCGCGCAAACTGATCACCGGTGATCGGATGATGCTGGCGCACGTATATCTAAAGAAAGGATGTGTAGTCCCGCGGCACTCGCATGACAATGAACAGATCACCTACATACTCGAGGGCGGTTTGCGATTCTGGATTGGGGGGGATGAAGCGCAGGTAATCGACGTGCTCGCGGGAGAGGTGCTGCAAATCCCCTCCGGGGTCCAGCATAAAGCGGAGGCGTTGGAAGACACATTGGATGTAGACATCTTTAGCCCGCCGCGTCAGGATTGGCTGGATAAGACGGATGACTATTTGCGAAAGAAGTAGCGGAAGTTGTTAACTTGCGTCTTGTCAGAACCGGGAGCGGTAGCGACCGGATCAAGAAATCAACTTGAGCGAACGATCCCGTCGCTACCGCTCCGGGTTCTGAAACAAAATCCATGGACCTCGGCCTCAACAACAAAGTCGCGCTCGTGGCAGCCGCCAGTCGCGGCCTCGGGCGCGCCGTGGCGGAAGAACTCGCAGCCGAAGGTGCCTCACTCATCATTTGCTCCCGCAACCAGCAAACGATCGAACGCGTCGCGAATGAGATCCATGCCGCGACCGGCGCGAAGGTCATCGGATTCGCAGCGGACGTTTCTGATCCCGGCGATGTTGCGCGCCTCGTGGCAGCGGGCATCGAACAATTCGGGCGCATCGATATCCTCGTTACGAATTCGGGGGGACCACCAGCAGGGCTGTCTGAGAACTTCAAACTTGATGATTGGAACGCAGCAACTCGTCTGCTTTTGCACAGCGCCGTGGAATTGGCTCGTCAAGTGTTACCTGGAATGAAAGAGCGACGCTCGGGACGGATTCTCAACATCACTTCCATCGCGGTGAAACAACCGGTCGATAATTTGATCCTGTCGAATAGTTTGCGCGCCGCCGTGACCGGATTCGCGCGCACGCTTGCAAATGAAGTCGCGGCGTTCGGCATTACCGTCAACAACATCATGCCGGGTTACACGCGCACTGAACGCGTCGAAGAGTTGTCGCGGATGATGGCTGAAAAGGAAGAAATCACAGCCGAAGAATTCGTGGCGCGCTGGGAGAAAGAAATTCCGATGCGCCGCATTGGCGAGCCCCGCGAGTTTGCGGCGCTCGCCGCGTTCCTGGTTTCCGAACGCGCGAGCTACATTACGGGGACGTCGACTCCAGTCGATGGCGGATGGATAAAGGCAATCATGTAGAGCGTCTCATCCAGCGCAAGGTGTTAACTTGCGCAGTGACGGGGGAGTAGCCGGAAGGCAGGGCTTAAAGATATCAATCATGAACTGCACACATCTCGATCAAATCAATGAAGTAACACCCAGCGCTGAGGGCTGTGAAGATTGTTTGAAGATTGGCGACTCCTGGGTCCACCTGCGGCTCTGCATGACCTGTGGGCACGTCGGCTGCTGCGACTCTTCAAAGAACAAGCACGCGACGAAACACTTCCATGCGACCGAGCATCCGATTATCAAATCATTCCAACCGGACGAAGACTGGGGCTGGTGCTATGTTGATGAAGTGATGTTCGATGAGTTGTGATTAGTGTCTCGACTCTTCCAGGAGTTCCTCTAAGTATTCCTGCCAGATCGTCGCGATTGTATGGGTTCCGTGTCCGCGAGTCTTATCGGTAATCGGAAGCAGCACGAACTTCCCGCGCTTCACCCGCTTGATCTCCTTTTCAATCATTCCAAGTTCAGGCGGGTTAATAAAATCGTCGGCTGAGTTAACCGCTATCAATGGCGCTTTGATCGTTTCCAGCTTGGGCGCAGGATTGTATTCACGCGATGAATCGATCTGGTAAAGCAGATCGTTGGCGTCCAGACGAGCCACCGCAGGCCTGAAACGATCCAGATAGAATTTTTCCGCCGCCTCGCGCGTGGGCGCCACTGCCTGCCAATTCAGCGGGGCGCTGCCGGCCAATAACAGCAGATCTTCCGCGGTCGTCAAAGCACGCATCGGCTGAATTTTATATTCGCCGCCCATCCAATCCGGATCGCTCTTAATCGCATCAATAGCCATGAACCGCCAGATGCGATTGCGTCCGGCGATCTCGACCGGGTTACTCGCCAGCGGCATCAATGCGTCCATGAAATCGGGATAAGTTTCGCCCCACACCCAGGTTTGCATCCCGCCCATAGACGTTCCCATTACCAAACGCAAATGATTGACGCCGAGTTTTTTGGTCATCACTTCGTACAGCCCTGCCACCATATCGTCGTACGTGTAGTGCGGAAACCGGGCGTGCAATCCGTCGCTCGGCTTGCTTGAATTTCCATGGCCAATCCCGTCCGGCAGAATGATGAAGTACTTCGTCGCATCCAGCAGTTGTCCTGGTCCAAACAAAACATTCGCGAAGGTTGGATTCAACAGACTAGTCCCCGCGCCGCCGGTCCCATGCCCGATGAGCACGGCGTTCTGTGCCACTCCTTTGCTATCTGTTTTCAAAGCGCCGATCGTGCGGTAATGAATTTTCAGCTCAGGCAAACTCTCTCCGCTGCGAAACCGAAAGTTTTGAATGACGTAATCACCTTCGACCGGGGCCGGATAATTTCTCTGCGGCCGAGTTGGATTTTGTCCCTGCGCGGAGCAGTAACCAACCAGCATCAGGCAAAGCACAAAGACAGAACGCATGTCAGGCTCCTTATATGGAAATTTGGCGCGTAGCTTATCACTAAGAGAATCATGTCTGAAGCGATCGCGTCAGCAAGGCTGGGCTAGCCTTACTCCTTTTCTAACGGTCGGCTTCGAAAATAAAAAATGAGGCGGATCGAGTTAACGATCGCCTCACTCACCAGGATTTTATGAAAAGCAGCGGCTACTTGGCTGCTGCTTTATTCGCTCGCACTGTCAAGCGCGACTTCTGGCGCGCCGCTCCGTTGCGATGCAAGACGCCTTTTTGCACAGCCTTGTCGATTTCCGAAACAGTCCTGGGCAGCATTGCGGCTACCTGATTAGCATCGCTGCCTTGCAGCGCGCTTCGCAGGTTTTTGATCGAGGTGCGCAACTTCGCGCGACTCGACCGATTGATAAGACGTCGACGCTCACTCTGCCGCACCCGCTTTTCCGCTGATTTATGATTAGGCATTCAAGATCTCCGTTAATTCCTCAATCTCGTTTGCGAATAGCCCGCAAACGCGAAGTTAAGGACTATAGGTACGGCGCACCGCAGTGTCAAGGAGAGCCGCGTGATGGGTCAGTATCATCCGCGTAAGCGGGTGGAGCAAGGACTTGAGCAATGCGAAACTCCGCTCCTTGCTCCGACGCACCCGCGGGCCGGCACTACTTAGTCATTCAGCCGCAACGATCGGAGAATCGTTTGGAACGTCCTCTGATACGCATTGTATTCGTTGCTGGGGCTGACCGCGATCATGTAGAACAACTCGCCGTTGCGCAATTGCGTGGTCACCACATTTACGATCTCGCGCTGGCCGGTGGCTTCGTTAATGTTATTGAGGGTAACAAGCAAGCCGTTTCGGCCGGCAACAACGGTGCGCTGGAACCCACTGCTCGCCCGCAGATTGTTACTTCCTTGCTGCAACGAGTTGATGAAATCATTCGTTGCCTGCTGCAGGTTGCGCGACTGGGTTTGCGCGGTGCCAAAATTCACTGCGTGCGTGAAAACTGTCTGTCCATTTGCCGCACCGTACGCTCCGCTCGGTGCGAACCACAGCCCATTTTCATTCACCTGCTGCCAATTATCGGGCACGCTCACGCTGAACGATCCCTCGTTGTACGTGCGAAATCGCGAGGAGGGATATTCCACGCGGCCAAGCGGCGTCGTGTTCGGATATCCCGTCCGGTCTCCGTTTGGATAATTGTCGCCCTGGTTCGGGTAGCGTCGGCCGCTGCGTTGAATCTCAGCCATAGTTTGCGCGCGTGGATAGCCATTCAGCCGTTCCTGAATGCTGCGGAACTGGCGATCGTCGGAACGCGCAGCGGTGTTGACGCGCAGTAATTGTGCTTCCTGATTAATCCGTGCGTAGCGATTTGAGGGACTTGGGTGATCGCTCAAGAACCCACCACCGCCGCCGCCCTGTTGCTCAAGCGTGCGAAAGACATTTGCGAGATCCCGCGGATCATAGCCCGCATTGGCCATGATGCGTGCGCCAAGC
>JBHELZ010000043.1:0-35026 GCA_046262835.1 Pyrinomonadaceae bacterium
GCTAATGATCCTTAAGAGTCCTAATTGCCGGGATTGTTTGGCACCTCGATGTCGGCTCATCGCATCCTGGGGCTGAAGAAGGTCCCAAGGGTCCGGCTGTTCGCCGGTTAAAGCGGTACGTGAGCTGGGTTTAGAACGTCGTGAGACAGTTCGGTCCCTATCTAGTGTGGGCGCAGCAGGATTGAGGGAATCTGTCCTTAGTACGAGAGGACCGGGATGGATCCACCTCTAGTGTACGAGTTATGGCGCCAGCCGTAACGCTCGGTAGCTAAGTGGAGCATGGATAAACGCTGAATGCATCTAAGCGTGAAGCCAGACCTGAGATTAGTCCTGACCGCGAGACTCCTGGTAGACCACCAGGTTGATAGGCTGGAAATGTAAGTGCAGTAATGTGCTCAGTTGACCAGTACTAATCAGTCCCTTGGCTTGACCGTAAAATTTATTAGCCAGTAACGCCTTTCAGGTTTCAAATTTGGAATTTGAAAGACGCGCGCGGCTTTCAAACACGGCACGGGCTTGCCTCGTCGCTATTCGATTCTAGATCTCGGGACAGCCGTCCCTCGGCGAGGGACGGCTTCTGAGATCTCAAAACAAGTTCCGTAGCGCGGACTCTGGGTCGGCTCTGCTGTGCAGGCACTGCCTGCACGCTGAACGCCAGGTCTCCGCTACCGAAAGAATTCGTACCTGGTGCTTTGTGCTTAGTACTTTCATTTTCAGTTGCTGAGTTGAACCATTCAATTCATGCGCGGCATTCCAAGTACAAACTCAAAGCACTAAGTTCGTTCTTTCAAAAAGTTTTCCGGTGGTTGTGTCGAGAGGGTCACACCCGTTCCCATCCCGAACACGGAAGTTAAGCCTCTTGGAGCCGATGGTACTGCGCGGGCAACTGCGTGGGAGAGTAGGAAGCCGCCGGGATTAAATTGAAAAGCCCGCGAGAGAAATCTCGCGGGCTTTTTTGCGATTTTGGGTTGCTATAAAAATCTTCCATCGAATGAACAATGAGGATTAGCAATCAGTTACATTCAAGCCAGGCGTCAACCAACTATCACACCCCCCGGCGAACGTCTCAATGAATCACACGCAGGTCGCGCTCACCGACGATCTTCCAGCCGTCTTCGGTCTGACGCCAGCGAAGCTCTTGCACGGTCTCTCCGCGGCGATCTTGCCCACCGCCTTTAATCGTGTATTTCTTGCGGAAGCGCATCGTGGCGGTGCGCCCGTCAGGGCTCAAACGTATGCCAGGTGCCGCTGCTCGTATATCAATTACGTCCGCACGACTGAAAACGCGTGATTTCTCGGCACGGACAGCTTCACGCGGCACGTCGCGCCTCAGATAAAAGGCGTTGACCGTCGGGCTGTAGAAGTCCATCTCACGTTGTAGGTCGCGCGCATTCGTCGCCGCGATCCAATCCTCGAATGCGCCGTGGAGGGCAGCGTTTGAGTCCCGGTCCTGGGCGTTGGTCGTGGACTGCCCGCTCACTGTGCGGCTCTCGCGCGGAGGGGCAGCGGTGCCTATCTCGTCGGCCTGGCCTTTCGAGGCCCCGGACGCCGGCTCAGTCGGTCTCTCTTCCGGGTGGGCAACCGACGGCGAAACTTGTTCCGCGGATTCGGTCTGTGGCTCTCCTTCAGGCGCAACGCTCACGGCGGACGGCAAAATTTGTTCGGATCTCTTTTGGGACCAAGAGCGCGCGACCCAGACGATGCCACCGACGAGGATCGAGCTAGAGATCAAAATCAGCCCGAGCCGCCACAGTCGGCGCGCCTTAATCTGCCCGAGCGGCACTGCGGGGCGCGCCCTCTGGATGGATCCCTCGTCGAAGCGCGGCGTTCCGATTGTTTGCGCAGCAATGGGAGTCCGGTTATCGTCAGCGCTTACGAGCGCGTCATCGCGTGTGGTTTCCATTTTAAGTCTACCGCGGTGGTTCGAAGTCGTACACGGGTCGCCGCAGCACAAAGGGTGACAGCAATCGCCAGTCCGCGGCGCGCTGCCGGATCCGACGAAAAAAGCGTTAGCGTTTCCGCGCGAAGTCATTTGTTCAGATCGAAGTATTTACCTACCGCCCTGAACACAAACCAAAGGTATAAATTCCCAGTTTGTTTCCCAGTGTAAGACGGGCAGAATCACAATCGCGGCAACCGTTGCCCCTAGCCGTCCTCTCGACTTGCGTTTGACCATCTTCGAAGTGGGTCACCGCGGTCGGTAGAACGCAGATGAGTCCGAGCACCACATCAATGAGGCGCTCAACGCAGGGCTGAAAGATTGGAGAATCTTAAGAAAATAAGCCGCTGGACAAATGTCTAGCGGGCTTTCGTGTTATTTGCTAAGCTCGGTCTTGCCTTTTTTCATGGCCTTCGCTTGCACCCACCCACCTGAGACCGAAACCGAACGACTCTATAAAAACTATCATGTGGTGTCCTCGATGCAAGAGTTCGCGCATCCAGCGCGGCTATGAACAGTCTTTGATCATTCTACGGATGGCCGGGCTGCACCAGCTGCTTTGCAATAACTGCGGGTTGGAGTTCCGCGGTTTTGACCCGCTCCGCAAATTGCAAAGGACTCCCGTAAAGCGGACAAAATTTGCCGCGAACGAGCGTCGCTTCGCGCGTCACAAGGTCCACCTGCCGGCTACGATATCTCTGGTTGAGCGAAATGTACTGACGTGGGACGTCGCCTACACGCACCGGGCGCAGGGACATTGCGAGACGCTCAGCCAAATTGGAATGGCTCTTTCTTTTGTTGGCAGTCGTTTTCCCTCGGAGGAATTGACGCGGCCGGGATGCTCACTCTTCGTCACGGTGAACCTCCCTGGGGCTGCGATTGCAGCGGTAGTCTCGATTGTTAATTGGGAGCGGCGGGGGAGCCGGGGCCGCAGCAGCTGGTTTGTGGGCACCACCATTTCACAGATGAGTGAACAGGATACCGCCCGGCTCGCCGCTTATATCAAGAAGCGGTCAGAGGCGAAGCTTTACTTAGCACCGGCATAGGAATTACTCCCCTGGCAATTTTAAGTGGATCCGGCCCAAACAACTTCCGCAACTGAGAGTACGTCGCCGGCCCGTCCAGTAACCCATGCCCGAAAGTCGGCTTTCCGCTTCTCTGATTTGTACTCGTGTCAAAGAACCGCGCACCCCGACTTTGCTGAGCGGTGGCCGGCGTTGAAATCAGCAGCACACAAATAGCGATAATAATTCTCACTGATCAAACCCCGGGCGTGTTCGAGGTATGCGCCCGATCCGCCGCATTCTTGCTTCGTGGTAGTCTGTCACTTTGCGGTTTTTCTTTGCGCGTATGCGTCATTGCGTGAAACCTGTGGCCGGTAAAAAGCGACCTCACCCAAAAGCGCGAACCCGTAAAGACACGTGCAGGCAAACTAAGATGCTACTGGCATCTGAAGCGGTTTCAAGCGCCCCCTGTCTTCGGTTACACTGGCAATTACACTGATCTTCGACCATGTCCTTCAACACCTACTTCCGTCTCACTTCGTACGCGACGATCGGCGCCGCCGCTTTGGTGCTTTTGATTTCGGGCGGAGTCAGCCTGTATCTGAGTTTAGCGTTTGCGATTATGATGACCGTCGCGTGGAAGCTGGAAGGAACGGGGTGGCAATTGACCGAGCGCCTGGCCCTCTTCGTTATCCTGGTTTCGCTCCCGGTTTTCTATCTTGATTGGCGCCTGCTGGCGCCCTTTCTGGAAATCCAGTCTCTGCAGAGTGGTCAGCATAGCGCCGCCGAGGTTTCGGTGCTCGCGCACCTGATTCTATTTCTTTCCGCCGTCAAGCTGCTGCAACGCAAGGCCGATCGCGACTGGTTTTTTCTTTATCTAATCTCATTCTTTGAAGTACTGCTCGCTGCCGGTCTCACCGCCAGTCCGGTTTTTCTTGCAGCTCTTGTGATCTACTTGTCCTGCGCTTTAACAACAATCGTGGCGTTTGAGATCCAAAGAGCCCGACGCAAGGTTACGGCAGCGCAGACCAGACTTCTGGTGCCCCCCGACTCAACCCTCTTTCGCAAACTGCCGATGCGCCTTTGGCGCCGCCGGTACCTGGAAACGCGGCGGCTGCCTTTGGTGTCGGTCCTCTTGCTGGTACTCATCGTAATGCTGGCGCTGCCGTTCTTTTTGATTGCCCCGCGCACGGCTTCCAGCGCCCTGAAGCGGGGCGGCAACGGGGTCTCGGGGTTCATCGGCTTCTCAGATAATGTCACCCTGGGCGAGATTGGCCGGCTGAAAGGTAACGATGAGATCTTTATGCATGTGCGCGTTGAAAATGCGACTGCCGGGCCAACCGCGGGTTTGCGTTGGCGCGGCGTGGCGCTTGACGAGTTCACCGGCAAGGCGTGGAAGAAATCTGCAATTGCCGAACGCTCCGAAAAGAGGGAGAGTGATCGCGGCTTTTTTCAGGTTGGGACGACAGAGGATCTTGGTCGTTTGACTGCCCAAACTTTTTATGTCGAGCCGGTAGATACACCGATTCTCTTTGGCGCGCCGCGAATCGTCGCCGTACAGGCGAGCCTGCCTTTCGTGCGCATTGATTCAGAAGGCGCGATTCAAAGCCGGCCCCACGATCAAGAGCGAGTCGTTTATAAAGTATTTTCCGATACCATTGAACCAGACCCCGCAGTCCTGCGTTTGGATCGGCCCGATGTGGCCGCGCCCGCGCGTTATCTCGAACTGCCTGCGAATCTCGATCCGCGCATTGAGGTGCTAACCAGAAATGTATTAAGGCAATCAGGAGCGCATACCGGCTATGATCAGGCGCGCGCGATTGAATCTTACCTGCGGGAAAGCTACGGTTATACGCTTGACTTGAAAGCCGGCGGCCCGGATCCGCTTTCCGATTTTCTCTTCAACGTAAAGCGGGGACACTGCGAGTATTTCGCGACCGCCATGGCCGTTATGTTGCGCACGCAGAGAATTGCCGCGCGAGTGGTCAATGGTTTCCTTCCAGGCGAATACAACCAGGCGGCCGGAGCATTCACCGTCCGTCAAAGCGACGCTCACTCATGGGTTGAAGTTTATTTTCCGCAGACAAGTTCGTGGGTAACCTTCGATCCCACACCGCCGGCCGGCCGCGTTTCGCACGAGCGCAACGGGCTCACGGGTTATCTCAGCAAATACTCGGAAGCATTCGAATTGATGTGGTTTCAATATGTCATCAGCTATGACAGGCAGGAGCAGCACTCTCTGGTCAGCTCGCTGCGAAAAGGGCTGATCGACTTTCAACGGGCCTCCATCAACCGGCTGGATCGAGCGCGCGCGGCATTACCTTTCGTGATGAAGCCCGTTTTGATCGCGCTGGTATCGCTGACCTCACTCATCGTGATTCTCGTTTTGCCGGCGCGCATACGGCGTCTCGGTTGGTTGCGGGGCCTGAAGGTTTGGCAGTCAGGATCTAAAACTGAAAATACGCGAATCGATTTCTACGAACAACTATTGAGAGTTCTGGAGAAACAAGGCGTCAAGCGTGAGCTTTATCAGACGCCCCTCGAGTTCGCGGCAGTCGTGGGCTCAAACGAAACCGAGTTCATTACTTCCGCCTACAATCGGGTACGATTCGGCATGCAATCACTGGATTCCGCCGACACCCGCGCGCTGGAAGAAGCGCTGGCCAGATTGGAGCGGGGCTTGACGTGACAATTCGCACAATCACCCTGAAATCCCTCGCCGCTTTCAGCCTTGTTATTTTCGGATGTGTTCCGAGCCCGGCTGGATCCCAGATCTCCGAGGGCGAGAAAGCGGTTATTCTGTCGGCGGCGCGCGGGAAATACTACAACCTGAAACAAGCGGGCCTGCTCGAGTTTCGCGCCAATATCGAACCGAACTGGGATGCTTTATTGCCTGATACTGAGGCCAGGTCGACCGGCCGGGCTTTGCTAAACGCGCTTCATTTTTCGTTTTCAGTTGATCCTCAAGGACAGCTGCGACTGGAGCATCACGTTGACGGCGCGCCGTCGAATCAAAAGTTGGCGGAGGGCATCACCCGGACCTTCAAGGGGATGGACGAATCCATATCAAGTTTCTTTCGCACCTGGTCAATCTTCCTGCTCACGTCTCCCTTTCCCCCGGCTGGCAGTGACTACACAATACAAAAGCAGGCGAACGACTATAAATTCTTACAACAGCAGGGAGAACTCAACGTTCAAGTGACAACGGACAATGACTTCATGATCAGCGAAATAAGAGTCACCGGACCAGAACTCATTGCCTCTCTCAGGCCGGTTTTGGAAAAGACGGCAGGCGGCTTTCTGCTCAAAGGCTACACGGCGAACTCCGAGCGGCTATCCGGCGCGCGAAAGACGACCGTGAAGGCCCTGCTTGAATATGAGACCGCAAGTGGAATGCAGCTGCTTCACAAGGTGAGTCTGGATACCGTTTTTCAGGGCGTGCCCGCGAAGATGGAATGGTTGTTTACCGGCTATCAGCTTAAGCTACGGTGATTAAGCGGTGCGTGAAAATGCAGAAAGTGTTTTAAATGAACAAAGTTGGATTTATTAGTTTGGGCTGTCCGAAAAACCTCGTCGATAGCGAGGTGATGATGGGCCAGCTCAAACAAAGCGGGTACCAAATCACCGCGAACGCCGCAGAGGCGGACACTCTGATTGTTAATACGTGTGGGTTCATAGACTCAGCCAAGAAGGAATCGATCGACGCGATCCTCGAGGCAGCGCGCGTAAAGGCGAACGGCAAAGCCACGCGTTTAATCGTCGCCGGTTGTTTGGTCGAGCGTTATCGCGACGCGCTGAAGGCGGAGATGCCTGAAGTTGATGCCTTTATCGGCACCAGTCAAATCAACGATATTCTTAGCGTCTGCAATCCGCAAACGAATCCGCGGTCGCTGCCGGTTATCCCGCTCGGTAATCAGAGCGCGACTTATCTCTATGATGAATCCACGCCGCGCGTGCTCGCAACACCTTCCCATTATGCGTTCATCAAAATCGCTGAAGGCTGCGATCGGCCCTGCGCCTTCTGTTTCATTCCGCAGATGCGCGGACACTTTCGCAGTCGGCGCTTTGGTTCGATTATCGCTGAAGCGCATCAGCTCGCTGAAGAAGGCGTCAAGGAATTGATTCTGGTAGCGCAGGATTCATCGCGGTACGGCGAGGACCTGGGCAAACAGGACGCCCTGGCCCATTTACTGCGCGAGCTTTCGCACACGGACGGGATTGAGTGGGTGCGTGTCATGTACACCTATCCCACGCATATCAGCGATAGTTTTCTCGATGTTCTGGCCGAGGAGCCGAAGGCCGTGAAATATCTCGACATGCCTTTGCAGCATGCTTCTCAAAATGTTTTAAGGCTAATGAAGCGCGGGGGTAATCGCGCGTCGTTGGAGCGTTTGATCGCACGTGTGCGCGCCCGCGTGCCCGGTATTGCAGTGCGCACGACTTTTATTACTGGCTTTCCGGGCGAGACTGATGAAGACTTCAGCGAGCTGCTCGCATTCGTTCGCAATGTCCACTTTGATCGCGTCGGTGTCTTTAGTTATTCAGACGAAGAAGGCACGCCCGCCTTTGATTTGCCGAACAAAGTTGATCCGAAAATTGCGAGGCGCCGCCGGGACCGCTTGATGAAAGAGCAGTCAAAGATTTCACGTCTCAGAAACCAGGCACGAATCGGCGATACCGTGCGCGTCCTCTTCGAAGGCGAAGCAAGCGAAAGCGAATTGCTTTGGCAGGGAAGGACGGAAACCCAGGCACCCGATATCGACGGCTGTGTTCTGATCAATGACGCGCCTGAAGGTGTCATGCCACAAGCCGGGGAATTTGTGAATGTGCTCATTGAAGAAGCCCACGATTATGATCTAGTGGGCCAAATCGTGGCGTAATCGGAGTGGTTACCATGAAGTATCTGGCCATAAAGACAGCCCTGCTTTGTTTGTTCGCCGCCGCCTTTAATCAGGCTCCTGGTCAGGACCAGCCCTGGATAGATGTTTCCCGCGACGCGGAATTCTTTCGGGTATCGATGCCCAATCAACCCGCTGAGAAGGAGCAGACAAAATACTTTCGCGAAGTCGAAGCGAAGGGCAAACTGTATGAGTCTGATTTTCAGCGGGCTACTTACGCAGTTTGGTCGCTTGAGGACAGCAAATGTGGCGCCATTCGCGACGTGGATGAATGTCTCGATGCGATGGCGGAAATGACCTGGGGCGACCTGTTGAAATCCGCCCGGGACCAGCTGCCGGACGACGCGCGCGCCCAGGCGCGAATGACTTATGTCAAGGAATTGCAGGTTCCGGATCTTCCAGGGCGGGAATATTTTTTCAATGTGGGACCAACCGTCGGTACTGCTCGCCTCTATGTCGCAAGGTCGCGCATTTACATTCTAATGGCCTCTCATCCGGCCGGAGATCTGCCGTTACGAGAAAAGTTTTTCTCCTCGTTTGTTGTTTCGGGATCTATGCTGATGCCGCCCCCGGTTAAAGTAGCGTCTGGAGTCTCCGTTCCTGTCGTGGCGAACACCGACCCAGCTGACTACAATCGAGTTTTTTCTAGTCGTGAAGTAGCTCCCAAAGCCCGCATTTTTGAGAAGACTGAACCGACTTACACCGAACCCGCGCGCATGTTTGGGATTACCGGCACGGTTGTTCTCCGCGCAGTCTTTTCGAAAGACGGTGAGGTGACGAACCTCCGCGTCGTAAGGAAACTCCCGCACGGATTGACGGAACAGGCGCTCAAAGCTGCGCGCGCGATCAGATTCACACCGGCAATGAAAGACGGGCATCCTGTCTCAGTCTGGATGGAGCTTCAGTATAACTTCAATCTCTACTAACGAAATCATCGATCCCGGCCCATGACAATAAAAGAATCCAGCGACGATCTGAATCCTTCCATCACCGTTGCCGGCAATGAAATTCCGACCCGAAGACAGCGAACGGTCGGAGATTATTTGGCCCTCGCTATGGCCACCTGCGGCGTTGGTTACTTTCCAGTCGCGCCGGGAACGCTGGGCTCGCTGGTTGGCGTTGCCCTTTTTCTCGCGATCCAGAGACTAACAACGATCCTCCTCTTGCCCTATGCGTTCAGGCATCGGCTGAATTTCTTTACGGTGCAATCGGTTGAATTGTCGATATTGCTGATCGTGATTCTAATTGTGACGCTCGGTGGGATCGCGGTCGCGTCCCGATCCGAAACCCTTTTTCAAAAGAAAGATCCGGGCGCAGTTGTGATAGATGAAGTAAGCGGTCAAATGATCTCGCTGCTATCGGTTTTGGTTTTTGCCGGCGGGGTGTGGGCCGTCGTTTCGGCATTTGTGTTATTCCGGGCATTTGATATTTGGAAGCCGTACCCGGTTCGCCGGCTGGAAGCTCTCGAGTCGGGACTGGGAATAATGTTGGACGATGTCGCCGCAGGTTTGTATGCCGCGGTCGCGAACACGATTGTGATTGCTGGAGCCGGAATATTCTCTTTGAGGTGACCTTTTATGAATGACACAACGAAAGATTCGCTCAAAGAGCCAGCAGAAGCGGCTACTGACCGCCGCACTCTGGATGAAATTGCAGACCAAGAGAAACCCTCGAGTCCCGCTAATTCTAACGTGCCCTCGCCGGATGCTCCATCACGCGATCGTGAAAGTGATCAAGACGCCGGCGAGCCGATGTAATCCGGCAAAGCGGTGCCTTCCATTCCGATGCCCAGAATCCTTGTTTCAGATGAAGTAAGTGAAGGCGGCCTGCAACCTCTGCGCGACGCAGGATTCACCGTCGATAGAAAGACTAAACTGTCCGTCGTTGAACTGCGCGAAGCTTTAGCCGACTGCGAGGGTCTCATCGTCCGCAGCGAAACTAAAGTCACGGCGGACCTCGTCGAGGCGGCGAGGAGTTTGCGCGTCATCGGGCGCGCGGGCGTTGGGGTCGACAATATCGACGTCGGGGCGGCGACCGCCTGTGGAATCGTGGTGATGAATGCGCCTGATGGCAACACGATCACGACGGCCGAGCACACGATTGCTTTATTGGTGGCCCTTGCTCGGCGCGTGCCCCAGGCGAACACCAGCTTGAAATCCGGTAAGTGGGAACGAAAGAACTTTATCGGCACTGAATTGCTGGGAAAGACACTCGGCATAATTGGCCTCGGCCGGATCGGGCGAGCCGTGGCGGATCGAGCGCGTGCTTTGGGCATGAAAATTCTGGCTTTCGATCCATTCATCGCCCCGGAACGGGCCCGCGATCTTGAAATCGAAATTGCCGCCTTTGAAGATGCCGTGAGTCGTAGTGACTTTTTGACGGTCCATACACCTCTGACCGCAGAAACGCGCGGGATTATCGGACCCGACGCGTTTGCGAAGATGAAGCAGGGCGTACGCCTTATCAATTGCGCGCGCGGCGGATTAATTGATGAGGCGGCGCTGTATCAGGCGATCAAATCCGGAAAGGTAGCCGGGGCCGCGCTGGATGTCTTTGAACAGGAACCACCGCCGGCGGATCATCCTTTGCTATCACTCGATGAAGTAATCGTTACCCCCCATCTCGGCGCTTCCACGACCGAAGCGCAGGAAGGTGTCGCCTTCACCGTCGCTGAACAGATGCGCGACTATTTGCAGACTGGGGCCTTACGTGGCGCGGTTAATGTGCCCGCCCTGAGTGCCAAAGAGTCGGCGGCATTGCAGCCCTATCTCGCGCTGGCCGAAAGCCTGGGTCGTTTTCACGCGCAGTTAACGAGCGGCGCTGTGCGTGAGGTGCGGCTTGAATTCGCGGGAGAGCTGGTGGGAATCGATGCCGCACCTGTCACGCGGGCCTTTCTCGCCGGTCTGCTCCGTGATGTCAGCGCGAGAGTTAACGTTGTCAATGCGTTTCTGATTGCGGACGAGCGGCGGATAGCGGTCACTACTGCGTACGTTCGAAGCGGCGACGCCGGGCCCGCGATTCGCGGAAATGTTATTACTGAATCTGCGCAGCAATCAATTGCAGGGACAGTCTTTGGCATCGCCCAGGGGGAACGCGAAGGACGCCTCACTGAGATCAACGACTTTCGCATCGAAGCGATCCCGCGCGGCTACCTGCTGGTGATGCACAATCGCGACGTACCCGGCGTGATTGGGCGGGTTGGCACGATACTCGGCGAGCGCGGAATCAATATTAGCGCATTTCATCTTGGCCGGCGCGAGCGGGGCGGGGAAGCGATGGCCGTGATCCAGATTGATGGCGCACTGGACGAGCAGACTCTTCAGGGGGTACGCGCCTTCGCACCGGTGATTTCGGCGCGGCAAATCAAATTGTAGCGAGAATCGACTTAAGATTTTACAAATCCAATCTCGAATTTAATCCTTCGTTAGGGTAAACTCCCGCAACTTATCTAACCGCAATCGGGAGACTAAAGGTGGACGAATCATCCGCTAAGGCCGAATCTACCCCGGCGGCCGGGCCTGTTAATCCGGAACCGGCAAAGCCGGCCCGCCAAAGACTGGATTCAATCGATGTGCTGCGCGGCATTGTGATGGTAATCATGATGCTGGATCATACGCGTGATTTTATTCATTCCGGCGCGTTGCTGTTCGACCCGCTCGATCTCTCAAAGACTACAGTCTCTGTGTTTCTCACGCGTTGGATTACACACTACTGCGCGCCCATATTCGTGTTCCTCGCCGGGACGGGGGCTTACCTGCGATTTGTCCGCCGAAGCAGCAAGCGCGAGCTGTCGCGTTTTCTTGTCAGTCGCGGCGCATGGTTAATCATCCTGGAATTTACGGTCGTCAGGCTTGGCGCTTTTTTTAATCTGGATCCGAGATTTCTTTTGTTCCTGCAGGTCATATGGGTAATCGGTTTTTCGATGATTGTGCTCGCCGGTCTAATCCATCTGCCGCTGAAGGTGACCGCGGGCTTTGGCCTGGTGATGATTGCCTTGCACAACATTCTGGATAAGTATCCGGTCCGCCCATGGCAGGGGCCTCAGAGTCCGGTGCCGAGCTGGGGCGCAAAGCTGTACATGCTGCTGCACCAGCCCGGATTATTTCCGATAGGGCCGCGCTTTCCCAGCCCGCTGGTTTTTGTTTTGTATCCCCTGATTCCGTGGATCGGAGTGATGGCCGTTGGTTATGCGTTCGGCGCGCTCTATCAAAAAGATCGAAAGCTGCGCCAACGTTGGTTGTTAATCATCGGCGCGATCGTGACCTGGCTGTTCATTTTCATAAGAGCGTTGGATAAGTATGGTGAGCCCCAGCATTGGGCGCGCCAGAAAAACGTTATTTTCACGATCCTCTCATTCATTAACACGAGCAAATATCCGCCCTCACTCGACTATCTGTTAATGACGCTGGGCCCGGCAATCCTGGCGCTTGCGTTTTTTGAATTGAGAGCAGGCGCGCAACCAGCCAAATCGAGCGTGCGCAACTTTTTTGTCACCTTCGGACGTGTGCCGCTTTTCTTTTACATCCTGCAGTGGTTCACGGCGCATACAATCGCCATCCTGCTTCATCTGGCTTTTGGCAAACCGGTGCATTGGTTGTTCCAAACACCGGTAGATTGGTTTACTCATCCGCCGGTGGGCAACGGCTTCAGTCTGATTGTCGTTTATCTCAGTTGGATTGGCGGCGTGCTTTTGTTGTACCCACTGTGCAAGTGGTTTGCCGGCGTCAAGGCCCGCCGCCGTGATTGGTGGCTTTCATATTTGTGATTGCCGATGGCCCAATCTTTGGCAACGGTTTCGATTTCATAGAAAGGAATAATGGAACACGATGTCGCCTGGCGGCGGCATTGGCTGCGGTCTCCGCGCGACGCTTTCCGGGGAATTCTCCAAAAGAGGTTTAAGTCGGGCTACTCCGATGAGCAGTCGTTAGGTAGCGCTTAAAACGGACTGTGAACATATGCTTAGCGAAGCCGTAGCTTATTATCACGAACTGCTGAAGGATCGCGAATTGGCCAGCGAGTCGCTGGCAATGCTCGACAAAGGCCTCGAGCGCGCGAAGCTTATTTTCGGCGGCCGGCGACTGTCGCCGTATCTGCGGCCGCACTTTGTCGAAGAAAGCGACTTCGCTCAGGTGGTCCGCGTTTGCGAGACTGTCTGGAATGCTATCGAGAAAGTTAAAGACGCCGCGGTTCGTGACGAATCCCTGCTGATAGAGCTTGGCCTCACCGAGGTTGAGCGAGAGTTGGTGAAAATCGATCCGCGGTATCGCGCCGTTTCGCCAACGGCTCGGCTGGATTCCTTTTTGACTGACGAGACCTACAGCTTCGTGGAGCTAAACGGTGAGAGCCCCGCAGGCATTGCGTATGTCGACGCGGCCTTCGAGATCTTTGGACAGCTTCCAGTGATGAAGCGTTTTGCCGAGACCTACAACCTGCGCCGGTTTGAAGGACGGCCGTTGATGCTGAAAGTTTTGATGGATTGTTACGAAGAGTTTTTGGGCCGCAAGCCTGATCGCCCGCCGCAGATTGCAATTGTCGATCTTAAGGATAGGCCGACACAAAAAGAATTCGAATTGTTTTGCGAGTATTTTGAAGCCCAGGGCTGTCCCTCAATCATTGCTTCGCCGGATGAACTCGAATTCAATGACCACCGGTTGCGTGTTCGTGATTTCAAAATAGACATTGTTTACAAGCGTCTGCTGGTCAACGAGTACTTACCCATCACGGCCGAGCAGCCCGCGTTACTCGATGCGTATCGAGCTGGCGCGATCTGCATGGTCAACAGTTTCCGCTCCAAGATCATTCATAAGAAGGCGTTGTTTGCAGTCCTCACTGATGAGCGTTATAGGTCGCTTTTCAACTCAGAAGAGCAACAGTTGATCGCCAGTCATGTTCCGTGGACGCGGAGCGTGCGCCAGGGCACCACTGAGTATTTTGGACAACCGGTTGATTTAATTAATTTTATCGGCGAGCATCGCGACCGGCTGGTGCTGAAGCCGAATGATGACTACGGCGGCCATGGAATTTACATTGGCTGGAACACGGATGAGACTGGCTGGGACGACGCGCTGCAAAATGCGCTGGAGAACGGCGATTACCTGGTGCAGGAACGGGTGCCCACTGCGCGCGAAAGTTTCCCGGCAATCACCGAGGATGGCGCGATTCAATTCGCCGAACAACTGGTCGATCTCGATCCCTTGCTCTTCAACGGCAAAGTCGGCTCAGCTTTCACTCGTCTCTCCTCAAACGAGTTGGCAAATGTAAGCGCGGGCGGCGGCATGGTGCCCACTTTTGTGATTAGCAGGAAATGAGCATATCCGAGTGCGATGAGGTCAGTACCGCGAGCGATAGCGACGGACTGGAGCCCAACCGTCTTGGTTGCTTTTCTGAGTATGATGCACGTGGGACGCTTGCGCTCCGTCCCGGGTCGCCCTTCTGAGTACGATGCAAGCGAGGACGCTTGCGCTCCAGTCAGATCGTTTCGCGACGCGCATTGACATGAGGCCGTCACCGCGTTAACGTGTAATCCCGTGATTCCCACGGGTTCCAAATCCCAACAAATTGCAGTCGCGGTAATCCCGGCCCGTTATGATTCCACGCGGCTTCCCGGCAAGCCCCTGTTGCCGATCGCGGGCAAACCGCTGATCGTTTGGGTGGCAGAGCGGGCGGCTGCGGCGTCCACAATTTCCCGCACAATCGTCGCAACTGACGACGCGCGAATCGCTGATGTGGCCGGAGCTGCGGGCTTTGACGTGGTCATGACGCGCGCCGATCATAAGACGGGGACCGATCGCGCCGCCGAAGTCGCGCATAATCTGCAGGCCGAGATAATTGTGAACGTCCAGGGCGACGAGCCCTTGATCGATCCGGCGACAATCGATCGCGCGGTGGATGCCCTGCGTAACGATCCTTCGGCGCAGATGTCTACGACGTGCGAAGTGATCGCTGAGGAGGCCGACGTTCTGAATCCGGCGGTGGTAAAGATCGTGATCAATGATGAAGGTTACGCGACCCGGTTTTCGCGGAAACCCATTCCATTTCGCAATCAGCCGAACGGAGACGTTGGCTCGATTGAAAGCAGTCCCTATCCACCGGGACTGCTTTCGTCTTTTAAGAAGCACACCGGCTTGTATGCATATCGCCGTGAATTCCTCCTGGAGTTCGCGCGTTGGCCGCAATCAGATTCAGAACGCTCAGAATCTTTGGAACAGATGCGCGCCCTGGATCACGGCGTAAAAATCCGCGTCATCGAAGCTGCTTCGCGATCGATTGGCGTGGATACCAAAGAAGACTTAGAACGGGTTCGCGCGATCCTCGAACTGAAAGGTCCGCATCTCGGACGTGCCGGCTGACTTCGGCACGCCTGAGGGGCGTATACGGTATGAACCCACATGATTGGATTGGTCTTGGAATTATTGCGCTCGCAATTTTGGGTGGATCGCTCTTGTTGAATCAAATCACGAAACCGTACGACGTAAAGGACGAAGAGGAGTTTCAACGGCGAAGAAAACAGGGAGGTCGCGGGACCGGTTTAATGGGGTTGCAGCAGATTCTGGATCCGGCGGCAAAGAAGGCGGTCGAAGTACAACAGGATTTGCGGCGTCGAATTTATGACGATGAGGAAGAACCCGACGATCCACCCGAAGCGGGGGGGCGGTCATCACCGCGAGCGATGACCGATCGGGACTGGAGCGCAAACGTCCTCGCTTGCACCATATTCAGAAAGGGAACCGAGACGGTTGCGCTCCAGTTGCAGCAAGCCGGTCGTGACTGCTCCCGGTATAACCGCATTATGGAGAATCTGAGATGCCTAAATATATTTTTGTTACCGGTGGGGTAGTCTCGAGTTTGGGCAAGGGCCTGGCCGCGTCCTCAATCGGATCGCTGCTGGAAGCCCGCGGCTTGCGCGTGACGCTAATAAAACTCGACCCTTACATTAACGTTGATCCGGGAACGATGTCGCCTTTCCAACACGGCGAAGTCTTTGTCACCGATGATGGGGCGGAAACGGATCTGGACCTGGGCCATTACGAGCGCTTTACCCAGGCACACCTGTCGCAGGCGAACAACTGGACCACCGGCCGGATTTACCTCAACGTGATCGAAAAGGAACGGCGCGGCGATTATCTGGGCAAAACAATTCAGGTCATCCCCCACGTCACAAACGAAATCAAGGAAGCCATCCGCGCAGTCTCGATGAACGGTGAAGCCGACATTGTGATTGTGGAAATCGGGGGCACAGTCGGCGACATTGAATCCCTTCCATTTCTGGAAGCGATACGTCAGATGGGAAATGAAGAGGGCCGCGAGAATGCTTTGTTTATTCACGTCACGTTGGTGCCCTACATCGCTGCGTCAGGAGAACTGAAGACCAAGCCGACGCAGCATTCAGTGCGCGAGCTGCGGCAGATCGGCATCATGCCTGAGATTTTGCTTTGCCGATCGGACCGGTTGATTCCACATGATTTGAGGTCAAAGATTGCGCTTTTCTGTAATGTTAAAGAAACCGCAGTAATCACGGCGCAGGACGTCGACACCATTTATAATGTGCCGCTCGCCTTTCACGATCAGGGTTTGGACGAGCTGATTGTTTCGGCTCTGCAACTGAGTGAGCGCGCGGCCTCGATCGATTTGACGGCGTGGCGAAAACTGGTCGACACGATTCGCGAGCCTTCGGCGGGCGAGACTTCGATCGCCATCGTCGGCAAGTATGTCGAGTTGGAAGATTCTTATAAGTCTCTGCGCGAAGCCCTGACCCATGGAGGTGTCGCCAACAATGTGCGCGTAAATGTTAAGTGGATCGAATCAGAAGACCTGATGGGCGATGATTATGAAACGCGGCTGCGCGACTTTGATGCGATCCTGGTTCCGGGTGGGTTCGGCAAACGGGGTATCGAAGGCATGGTTCGCGCGATTTCCTACGCCCGCAAAACCCGCACTCCTTACTTTGGAATTTGTTTGGGAATGCAGACCGCGTGCATCGAGTTCGCGCGTAATGCCTGTGATTTAAAAGATGCCGATTCGACAGAGTTCAATATTGAGACACCGTATCCAATCATTTTCAAACTGCGCGATTTAGTGAACGTTGACGAGATGGGGGGCACAATGCGCCTGGGCGCGTGGGTGTGTCACCTATCAGAAGGCTCTTTGGCGAGCGACATTTATGACCGCGCCCGTGAAATCGGCGAGCGCCATCGCCATCGATACGAATTCAATCCCGCCTGGCGACAAACTCTGGAGCGGGGCGGGTTAATTTTCAGCGGCATTTCGACTGACGGTAAGTTCGTCGAGATTGTTGAGTTATCGCGCGACGACCATCCGTGGTTCCTCGGTTGCCAGTTCCATCCTGAATTTAAATCCAAACCGCTGGCGCCCCATCCCTTGTTTGCTTCGTTCGTTCGCGCGGCTTTTCAAAACCGATTACAGACCGAGCACTCAGTTGAACAGATGCGGGAAACTGAAAGCCCGTCACCAGATCGCGCCGTGGTGGCGAGTGAGAATTGATAGTGTCAGAACGTCGGGCGGCCGTATCAGAACCGCGAGCGGTAGCGACCGGATCGATGCGCAACTCCAATGACTAATGGACACGATACTCGTCTAAGAAGCAGTCAAATAAGTTTGAATGGCTGATCCGGTTGCTAACCGCTCTCGGTTCTGACTCGTATTAAGAGATAACGATCAGTCTCTTTTTGACTTATAATCAGCGAACGTTATCATGCGCCGTCCAAAGCAAATCAAGGAGAACTAACGCCATGCGACGCACCTACATTCTTCCGTTTCTTTTAATAGCCTTAATGTTCATTCCTTCGGTCTTCTCGCAAGGCGGGCAGCAGGATTCATCGCGCACCGTTGCCGGTGGAGGCGTCACCGTTCCCGGCTGGACCGGCCGTGTCGATGCCCGCGAAGCGTCGCAGGGGATGACTCTCAACAGCGCAAAATTCGCCAGGGAAGGTGACGCCTTTCACATCGTCACGGGTCCGGCGGTGACTTACTGGAATGCGGCGAATAAAGCTTCCGGCAACTACATCGTGAAAGCGACTTTTCGCGAACTGAAATTCATGAACCTGAACACGCATCCGCATCCTTACGGCATCATGATCGCGGGCAATGATCTCGGAACTGACCAGCAGAGTTATCTCTATTGCGCGGCTTACGGTGACGGCAAATTCATCGTGCGCGGGTTTGGCCCGGCGCCATTTCAAATGAATGCGCGTGGCACTCCCGATGCCGCCGTCCATAAAGCCGCCGCGCTGGGCCAACCGGTCGAACAGGAGATCGCCATGTCTGTCAAAGGAGACAAAGTCAGCTGCTCAATTAACAACAAAGAGGTTTGGACCGGAGCCAAGTCCGATCTGGTCACCACGGGCAAACTCAAAAGCCTCGACGGCTTGTACGGTCTCAGGTCCGCGCACAACACGGAAGTGTTTGTAACGGGTTTGAATATGAGTAAGAACTAGGATGGTGAGCGAGAGCTAATGAAAAAAACTTCGATGAGCCGCGCGCTTACGTGGGCTGTTCGGCGGACTCTCTACTTCACATACTCCCAATGCCAGGGCTCGTAAAAGTAAGGACGAAAGCCGAAGCGGGCGGCGTTGCGCACCAGCCATTGATAGGCAGGCGTTTTCACTTGAATTGCGCGATTTGAATCTTTCGTATCGACGGGGTCACCACCGACATACAAATCCAGCGCCCGGCCCGTGAAATGCGGACTGTTGATGGCGAGGCCGGCGCTTCCCGCACCGGGGGATTGTCGCCGTAGCTGCTCCTGATATTCGCGAGACCGGAAAGCGGAAACGATCTTAAAGTACTTCTCGGCGGGCTCCAGCTCCCCCTGAGGGGTGTGAGCAAGATTCAGCGTTGGATCAGCGATAGCTGCCGCCAGCATCGCTTTGTATGCTGCATAGGTGGTGCGCTCGACCTGACGAAGTTCCGGCAGACGCTCGGGATCAAAAAACTCGGACGGTGGCGCAGTTAAAAGTTGATCGGGATTAGCTGGCGTTTTGTCCCTGAGACGATCGGCTTGCCACTGAGCTACCAGGGCCATCCAGGAGTTTTCATCCAGCACACCATTCGCATTCAGGCCCCGCTGTTTTTGCCAGGTTGAGACCGCGCTGGCGAAGTCGGGCGTTGCAGCAGCCGGTTGAGCATTCAGCGTTTGACCGATCAATAAATCGTACAAATACCAGCCATGCTGTTGCTTGCTGCCGAAGGTCCAGGTCAGTTCATTCCTCAGCACGAAATTCTGCGCGGCTGCTTCATTAAAGCTAGAAGTGGTTGCGTCCCTGACGACAGCGCGATCAGTCGCCAGCACAGTCGGCTTCACCAGCGACTCGCTTTTGAGCTTCTGCAAATCATCTTTCTGATTTTGAGATTGACCGCGGCCGGTACGAGCGGCAAGGGAAACAATCACGACCAGAGATGCGAAGACCACAATCGTGACAGCGGAATGAACTTTGACTCTATTCATAGCTGGGTCCTTTTTTACCGAGTTGGTGTGAGGTATTGTCGGGCGAAATTATGAGATGCGCAAACGCCGGGCCGCGTTCGACGGGCCGTGTTGGTTTCGAAAAAAAGTGGCGCTCGCGGCCGTTCGGAAATCACTCGCAAAGTGCTGTGGCACTTCAAGCTGACCGGCTAAACGTCTGCCCCGCTGTTTTGATTGGCCAGGTTTTGCTTTCACTTTTTTGGGCGCGGGTCTATGCGCGGGCGCTGGTTTAGCAGGCAGCTTTTTTGCATTGTCCGGTTCCGGCGGAGGTGCGCCCGCATCCTCCAGCGAAGCGCTAATGAGAGTATCCGTGGGTCGCACACCATCGATGAAGGCGAAAACATGATAGTTGGCGTTCCGCTCGCGCAATACTTCGATCCGGCCGGCCTCTTTCAGGTGCGCGAGTTCGGCCATCACGAAATTCTGTTCGGCGGCGCTCAGGTAACGATAGTCTATGTCAAAGGCCAGGCCGGTTGAATGCGGCGGAGATTCAATAATCACGGCGTTGCGGTTGAATCTGTGCAGGATGTGCTGATACTGCTCGGGCCGAATGAGGGAACTCACGGGGAGCGGCCGATCGAATTGTTGGCGATAGTCCTTCGCGACTTCTTCCATCACTTTTAGGGCTGCGGGCCTGAGGGAGCTGAGCAAGCCGATTTTCATCGCTTCGCGATCATTTGAATTATCGAGGTTGTAGGATCGTCCGCGAAAATTCCTGGCGAGGGCTTGCAGGGCCTGGTAACCGCTGAACAACCGCTCGCGCGTATTTGGCTGGTTGTAAGATTGGTCAAGCGTAGCTTTTTCTTCATCGATCGATTTCGACTGCTGGTCCAGTTCCGCGATCTGTTTTTGCAGGTCATGTTGCCTGGCGCGGTCGCCTTTCTTCAAGGCACTCAACCGGCTTTTCAAATTAGCAATCTCGCTTTGATTATTAGAGCGCGCCGTTTTCAGCCGCGCGTATTCGTCGCGCAGTTCGGCTTCACTCAACAACGGAATCGGGTGATCGTCTTCATAGATGTTGAATGGTGCGTCGTCCGCGCGGGCGCCGACGCCGAACAAAACGTAATTATCTGTGACTGCCGGCACCGGGACCATCTCACCGCGCTGAAGCATCGTCGCCACGTCCACAAAATCCTGACACGTTTGCATCTGGTGCTTTTTGACCTCGGCCACCTGAGTCGCCAAAAACCAATGCCGGTCCTCGTAATGGCGGAGCTGTGAAGGAATGTCGAGCGCGACGTTCTCGGGATCAACCCGATCTGCTTTGACTCTCTCGACAGCTTGACGCCAACGCTCCGAGTCAAAGCCGTCGACGGCGTTGGACATACTGCTTGCGGTCGCTTCTAGAGTGACTGGTTTTGGAGCAGTGAAGTGGAGGGCCGCCCACACGGCCACGGCCCCCGTGACGCTGAGAATAATAGGGGTTACGAGTTGTCGGGCCGTCTCTTTCACGTTGAGACGATCGCGCGGGCAAATGCCGTTCCCAAAGCTGGTAAAGGCTGTTGAAAAATTCAGTAAGGGGTACTAACGCGACAAGTTCGAAGAGGAGAACGGTGCGCGCGAAACGTTAGTTCCACACGGAACGCAACGAGCCAAGATGCGTATTTCCAACACAGCTTTTGCCTGGTCGCTCAGACTGCGGATACCTACCCGGTAACCTTCCGGCGCACAGAGCCAGGCTTTCGCCCTAGCTCTTCCCTTTTTGTTCGGAGGTTGTAATTCGACCGTAGCGCTTGATGATCAACCTTACATAATTACGCGTTTCGTCGTAAGGCGGTACGGTGTAGCCGTGTTTGATGACGGCATTCTCTCCAGCGTTATAACCCGCCAAAGCGAGATCCACACGCCCATTAAACATCTTCAGGAGGTCTTTCAGATAACGCGTCCCGCCCATAATGCTCTGCGACATATCATAGGGATTAGTCACGCCGTATCGAACTGCAGTCCCCGGCATGAGCTGCATCAGCCCCTGGGCGCCTTTTGGGCTCGTGGCACTCGTCGTGAATTTCGACTCTTGGGACATGAGACAATAGATCAAGTAAGGATCGACGCCATACTGATTGCCGTAGTGAAGAATCAGCCCATCAACTCGGACGTTTCCAGTCGACCAGACTCGATTCGAGGCAATCAGGTCCTTTGTGACGGCGGCCGGCGCCGGCAAGGGCTTATTCGCTTCGGCGATCTGTCGGGCAATCTCTTCAACTTTTGCGCGGGCATCCGCGAGAGCCTTGTCACTGCTTTCGACGTCTACACGTGAGATGAGCCCCTGGCCGAAGAGATCTTTGGCTTGACTATTCCGCTTCTCAAGACGCTGCACTTCAGCCTGGTACAGCGTGGAGAGCGAGTTAAGACTTCTCTGGTAATCATTCGCTGCTGTAGTGGCGTCGCCCGTCGCCGGCGTTTTTTCCGCAATCTGGGCTGGGCCGGAGGCCGGAACATTCGAAGTTTTATCCTGGGCCATTACTGCTATGCCGGAAAACACGCACGTCACGATCAATGCAAGCACACGTAGCATTATCGAGGAATGGGGAAACTTGTGAAGCATTTTGTGTTGATTCTCCCTAATTGTCAGACACGCTGCAGCTTCTGTCGGTTACACGGAATGAGGATAAGCGAAGCTGTCTTATTGACGGGTTTAACTTTGATGTATTTCCCAACCCGTTTACTGCCTGTCGATCTCATTATCAGTAGCATTTTTGCCGCCATAAAGTGGCGGGTGGCTACGCCCAAACACCACGCTATTTTCTGAGGTCGGGCGAGCGCTCCGGCTGAATCAAGACAAATCCACCATCGTGTCCAAACAATTCGGTTCTGGCGAGGACCGCACCTCGCGGCGACGAATCAGCCGTTCCGGGAAGGCAGAGCGTGTAAGGCAGCCAAAACCTCGGCCTCACGTGACGGCTTCAGGCCCGCTCGCATCTTAGACTGCCTATCCGCCGGCTGTTTTCTAAACCATTCGAGCGTTGCGCGAGTGGTGTCCGAAAGAGATCGAAACGTCAGCCCCCGGCTGAGTGCTTTGTTAATGTTCACCGTCGAATATCCAATTTCCGGTCCGTGCGGCGAAGTCCAGATTGGAATGTCGTCGATGATCTTTTCGCTGGCGAGGAATTTGTCGTCCACCCAGGTGAACCGGGCATATGAGTTGGTGTTCTTTTTAATGTCTTCAAGCATTCGGCCTATGGTCAACTTTGATTTCGGCCCTACGGCATTGAAACTTCCGGTTGCCCCTTGCTCAACCATGCGTATGGTCCATTCAGCCAAATCCCGGGCATCAATAATCTGAATGGGGTCGGAAGGAGTTCCCGGCGCCAACACTTCGCCGCCACGTTCGACCCGAACGGGCCAATAAGTAAATCGATCAGACTCATCGCCGGGCCCCACAATGTATCCGGGACGAATAATCAAAGTCTTTCCCGGGAACCATTTTTCAGCTTCCATTTCGGACTGCGCTTTGAGCGGACCGAATAGAGCAAAGTTATTCGCGCGCATGGTCGCGTTCGTTTCTTTGAGCGGGTCTGGTCCCGCGTATTTGGCGAGCGGCGCGGTCTCGTCCATTCTTACTTTGCTCGGATCGGCATAGCACGAAATGCTCGAGATAAAGACATAACGGTCGGCATTGCCCTGCAGAATTTGGGCGGCGTCGCGTACCCAAACGGGAAGGGTTGCCGGATTATCTATAACAACGTCCCACTTTCGGCCTTTCAGCGCGTCGAGCTTGCCGTTGCGATCGCCCAGCAATTGTTCGACCTCTTTTGGTAACTCACCCGGATGTGTTCGACCGCGATTGAAGACCGCCACCTGGTGACCGCGGTTGAGCGCGTAACGAACCTGGAAGGGCCCTGTAAAACCGGTGCCTCCCAGAATCAATATGCGCAAACTCTTCGGAGTCCTGGTTGTCTTTTTCATCACATCTTCTGCTGCAAAGGCGGACAAACCAGGTACTAGTCCCAGGCCGAGGGCGCTGCCGGCCATGGCTGAGAGTTTGAGAAAAATTCGGCGATTTGTTGACATCCGGTTGCTCCTTAGAAAACTTCGGATTTCACCAGCCCTAATCACGCTCTGAGTCGGGCCTATCTTCCAATCTGCCTGGTACGCATCAGAGCGCCAACAGGTTTAACTTCGCCAGCCAAAAACTTTGGCTTTTCGCGACCTGAGCATGCAATAAAACGGCAAGTTGACCCCTTCCCACGATTCCCGTATGTTGATTATTCCCCCTCAAAACTGAATCTCAGGTGTCAAAACGACAGGTTTTAAGTTCGTTGAGAGGGAACTCATGACAATTTTAAAGAAATTCGCGTCAGTAGAATTACTGACGCTATATCTGTTTTTTTTAATCACCAACTCAATCACGATGGCAAACGCGCAGAAGACGAAAGGTCGTTCGTCGCATGCGCGCGCGGCGGCCCCTGGGCGCGCTCAACTGAAGGAAGCTGAAGCGCGGCTGTCAGAGATGGGTTATGGCACGGGTCGAAATGCTCTGATCGCTTTTCAAAAATACGACGGGCGGAAGGTAACAGGGCGGCTCGGACGTGATGACGCGGCTGCGATTATGAACGCGAGCGCGCCGCAAGCCAAAGACCCGGGCTACCAGCACGTCGAAATCGATCTGGATCGACAAGTGTTGATGTTGACGGATGAGGATGGCGCGGTCAAAAAGGTACTTCCTGTCTCAACCGGCAGCGATAAACATTACAGCGAAAAGGGCATGAGCGGCCTGGCATATACGCCAAGGGGACGCTTCAGGATCTATGCGAAGATTTCGGGCTGGAGAAAATCACCACTCGGACTGCTCTATTATCCGAATTACTTCAGCGATGGATTGGCGATTCATGGAAACTCTTCCGTGCCCAATTCACCTCAAAGTCACGGTTGCATTCGCATTCCCAACTCGGCGGCCATTGAGATGTATAAGTCCATGGCGGTCGGCACCATAGTGCTGATCTATGACAGGCAGTCATTTGTGTCGGCGAAAGACTGGGCGAGCGCGGATAAGCAAAAAGCGGCAGAAAACCGCGACCGTTAGCGGACGATATCCCGCAACTCACGGTCGGTGAGAAAGACTACTAACTCGGCCGAGGCAGCATTCCTTCATTCCAACTCTCGAAGACCGTCCGCAGTCGCTGCATGGTACCCGGGTTTTTCCGGCGGAAATCCGCCTGTTCCCTTTCGTCGATTGAAAGACCGAACAGACTTCGGTCAATTCTTTACGATACTTTTTTCATTTTCCTCCACGGACCGCATCCTGTGTCCGCAGCCGCCAAAAGAAAGTGCGGTCGCTAGCGGCGCTGGTGCCCTTGAGAACGGGCAACAGGTCACTTCCGTCGATTGGATAGCCGTTCGCTGCATTGGTTTGGCGGCGGCCGGAATTGTAGCTATCACCGCCTGAGCAACGATTAAGTTTCTTTCCGTCCAGTCCAGCCGCTCAGCGTTTCTTGCTTGAATATTAATGGTGAAAACATTCGCCGTTGACAGTCGGATAACGCGCAGGCAGGAAGAACTACAAGTTTAGAGATTATGGCACGAGTGTACAGATTAACGTTTGATCTTCTGTTTGGGTGATAATGTAACGCGCGCTCTCAATAACGCATCGATTGCCAATGCTTCAATGCCCAAGATGTGGTCGGCAGTACCCGAACGACGTTCTGGTGTGTCCGAGCGATCACATGCCCCTGCAAGCGGACGCGACGTTGGCCGATGTTCCACTTGATCCGCTTTTGGGCCGGGTGTTCGAAGGAAAATATCGACTCGATGAACGCCTCGGCGGCGGGGGCATGGGCACGGTATATCGCGCCACGCATTTGCTCATCGATCGGCCGGTTGCACTAAAAGTCCTCAGTCAAAGATTCGTCGGCGACCAGACTGCGCAGCAGAGATTTCGTCGCGAAGCACGCGCTGCCGGGCGAATGCAGCATCCGAACGCGGTAACGGTAACCGATTTCGGGGCCACCGACGATGGTTACCTGTACATCGTCATGGAACTGCTCGAGGGACGCACGCTGCGTGACTTGCTTGCGCACGAAGCGCCGCTCGATTCCGCGCGGGCAGTTTCCTTCATGTTGCAAACCTGCGCCGCCGTGGGCGCGGCGCACGAAGCAGGGTTGATTCATCGCGATTTGAAACCTGCAAATATTTTCATTGAGCAACGGCCTAATTTTCCGGCCGTGGTCAAGGTCCTTGATTTTGGCGTCGCCAAGTTTGCGGTCGAAGAACACGACGATGACTACAACACGCTCACGCAGGTTGGCGCTATTATCGGTACGCCGCGGTACATGTCGCCAGAGCAATGCGCCGGCACGGCGTCGCTGACTCCGGCGGCGGATGTTTATAGTCTGGGAATTATTCTCTACGAAATGCTTACTGCGGTTCCTCCCTTCAGCGCGGACACCCCTTTAGCGATTGCCCTAAAACAGGTGTCCGAGCAACCGCGTCCGCCGCGAGAAATTGTTGCTTCAATTCCCGAACCGCTCGAGCGCGTGGTATTGCACGCGCTGGCGAAGAACCCGAACGAACGTCCTCGCGATGCGCACGAGTTGCGTCGGGAGCTGCACGCAACCGCCGAAGGCCTGGGATTGGAACACGCCGACAGTACGCAGACCACGCTGGATGATTTGCGAAGTGCGGGAACCGAGAGTCCGTCGGGACGGCTCGTGATTGATCTTAATACCCTGCGACAGGTGCAGGCTGTAAGCGGAAGTCTTCCGGTGCCGCGCCCGCTAACATCGCCGGCTGATTCGAACCGGCCCGCGTTCAATCGCATGAATGTGTCCCTGCAGCGTCAGCCGGCGAAGCGATCGCTGGTAATCATTGCAGTGCTTGTTTTGATAATGGCAATTCTCGGCTCCGCAGTACTGGCCGCCCGCTGGTGGCGGCAGGATTTCGGCCCGGCATTGCAATCGAAAGCGACACCCACGCCAACGCCGACGGCAACCCCCACCGCGACGCCATCACCCTCACCGTTCTCTAGGACCCCGCCGGCTCGTGGTAAGAGAGAGCCGCGCCCTAGCCCGGAAAGACCGTCAGCTTTCAAGCGAGTATTGAATAAGTTCAAGAAGATCCTGCCATAGCTCAACCTTGCGAGTCAGGTACTGGTTCAACTTGAGGAGTCAGGCTACTTACCCGGAGCGCGCGGCTGCTCCTCCGAGCGGAAGACGATGCCTTCTGAAATTTCGCGTAAGTCTTGTAAACGAAACGTCGCCCTGCCTGTTCAATGCGCCCAGTGCGGGCGGAGGTCCCCCGTGACGCAGTAAAGCCCAGCTCATCCGAATTGACCGTTACCCGTTAGCGCTGCTTTCCGTCGCGGCGCGTTTGATACTATAGTCTTCACTTCACCCGCACAGATGACTAAATCGTTTCAGGTTGGTTCAGCTACCTTTGGGGATGGGCGATTAACGATAATTGCCGGCCCCTGCGTCATCGAATCGGCAGAGCACGCGTTAATGATGGCGCGTGAGTGCGCCAGGCGTGCCCGTGATGCAGGACTGGATTATGTTTTTAAGAGCTCGTTCGACAAGGCAAACCGATCTTCAATTAAAAGCTTTCGCGGGATCGGAATTGATGCTGGTTTAGAGATTTTGCAAACGATCAAAAATGAGGTGGGTGTGCCGGTGCTCACAGATATTCATGAAATTGATCAGGTTGCCGCGGTGGCGAAAGTCGCAGACGTGCTGCAAATTCCCGCGTTTCTTTGTCGTCAAACCGATTTGATTGCCGCGGCCTCGGGGTCAGGTCGCGCAGTGAACATCAAGAAGGGTCAATTCCTTGCGCCGGAAGACGCGAAAAACATAGTTGAGAAAGCGCGGACGGCTGGTTGCGAGCGATTGATGCTGACTGAGCGAGGCGTGAGCTTTGGTTATAACAACCTGGTCGTCGATATGCGGTCGTTTCCAATTATGAGCGGGTTCGGCGTCCCCATCGTTTTCGACGTGACGCATTCTTTACAGTTGCCCGGGGGGTTGGGCCATGCAACGGGCGGCTTGTCGCAGTACATCGAACCACTCGCGCGCGCGGGAGTTGCTTGCGGGGTTGATGCCGTTTTCATGGAAGTCCATGACACGCCGCAGCTCGCTCCGTCCGACGGACCAAACATGTTGCCCCTCGATCGGATGGCGTCTTTGCTCGAGAGCTTGCGCGATATCCATTCACTGATTCAGAAAGAGAAGCCTTAGGATCTGGCTGGAGATGAAAAATTCAGTGAATTGGTGACAGGCACCAGAGTGCGGCGGGACCGTCACGGTAGCTGATGGTCTGTTACGGCAGGAAAGCGAGAAGGCTTGCGCGCCAGCCGCCTATATTAGCCGGCAGTTTCAAATATCTATATTTTGTCATTACACAGCGACGTCGATCACATATGAAGCTTATCCGGTTCTTGCTTTCAATCTGTTTTGCTTGCGGCTTAACTAGTGCCACAGTCGCGCGAGCGCAAGAGGAACCGCGCGCGGCGTGGCAGGTCACGAGCTTTGACATTACTATTCCGAATCCTGTTAGCGAACGCGCTTTGAATGCGCGCGCCACTCTTTCCCTCCTCAACGTCGGCCGAGGCGGCGGGTCAACGCTTAGCTTGCGCATGAATTCCAAGGCTGAAATCAAGTCGGTTTCCATCGGATCGGCGACTGCGACTTATCAATCACGACCCGAACCACGCGGCAACGCTCAGCGACTTACTATTACTCTGCCAGCCGCCGTTCCGCCGAATCAAAACATAACTGCGACTGTCGAATATCGCTTACCGGTGACAGAGAACAATGGTATCGCCGCCCTTTCGCCGGTTGGCTCGCAGTTTCTGCCACAGTCGATGTGGTATCCGCAGGTTAATAATGAGTTCGCAGTGCGTGGAGCGGACTACGCGCCGTTTCGTTTGACGATAAACGGCGCTACTGCGGTTTCTTCGGGCGTTGAGAAAAGTTCCGCGAACAATAGCGCGTTCGAGCAATCCTGGAATGCCCGGCCCTTCTTCATCACCGGCAATTGGGACCGAGTTGACGGTGCGGCAAACGCAAAAGGAATCAGTGCTTATCTGCCAAAAGGCGCCGGCGTGGACGAACATAAACAGGCTGAGGCCCTGATTGGTTTAGCCGGCGACGCCCGATCGTTTTATTCGACATTGTTTGGCGCGGCTCCGGACGTTCCGGTGCGGCTGATTGCGGTGACACGCGGGGCAGGGTTTGACGACGCCGGCGCGATTCTATTAGGGGCAGGCTCGTTCCGTCGGAAAAGCGTCGACTCGGCAACTGCAATGACCATCGCGGAAGCAATCGGCCGTTTATGGATCGGCTCCGACACCCCGGTGCGCGCAGAAGGCGGCGGCGTTCTGCGCGAAGGCTTGCCCCGCTTTGTGGCCGCACTTTTTCTCGAGAAAGAGTTTGGCCCCGCGGCGGCTGAAGCCGAACGCGCGCGCGAACGCGTCGCTTATTCGACAATCGCCAAACGTGATGCTCCCCTGTCGCGGACTACCGGGCTCGATCCTACCTACCTGAATTCGGTGGCTAATAAGGGTGCGATGATCTGGCGATTAACTGATCATCTGGTCGGTCGCGACGTGTTTATCGCGACGATGAAAAACCTGCTCGCAACCGGCAAGACCGATCCCGATGGCTTGACTTTGGCAACGTCGCGCGCTGCTTTCGCGGGACGAGGAGGGAATTCATTAAAAGCGCTTCTTGACTACGAATTGGACCAGCCCACCGATATGGATTTAATGGCCGGGTTGCCCGTCCACGAGGCAGGCCAATGGAGCGCAGCACTCCGTAACGTCGGCTCGATCGAAGCGAACGTCGATGTGGCCGCAATTACCAGTTCGGGACAGCGAGTAATGGCCCAGGCGACCGTGCCGCCGCATGACTTTGCGCAGCCTGCTTTTAGGAACGCCACCAATATTGTTTCAGTCGAAGTCGATCCGGAGAAGTTTTATCCGCAACTTGATTACACAAATGACGTTGCCCCGCGCCTTCCGGACGTGGCTGCTTCTTTGGCTGAGGCGAACCGTCTCTATGGCGCGCAGGAATATGCTAAAACCGAAGCCCTGGCGCGCCAGATGTTATCGGCGTCTACCGGATTGCAGGAGGCACGGATCGTTCTGGGCCGGACATTGCTTGCGGAGAGCAAGAACGACGACGCTGAGAAAGAATTTAAGCAATTGCAGGACGAGAAACTACCGCTCCCAGCGAGCCTCGCATGGTCCAGCTTTGGTTTGGGCGAAATCGCTTTACGCCGCGGGCAGACAGCTGAAGCTTCACGAAATTTTACGGATGCAATCCGCGCTGACGCCGAATATGCGTCCACCCTCGCGGCTCGCGCCGAACGCGTCCGCGCAGAATCGGCTGCACCGGTGATTGACGAAGCGGCCAAGACCTTCGTCAGTCGATTGGATGCGGCGATCCTCGGGGGCCGGCAGGCGGAGATCGCGACAATGATTGTTCCCGGAGAGTTAGCCCGTTTTGTGCAGCAAGTGGTGGGAACTCAACCCGAAGCCTGGGCTACGCGGGTTTTGAGAACTGAACAGTTAGGCGCGGATCGTCTGGCGGTCGATGTGGCCCTGAACACCAGGCAACTAGGAGTTGAACATGCCGGAACGGCGCTTTTCATCCTGGTCCGCACTGGCGGAACTTTGAAGCTGGACGCGATTGAATTGTTTGAAGTGCGGTAACTAATGACATTCACTGAAAGGACGTCAGTACCAGCCTCGATGCAATTGGGTATAAGCGCGGAAATGAAAGACCTTGAAGCAAAGCTTAAGGATTTGCGCGAGAAGGTTAAAGCATTCTCGTCTTGCGTGGTCGCTTTTTCCGGCGGTGTCGATTCAACTCTCGTCTTGAAAGTTGCCCATGATGCACTTGGCGATCGTGTCATCGCGGTGACCGCGCTCAGCGAGTCACTGCCGCATGGAGAATTGAAGGAAGCCGGGGAGCTCGCGTCCGCTATCGGCGTGAAGCATCTTGCGCTCAGGACTTTCGAAACCCGTGCCGAGAATTACCTGGCAAATACGGCGAACCGTTGTTACTTCTGCAAGACGGAAATGTATTTGCGAATCGGTGACTTCGCGCGCAGTAATGGATTTGATTTGATACTCGACGGGCTAAATCTGGATGACCTTAATGACCGCCGGCCCGGGCGGGCGGCCGCGATGGAGCACGGCGTGATTTCGCCCCTGGTCGACGCCAAGCTTACAAAAGCTGAGGTGAGGGAAGTGTCGCGACAACTCGGTTTGCCGACATGGGACAAGCCCGCCCTTGCGTGCCTGTCATCACGCGTTCCACACGGCACTCCGATTACCTTGCGCTCACTATCGCAGGTCGATCGCGCGGAAACATTTTTGCGAAGACTGGGCGTGGGCCAGGTCCGCGTTCGTCATCATGGTGAGACGGCGCGGATCGAAGTTGAACCGCGCGATTTCTCCTTAGTGCGCTCGCATGAGTCGGAAATCACTAACCGTCTTAACGCGCTGGGATTTCGCCAGGTCGTGCTCGATCCCGAAGGCTACCGAACCGGTGCGGCGTCAGTCCGACCGTCAGGCAGGCTTCTTTGAAACCAGCCCTTGCTGACGCGCGGGCTTCTGAAACTTCATGCAAGCAGAATTACTCCGCGAACTATTGACTGAAGTACGCAACGGCACACGCACCGTTGAAAGCGCGGTCGAACGGCTGCGTAAACTGCCCTACGAAGACATTGGCTTTGCCAGGCTCGATCATCATCGAGCATTGCGCACAGGTTTTCCGGAAGTCGTCTTTTGCGAGGGCAAGCGAGTCGAGCATGTCGTGGAAATTATGCAACGGCTTGAACAGAATCATTCGCCGGTATTAGCAACGCGGGCGACTCGTCCGGTTTACGAGGCAGTGCTTCAGCGCCTGCCCGCTGCGGAATATTTTGAGGATGCCCGGATCATTCAATTGGGAGTCAATGGCAGTCACCCGACGACGACTTCGGTGTTGATTGTGGCCGCCGGAACTGCGGATCTGGCGGTGGCGGAAGAGGCAGCTGTAACCTCAAGCGCGCTTGGTAGCCGCACCGAACGACTCTACGATGTGGGGGTCGCCGGCGTTCATCGATTACTCGCGGCGCAGGATCAATTGAACAGCGCGAACGTTGTGGTCGCAGTTGCCGGCATGGACGGCGCGTTGCCCACGCTCGTCGCCGGCCTGGTGTCAGCGCCCGTCATCGCCGTGCCCACCAGTGTAGGGTACGGCACCGGCCTGGGTGGGACGGCCGCGCTGATGACGATGCTGAACGCGTGCGCGCCGGGCATCGCAGTCGTAAACATAGATAACGGCTTCGGCGCCGGCTACATGGCGCATTTGATCAATACAAAGTCAGTGTCATCCGGCGTGGGAGATCGGCGGTCTATGTGATGGAACACGATGACATCAATCAACGGGCGCAACGCATCAAGCTTCTCTTGATGGACTGTGACGGCACGCTTACCGACGGCCGGATTTGGTTGACCGCAGACGGAGACGAACAGAAGGCGTTTCATGCTCACGACGGACAGGGCATTTCTATTTGGCATGGCGCCGGTTTTAAAAGTGGGATTATTTCGGGGCGTGCCTCGAGCGGTGTAAAACGGAGGGCCCACGAATTAAAAGTCGCATACGTACACCAGTATGCGAAGAACAAAATTGTCGCGCTTGAAGATATCATGGCGGACGCTGGAGTTTCTGCTGACGAATGCTGCTTCATCGGCGACGACCTCGGAGACATCGCGATATTGCGGCGCGTTGGGTTAGCGGCCGCAGTTGCTGACGCCGCCCCAGAGACCAAAGACGCCGCACATTATGTAACCAGACTCAGAGGGGGCGCTGGGGCGGTACGCGAGGTTGTCGAACTTATCCTGAAGGCCCAAAACCGCTGGGATGGTCTGGTTGAGCAGGCTATGAGTCACTGATGCCCTGGGGAAGATTGGCCCCTCGGCGTAGTCGGCTTTGGACTCTGAGGTCATGAAGGGCTAACCCTCCCCTCAGAGTTTCCTCGGGCGACTTTTGAAGTAAAGCGCCGCATCGTTAAATCATTTCCTTTCCATTTTTAACTTCCACCAATCCCTGAACGATGATGGCTTATGGAGCCATCCCAAAAGTCCCTTTTAATACGACTGCCGGGACAATATCTCATCGAGTTTGGCGCCGGACAAGGACAACGATCAGGATAGTTTATACATCTATAATATCGTGCTGGCTAAAGCAACTAAGCGCATGGAAAAACAAGGCCGGGCTTTCGAAGAAGTGCTGAACAACTTCGCAGAAGTCATGGCCAAACTGATGATCGATAATCATCAAAAACAGATCGAGTCATTGGACTTAACACTGTTGCAGGGCCAGCTCCTTAGAATCCTCCGCCGGGGACCCCAGGCGACGGGAAATCTGGCGGCGGAGTTGCAAGTATCAGCTTCGGCCATTACACAATTGACCGATCGCCTTATCCGCAAGGGACTTATCGAACGCCACGCCGCAGAGACAGATCGCCGGTCGGTGATTATTTGTCTCTCGGTGAAGGGGTTACGAGTGGTTGACGAATTTCGCAAGCGACGCGGGATCGTCTTTAACGAAGCGATCGCTGAACTTAATGAAACTGAACAGGCGCACGTTATTGGGGCGATGAAAACGGTCATCGGCGCCCTGGAGAGTTATGAGCACAAAATCAGCTCGCAGGGCGATCGTCGAACGGCGTCGAAAATATATGAAAACTGATGTTAGAAAGAGGAAAAAGATGAGGAAGATTAAACAGAACTTAATTGCAGTCATCGCCACGTTGGCGATAGCGGCCACCGCGACTGTGGCTGCTGCAAAAACCACTGGACCGGAGACCGCCGGCCGCCAGGGAGTGGTCGAGCAGGTTCGGCACGAATTGGCGACGTTACCCTATTACGGGGTCTTCGATAACTTGACGTACAAGGTGGACGAAAGCACCGTAACTCTTTACGGACAGGTGACTCGTCCCACCACCCGGAGCGATGCGGCCCGGCGCGTAGCAAAGATCCCAGGAATAGAGCGGGTAGTTAACAACATCGAAGTGTTGCCGCTTTCTTCCTTCGACGATTCTATTCGCCTACAGACATATCGCGCGGTGTTTAGCACGGCTGGCCTCTATCGTTATGGTATGAGTGCGAATCCTTCGATTCATATCATTGTTAACGGTGGTCACGTGACGCTCGAAGGTGTGGTCAGCAGCAAGATGGACAAGCAATTGGCTTACATGGCGGCCAGCGGCGTCTTTGGCACATTCTCTGTGACCAATAACCTGCAGGTTGAGAGTGAGATGAACCAGGATAGCTGAGGAGTTATTCCAACTAGACCTTTAACCAACCGGATGGCTCACCCCATCCGGTTTTTTTTGTTTACTTCGATGATGGTGCATGCGCGATAACCGTGAATTGAAACTGAAATGTGTGACCAGGGAAGCTTCGATACTCTGGAGGTCTTCGACAAGTACCTACCAGAAATGTCATCCACCGGCTAAAGAGAACCTGATTTAAAACGAGGCACGCGCGTTGGGTGAGGCAAGGCCTTGGATTCCGCGCGTGCCAACAGGCCGGTTAGACCGTTTTCATTCCGAGTTTAAGCAATCGTGTTTGACATGCCTGTTAGACTGGATATTCCCAAGCCGTTTTGTGCGAGGAGGGCGAGTGATCAAAAATACCTCTCCGGAAAGATCGCAAGGTTTCGACTAGTAAATTGAGCGGGCGTAGCTCAATGGTAGAGCGCCAGCTTCCCAAGCTGGATGTTGCGAGTTCGAGCCTCGTCGCCCGCTCCAGATTCCCTCAGTGATTTGTGAACTCAATTTTCAACCTCAAGAGAAACGTTAGAACTATCTTTCCAAACCTCCCCAGATAACTTCTTTCGCGAATGTCAGCCTCCAGAACTGAATGTTCCCTTTTCGATTGCGCAGCTAGCATTCGATAGCTTCGAAGCCTTCCAGTTTCACGATCAGCTCTCCGCCAACTCACGAAAGAAGGGATGGATCCACGTCGGTGCGAGCGGCGGGTCTTTGATCAATCGCTTACGCTCTTTCGCCGGTAAGATTCGTTTCAAATGCGCTAAGCGTTGCCTGGTAATGTGATGTCGGCCCAGACACGAAACGCGTGCATTAGCAAGCCGCTTAGTCTTCCAGCTGCTGCCATGTGCGAGGTGTGGTGCGGCGCAATTGGATTTCCTGGCGTCCGATTTTCACCGTGCGCGATGGGCCGTCTGTTAAAAACACTATCTTGGCTGGCACTTGTTCGGACAGCCCCAACAGATTCGCCGCATAAGCCTGCTGGCTGCAAACGGATCCGATGCTTTCCCGCTAACGCCTTCGCCATTTTTTCTAAGTCTGGGGATAGAGTGCCTAATTCTGGATGCTCTCGCGGATACTCATAGAGTCCGCGTGCGAGACGGTGGAATGACACCTCGTGCAGCAAGGCGCGACAAAGCCTTATCCACCGCATCTCGACCACCCAAATGTAAGAAATCATTTGGAGTAAAGCCCCAACCCCGACCATGCCCGTAAATACGGCTTCTTACCTTGCTGTCAATCGTTTGGCACCTGATTGGCCCCCCAGATTCTGTCAGAAACCCTACCCATTATTTCTGACAGAATTCACCATCGAATGCAAAGCGTTTGCCGGGAATATCAAATCGGTCCTCAAAACGTCGGCTACTAGCACGTCCTATTTGATACCGGCAGCGAAGGCTAGTAGTGGCTGCTCAACGCTCCGTTTCGTTCGCAGATAGAACAAAGG
>JBHELZ010000044.1:0-34344 GCA_046262835.1 Pyrinomonadaceae bacterium
GGTGAGGTGCGCTGTCGTGCGTGCCGTCTCGCCGCTTCCGATCTGGTCGCGGTCGAGCACGACGACTGACTTTCCGGCCCGCGCCAGCTCGTACGCGACGCTCAGTCCGGCGATACCCGCTCCCACCGCGTACTTCTGCTGCTTGGTCGCTTGCGCCGTGCCATGACGGAGCGCGACGTGGCTCAACTCGTGGGCCATCACCCCGGCCATTTCCCCTTCCGTACGCGCGGCCTGAATCATGCCGCGGTTAACGTACATGGGCCCGCCGGGCAAAGCAAAAGCGTTTATGTCGCTGGCATTGATGAGCTTGAAATAATACTGAAATTCCGGATGCTGGAATTCGGCCGGGATGGCGGCGACCAGTCGCTGCCCCACACGCTCGACGTACGCGCCTACTTCCGCATCGCGCAGGAGGGGAAACTGTTGCTCCGCTTCAGCCGCCGCTTGACGGCCCAGTCTGACGTCCTCCTGAGGCTTAAACTTATTGTTGTGATAGGTGATGTTGGTCTGCGCAAAAGACGCAAGCGGCATTAGAGCAATCGCCAGGGCAATCGGCAGAGCCAACCACTTATTCGCTTTTCGATAGCTAAATCGAGTCATTTTGTTACTCCCCAAATTGTTTGCAGTTAAGAGACGAGGTCTCATTTTCCATTCGATGACGGTGAAACGTGCAAGCCGCCGCCGCTGAACAGACAAGATTGATGCCACAACTCCACGCCTCAAAAGCCTCTTGTTAGAGCATCTGAAGAGCCCTACTTACTGGTGTAAAGCAGTTGGCGAGGCGCGACAGGACCCAATCTTGCAGATGTGTTGCGACGCTTTTGCTTCGATTTCGTTCATGCGAGACGGATTTGGTTCAGCGACATCCACAGAACAATTCCAGTATGCCGATTTTGCGCAGACCCTAACCGCGAACAACGAGCCTCCCGTGAAGCCGGTTAGATCATTTGCGGGGCTTAATCTTTTCATCCAACCACTTCGTGACCTCGTCCAGCGGCGCCACGTGAAATGGCTTTCCTTTCCAAACGCGAATGATGCCAATTATCAGGAAGATACTGCTGGCAAGTTGAAACAGACCGCTTCCAGTCCAGCGGCCCGTGGCCAGACCGGCAAAAGTTAGAATCGTAGTTATCGCAGTAATGATAACTTGCAGCGCCATTCCCTGAGCCGCGTGAAATCGAACCTTTGACTCAGTTCGCGGTACCAGCAGCAGTTCCGCAACCGCCGCCACAATCGCCAGCCAAAATGGCAGATAGGGGAGAATCAGGGCCCATCGCTCAGGAATGCCGATGCCCGACACCTTCTTTGATCCGGGCTTGTAGTTTAAGGGCAGAGGCGGCGGCTGATAAATATTCGGCGGGAGCGCGGGTGGCGGCTGGTAGATGTCAGCCGACTGTACGCGCGGTGGTTCATAGGCGGCAAATGCTCGTGGCGCGGGCGGGATAAAAATAGACGGATAGGAAGTGACCTTGTCGTCGATGCGACGCGTGGGCGCTTCCTGCTCAATTTGCGCCGAGGTTTCGGAATTACTGCCAGCTATACGATGAGTTGCACCGGCAATGTCTTCCGTCGCCCCACCAGCGCGATTTCGTTCGAACGATTTATGCGCGCGGTCCGCGACCCGTCCATCGAGTGGATTCGTATCGTATTTAGTGCGCTTTGGCTCCATGCTAAGAGTTGTACGAGAGCCTTAATTGTCTGGTTCACTGCGCGAGATCGTCAGTTACTTCGTACTCGAGCGACTCCCAACCTTCATGTTCCTTGATGCGATAGGCACGAAGGGAAGGCTCTTTGCCTCCGAGTCCGACAATAAAGTAAACCGCTGATGGGTAGTAGGCAAGGCGTACGTCCGTCTGCGAAGGCTGAGGATCAGTCGCGCGCGGATGCGAATGGTAGATCGCTATTAATTGCTCGCCACACTCACGCATGGCGTGCTGCGCTAAAAATAGATCTTCAGGCGCAGCTTCGTAAGTGACAAGTGGATTCAAAGCGATATTTCGCGCTCGATAGATGGTTCGCGCCGTGCCGTCCGCCGTGCCGCCGACCAATCCGCAACATTCAGCGGGCGATTCCTCGCGCGCATGCGTGATTAGTTCGTCGACATGTGCGCGCTGAAGCAGAAGAATCACAATTTTGGAAACGGAAATGGCCAGGGCATTGAAGTGCGGAAGGCTTTTTGCTCAGTCAAGAAGGCGTTTATAAAACCTCTCGATTATGAATTGGCGAATTGATCGTTTCTATGAACATCTAGTGCCGGCCCGACGAAGGCGACAATCAACGGCGCTCAGTCTTTCACGATCTTCAGATGCAATTCCGCCAATTGACGCGCGTCCACCTCGCCCGGTGCGTCGATCATAAGATCTTGTGCCGAGGCAGTCTTTGGAAATGCCATCACGTCGCGAATGTTTTCCGTGGGCACCAACACCATCAACGTGCGTTCGATTCCCGAAGCGATGCCTCCATGGGGCGGCGTTCCGTAGGCCAGCGCGTCAAGAAAGAAACCAAAGCGCGCGCGGGCCATCTCTTCAGTCATGCCCAACGCCTTAAAAACCAGCGACTGGACGTCGCGACGGTGGATTCTGATTGATCCCCCGGCCACTTCCACACCATTAATGACGGCGTCGTATGCCTTGGCGCGAATCTGACTGAACAGTTCCTGTTCGCCACTGACCGCGCGCTCAAAGATTGGCAGATCTTCATCCAGCGGTGAGGTAAACGGATGATGCATTGAGTAATAACGACCGTCGTCTTCGTGAAATTCAAACATCGGAAAATCAGTCACCCACAGCGGCGCAAAAACGCCTTCCAGAATCAGGCTCTCGCGACGAGCGATCTCGTTGCGCAGGGCGCCGAGGCTGGCCGCGACTACGCCCGGCTTACCGGCGACGATTAGCACTGCATCACCTTTTTGCGCGCCGGCGATCCTCGCAAGATCCAGCAACGTGTCATGCCCCAGCGCTTTCAGCAGCGAAGAAGAAAGCTCGTCGCCCAATTTAATCCATGCCAGCGCGCCGGCGCCATATCGTTTCGCAAATTCCTGCAACTCATCGAGCCTTTTGCGAGACATCGAAGCGCCGCCACTTATCACGACTCCCTGAATTTCTCCCGCCGCCGCAAGGACTGCCGCATAGGGCGCAAATAGCGTCTCAGCGAGCGGCGCCGACAAATCCTGCAGTTCCATTCCCTCAATTCGCAGATCCGGCTTGTCCGAACCGAAGCGGCGCATCACTTCGGCGAAACTGAAGCGCGGAAAAGGCGTTGTCAGCTCGACACCGATCAATTTAAAGATGCGGGCGAACAGTCCTTCGACCAGGTGATAGATTTGATCGGGCGTGGCGAAGCTCAGCTCGACATCGAGCTGTGAAAACTCGGGCTGTCGATCCGCGCGCAAATCTTCATCGCGAAAACAGCGCGCGATCTGGTAATACTTATCGAGGCCGGCAATCATGCAGATTTGTTTGAAAATCTGCGGGCTCTGCGGCAGCGCGAAAAACTTCCCCGGCTGCACGCGCGACGGCACGATGTAATCCCGGGCCCCCTCGGGGGTTGACTTGATCAAATTCGGCGTTTCGATTTGCGTGAACCCCTGCTCGTCCATGTACCGGTTGATTTCCAGAATCACTTGATGACGCAGGCGGAGATTTGCCTGCAGCTGCGGCCGGCGCAGATCCAGATAGCGATACTTTAAGCGCAAATCTTCAGCGGCCAGCGATTCATCAGAAGCGTCGAGTTGAAATGGCAGCGTGCGCGCATCATTAAGAATCACAACCTCAGTTGCCTGGACTTCGACATCGCCGGTGGCGAGTTTGGGGTTGCGCGCGTTCTCGTCGCGCAGCACGACTTCGCCGATCGCCGCAATCACATATTCGCCGCGGACTTCTTTGGCCTTCGCATGCGCCTGGAGGGCCTTCTCCTGATTGACTACGATCTGCGTGATGCCATCACGATCGCGCAAATCGATAAAAGTAAGCGGGCCAAAATCGCGTCGCCGCGCGCACCAACCCATCAGCGTAACGCGCTGGCCAACGTTTTCTTTGCGCAAGGCGCCGCATGAATGGGTACGTGCTCGGTTGTTAAGGTTTTCGATCATAAGAAAACCGTGCTTTGGTCTTTGTACTTTAAACTTTGAATCTTGTTCGTCTGCAACCCGACGCGCTTATTTTCGTTACGAACAAAATACAAAACTACCGAAACAAAGCACGAAGAAACAGATCAGCTAAAATAGTACGGTCCCGCCGTCGACATTTATTGCCTGTCCATTTATGGCTCGACCTTCTTCTGAAGCGAGCAGGAGCGCCAGCGCGGCAACTTCTTCAGGCATGACTAAACGATTTTGCGGACTCATCCTGCTAATCGCGCTGAGCGCGTCGGCCGCCGACTTACCCGTTTTGGCCACGATGTTTTCCACCGCCCGCGTAGTCATTTCAGTGTCCACATAGCCGGGGCAGATTGCGTTGACGGTGATTCCCTGCACTGCCACTTCCAGCGCAAGCGACCGCGTCAAACCGAGCACGCCGTGCTTTGACGCCGCATAAGCTGAGATGTAAGGCGCGCCGGTCTTGCCGGCAATTGAAGCGATGTTGATGACGCGACCCCAGCCGCGCTCGATCATTTCCGGCAAGGCCGCCTGAGTGCAACGAAACGTGCCGCCGAGATTTATGTTCAGGTGACGTTCCCACATCGGCTCGTCACTCTTGACGAACAACTGTGTCTCAACGATGCCCGCATTATTCACCAGGATGTCAGGCCCGTTATTAAACTTCGCTCGGACTTGCTGGAAAGCACGCGTGACGTCTTGAGAATTCGCAACGTCGCACTCAACGGCAAGCGAAGTCACCCCGAATTGCTGCTTAATTTCGTGAGCCACGTTATCGATCTCTTCACGGGTGCGTGCTGCTATGACAATTGACGCCCCCTCCCGCGCAAACGCCACCGTTATCGCGCGCCCAATGCCGCGACCGCCGCCGGTGATGAATGCGAGTCTGTTCTCAAGTTTCATAAGAACAAATTTGGAGTGCGGCCACTGGCCGCCGCCTTAGTCCTCATATACATCACCTGAAAGCGCCGACGAGTCGGCGCACTCCAAATCATCTTCCAGTAAATTTCGGCGGCCGTTTTTCTAAGAACGCGCGGACGCCTTCCCGTCCGTCCTCGGATTGGAAGCAACGCAGTTGCGCGTCTACTTCGTATTGCAGCATCTGCTCCAGCGAATCGTGTTCACCTGCATAGACGGCGTGTTTGGCCGCCGCTATAGAGACGGCGGGCCCGTCACGCAGACGTTCGGCCAGCTTAAGCGTCTCGCTCGCCAACTGTTCCGGAGCCACAACGCGATTGATTAGGCCCAGGCGGAAGGCCGTGTTCGCGTCAATTGAATCGCCTAAAAAGAAGAGTTCACAGGCAATATTCGAGGGGACCATGCGGGGCAGAAAGTAACTGCCGCCCCAATCGGGATGAAAGCCGAGCTTGACGAAGGATTGGCTGAACGACGCAGTCGCGGAAGCGATTCTCAAATCACACGCGAGAGCGAGATTAAAGCCGGCCCCGGCGCACGCGCCTTCAATTGACGCGAGGACCGGCTTGCTCATATGCCTGATCGTGAGAATCACGCGCCGCGCGGCCCCGAGCAGCCGGGCGAATTCTTCCCCGTCGTTACGCTCGACAAGTTCGGCCATGAAATGCACGTCGCCACCCGCGCAAAAAGAGCGCCCTTCGCCGGCCAGCACAACGACCCGCACGTGCGGATCACTCCCGGCTTCTTCCAGCGCTTCCGCCAGATCGCGTCGCATGTGTCCTGCCAGCGCATTTAATCGCTCTGGCCGGTTCAGCGTTACCGTGACGATGCCGCTCTCTTCGGTGACTTTAATTAGTTCGTCTGACATAGAATGTTCGGAGTTCCGCCTTTAGGCGGCAATTGATTCGCCGGGCCGCCTGAAGGCGGAACTCCGAACCCTTACTTCCCTTTAAACTCTGCTTTCCGCTTATTCACGTAGGCGTCCAGTCCTTCTTTCGCATCTTCGGACTGAAACAGTTGCTGCTGTAATTCGCGTTCGAGCGCCAGGGCCGACTCAAACGGTATCTCAGCACCGGTCTGCACCGCACGCTTGATCCCGCCGACCGCACGCGCGGCTCGGTTCGGAGTCGTAAACTGGCCTGCGTAATCCATCACCTGTTGCATGAAATCAGCGCCATCTTTAGCATCGACAATTGTGTTTACCAAGCCGAGGGCTTGACCTTTTTCAAAATCGAACAATTGGCCCAACGCCATCAGTTCGATTGCCTTCGATTTACCTACAAGCCGCGCCAAACGTTGCGTGCCGCCGGTGCCCGGAAGCACACCCAGCGAAACTTCCGGCAAACCCATCTTCCCGGCGTTGCGTCGAGCAACCCGCAAATCCGCGGCCATCGCGACCTCCAGTCCGCCGCCGACACAATGCCCGTTGATGGCGGCAATGACGAGCTTTGGTGTTTGTTCAAGTCGCGCCAAAGTTTCGTTAGCGTGCAGACAAAAATAATACTTGAACTCCGGGGTGACCTCGCCCAGGATCTGAATATTCGCGCCGGCACAAAAAAACTTCTCGCCGCTGCCTGTGATCACAATCACCTGCACCCGCTCATCCATGCGTGCTTCGAGGATACGCGCGTCCAGTTGCCGCATCATCTCGTACGAATAGGTATTCGCGGGGGGATCATTAAGGGTGAGAAATGCAACCCCTTGATCGACTCGATGTTCAATCAGATCTCGTTCTGTCATCGGTGATGTCTTGCGCGGGCCTACCGGTTTTCAGACTGCGGACTTCGGTTGCAGCTTTCTCAGCTTCAAAGTTCAACTAAAGTCGGTACTCTAACGTCGTTTGGCTGCCGCGCCCTCTCTGGCGCTGGGTTACAATACGTTATGCGGTGCGCCAGAGATTTACCTTTTCGCCGGTTCGCGATTTGGCCAGCGCTAACGGCCCGACTTCCGAGCACAGCAATCCGTTCAGAAACAACTGCGTAATATTATCGACGAGCTGGTGTACGGACAACTTGCCTGCAGGGTCGTACCAGTTGTAAATCCAGTTCATCATGCCAAACAGGCCGTAGGTGGCCACGGTCAAATCGATGCGCGTGTTCGCCTGCTGGGACTCCTGAATATCGCGCAGAATCCTGCGTGCGAGCCTCGCGTACCCCTCCTTTGTAGTCGACACTTTCGCGTGCAAGTCGCCTTCGAGCGACTCGGCCTCATGCGACAGTACCTTCATCTCGGCCATGTTCGCCGCGAAAAACGAAAGGTGGTTGTCGATGAAGATGCGCAGTTTCGCCAACGGATCGCTGACTTCGCGGATCCGGTCTTCGACCCGCTCCAGCACGCGCCCAAAGCAATGATCCTGGATCAAGAACAACAGCTCTTCTTTTGATTTGCAGTAATGATAAAGACCTGCAAGGCTGACGGAGGTCGCGCGTGAGATGTCGCGCATCGAGGTCGAGTGATAGCTCTTCTCGGCAAAAATCCGCGCCGACGTGCGCAGGATCAGTTCGAGCTTTTGATCGTGACGGGAAAGATCAATGTTAGAAGTCGTATTCATCGCTTATTGAGCGGGGGACATCCTTATCCTCCGACCGTGCGCAGCATTAAATCCTTCGGAAGATAAGCTGGTTCGCGCTTTGCGCCCATACACACAAAATTAAGCTCTCCAGCTACAATCTGACATATTCAAAGGCGAAGGGCTTGCCTTTGATCCCCGTCGCGGGCGGCGCGATCCAGTTCGCGATCTTGCCAACTTCAGTCACGGGTTTCATTAAGCTGCGCACGTATTCGCGGTCTTCAATCGCCGGCAACCACTGGGATTTTGCGGCTTCAAATTCTGCTTTCGTAATCAGTTTGCCTTCGACATCGAAGTAGTGACCGGCGTATTCGCCCACGTGCCGGTGGAATCGAATGTTCGGCAGATACAGCCGTTCGCTCAATCCTTCATCGGCCAGGGCTTTGTTCCACCGCGCCAGGCCTTTTTCGCAATCCTTGACGTACTCGCGGCGCAGAATTTCATTGAGCGCGTTTCGCAAAGGCACCTCGCGAGGCACTAACTTTCCGTCTTGTACGACCAGCAAGCTGAACGATCCTTCCGTCGCCACATGATCGGTGTACTGGTCCTGCTCTTTGAAGCGACCTTTCAAGCCGGCCGCAAAAAAGTCGGCCGAGTTCGAACTAATCTCACCACCAAATAGATCGAGCGAATAGCTGAACCAGAAGTTAATGTATTTCTGAATGATTTCGAGCGGAATGCCATCCAGAGGGCGTACATCCTCGTTCGGACTCTGCTTCATCAATTGCGCAGTGCGTCGCACAACGCGGCTCAGACCCGTATCACCGACAAACATGTGATGCGCTTCTTCTGTCAGCATGAACCGGCAGGTGCGCGCCAGCGGCTCGAATCCGGATTCAGCCAAAGCCGACAACTGATATTTGCCGTCGCGATCCGTAAACATGGTAAAGGCAAAAAAATTCAGCCAGTCATCACACGGCTGATTGAAGGCTTCGAGGATGCGTGGCTTGTCCGGATTGCCGCTGCGCCGCTCGAGCAGCGCGTCCGCTTCATCGCGGCCGTCGCGGCCAAAATAACCATGCAGCAAATAGACCATCGCCCAAAGGTGTCGGCCTTCTTCCACATTCACTTGAAACAGATTCCGCAGGTCGTAGAGCGACGGACAGGTGTGGCCGAGCTGCCGTTGCTGTTCGACTGAAGCCGGTTCAGTATCGCCCTGAGTGACGATGATGCGGCGGAGCGCATTGCGAAACTCGCCGGGCACTTCCTGATAAGCAGGCGCGCCGAAATTGTCGCCGAAGCCAACCTTCGCTTCCGCGGCCGCCGGTTCGAGAAAGATACCCCAGCGATAGTCCGGCATCTTCACATAATCAAAATGCGCCCAGCCTTCGCTGCCGACATCGATGGCCGTGCGCAGCCAAACGTCCTTTTGCTGAAATCCTTCCGGGCCCATGTCGTACCACCAGGAGAGAAAATTCGGCAGCCATTTCTCCAGAGCCCGCTGGAGACGTTTGTCTTCGGAAAGATTTACGTTATTAGGAATGCGATCGTATAAATTCATGCTTACACCTCTAGCAGGCTTCTGAAAAACTCAATCCGAGAAGGGCGAGCCACAATTTGTCAGATTTCAGGTCGGCGACAAGTCGCCGCATTCCAAAAGAGTTTTTCAGCAGCCTGCTAGGTCAAGTTCTCTTAAAATCAAATTGAGCCTTCGTAGGCTTTCCGTAATTTGTCAACGCGCCTTTCGGCCCAACTGCGTTTGGTCTTTGAAAGATCCAGTTTTGCCAGGCCGTGAGGCGACCATAGATTTTCGTGTCCATCGTCTCTGGCCCGGCGAAACGCAGCGATGCCTCCATCCCCGTCAATGCATCAGGCGACAATGAAGTTCGTTCTTCAATCGCCAGGCGAATCTCGTCTTCCCAATCCAGATCGTCGGGCGCGAAGGTGACGAGGCCGGCAGCTTCGGCCGCCTGAGTATCAAGTCGATTTTTCTCCGCCAGCACTTGCTCGACTCTTTCAGGTTGAGACAAGAACCGGGATTGCAGGCGAGTTAGTGCGTTGCTCATGGGAAAGGCACCGCCGTTAAGTTCACTAATTGCCAGCTCAACCACTTCATCGGGATTGTTGAGCATGAAACTGCGATCGGAAGCCAGCAGCAGCTCCAGCAGGTTTCCCGCGAAACAACTTCCCGGCTCAACAATGGCAAATAGGCTTTTCGCAGTCAGGTCAACACGTCGCAACACGCGCGCCATATGCAAAATGATTTCCCTGACCAGCCAATGTTTTCGATTTGCGGCGAGCGTCGCATCCATTGCCAGCACCTGGTCGATGTTTCCCACGGTGCGAATGCAGACTAAGCCGATTTCCGGTTCATTCACGCGCAGATACAACAGCGCATCATCAAGTTCACGATAGGCGCGCAAAGGCCAGTAGGCGTCGCCCAGTTTCTGAATTTCATCGACAGTTTCCGGCGAATCTGTTTCCGGTCCGCGCAGAGTCAGATCGGCGTAGCGGGTTTCGCGATCAAACTTCAACGAAACGTATTTGTAATTGCGACTGTCTACGCTCAATTCAAATTCAAGCGGGTTCAGCTTGATGCCGGTGTAATGCACGTTGTTACCTTCCGAACTGACATCAGAAGGCAAATTCACAATTTGCGCCACGCGGTCTTCCAGGGCTTCCTCGAATTTACTGGTTGTGAACGTGTCGTCGATCACGCCCCATTCTTTGGCTCGCTTTCCTTTCAATCCTTCGGCCAGGGTAGAAAACACATCGGCGCGATCACGACGCACTTTACGCTTATCAACCAGACGGGTCAGGCCCCCGGTTCCGGGCAAGACGCCCAGCAATGGCACTTCAGGAAGTGACACGGCGGAGTTGCCATCGTCAACCAAATAGATTTCGTCACAGGCCACTGCCAGCTCGTATCCGCCACCGGAAGCGGTGCCGTTCAAGGCGGCAATATAACGCCTGCCCGAGTGCCGCGAATCATCTTCGATGGCGCAGCGAGTCTCGTTCGTGAATTTGCAGAAGTTGACCTTGAACGCGTGAGAGGAAGTGCCGAGCATGTAGATGTTGGCGCCCGCACAGAAAATGCGCGGCTTCAAACTGGTGATAACAATAACGCGCACGTCGGGATGTTCAAAACGGATTCTCTGGATTGCGTCGGCGAGCTCGATATCGACGCCCAAATCGTAAGAATTCAGTTTGAGTTTGTAGCCCTCGGCGAGCGTCTCGTCTTCCTGAACGTCCATGGCCAGCGTGGCCACGGCCCCGGCAAACGAAAGTTTCCAATGCCGGTATTGGTCGGGCGAAGTTTGAAAGTTAATCATTCAGGGTTTCCGTTCGAACGTTCGTTCGAATAATAATAGACTGCCCGCCCGGGGGTCAAGTTGGAATGACCCTTTAATCCGGCGGATGGAAGTTCTTACTCGAACCGGTTTTGCCTCAACAGTATTTTTTCGTCGTCCGCGAACCGGACTCAAATAATTAGCGCAGCGCTTCAGCCCGCGGTAAGGCAACGTTCTTGCAGTCCGGCAATCGCACGACTGGACAAACATGTGAACCTGCAACGCTTAAGGCTGTAGAGAAAAGGCGCGTTGCTGATAGATCACCTTGACAGCTTGACCCAACGGCGCTTAGGGTTTTTAAACTTTGAGCATCAGCAAATCGAAGCTATTTGTGTTTGAGATTTGAAACCAAATTGCGGAGGCGCATCTGTTCTGGTGAACGGCGCGGTCTTCAAAACCGTTAGTGAGCCTGCGAGAGCAGGCTCAGGTAGGTTCGATTCCTACACGCCTCCGCCACCATCCTTAGTAAGCAAAAGCCGATGACCACTAAGCGAAACTCTTTAGCTTGCTTTGACGAAATCTTGCCAATTCAACTCGCGCTCATTGATAAAGGAATTGCAGTAAACCCATCTTGACGCTTCCGTCTCGAAGTGCTATTTCCTCCCGCTCAGACCCTGAGCAGAGCCAACTGATCTGACCGAAAATTCCGCGCTGCTACCTGCGGCAGTTTCCGATGAAGGACTGGATTGCACTTAACATGACTACGGGCGTTGGCCCACGCGTGACGTCACGTCTGCTGGAACATTTTGGTTCCGCCGAAGCGATTTTCGACGCGCCGAGGCGGGAACTTGCACTCTTGCGATTAACGCCGGAGACCATCGAGAGCATCGCCAGGCGCGAACTGCATCCCCGTGCTGAAGCGGAAATCGAGAAAGTACGCAAACTGAATGGCGACATTCTGGTGCTGGACGATGGAGTCTATCCCGCGCTGTTGCGCGAGACCTACGATCCGCCGGTGACTCTTTATGTGAAAGGCGCGTGGGCCGAATGCCTCGAGCGTCCATGCATCGCGATCGTCGGTTCGCGTCGCTGCTCGACCTATGGTCAGAATGCGGCGCTAATGTTGTCGCGCGAGTTGGCCCAGCGAGGAGTCACGATTGTTTCGGGCATGGCGCGCGGCATCGACGCGGCGGCGCATCGCGGCGCATTGGAGGCTGGCGGACGAACGGTGGGCGTGATGGGCACAGGACTTGATCAAATCTATCCGCGAGATCACAAGAAACTTGCCGATGAAATTCTGCAGAACCGGGGGGCGCTCGTAACCCAATTTCCGTTAGGGACCCCGCCAGTGTCAGAGAATTTCCCTTATCGCAATCGAGTTATCAGCGGATTGAGTTTGGGCGTCGTCGTCATCGAAGCCGCAGAAAATTCCGGCTCGCTGATCACGGCACGGCTGGCAATGGAGCAGAACCGCGAAGTTTTCGCCGTGCCCGGTAACATCACCTCGCGTAATTCGTTCGGCACGAATTATTTAATAAAGGGGGCGGGAGCAAAACTGGTCCAGCAATGGCAGGACATCGCCAGTGAATTGCCCGCCGAAATCGCCGCCGAACTACTGCCGCCACCAGGCAGGAAAAAGAGAAGCGACCACCTGGTTGATCAACTCCAGCTGACGCCGACAGATTTGAATGAGCACGAGCGCACGATCTTCAAAGTGCTTTTAACCGACACGCCCCAGCAGATCGATACGCTGGCGGAGACCACTAAGCTTTCCATAACGCAAATAACCAGCGCCTTGCTGACGCTTGAAATGCGCGAATTGATTCGGGCGCTTCCGGGAAAATGTTTTGTGCGGAAGATGTAAGATTAGTTATTCTGGGATTCCGCCAAAGCGGCCGAAACATCCGCGCGATGACCACCCGGACTACTTTCATAAAAACGTTCGGAATCTTGTGGGCCAGGATGAAAGTATTACGAGCTGACATCAATTACCCGTAATTGCCAGACATCTTAGCGTTTGCACCGGAAAGAAGCTTAAACGGCGAGGCACCCTATCAAGTCGCTACGGCCCTTATGAAAAGGCAACCTGCGCAGCAAGATCGAAAAATGATACCGAAAGAAGACGATGTTTCCTTAGCAAAAACCAACAGTTTGGCTTTTAAGGCATAGTTAGTGTTATTTTCAAGCCCGCCTCCTTAAAACCTCAGGCAATTGGTTTGGAAGCAACCCGGAACCAGCAAGCTTGCATCTGTGCGACGCCGGACTAAAACCGTAATGGCAAAGAATCTCGTAGTCGTCGAATCGCCTGCCAAGGCGAAAACGATCAATAAATATCTCGGCAAGGACTTTATTGTGAAGGCCTCGATCGGGCATATCAAAGATCTGCCGTCCAAAGGGCTGGGCGTCGATGTGCAAAACAATTTCGAACCCGAATACGAGATCATTCCGGATACGAAGAAGCGCAATAACAAAAAGATTGTTGCCGATCTAAAGAAGACTGCGAAAGAGGTCGAGGCGATTTATCTGGCGGCCGACCCGGATCGTGAAGGCGAAGCCATTTGCCAGCACCTGGCCGAAGAGATTGTTCCTCGCAAACCTGCGATACCCGCGTTTCGCGTCATGTTCAATGAGATCACCAAGCGCGCGGTGCAGGAAGCCTTCGATCATCCGAAACAAATCGATGCAAACCTGGTGAATGCGCAGCAGGCGCGGCGCGTGCTCGATCGTCTGGTGGGCTACAAGGTTTCGCCGCTGCTTTGTCGCACCATTGGAGGGCGCCTCAGCGCCGGCCGCGTACAATCAGTCGCCCTGCGCCTGGTCGTTGAACGCGAACGCGAGATCGAAGCTTTCAAAAAAACTGAATACTGGACGATAGCCGCGAATGTAACAGGCAAACAGCCGCCGGCGTTCGACGCGCGTTTGATGAAAGTTGGTCAGCAAACCGTCAAGACGGGCGGCTTTGATCAAGATCTGAAGAAGAGTGAAATTCTGATTGGCACCGATTCGCTGGCCGACGAGATTGTCAGCGAAGCGAAGCAGCAGACTTTCGTCGTCGATGAAGTCACGACCAAAGAGCGCAAGCGCAATCCTGTCCCCCCATTCATAACTTCAAAGTTGCAGCAGGAGGCAGCGCGCAAGCTGGGCTTTGCGGTGAAGCGCACCATGATGATCGCGCAGCACCTTTACGAAGGCGTCGAGATTGGCGCCGAAGGTTCGGTCGGCCTGATCACCTACATGCGCACGGACTCCACGCGCGTTGGCGAAGCGGCCCTTAGCGAAGTGCGCGGGTTCATCAACCAGCAATACGGCGCAAACTATCTCCCTGAAAAAGCCGTCCATTATCGCTCGAAGAAAGATGCTCAGGACGCGCACGAAGCCATTCGACCCTCGGATGTCGCGCGCACTCCGGATTCTCTGGCGCAATACCTGAAACCGGAAGAGCTGAAACTTTATCGATTGATTTGGCAACGGTTCGTTGCGTCACAGATGATGCCGGCGCTTTTCGATCAAACTACGATCGATATTAAAGCCGGGCGTTTCGTCTTCCGGGCCACCGGATCCGTCCAGAAGTTTGACGGCTTCCTCAAGATTTATCAGGAGGGGCGTGATGAAAAGCCCGCGGAAGACGAGGAAGACGAACGTACGCTGCCACTGGTTGGCAAGGGCGAAACGCTGGTCCTCAACAAAATTGAACCAGAACAGCATTTCACTGACCCGCCGCCGCGTTTCACCGAAGCCACCCTGGTAAAAGTTCTCGAAGAAAAAGGAATCGGCCGCCCGTCAACCTATGCCGCGATTATGACTACCATTCAGGATCGCGAATACGTGGAAAAAAAGGAAAGCCGTTTCCATCCGACGGCCCTCGGTAAGACAGTCAACGATGTTTTGATAGATGGCGGTTTTGATGATCTCTTCAACGAGACTTACACCGCGCGCATGGAACATGAGCTCGACGAAATTGAAGAAGGCAAGCTTAAGTGGACCGACGCGCTGGGCGAATTCTATGACAAATTCAAGGATGACCTAATCAAGTTTCAGAAGTACGCCAAAGACATCAAAGAGAAGGAAACTCCAACCGAAGAAGTTTGTTTGAAGTGCGAGACCCCGGGCATGGTCCAGAAACTGGGCCGCTTTGGCAAATATCTGAAGTGCAATACCTGCGGGGCCACGCGCGATGCCGAACCGGTTGCCGTTGATGGGGGAACTTCGACAGAAGCTGCGGCCAATGGCGAAGAAGAAATCGAGGCCTGTGAACTTTGCGGCAAGCAGATGCAACTGAAACGCGGTCGCTTCGGACCTTTCTACGGCTGCTCGGGTTATCCGGAGTGTAAGAACATTCGCAAAATTTCGAAGAGCGGCAGGATTACCGCGCCGCCCGTCCCGATTGACGAGAAGTGTCCGCTGGACGAGGCCCAACTCGTGAGACGTCAGGGCCGATTCGGCGAATTCATTTCCTGTTCGAATTATCCCAAATGCAAATACATCAAGCAGGAAACGATTGGTGTGAAATGCCCCCGTCCGGGATGCGGTGGAGAAATCGTGGTCAAAAAATCACGGCGGGGAAAAGTCTTCTATGGCTGCGCAAATTATCCTAAGTGCGACACGGTCTTCTGGGACAAGCCGGTGGCGGAAAAATGCCCGCAATGCGGTAAACCGTTCTTGCTGGAAAAGACTACGAAGAAAGGGATGACGCGCCGTTGTGCAGATGAAGAGTGCGGATACAAGAGCGACCTCGTGCCGCCACCGGCGAATGAGCAAGCTGCATCAGAGAAACGTGCGTGATGCACATCAGAATTATTAACTGTATAAAGGCGGGCTCTTGCCCGCCTTGTCTTTATTAGCGGCGAACTTGACCGGCGTTGCCCGCTCTAAACACGAGCGCTATTTCTCCTGCTGCAAATACATCGCCGCATACTCTACGTAGTTCTGCCAGTAACGATCGAGCCCGGCGACTTCTTCATCCGTCAACGGCCGCTTAACCCGCGCCGGCATTCCCATCACCAGTGATCCTGGCGGAATAATTGTCCCCGGCGAAATCAATGAACCGGCACCGACCAACGATTGCGTACCTACGCGCACATCATCCAGCACGATCGATCCAATTCCAATTAATGATTTGCGTTCGATGTAACAGCCGTGCAGCGTCACACTGTGACCGATAGTGACTTCCTCTTCCAAAATCGTTGGCTTCTCGCCCGTGCGTGTGTGCAGGACGCAATTGTCCTGCACGTTCGTGCGATCGCCGATGCGGATGTGGAACATGTCGCCGCGCGCCACCGTGCCGAACCAAACGGAAGCCTGCTGGCCGACATGGACATCGCCAATGATTTGCGCGCTGTCGGCTATGAATGCGGATTCGTGAATTTGCGGATGAACGCTGCGAAAGGAACGGATCATAATCCACCTGTGTTAGCGTCGTTGTTAAAATGGGGGGCGCTGGCCATGTTTACATCGGGCTCCTAACGACACTTGCTCCTTTAGTGGTGAAATGTCGCCCCTTTCGAGCTCAGATCAGAAAAGGAGATGATAACAAACTAAAAATATCCAAGTCCCCTGGACGATTAACTCGAGGAACACTGCTCACTCGACTGGGATCACCCCAGGTGGGCCGCCGCCGTGCGGGCAATCCATTACGCCGGCCGCAGGCTTTAAGGAAATTACTTCAGATAGGTAAATCTCCTCCAGGAAGTCTTGATTCCTGGCCTGTGGTCCTGGTCGAAAGCCCACACTCGCCAACGACCCGGCTGCGCGCCTTTGAAAATGAATTCGTACGACGTCTCTTTCAGACCGTATTTCTCTACGAAAGAAGAGGGATTAGTGCAGGCGCCGTCATCGGGAAGCCTTTTCTCCTCTTCCGCGGAAGGCCGCCAACATGATTCGACTTCGATTGCATAAGAGGTGGCGCCGGCCACCGGATTCCATTCAAGTTTCGTATTGCGCGGAAAGACATCAAAAATTTGATTGTCGCGGGGCGCCAGTTGAATTGGCGGCGGCAGGCGCATTGTGGCCGCCGCCGGATCGATTGGCGACGGATTCTTCGGCTTGAGATAGACAGCGAACTCAGTTTCACTGTCCTCGCGCATTAGCAGCGAGCCCGGCCCCCTTCTAGCTCCGGCCTGCGAAACCAGCACGCCACCACCCATGACCCAGTCTTCATAACCGTCCGCAACAACGCGCATCCTGAAAGGCTGGTTGGGGGCCAATATTCTGAACGTTCCTGACTGTCCGTTGACGACTTGATGAGTACGCGCATTAGAATCGCGAGCTTGCCACACCCAGACCACAAAATTGGGTACGCGGCGGTCCGTCGCTTCGTCAATCACCTTTCCACCAATGACTCCACTTTTTGGCGCGAGCTTGACTGAAACCATCTGGCTGGGGCTTCCTCCACCTAATGTGACTTCCGGTATCGCCGCTTTAGGATCTCTATAGAAGGGCAAATACGAGGGCATGTAACCTGCGGAAAGTTTGTCGGCAATAATCTGGTAGGTCCCGGCTTGAGAGATATTGATGATGAACTTTCCCTGGGCATCCGATTCTGCACAGACCTTGTCGCGAACGTTGACGACATTGCCGTTTCGCTGCAGCGCGCATACGTTGCCGCCGGAAAAAAGCTGTCCCGCGTCGTCGCGTAACTCTCCGCTGATTGTATACGAGGATTGTGCGGCTGCCAGGATTGGCAAACAGACAAATACAATCGCAAATGCTTCGATTATATTTTTCATAATCCCTCCGTACGCGGAACAACGAATCAGGGGATTGTTGCAGGGCCCGCGAGTGAAGAGGCAAGCGCACGTATCAATGAAGCAAACCGCAGCCGGCTGACACGGGCGCGTAATTCAACCGCTTTGTATCATCAGAAAGCAAAGCTGCCATAGAACGCGCTGTTCTCACCGTCGCGCTCCCAGGTGTTGCCCACGCCATGCCCTGAGTAGAGAGCTTTGATCGTATAGCCGACCTTTCGCTGCCCGAGTTGCACCAGTGGGTCATACCAGACGAGATTCGGCATTTTGCAGCAGAGATCGTTTGGCATGGCTTCCACGTTGATAGCCGCCTCAGCTGAGCTCACTTCGTAAGATTTTCCTTCATGCCTGAAACTGATCGGCGCACTGCGAACCGAAACGATCTCTCCGAAGACGGTCGCATAGCGGCTTTTGAGCGCTTCAACAATAGCAACTTTCTGGTCGTGATTGGCCGATTGATCGAGGATGATTTCAGAACGGTGCGCGGCGGTTTGATTTGAAAGATTTTCGTCAGAGACGACGACCGCAATCACCCGTACTCCGGCCAGGTTGGTCCCCTTCCAACTGCCCGCGGCAAAGTTCCAGGCCATAATCGCCTCGCGCCCCGCGGTCACAACTTCGCCGTTGAAGTGGCAAGCACCCGCGAAAACACTGGCGGTGCGAACTTCAACGTAATCGCCCCTCAGGTTCGTGCTCTCGGCCCGCGACGTGAATGCTATTGCGGCAGCACAAACGATTAAAACGGATGCTACGATCCAAAATCTTTTCATCCTGATACCCTCCAAAACTTTGCGCTCAGTTTACACCCCTAAGCGTCAAAGGCTGAACTGTAGCACTCGCGGCCGGCCACGCAGTGGGCGGGTTGGACCATCCCGCCGTCCGGCCCGATCGCTTGCTGTGTTTGACGGCACCAGCAATGATTGCTGCCGTCGATATATTGTTCAGCTTCCGTCGGCACTACGTCGATCATAAAAAACTTTTTCGAACGAAGCGAAGCACAAAAAGCGCTTTGCAAAGTTGCCGTTAACGGATCAGAGTGCAAGTCCGAATCGTTTGTCATCGTCTAATCAAGCCTCTCCCTCGGTGCTATCTCTGTGAAGCCTCGGTGCCTCCGTGGTGAGTACGCTGAAAGAAGTGTTTCACCACAAAGAGACAGAGATCGCACAGAGATTCACAGAGAACTAACTAAGCGCCACCCCGCCCACTCTCGCCAGCGCCCGGCGCACCAATGTTTGGGTCAACGGAATCTTGTAACTATTCTTCGCCAACGGTGCGGCGCCCTGCAAAGCGATCTTAGCGACATTGGACAGCAAGTCGGCGTCCATGGTCTTTCCAACTAACGCGGCTTCAGCTTTCGCTACTCGCCACGGAATGGGCGCGACTCCACCCAGCACGATGCGCGCATCAGTGACCACTTTATTCGGCCCCATGGCCACGGCCGCGGCGACCGCGCTCATCGCAAAATCCATCGAATCGCGCTCTTTGAATTTTTCGTACGTCGAGTGCGCGGCGAAGCTGGACGCGGGCAACCTGACCTCGGTAATGATGTCGTCATTCTGCAAAACATTTTCGCGCCTCACATTTCCCACCGAGGGCAGAGTAAAAAACTTATCCAGCGGGATTTCTTTCTTGCCGTTAGCCCCCACCACGGAAACGGTCGCGTCGAGGGCCAGAAGCATCGGCGCTAAATCAGAAGGATGCACGATGTACGAAGGACCACCGCCAAAGATCGCGTGATACTTGTTTTCACCGGTCGCGGCATAGCATTCGGAGCCGCCTTTTTTCAAACAGACGATTTCTTCAAGGCGAAAATACCAGCAGCGTGGGCGCTGGCAAAGATTGCCGCCCACCGTTCCGAGGTTGCGAATCTGCGGCGTGCCCACCGAATGCGCCGCTTCTGCCAAACCTGGAAAATTGCGGCGTAAAAGGGGACTCTCTTCAATTTGGGTCAGTGTCACCAGCGCGCCGATCCGTAATCCACCTTTGCCGTCTGACTCAATTTTATTAAGTCCACGAATGTCCTTTAGATTAACAACGCGACTAGGCCGGGTAATGTAGTCTTTCATAGTGGTCAGAAGATCCTGACCACCGGCGATTGGCCGCGGTGAGTCATCGAGATCGACTGTGGCAGTTGCCGGCTTGAGCGCACTCACAGCTTCAGCCACGGTCGTCGCGTTCATCCAGTCGAAAGCTTTCATGTCGTCCTCCCCTTCCTAATCAGGGCCATCAGAACCTTATCGGGCGTGATTGGAAGTTCGCGCACGCGAGCCCCGGAGGCATTGAAAACTGCGTTCGTAATCGCCCCCAGCGCCGGGATGATCGCGGCTTCTGCGATGCCGATGACCACTTCGCGTTTATCGCCGTCATCGATCAGCGGGATTAGCTCCGGCATCTCGAGGCAACCCGGCAGTTTGTAATCCATAAAACCAGGATTGAGTTGGACGCCCAGATCGGCATCCATCACTCGAGATTCATACAGGGCCATTCCTAACGCCTGGATCATTCCGCCGTTGATCTGGCTTTCCATCGTGAGGCGATTCAGTGGGAGCCCGCCGTCCTGCACTTGCAGCAGCTTGATGGGACGCACCTTGCCCGTCTCGACATCGACTTCGACTTCAGCGAAGGCGACGCCGTGTACCCCGCGAGCCTGCAGTTCCGATCGCCAGACACCATGCGCCGTTAGTCCGGCCGCCGGTAGGGCCGCGCAGCCCTGCTTCCAGGAAAGTGATTTTCCGCCGCCCGTGACCTTGCCATCAGCGAATATCATTTCTTCGGGCTTTACGTTGCCCAGGAGGGGTGACAACTTTTCGGCCATCGCGATCCGGGCCTTGTACGCAGCGTCTTTGACTGAAGGTGACAGCGAGGCCGCGGTCGTCGAACCGCCGGACGAATTGGCGCCCCCGAGTTTTGAGCTTCCAATCTGCTCTACTACATCTTTGATCTGCAGGCCCAATTCTTCAGCCACGATTGCCCGCGTGAAAGTGCGGGTGCCGGTCCCGAGGTCCTGGGTCCCCACGGCGACAATTACCGAGCCATCGCGCGAGATCGTGACATCGACCTGGCATTGATCGTTGCCACCGCCGCCCCAGGTGCCGGCTGCACAACCCATTCCGCGCTTTATGGGCCCAGCGCCCCCGCCGGGCGTGGAGTTTCGTTTTGACCAGTTGATTTCGCGCGCCCCACGATCGAGTTGGCGGTGATACGCTTCGTCGCGCATGTTCTGCTTCCGAAAGGCCACTGGATCCATTCCGATCTTGTAGGCCAGTTCGTCAAGCAACGTCTCCATTGCGAATGAAGCCTGCGGATGTCCCGGCGCGCGCATGGCAATCGATGAGTCTTCGTTTGTATGCAGCGCATAAACCTCGCGATACGTTTCCCCGGCGCGATACACCGGATAGGGCTGGCCGGCCTGCGATCCCTGGCCCACGCCGCCCAGACGATATTGGGTCGCCTGGACAGCGACCAACGTTCCATCTTTGTTCGCGCCGGCTTTGAACTTCTGCCATGAGCCGGAGCGGTTTCCGGTCATGAGAAATTCATCAGTCCGAGTGAGCATCAGTTTCACAGGCGATTTTGTTTCTTTCGAGAGCCGGCAGGCCATCATCCCTTCGATGCCGATTCCGAATTTTGAACCAAAGCCGCCGCCCATGTGTTGGACCGTCGCCGTAACTGCACTTTGCGGCAGCCCTAGTTCACGCGCCGCATCTGCCGGAATCGTGAAGGTTCCCTGCGTGGTTGCGTAAATCGTCGCCGTATCACCGCCTGAATAATCGACGACCATGCCATGCGTCTCGAGGCAACAGTGATGCAGGCGGGGCGTGCGATACTCTGCTTCGACAATCGCATCGCAAGCCGCCAGCGCGGCTTCAACTCTTTGCAAATCTCCACGCTTGTCTTTCTGCGCCAGGTTCTCTTCGCCCCCAGGTCCCTGGCCCGGCAGCACGCGCGGTGCGTTTGGTTTAATGGCCGCATTCGCGGTGACTACATGCGGCAGCACCTCGTACTCGACCACGATCGCGCGCGCCGCGTCCTGCGCCAATTCAGGTGTCGTAGCCGCCACTGCCGCTACCGGTGATCCCGCGAAACGAAATTCAGTCAGAGGCGTCTGAATGATCGCTTTGACGCCGGGCATGCGCGATGCCGTGCTCGAATCGAACCTCTTAATCTTTGCATGCGCGTGCGGACAGCGAAGGACGCGGCCGTAAAGCATATTCGGCAGCCGAACGTCGTAGGTGTAACGAGCCGCCCCGGACACTTTCAATGGCCCATCGACGCGGGTAACCCGGTGATTCAGCAGCGTGTGTTTATCGTTAGGCCCCCAGCCCGGGCCGGCGACATCGTCAACTTCAATCTCGACCATCTGCTCGATGCCATTGACGACGCGCGGCACGCGAATTTTTTTCTTCTTGGGGAGCGCCGGGCTGGGTTGCGCCTGTGGTTGTTGTGGCATTTACATTCTCCGAATCATGCAGTCAGTAACAGAACCCGCCGAATTAAACAGCCGGCCCTCCTTTAGCAGCTGCAAGAGCCGCCTCGAAAACTCTCGGATAAGTTCCGCACCGGCAAAAATTCCCCTTGCAGGCTTCGCGAACCTCGGCGAGCGTCGGATTAGGATTCTTTTTCAAGTAAGCGGAAATTGTGGTGACAAAACCCGGCGTGCAAAAACCGCACATTGATCCGTCATGTTCGACGAAAGCGCTCTGTACGGCATTCATCTTTTCCGGCGTGCCCAATCCTTCTACCGTAGTCAATTTCTTTTGCACCGCATCGACCGCCAGCACCAGACATGAATAGACGTTCTTGCCGTCCATCAGCACGGTGCAGGCGCCGCATGTGCCCATATCGCAAACAAGCTTGGGTCCCGTCACGGCCGGCTCCAAATGATTGCGCAGCGCATTCAGCAGGGTGGTGCGTGGTTCCACGGCGACGTTTCGTTTGGTGCCGTTCACGTCGAGCACGACGTTGACTGTGCCCGCGACACGCTCGCCCGTAACTGTGGATTCGTTTGCGGCGAGGTTTTTTTCCGGCGCGATGAAATGATCGGCTAGCGCGGCGCCCGCTCCGGCGACACCTACACCTCTTAAGAATTTGCGCCGGCCCGGATCGTAACGTGAATTTTTCTTTTTGGAATCCTGCGCGTCAGACATTCGTTTCTTCCTCCTGGACGAAACAACAGGCAATCATGAAAATTTATGTGGACGCTATGTTAAGTTGAAAACAATTCACTGGGCAAGGATTTTTGCGATCAGTTTCGAGTTTTGACTGCAAAGCTAAGCTGAATAACTTAAAGCTTGAAACTGTGAAGGACTTCGATCATTGCCCGGCCGCCTCGCGCAAACTCGCGAGGGCATAAATCATCCAGCCTTCAGACCAGCGCATATACGGAATCCTGACTTTGTAAAATCGCCGTTGCTGGTAATAGAAGTAACCGCGGGCGTCGCGCAGGCTCTCGATAGTCCAGTTAGCAATCTGTTCAGCCAGCATAAGGGTGCCCGGGATGCGGCCGCGCAGTTCAACAAGGGCAACGATCGCAGATCCGGCTGAGTGAATATCCGCCGGATAAAGGTGATCGGGAAAATACTTGGGCCACCCATTGATCAGGAAGAACCGCTCCGTCCAGAATTCATAGCCACGCCGCAGAGCACTGTCGAATTCATCATGCGAACCTGCCTCAATAATTTGCGAGAGGCTTGTCAAAATGTAGGCCGTATGAAAACTGTCCGACCACTTTTGATGCGAATCCGCGCCGTAGGCCCACGAGCCGTCCCGGCGCTGTTGGCGCACCACATAGAGGGCCGCGCGGTTCGCCCAATCGATCAGGCCCTGCTCTCCGAGTAAGTTGCCAACTCTTGCCAGCGCTTCGCCGGCCAGCAGGCTGGAGTTAAAAACGCGGGTTCGATCCAAAGGCGAATAACTGAAGCACACCTGATCCCCGGCCTCTTCGGATCGACGCAGGTCGTTAAGAATGAAATCGCAGATGGTACGCGCGAACGGCAAGTATTCGTCCCGAGAAAGAACTTCGGCAGCTTCGCATAGAGCACGCGCCGCAAAAGCGGTCGGCACGATCGTCGGCGTTCCGCGCGGCGCAAAAAAGGATCGCGATTGCCAGTCGAAGTTGTAACCCCAGCACGCGCCGCGAAATCCTTTCAAACTCATCCAAATCAAATCGTCGAGCAATTCTCTTGCTTCAATCTCATTTTCTTTGGTAGGACTGCGGCGGAAATCAGCCAGCGCCGCGAGCGCGAACAGGGCAATGGCTTTCGCATTTCGCGAGCGCGGAATTCCGGCGAGTGAGCGAAGGTTAATCGGTGAGCGTTTGTGAAGCTGCGTCCAGGCCAGACGCGCCGCCCGCGACCGTTTGAAAGGAGTTGCCTGGAACAATCTACTGTTCAGGGCATCGAATGGATCGTAGCCGGCCAGGCCCTGCTCCCTGCACCATTTCCATAAATCCCGATGAGCGGTTTTGAGATCAACTGCCATTTGATGTGCGGCGGCAGAGCCGCAAATTATTTCTCATTATCGGCCTTCGGCGGGGTAACGCGTTTCCAGGACAGAACACAACTCTGCTGCGGGTCAAGGCTCTCGATTCGGAACATTGCATAGATAACTTTATTCCCGTGCAGGATCCTCATCAGGTACATGTGGTCCGGCTGGACCGGGATGAACTGGCGGTAAGGTGAAACGTCTTTCGACCCGGCGGAAACGTCAACAACCATCGGACGATTTGCGAGTGGCGGCGGCCGGTGTAATGTTCGGGCGTTTGGAAACTCGGGTGTCTCGTTAATGTCCGGCCAGTTCTTCGCGCCCAGGTCTGCGATCATTGACCGCGTATCGGTCACACGAAACCAGTCGGGAAAGCGCCGGCCGTCTTTTTCGATAATCATGCCGCCGTACATCAAATCAAAATCGGTGAGCGACTCACTGCGCAAGTGACCTCTCTTCCCTGTTTCGAAGTTGATGGATGATTTGCTTTCGTCGTGTTGCGCAGTCCCAAAGTTATACAGCGTCACCTGCTGGAGTTCGGTGCTGGTCTGTCCGCCAACTGATATAAATGCCGAAATCAGTAGCAGCAGTGAGATGAGAATTTGTGTTTTCATGAAGCCGAAACCTCCCTCAAACTCTCTAAACAGAAAAGACCGATGTTTCAATCCTGCGTGGGGTCTCAACGAAGCTTTCGCGCCAAAGCTCGAATGAAAGCAGCGTCCAAAGCAATTTGCGATGATTGGCGTTCCCGCGCTCGTGCTCGTCCCGAAGTTTCGCGACGTATTCCGGATTGAACAATCCTGAGCGACGCAGGCGTTCCGGCGACAACAGATCGTTTGTCAAGGGCCGCAGTTCGCTCTTCAGCCATTTGGCAAACGGAACGCCAAAACCTTTCTTGCCGCGCCGCCAAACAAACGGAGGCACCAAACCTCTCGCCGCCTTCTTAAGAATATATTTTGAAGTATAGCCGTGGAGCTTGTAGCGCGGTGGCAGGGAAGCCGCGAATTCGGCCACGCGTGGATCCAGATAAGGCGCGCGGACTTCCAAACTCACGGCCATGCTGGCGCGATCGACTTTGGTAAGAATGTCTTCCGCCAGATAAAGCTGAGTGTCCAAATTCTGCATGCGCTCAGTAAGGTTGTTTGAATCGCATTCCGCGAATAAGCGTCGAGCACCGGCATAAATATCTGCGTCGCTCGAACGCTGTAACTCATCGCTCAGTAGCAATTCCTGATCATGAGGGGTAAATGATCCGAACAGCACGTGATGACGCGCGACTTCATCGTAATGTGAGGCCGCAATGAACCGTCGAGCGCGATAATCGAACGAAAGGTTTTTCGTCTTTACCGGCAACAAATTAACCGCCGGCTCAACCAGGCCGCGGCGCAGGAATCGGGGCACAGCCAGATAAGCGCGGGCCATGTAATGACCAAAGTACATGGGATAGCCGGCAAACAGTTCATCGCCCCCATCGCCGCCCAGAGCTACGGTCACATGCTTGCGCGTGAAGCGCGACAGCAGATAAGTCGGCAACACTGAAGGATCGCTGATTGGCTCGTCCATCCAGGCCCCGATTTCGCTGACAAGGTTCGCTGCATGGCTGGCGCTGAATCTTTCTTCGTGATGATCGGTGCCGAGGAATTTGGCGACAGCGCGCGCGTACTGCGACTCGTCAAACGAACTTTCAGCAAAGGAGATCGAAAAAGTCTTGACCGTTTCTGATGAAGCTCGCACCGCGAGAGCTGCAACCACTGAAGAATCGATGCCGCCCGACAAAAGCACACCCAGGGGAACGTCTGAGACCAGGCGCATGCGCACTGATTCGGCCAGCAGTTCGCGCAATTGCTCCGCCGCTTCGTTTACAGGCGGCACAATTTCGCGCGGCTGGTAACTCAGGCGCCAGTAGCGCTCGACTTTCGCCTCACCGTTTTCCAGGGTCAACGTGTGCGCTGCCGGCAGCTTGCTGATGCCTTCATAAATCGACAGTGGGGCCGGAACATAATCGTATGAAAGATACTGGCGCAGGGCATTCAAATTCAGGTTCGGCCGCACCAGGGGATGCGCCAAAAGCACCTTCGGCTCAGAGGCAAACAGCAACAGGCCATCGAAAACACCCCAGTACAGCGGTTTCTCGCCGAATCGATCGCGGGCAATGAATAGTCGTCTGCGTTCGTCGTCCCAAAGCGCGAAAGCAAACATGCCGTTGAGATGAGAGACCATGTCCCGGCCGTATTCTTCGTATAGGTGCGGCAGAATTTCTGTATCTGATGCGCTGCGAAAACAGTGGCCAAGAGATTCCAACTCAGCGCGCAACTCGCGATAGTTGTAAATCTCGCCGTTAAGAATCACGGCCACTGTGTGGTTTTCGTTGAAGGTTGGCTGCTCACCCGTGAGGAGATCGATAATCGCCAGCCGGCGCATCCCAAGCGCGATGCCGTCATCGATGAGGTAGCCTTCGGAATCCGGTCCGCGGTGATGCATGCGATCGCACATCGCCCGCAGGAGTTCTTCGCCCCCCTCGGGCGGCGGCGTGCGTGGATCGAGATAGGCCCAACCGGTTATGCCGCACATAAGATTAAACAACCACAGTCATACTGTAGGGGCAGGGCTTGTCCCTGCCCGAACGAGGTTTAAGTAGTCGAGTCGTTCGGTATAAGGCCAGTCTTCCGCACGTTCTACCAATCCGCGCCGCACCGGATTCATTCGGATGTAGTCGAGAGTCTGGTCAAAATCCTCGCCATTGCGGAGGATGTGATCGAAGAACTGGCGTTGCCAAAGCTTGCCATCGTGCCAGCGCCAGTATTCCCGCGTCGAGAGATTTTTAAAGCCTCCGCACAGACCACCAAGCGTTCGCCCCGAATCACCTGGACCGATTAACGCGTGAAAATGATCCGGCATAAGACAATACACATAAACATTGAAGTGAAATTCTATTCGCAGCTTCCTCAGGCAATTGACCGTTGCCATTGCCACGCGTTCATCAAGGAATTTCGGCTTTCTGTTTTCGGCGACAACAGTGACAAAGTAAATTCGCGGCCACGAATAATCGAAGCCCTTGAGCCTGATGCTGTCTTTTCGTGAGTAGTTTGCCCGCCTCAACGTCGTGATAAGAAGAGATATGGCAGGGACCAGCCCGCCCCTACAATCATTCGGTGAAATTGATCCTTTCTTTCACCGTATAGATCGGTTTCGCCTGCGATTCGTGATACGTGCGCACCAGCATCTCTGCCAATAGGCCCATCAGGAAAAATTGCACGCCCAGCACGAACATGACGGTTGTGAGCACCGGTAGAGGTGTCTGCACAAAATCCGCGTGATGCGGCCAGTCTGCGAACTTCATGATGAAGGCGAGGATCGCGCACAAAAATGAAACGATTAGTGTTAACAGCCCCGCCCAGCCAAAAACGTACAGCGGCTTTGTCTGATACGACGCCATGAATTTGATCGTCATGAGATCAAAAACGACTTTGATGGTGCGCGATAATCCGTATTTCGATTGGCCCATCGTGCGCGCATGATGCTCGACGGGGATTTCGGTGACTCGCGCGCCGGACCACGAGGCGTAGATGGGAATAAAGCGATGCATCTCGCCATAAAGCTGCACATCCTGCAGGGACTCGCGACGATAAGCTTTCAAAGAGCAGCCGTAATCGTGCAGCGGCACGCCGCCAATCCATGAAATCATGCGATTTGCGAGCATCGACGGAATTTTTCGCGTAAACAATTTGTCCTGGCGATTTTTTCGCCAGCCCGATACTACGTCGTAGCCGGCATCGATTTTTTCCAGCAACCGCGCGATATCCACCGGATCGTTTTGCATATCCGCATCCATGGGAATTAATACGCGCCCGCGTGCGGCATGAATCCCGGCGGCCATCGCGGGCGTCTGACCATAGTTACGCCGTAAGGCGATCACCCGCACACGGCTGTCGCTAGCCGCAATTTCGCGCAGCACCTTGAGACTGCCGTCGCTCGATCCATCATCAACGTAAATAATCTCGGCCGTGCGACCAAGGTCCCGCAACGCGCCATCTAATTTTTCATGCAGCGGCCGCAGGTTTGGCTCTTCATTAAAGACCGGGAGGAAGACAGAAATATCCGGCACCCCGTCGTCGGACGGGGATAAACGATTCAAAACAGCCGGCTCATCGTAAACTTTCATTCAATCATCTCTGCGCGCGACGCACACAATCGACACCCCAAACGGAAACCGGAATCGCTTTAGCCACCAACCTTCACTGCCGAAAATTCTACCCAGTACTCTGTTGAGCCCGCCCACTGTAATGTTGTTTTCGGAAGCTGGCCGCATCCCGGTGAGTCGCATCAACACTCGCCCAATTAAAATCGGGAGAAAAAAACTGAGGTTGGCGTAAGTTATTCGTTCCACCGTCAGACCAGCATTGCGAAGTTTTTCTCTAAGCTGGTTGGCGGTGTAGCGTCGCCGGTGATGACTGATATCGTCCTGCACGCCCCACAAAAACATAAAGGCCGGCACAAACAACAGAGCACGCCCGCGTGGTAGCAATACGCGCCGCATCTCTTTCAACCCCGCGACGTCATCATCCAGATGTTCAACCACGTCGAGCGCGGTCACCAAATCGAATGAAGCATCCTCGTAGGGCAACGATTCCGCCGCCCCCTGCTTCACCTCCGATAACCCGCGGGCGCGACAAAACTCGAGCGCGTCGCCTGAAATATCCACGCCTTCACACGCGCCGTGTTGGGCCAGCATTTGCAGGTTCGCCCCTGTGCCACATCCGACGTCTAAAATGCGCGGCTTTCGCTTTCCAATTTCGCGACACACAGCCGTGACGAAGCTTTCGATGATCCTGCGCCGGCCAACAAACCACCAGTGACGCTCCTCGACCTCATACATAATCGAGTAAGTGTGTTGCTCCATCTCGCGTGGAAGAGCTTTGGCAATGCTGTTAACGTTGACCAGCATTAAGCGATTCTAAACCGAAGAAATCATTCGCGCATCCTTATGCGCCTGGCCGAGAAACCATTCCACGAATTTGTCGATGCCGTCTTCAATTTGGGTTTCTGGATTGTATTTGAGCAGGCGCCGGGCCCTCTCAATATCGGCGAATGTCTGTGGGACATCCCCCGGCTGCATAGACTGCCGGTCGATTTGCGCTTTTTTGCCCAATGCCTGTTCCAATAAAGAGATCAATTCTCGCAACTCGACCGTGCGGGACTCGCCGAGGTTTATGATCTCGTAATTGGTCGCATCGTAATCAATCGCCGCGCGGACGCCGGCAATAATGTCATCAATGTAAGTATAGTCGCGCCGCGTCGTGCCATCGCCAAAGACCGGAATCGGCTTGCCCGAGCTGATGAGTTTGGCAAATTTATGGATTGCCAGGTCCGGCCGCTGTCGGGCGCCGTAAACAGTAAAAAAGCGGAGACAGATGACGCGCAACCCATAAAGATGCGAATAAGTGTGGCAAAGCAATTCGCCCGCGGCCTTTGTGGCCGCATAAGGCGAGATAGGATTAGAAATCGGATCGTCTTCGGTAAAAGGCACCTTTGCGTTGGTGCCGTAGACGGATGATGAGGACCCAAAAATGAACTGCTTGACGTGATTTGCGCGAGCCAGTTCCAAAAGATTCATCGTCCCGTTAACATTGGTCTCTACGTACAACTGCGGATCTGTCAGCGAAGGCCGCACCCCGGCGCGCGCCGCAAGGTGAACAATACAGTCGAAGCTGTTGCCGGCGCAGGCCTTCATCAAATCCTCGTAGTTGCGAATGTCAGTCTCGACTAATTTGAAGCTCGGATTCGAGAGGTGAGTTTCGATCGACGCGCGCTTGATCGCCGGATCATAGAAGTCATTAAAGTCATCGACGACCGTTACTTGCCAACGCTCTGATATCAGGCGATTGACCAGATGCGAGCCGATGAACCCTGCCCCGCCCGTGATTAGAATGCTTCGCATGTATTTTGTGGTTCGTACTTTGTGCTTCGATCCATCTTTAATGAGTCAGTTATTCTGCCGGCGGATCACAGTACAAAAGTTCGAAGCACGAAGCTCATTTGGCTGCATAAATCCACAAATGCCAGCCCCAGCGAGACGCGAGTGCCGACTCGATCGATCTCGGCAAGAAATTTCCAATCAAAGGTATGAATCGCTTGTTGAGAAAATATGCGCGCAACTCTACGTGCCGAAAATCGCTAAACAGTGTGCGCGCATCAGAGCGTGAATAAACTCGCGCCAGCGGATTTCCCGCTCCGTCAGTACTTTGATTTAGTAGTTCCGCGTCTGAAAAATTGCCGTTCGCATTCCTTAACGACGCCGCATGGTCGCGCAGGGAATCAACCGGCTCGCCCGTCAGACGATGCACGATCTTGATTCCGCTTTCACTTTTTAGCAAGCCCGCGCCCGCGCGGCGCAGCACCCGTATTCCAATTCGATAATTGTAGCTGCCGCGATGATATAGCATGATCACGGCGCGACCGCCCGGTTTCAGCACCCGGTGAATCTCGCGCACGGCCGCTTGAATGTCCGGTGTGTGGTGCAACACCCCGTGCGAATAAACCAGATCGAATGATTCGTCATCAAAGTCCAGCTTCTCGGCGTCGCTGACGCGAAATTCACCATCTAAACGGGATAGCGCAAACCTCTTTCGCGCCAGGTCGACCGCGGCTTCGGTGAGATCGACACCCGTATAATCGGCTCCGGCCCTTGCGAACTGCGCGCCGTCCGTCCCCATGCCGCAGCCGATTTCCAGCACCTTCAATCCGTGGGTGGCCGCAAAGTTTGCGGCCACAGGGATGTGCCACTCTTTGCTATAACGATGAGCCTCGACGCGCTCGAAGAACTCAGGCGTGCCAATCCCGGCATCGCTGAATTTTGTCCCGCACGGATGCGTTTGCCAAAATGCGCGGACGCGCTCTTTCAATGCAGTATTGTCAATCGGTTTGGTAACTGAGTGCGACATGAAAAGTGGTAAGCTCTGGGTTCTCAGTATAAACTGAAACTCAAGGCGCAGGCATCAGTGGCGTATCCAGCGCGCGAGCCGCATTGGTGGTCAAAACAACAGGCGCCAGCCCTCGAAATCGCAATTCCTTATGCTTACTTTTCAGATCGCCGGTTACTTAACTGAATTTACCGGTGGCCGGGCTGAGGTTAAGGTCGATCGTGAAGCCGCGACTGTCGGCGATGCGCTGGATGCACTTTGGCAGGCGCATGTCGGGTTGCGCGATCGCGTGTTGACTGAACGAGGGCAGGTGCGGCCCCATGTCAACGTGTTCGTCAATAGTCAGGTCATGCGCCGCGACCAGGTGTTGCAGGTCCCGATCGAAGGGGAAACTGAGATTTGCATTATGCCGGCCGTGAGCGGCGGGGCTGAGCATTTCACCACCAAAACACAGAGCAAGGATGAAAGAAATCGTGATTCGTGAATTGCTTTGTGGTCTTGTCGCTGGCGGTTCTGTGGTCGCAGAATGAGTCGGAACCGTCCCGGTTAACCAACCGTATTACGAACCAGTCATGTACTGCCCCAGTTGCGGATCCGAAGAACGTCAGGCGAGCCAATACTGTCGCGCTTGTGGCACGGATCTGCGTCCCGTGCGCGTAAGTTTGGAAACGCCTGATTCAATCACGGCCTCCGCGGTCTCGGCACGCGAGGAAATAGGGCGGGCGGTCGCCCAAAAGATCCGTGAAGTGGAAGACTCGCGGGATCTGAAACGCGTTGCTGAAGATGTTCTGCCGCAGATTGAAAAATTCCTCGAGTCGTATGAAGAGAAACGGCTCCGACGCGTGCGCGCCGGAGTCATCGTCGCGGCTTGTGGATTTGGCACTGGCGTGCTCGCGCTAATTCTGTCCGCGGTGCTTCCCGGGCCAGACGCCGAAACCGCAATTGGCTTCGGGGGGCTTGGCATCGTCGCGTTCACAATCGGACTTGGCTTGATCCTCAACGGCCTGCTGTTCACTCGTCCGCGCAGCCTTATTGAAGATCATTCTGCGGACGCGCGTTCGCAGAACCTGCTTGACACCGAGCCGCCACAATTAAGGGAAAAGCGAGAAGCTCAGGGGCCGCTTCGCGTCAACACGACATCGAGTTTGGTTCAACCGCCGAATTCAGTAACTGAACACACCACGCTTCACCTAAAATCCGATCGCTAAAATATGGTTGTCATGCTTGAGGGTGGTTGTCGTGTTTCGCAGGTGCACGACGCCGCGCCGGTAGTCGAAGGGACGCTGCGTATTTGGAATCAAGTCGGGCGCGCGACAGGAGCTCAGGCAATTTCGCTCCGGGTCATGGAATTCGCGCCAGGAATGTCGCCCGCGATTCGCAACGATGATTGCGATCAGATCTTGTACGTGTTGGAGAGCCGGCATCCTGCCCACAATGAAGTCTGTACTACGCGCGGTAGCGGGTGGGTCAATCTTCTGATCGAAAGACAGTCGTTCGACGTCAATCCCGACACCGGCATCTACATTCGGCCAAATGAAACCTTTGCGATCGATAACATCAGTACGGACTCGATTACCATCATCAGCTCTCAATGTCCCGATCCTAATCGTTCTCCTCAATTTGTTTCGCTCGCAGCACCTGCGTCTAAACCGACCGTCAGCGCGCCGCGGCCGATTGCTTGCCTGGCGGATCAGCGCGCGCAACCTACCGCCGATCGCTGGTATCGCGTACTCGTGGATGAAGGGATGGGGAGTAACGCCACGCAGTTCGTCGGCTCAATTCCGCCCGGCCGTGCGCCCGATCATTTTCACAACTATGAAGAAGTGCTCTTCATTCTCAAAGGGAAAGGCCGGATGTGGGCCCGCGAAACGAATACGCCCATCGCAACGGGCTCATGCATTTACTTGCCGAAGGGCCAGGTGCATTGCGTCGAGAATACGGGCGATGGTGAGTTGCGTCTGCTGGGCGTTTTCTATCCGGCGGGCAGTCCAAGTGTGCGATACGAGACCTGAGGCTCGTGTCTACCGAGGTATGCTCCTCGGCAATTCGTCCCAAGTGCGACCGTCTAACATTCGACCAGTAGACGATTTGCGAGTCCCGCCCCATTGTTTGAAAAAAAACGGCACGCCGGAGGAAAGGCACTCATCGCGAATACAACGCACCCACTTCGGGTCCACGAATCGAGCGAAAGGGCCAGACTCACCACCTACGATTACCCAATCCACATGCGTTAACGATAAGTTGGTAATGGGACCGAGAAGAGGTTCGATTGACAAGAATCTTACGGCTGCCGGAACACGCTTCAGATGATCAATTCGATAAGCGTAATCGTCGTTCTCAACACTAACACCAATCCACACGTTCGGAGGCCAAGAAAGGGATTGAGCGGTTTCTTCCAAGCGCTCAGAGCGCTTTGTCAGAACCTGAAACACATGCCAATGAGCATTTGTCATGACCTCGAACACGCGTTTCAAATAACTCAGCGGAACCTGATCGTGAAAGAGATCGCTCATCGAGTTCACAAATACCAATCGGGGCTTCTTCCAACTCAACGGTTGCCTCACAATGTCCTGTTGCAGGGTGAGGTTGAACCCGTCGCTATATCGTGGCTGTCCCATTGCCTGCAAACGCTTCGCCATTCTCTCAGCGTAACAATGCTTGCACCCGGGGCTTATTTTGGTGCAGCCCGTAACTGGATTCCAGGTTGCGTCCGTCCATTCGATTGCAGACAGCTGGGCCATAGGTTAGTAGGTGAAGCCTAATTGATCGTCACTATACTTTCTCGCCTGTTCCCAGAAATCTTTAGCCAACTCATGTCTACTGAAAAAGGCGAGACGGTAAAGTGGCAGGTTCTTCTCAGTAGAACGCACAAGCTTTGTCTCTTCAATTCCCGCGCGAATATAATCACGAGCCTCCATCTGATTGGAAAAACGTTGCATCAAGTAGAAACTAAAGCTCTCTCGCCTTGCCTTCGCTACCCACCACTCGCTTCGCCAATCGGCCAGGCCTAAAAATTTTTCAACCACTCTGTTATCCGGCAGCTCATAGATGGAAACGTTTCTCGTCGCATCCATGTCAGTGGCAATCAGAACTAGGAAATCGATGAATCGCGAAGATAACTTATCAATCGTAGCAAAGGCCAAGTCTTTGAGGTTATATGGATCCACAAAACAGAAGCTCAGAACCTTGAACCCTTTCGTGTGTTGAGGAATCTTTGCGAGGATATCCTCGACCAACTCGTTTGCATCGCCAGGTTGGAAGCTAACATCTGCGACTGGATAGTCGCGTGATACCCTTGCCTCAAGAGCACTCAACTTTTCGGAGCTCCTCTCGCAGAAGATGTACCTATCAAATCTAGGATCGACATTCAGCGCTACGATTGGAGATC
>JBHELZ010000045.1:0-29461 GCA_046262835.1 Pyrinomonadaceae bacterium
GATTAGCGAAGAGCAATTGTTTTATCTTATGCAGCGCGGTATCTCGCAGGAAGATGCCGTATCGCTCATTATTAATGGTTTTTGCAAAGACGTGTTTCTGCAACTCCCGATGGAGTTTGCGGTAGAGGCGACAAGACTTTTGGGGCTGAAATTGGAAGGGGCTGTTGGATGAATTGTGTCAGCAGCCCGACCGTAAAAGGGGAGGGCTTGTTACGCTAACCTTTTATGGCTCGCCGGCGTTCGGACACAAAAGAATGGAGCACAAGTGTTAGAGATACGAAACTTACATGCATCGGTTGATGGCAACGAAATTTTGAAAGGCATCAACCTGACAGTTAACAAGGGTGAAGTCCACGCGATTATGGGCCCGAACGGTTCGGGCAAATCGACACTCGCAAAAGTGCTTGCAGGGCACCCCTCGGACGCAGGGACGGGCGGCGAAGTTCTCTATTACGGCAAAAATCTATTGGAAATGTCGCCCGATGAACGCGCTCGCGAAGGTGTGTTCATGGCTTTTCAATATCCGGTTGAGGTCCCGGGCGTATCGAATGCGCAGTTCCTCAGACTCGCTTACAACGAAAAGCAAAAACATCTCGGGCAGGAAGAACTCGATCCCCTCGAGTTCAAGGACTATTTGAAAGAGAAAGCGAAGCTGGTAGAGATGGACGCGAGTTTTATGACCCGTTCAGTCAACGAAGGATTCTCCGGCGGCGAAAAGAAGCGCAACGAGATCCTGCAAATGGCGGTGCTTGATCCGAAACTTTCGGTCTTGGATGAAACGGATTCCGGTCTCGACATCGATGCTTTGCGTATCGTTGCGGAAGGTGTTAACAAGCTGCACGATCCGGAAAAAGCAGTCATCGTTGTCACCCATTATCAACGGCTGCTCAATTACATCGTGCCAGATTTTGTGCACGTGCTCTCGGCGGGACGGATTGTGAAAGAAGGCGGCAAGGAATTGGCGCTCGAGTTGGAAGAGCGGGGTTATGACTGGCTGAAGAAGGTAAACATTCAGAACACTGCCGCGACGGTGGCGAGCTAATGATGGCTATTGAACCAGCAAAAGAGAATAGCGCGTACCTGTCCGCGTTGCGCGAGTCGATGAAAGTTTCCGGTGAGCCTTTGTGGCTCCGCGAGTTGCGTGGGCGGTCCTTTGATCAGTTCGAACGAGTCGGCTTTCCAGGCGTTGATCAGGAAGAGTGGAAGTACACGAGTGTGGCGTCGATCACAAGAACGAAATTTACGCCCGTCCTTAACTCCAACGGAACTGCGCTGTCAAAGCGCAACGGATTAGCGCCCTTTATCTACAACGAAACGCGCAACAGCACCTTTGTTTTTGTCAATGGAATCTTTCGCGAAGACCTCTCGTCCTGTAAGGGGCTCTCGGGAGTTGTCGCTCTGGACCTCAACGACGCGCTGCAAATCAGCGAATATGAAACTGTGATTCGCGAAAGTTTTGAACGAAATGCCAGTAGTGCCAACGGCTTTGAGCTCCTGAATACATCGCTGTTCGCCGGGGGCCTCTTCGTGAGCATTCCCAGCGGCCTCAGCCTGAGAACTCCGATTCAACTTCAATTTGTCAGCGAGCCAGTAAAGGCCGGGTCGCCGGCAGCGGTGTTTCCTCGGGTCCTGATCGTGGGCCAGCGAAACAGCGCGGCAACCATTATTGAAAGCTATCGCGCTACTGCCGAGGGGGTTTATCTCACCAATGCGATTGTCGATTTAGTCCTCGATGAAGGCGCGCGGCTTCAGCACTACAAAGTGCAGCGCGAAAGCGCCGTCGCTTCGCACATCGCGACGACCAGAGCGGATCTTGGTCCGAACGCGAGTTACGACACGACCACAATCAATTTCGGAGGCGCGCTTTCGCGTCACGATATCCAGGTCACAATGGATCATGCTGGTGCAAGTTGCTCGGTTGATGGACTTTACATGGTTGAAGGGTCCCAGCATACCGACACGCATTCAGTGATCGATCACCGGCAACCGAATTGCACCAGTCGACAGCTTTACAAAGGAATTTTGGACGGCAAGTCTCGCGCAGTTTTCAACGGAAAAGTCTTTGTGCGCCATGGTGCGCAACAGACCGACGCCCAGCAAACCAATAAAAATTTGTTGCTTTCGAGCGAAGCGCAAATCGACACGAAGCCGCAATTGGAAATTTATGCCGACGACGTCAAGTGCACGCACGGGGCTGCGGTCGGGCAGTTGGCCGCGGATGAGATGTTCTATCTAGAGAGTCGCGGGATCAATCCATCCCTGGCCAAAAACATGCTGACCTACGGCTTTGCGGAAGAAGTAATCGAAAGGATCAAGATTGAATCGATTAAGCGGGAACTCGATGAAGCAGTCCTGAACCGGCTGCATTCCGATCTGGCAATTCATAGTTAGTACCCATCTTTCGGAAGTATGGCCACCGTAGAAGAACTAATACCAATCAAACCAAAGCCGAAAAGCGGCTGGGATGTCGAGCGCATTCGCAAAGACTTTCCGGTGCTGCGCCAGACAGTGAACGGCAAGCCGCTGGTCTATCTCGACAATGCTGCGTCCTCACAAGTGCCGGTGATGGTGATTGAGCGCGGCGCCCAATATATTGAGCAGGAACATTCGAACATTCATCGCGGCGTGCACTATCTGAGCATGAAAGCAACGACTGCCTACGAAGGAGCGCGCGAGAAAGTGAAGCGCTTCATCAACGCGGGCGAAGCAAAGGAATGCATCTTCGTGAGGGGGGCGACCGAAGGCATCAACCTGGTGATGCATGGTTACGGCCGCAAATTCATCGGCGCCGGCGACGAGATCATTATCTCCGCGATGGAACACCATGCGAACATCGTCCCGTGGCAGATGCTCTGTGAAGAGAAAGGCGCGAAACTTCGGGTGATTCCGATGAATGACGCCGGTGAACTCTTGATGGACGAGTATGACGCGTTGCTGAACGAACGCACCAAATTCGTGGCCGTGGCGCACGCGTCAAACGCGCTGGGGACCATTAATCCGGTGCGCGATATCATTGAACGCGCCCATAAATACGGGGTGCCCGTTTTAATCGACGGGGCGCAGCAGGCGCCGCACGGCCTCATCGATGTTCAGGATTTGGATTGTGACTTCTACGCGTTTTCCGGTCACAAGATGTTTGCGCCCACCGGCAGCGGTGTGGTCTATGGCAAAGCTCGTTTGCTCGACATTATGAACCCGTTCCAGGGCGGCGGGGACATGATCAAGAGCGTGACCTTTGAGAAAACGATTTATGCGGATCTCCCGAATAAGTTTGAGGCGGGCACCCCGGCGATCGCTTCACAAATTGGGTTGGGCGCGGCAATTGACTACCTCAATATTATTGGCCGTGAGAAAGCTGCCGCCTATGAGCATGAGCTGCTGCAATACGCGACCCAGCGGCTATCGGCCATCGAAGGCGTCCGCATCGTCGGCACGGCGCGCCAGAAACTGAGTGTGTTGTCGTTTACGATCGATAACGTTCACCCGCATGATATTGGCACGATCCTGGATCAACAGGGCATTGCGATTCGCGCCGGCCATCATTGCGCGCAACCGGTCATGCAACGCTTTAAAATTCCCGCGACGGCGCGCGCGTCCTTTGCTTTCTACAACACTAAAGCAGAAGTCGATGTGCTGGCCGAAGCGATTGAAAAAGTGATCGAGGTGTTTAGCTGATGTGTGTTCGAGCGCGCAATATAACGGTCTGGTATGGAAAGTTGCAGGATGCCCCCCAGTACCCGGATTGGACAAACTGGCAGGGACAGCCTGACGAGAAAAAATTTGACGCAGCGTGGGAAATGGTTCTAAAGCACGCCATTAAAGGCGAAGACTTGAGTGAATCAAGACTTCAGAGATCTGTTGCGAGCTTTCAACGACGAGAACGTTAGGTATCTCATCGTTGGCGTTATGCGCTAATCAAGTATACAGAACCCCGATACACCAAAGTCTCGGCATTTGGGTGAGTCCTGACGCGGAGAACGCAAAGAAAGTCTTTCGCGCTCTCGTCCAATACGGCGCGCCAATAATGGATATGTCGCCCGCGGATTTCATGCGCGAAGGGTTCTTTTTCACAATGGGTCTTGCCCCGAATCGAATTGATATATTATTTGATTTGACCGGGTTGAATTTCGAGGCTGCCTGGGGGGCGACGGGTAAGTGCGATACTCTCAGATGCCGAAACGAACTTTCTCTCCCGGGTTGACCTGATAATCAATAAAGAGGCAGTAGGCAGAAAACAAGACCTCGCGGACGTTGAAAAACTCCGTATCGCGGAGGTTCGAGAGAATAATAGTTAACCATGACGATATGTCTGAACTAAGTGAGCTCTATCAGGCGGTCATCCTCGACCACAACAAGAAGCCGCGGAATTTTCAGAAGCTTGAAAACGCGAACCGTTTTGCCGAGGGCTATAACCCACTTTGCGGCGATCAACTGAATGTTTATCTTCATATTGAAGACGAGCAAGTCAAAGAAGTCAGCTTCCAGGGATCCGGATGCGCAATCTCAAAAGCGTCCGCCAGCATGATGACTCAAGCGGTGAAGGGAAAGAGTAAGCAGGAAGCGGAGACACTCTTTAATGAATTTCATCGCATGGCCATGGGAGAGTTGGACGCGGATACGGAACCCAATCATCTCGGCAAGCTCACCATTTTTGCCGGGGTGCGCGATTTTCCGGCACGCGTCAAATGCGCGACTTTGTCGTGGCACACTATGCACGCGGCCTTGAATGAACAACAGAAAGCATCGACTGAATAATACTTTGAGCAAAAAGAAAGGGCGTAGATGAAAATCTACGCCCTTATGCTTTTGGAGCGACCTCCAGATTTACCTTGGTTTACGGACAAATAGAATGGACAATGTAGTGCAGTCCGGAATCCACTGCGTTGCCGCCGCTGTTCTTCGGCACCGTCACTATGGCCGTTGTGTTTGTCAGGTTCCCCGTGGCATCCCTGGCCGCGAAAGTGATTGTGTAGACACGACCATCGGCACCCCCGTCACGCTCCGACCGTAACTGCACCGACTTACAATTCGAGGCGATTACAATGTCATTCAAAGTGTTGCCGTCGCCGTTACCGTTCTCGATTTCATCGCTGGTTACCTGAGCAATTACGACGCTGTCGAGATTCAGATTCAGATCAAAGTTGTCGCTGGCACTGGCCACCAGATCGCTAACGTTGATCGTATGGTAACTATGATTCGGCGGCCACAGCGATATGGAATGCCCGTTCAGCGTAATCGTCGGCCCGACCGTGTCGTGGACGGTGATTGAAACCGTAGCTTCAGAGCTCGTCAGCGCTGGTGAGGAACCATCGCCCGTGTCAGTGATCGTGAACTTAAAGCTGTCCGGTCCGCTGTAGTTCAAGCCGGGCGTGTAAGCTCGGTTGGGTCCAGAGCCAGATAGCGAACCGTGGCTCGGCCCTGAGGTTACCGTGAACGTCAAACTTCCTGATGGCGTTTCGAGGTCGCTGCCGGTCAACGCAATCGCAACCGGTGTGTTTGAGTTCGTGTTAACTGCCTGGCTATCTGCCGTGGGCGCATCGTTGACGGGGTTAATAATGACACTCACAGTACCGTTAGCCTGACCTCCCTGTCCGTCAGAAACGACATAGCTGAAAGAGTCAGCGCCATTGAAATTTGCAGTTGGTGAATAAACTGCCTTGCCGCTTAAGATTGAAACTGAGCCGTGGCTGGCCGTCCCGACGCTTGCGAGCGAGAGGGCATTGCCATCCACGTCGGTGTCGTTGGCGACGACATCGATCGTTACGGAGTTGTCCTCGTTTGTGGTCGCTGAATCAGCCACCGCCACGGGATTGTCGTTCACGGGATAGATGGTCACGCTGACAGTTGCTGTGGCAGCACCACCATCGCCGTCGCTAATCGTGTAAGTGAATGAATCCGACCCGTTGTAATTCGCCGCCGGCGAGTAGCTCACACTGGTGCCATTATTAGCGACCGAGCCATGAGATGCTTGCGTGACATTGCTAATGCTGAGCGGATCGTGGTCAACATCGGAGTCATTGCTCAAAACGTTGACGCTGACCGCTGTGTCTTCGTTTGTGCTAGCCGAGTCGTCATTGGCGACCGGCGCATCGTTTACCGCGTTAACTGTGACGCTGACACTTGCAGTCGCAGTGCCTCCGTGTCCGTCAGCAATCGTATAAGTGAAAGTGTCGTTGCCGTTGAAGTTAGCTGCGGGCGCGTACGTAACGCTCGCACCGTCAGTTGTGACGGAACCGTGCGTTCCCTGGGTAACAGCCGACACAGTCAATGAATCGCCGTCGACGTCGGAATCATTATTCAGAACGTTGACGGTAACGGATGTGTCTTCATTAGTCGTTGCGGAATCGTTGTTTGCGACCGGTGCGTCATTGACCGCATTGATCGTGACGCTCACTTCGGCAGTGGCAGTCCCCCCGTGTCCGTCACTGATGATATAAGTGAACGAATCCGTGCCGTTGAAGTTAGCTGCGGGTGAATAGCTCACGGCGATGCTGTTGTTCACCACTAATCCGTGTGAGCCTTGTGTCACCGCGCTGATTGTAAGTACATCGGCATCCACGTCTGAATCATTCGTCAGCACCTCGATACTGACTGAAGTGTCTTCGTTAGTAGTGGCAGAATCATTGGTGGCGACCGGACTGTCATTCACTGGATTGATCGTAACGCTGACAGTCGCAATCGCAGTGCCGCCGTGCCCATCAGTGATTGTGTAAGTGAACGAATCGTTTCCGTTGAAGTTGGCTGCGGGCGCGTACGTAACGCTCGTCGCGTCAGTTGTGACGGACCCGTGCGCTCCCTGAGTAACGGCCGACACGGTCAATGGATCGCCATCGACGTCAGAGTCGTTCACGAGAACGTTGACGCCGACCGGGGTGTCTTCGTTTGTGGTGGCCGAATCGTCATTGGCAACCGGCGCATCATTGACGGCATTAATTGTGACACTCACACTTGCCGTGGCAGTTCCGCCGTGCCCATCGCTCACCGTATAGGTGAAGGAATCAGTGCCATTGTAATTTGCGGCGGGTGAATAGATAACATTGTTGCCGTTATTCACAACCGATCCGTGACTACCCTGGGTTACGGCACTGACCGTAAGCAAATCGTTGTCTACATCCGAGTCGTTGTTCAGAACGTTGACCGTCGCCGCAGTGTCCTCATCCGTGGTCGCCGAATCGTTAACAGCGTCGGGGTTGTCATTGACAGCATCAATCGTAATGCTGACGTTTGCAGTGGCAGTTCCACCGTGCCCATCGCTAACCGTGTAGGTGAAGGAATCAGTGCCATTGTAATTTGCGGCTGGTGAATAAGTGACACTGCTGCCGTTATTAACGACCGATCCATGCGACCCCGGGGTAAGCGCACTGACGGCTAGCGAATCCGTATCGACATCTGAATCGTTCAAGAGAACATTGACGTTGAGTGGGGTGTCTTCGTCGGTTGTGGCCGAATCATTGGCAGCTACGGGTGCGTCGTTCACAGCATTGATTGTCACGTTGACACTTGCAGTCGCAGTGCCTCCGTGTCCGTCAGCAATCGTGTAAGTGAAAGTGTCGTTGCCGTTAAAGTTGGCTGCGGGCGCGTACGTAACGCTCGTCCCGTCGGTTGTGACTGAACCGTGCGTTCCCTGGGTAACAGCCGATACGGTCAGTGAATCGCCATCAAGGTCGGAATCATTCGTGAGAACGGTGACGTTGACGGGTGTATCTTCGTTAGTCGTCGCTGAGTCGTCCGTCGCGGTTGGGTTGTCGTTTACTGCCGCAACGTTAACGTTGACGGTGGCCGTCGCGCATTTTGAATCCGCCAATCCGTTCGTAGTGCCGTCATCACAAACTGTGTAAGTGAAGGAGGCCGGGCCGTTGAAGTTTGCTGCCGGTGTGTAGGTAACCATGCCGCTATCCAACGCGACCGTGCCGTGAGTGTTCGCATTGCCAGTTACGGAAGTTATCGTTAGCGCCTGCGTCGACTCATTCGGTCCGGCACTGTCGTTGACGGCCAAGTCACTTGCTGAGAAAGTGAGCGGCGTATCTTCCTGCGCGCTCTTGCTGTCATCCGCGGCAGTCGGCGAATCGTTAACTTCAGAGACGCCAATAGTCACGGTAGAAGTATTTGAATGTACGGACCCATCGTTGGCCCGGAAGGTGAAACTATCTGAACCATTGACGTCAGCTGCCGGAGTGTAGGTGACCGTTGCGGTGCATGTACCAGCAGAGCATGTGGACGCGCTGACGCCTCCCAACGATCCGGACGATGGGCCGCCCATGATCGTGAAGGTAAGGGTATTGTTGTTAGACTGCAACGCCTGCAGAGTAACCGTTACCGAGTTATCTTCAGTCGTACTGGCCGATTGATTTGCCGTCCCCGAAGGATTCGTGCCGTTCGTCCCCCCCTCAATGCAAGCCTGAACTGCCGGCGGCAGATTCGAGAAGAAGTCATAACCAGTGAGCTGCTCAACCGCGTCCACGGTAGTCAGATATGTCTCCCACGAATTGCTTCTGATGCCTTGAACATTAGGCATGATGACGGCGATGGTTCGTGTCGAACAAGTCACGCGCGCCGTGTCGTCGCCAGTCGCCTGGGGCAACACAAGGGCAACCTTCCACGTCGACGAGGGCACGGTGACGTGACCATTCGCGATCGTAGTCACGGTGTTAATGCTAGCGCTGCCGACTCCACCCACCCCATTCGGACCAGAGACTATGTAAATCTCGCTGCCGGCGTCCGTCTGAGTGCGAAGGTACGCCTCGAGGGCGGCCCATGGTCCCTGGTTGTTATCCGGAGCCTGGGGAACCATGTTCGACATCAGATAAGTTTCCTGATTGATCGGAATGCGATTCTGATTGTCGCGGTCGGCGTTAGGCGTCATGTGGCCGCGGTCAAAGCCGCTGCCCGAATAATCGAATCCCTGGACTCGATACCAGGATGGATCAACCGCGGGATCGGGACGGAAGGTATCAACGCGCGCGAGTGTGCCGTACCACGAGCTGTCCAAATGCCAGCTCACCCAGTTCGGCGTCCCCTTGTCCCGGTTATATGAAAGGGAATAGGTGGGCTTTTGCATCAAATAGTTATCAAAGTCCGATAGGGAAGCTGTGGCGTTCGAAGGGTTCCCCATCGTCAGATGTACGCTGGGTGGATATGGTGCCGCCTGTCCCGCTCCGACAACCGTAAACGACCAGGTGTAGTCCGCGAAAAGCGTGTCAGTATCAGGTCCGCTGTCGTCGATGTCGACGTCGTGAACCGCAGTCTTAGTGATGGCGACGGTGCACTGTTCTCCAAACTGAAAACTGGTGTTCGGAGTGAATGCGTAGCTTTTTAAATCGCTAAAATGAGCTTCGGTAGCGCTATTATGGGCTCCCGTGACCGTGCACGTAATATGGTACCAACCTGGATCGACCGTCACGGGCTCGCTAAAGTTCACCGTGATGGTTGCGTCGTACGGTATCGTGTTAGCGTCAGTCCCCGGATCCGTTCCTGATACCCACGGACCTAATTCGACGATTGGCGCAGTGCGGCGCGGACTTGGCGTGCCCGTTTGAAAATCAGTCCCATTTTGATCAGCATCGAGTGAGCCGCTGTTTTTTCTGAATATCGCCGTGCTGTTGCCAGGCGCAGATGTGTTCGCACTGCCTTCGTGACAAGTTGCTCCTGTTCCGTATCCGACAAAATCCACTATGTCTGGATCGGCGCCCAACGGACAACCGCCAGATAAGTTACTGGAGTTGTTGACCAGCGCAATCTTTCCGGTTGTGGCCGACATGTTTATGTCACCCGAAATATTCGGCGTGAGCGGGAGGGGTGATCCATTCGCGCCGCCCGAGGAGAGGGCGACCAGATAATACTGACCTGGTCCAATGACTCCGCCGAGTGGTTGCTTGTTGGTCCATGAGGTTCCGGCGGCGGAAGCGTATTGTAACGACCAACCAGTAATGGTGATGCTGTTAGCGGTCGGATTGTAAAGTTCAACGTAATCATTCGTGTATGTCGCGCCGCTGTTCCCGCCACCACCGTACACCTGACTGATGGTGAGGTGGTCCGCGACGAGTGGCAACACGCTGAGCAGAATACTGGTGCTGAAGGTGCGACTCTGTCCGTCGGTGACCGTTACCGGTAAGGACTTCATGCCGGTCGAATTGTTGGCCGGAACTGTGGTCGCGAAACTAAATACGCTTCCGGAGCCGCTGAATGACTGGCTGGCGGATCCTCCAATTTGCGAGAGATCCGCTGAGACAGTGATGCCAGTACTGTCCGGGTTCTGAGCGCCAGCGACGTACACGGTAAAAGTGGTCGAATTCCCTTGGAGCACACTGCTGGGATTTGCGCTTCCGTAAGCCGACAACGAGGTGCAGTTGTGTGTTGGCGATGAAGTGTTTCGCGGGTTCGGAGAGCCGGTAATGAAATCGTGCGCGTTATCGTTGGTATCAAAACACCCTTCGTTGCGCCTGAGGTCTGCAGTTGTGTTATCGAGAGTAGGCGCCGTGCCTGAACCTTCAAAACAATCTGTTGGACCGTAGCCGACCAGATCGACTATTCCCGCATCGCCCGCATTAGGACAAGCCGACGTTATGGTTGTGGTGTTGTTTACCAATGCAACCTTGGTCGAGGTTGAGCTTACCGGGATGCTACCCATTGCGTCCGGTGCCGGCAGGTTGTCTGTGCCGCCCGCCCCCTGTGACTCCTGAATTAGAAAATACTGTCCAGGCTGGAGGGTGAAGTTTGGCAGTGGAGTCACCTGCCAGGTGCTGGTGGTGCTGACGAAAGCTTGTACTGACCACCCACCCAAGTTGACCGGCGAAGCGCTATGGTTAATCAGTTCGATGTAATCATTCTTCAGCGTCGCGCCGGTGTTACCGCCGCCGCCGTACACCTGACTGATGACAACGGTGTTAGCGGGGGGGGGAGGTGGCTGGACGGTCACTACGACTGTGCAAGTAGCGGTCTGAGCCGTCGGTGAGTCGTTATTCGAATACTGGATTACCACGTTGTAAGTTCCGGCCGCGGTTGATGACGCGACATTGAGATTCGCAGTCGCGGCGGTATTGTTGCTGGCCGAGGGAACAAAACTATCGAGAGTAATTCCCGCAACGGGAGTACTGGTAATACTTGCGCCTGTAACGGTGCCGTCGGGGTCCGTGGCACTCACACCTTCAGATGTCGCGCTGCCCTGCGTTGTCGTGAGTGGAGTCGGACAGTTCGGGCTGATTTGTTGATTAATCACGTTGACGACGATGGTGCAAGTAGCAGTCTCCGGCGTTGGGTCGTTATTCGAATATTGGATCGTTACGTTATAAGTTCCGGGTGCAGTAGTGGCCGCAACGTTGAGAGTTGCCGTCGCCGATGTGTTGTTAGTGGGCGCGGGAACGAAATTATCAAGCGTTATGCCCGGAACAGAAGTACTAACAATGCTGGCGCTGGTAACAGTGCCGTCCGCATCTATGGCACTCACGCCTTCAGATGTGGCTGTTCCCTTGTTCGTACTCAGGGGAGTCGGACAATTCGCTACTGGCGTCCCAAGGGTCTGAGCACAGGTCCAGTCAGAGAATGAACTGACCCCGTTGATCGTAGCGGTATGAGTGGCGGCACTCACACTCCCACCGGGGGGTTGAGTAAGCGTTCCGTTGTATTTGAAAATTACAAAGTTATTCTCGTCAGCCGTTCCCGGAACATCGCTGGCGAGATAACTAAACGTCAAGTTTGCCGTTACTCCAGTACCTGTCAAAGTCCAGTATCGTTGCAGAGCTTTTGAAGGGGCCGGAAAATTAGGTTGGGGGCCCTGGGTTGCTTTGACTGTCAGGTTCGCCGGGAAGGTACCAGCCGTCGCATTGATTGTTACCGGAGAGTATCCGTTCGCGCTTCCGACCTCAAAAGTCTTGCTCCCCACGCCAGCGTAAACCTTCAGCAGGTTTCCGATAACGTGTCCGCTGGTCCGCGTAAGGGAACCGGTTGAGCTGATGGATAACGTGTTACTGGGGACAGTTATATTTCCCGCTGTGAGCGTTAACCCGCCGTTGATTGTTAAGTCCTTCTGTAAAGAGATTCCATTCGCATTATTTACGGCAATAGTCTGATTAGTATTCGTTGTTATTATTCCGGGGCCGCTGATCGTTTGAGCGGATGTTCCCGAGAGGTTAACGGTTCCTATGGCTGTTGGATTGAAATTTAGTGTCTGCCCCGAAGCAACGGAAATATTTCCCTTGATGGTGTGGCCGGGCGTCCCGGTCATGCCCCAGTTAAGTGTTCCCGCGGTGATTGTTAGATTGTCAATTACGACAGCACTGCCGCCGCTGACCGACGGACTCGCTCCCGGAGCATTAAGCTCGAAGTTGGCGTAGGTGCGGCCTGAGAAAGAGGGAGCGCCGCTCATCTGGTGGCTGAAAAGGCTGCCTGTCTGAAATACAACGACCGATGCGGGCTGTCCTTTTTGAAAAGGATTTGAACCCGCTTTCTGAACGAAGGTCGATCCAGAAGCGAATACAATTGAGTTCGACGTGCCTGAACCAAAAACATTACCAGTGTTATTGAGGCCTTGAGTGAAGACTGAACCGGAATTAAAAATGATGCCGCTGGCGCTCACAGCAGTTAAGTTGTGCGTAGTATTAGCGGTCGCCGAAAAAGTTATTGACCCGCTTATGCTTCCCGTCGTGCCGGCGGCGAGGCCAATACTGATTGCGTTGTTTGCATTGCAGTTAAGAGCTGAGCCGGGCGCAACAGAAAGACCGGCGCTGCCGCCACTGATCGTTAGCGTCACCGCGGCCGCAGCTTGCAAATTTACCGTGGTATTACCAGAGACCAATAATTGTCCAATGGTTTGAGTTGGGAGGTTAGTTACTGTGGTCGTTGAGCCGTTGTTGAAAACCAACACATCATCCACAGCAGGTGTCGTTCGGCTGGGTGTCCAGTTAGCGGCTGTGCCCCACGCGGCCGTGCCTGTTTGATTCCAGGTGTAAGTCGTGCCCAACGGTAATGGCGCGCTCAGGGGAAGTAATGATCCATTCCACAAATCAGCCGTAAGGATTGGCCCGAAAAGTGCGCGACCTGGCGTCGTTACGGGACTCGTGCGATCAAGGTTCTCAGCGGATTTCAAATTCGTCGATGAGGAAATCGATGCCAGTGCGGGTGTTAAGATTAAGGTCGCCGCCAGAACACCAAAAATAACAATCGATATTAAGAACATGAACCGGCGAGACTTAGACTGGGGCACAAAGTTAGACATTGAAGACATTCCTCTCATTCTTCGCGAAGATTCGCGATTCGGGACGAATCAGTTACGGATGAAGCGGGTGACCGAGCGGATAGACGCTTGCTCTATCGATGTGTTGTATTAGGATGCCGCAACTATCCTTAAAACATGTTCCGGCAACAAGATGGCAAAACCACTCGAAACGGAATGAAACTTTTACCAGCATTTGGCTGCCTAGGTCAAGCAACTTGATAAATTTCTTGCACTCTCGTTGATAGAGTTACTTTGCCACTCAACCCCAAAAAAGCGACTGGTACTTAGATCGGCACACCGTCTTCGTTACTGGGCTGACAAACAGGGTCAGCACAGGCATAATCGCAGCTCAAATAAGGTCTCTGTGTCTATGAAGATCGGTGCTATTGAACTGCGGGAGATCCGTCTGCCGCTAATCCATTTTTTCGAAACCAGCTTTGGCCGCACTACGGAACGGCGAATTATTCTGGTGCGCGTCATGGACCGCGATGGCGCCGAGGGCTGGGGTGAATGCACGGCCGGCGAGGGGCCCTTCTACTCGTATGAATGGGCTGACACTGCCTGGGCTACCTTGAAGGATTTTCTCGCGCCTATGGCGGTCCATGATGAAGTTGAGGATGCTGCGGCCACATTCGACTTGATGAAACGCGTCCGCGGCCATCGCATGGCCAAGGCCGCTATCGAAACTGCGTGTTGGGACCTGGAAGCCAGGCGCGCCGGCGTGCCTCTCTGGAAGCATCTCGGGGGAGTGCATCGCGAAATCCCTTGTGGCGTATCGATTGGGATTCAGGAATCACCCGAACAATTGATCGAGAAAATCGAAAGGGAATTGTCAGCGGGGTATCAACGAATAAAGATCAAGATCAAGCCGGGGTGGGACATCGATATTGTGCGTCGCGTTCGCGAACGATGGCCCGGAATTCAGTTAATGGGGGACGCCAATTCAGCCTACACGCTCCGTGATTTACCACTCTTTGAAACTCTCGACGAGTTCAAATTGATGATGCTCGAGCAGCCGCTCGCCTATGATGACATGTTCGATCATGCCGAACTGCAAAAGCAGATCGCAACCCCAATCTGTCTCGATGAATCGGTGACAACGCCTGCCGATGCAGAGCATGCGATTGCGCTGGGCGCCTGCCGAATAATCAACGTCAAGCTCGGCCGCGTGGGCGGCCATGCGCAAGCAAAGCAGGTTGAACAGCTGGCGCGAGAGACGGGAATTCCGGTTTGGTGCGGCGGGATGTTAGAGGCCGGCATAGGCCGCGCTCACAATATTGCCATGGCCACGCTGGCAGGCTTTACTCTGCCCGGCGATGTCTCCGCCAGCAGTCGTTACTGGGCAGAAGACATTATCGACCCGCCGGTAACGGTCAGCGGGAAAGGAACGATCACGGCACCCGATAAGCCGGGAATCGGTTTTGAAGTTAATTCTAAAAGGGTCGAGCAATTGACCACGCGAAAGGAAACGATCAGTTCGTAATTGCATGCCCCAAGCCTTATCGAAAGAACAGATGCTCGCTCTGCGCGATCACTTTGTCTCGCGCCAGCATGAATTGCTGGCATTGACTTGTGCGCTGGTGGAAGCCGAATCGCCGTCGGGTGACAGAGAGGGAAGCACGGCGATCGTGTCCTTGCTCGCCAGCGCTGCTTCAAGTATCAGCACCGTGAACTCTGTGGAACGATTCACGAGCGAAGAGTTTGGCGAACACATCGCGGTGCGCGCCTTCGGAAAAAACGACTCACGTGGAATCTTGATTCTTGGCCATACGGATACGGTCCATCCGCGAGGTGCTATTAAGGAGCGGCCGTGGCGTACTGAGGGTAATCGCATCTATGGGCCCGGGGTCTTTGACATGAAAGCTAATTGTGCAGTCGCGTTGGAAGCCTTGCGAGCCTGTGAGGCTGTAGGCGCACTGCCTGACTGTCCGTTAACGATTTTACTAACCTGCGATGAAGAGACGGGGAGCCCGAGTGGCAGATCTTTGGTCGAAGCCGAAGCCAGGAAATCGCGCGCCACTCTGGTTATCGAGCCTCCGGCCAAAGGCGGCAGTGTGAAAACTTCGCGCAAAGGCACCGGCATGTTCACTATCGAGGTGAAAGGGCGAGCATCGCATGCTGGACTGGATCCGGAAAAAGGCGTCAGTGCGGTGCTCGAACTTGCGAAGCAAACGATCCGGCTGCACGAACTCAACGATCCTGACCTGGGCACAACAGTTACTGTCAACGTCGTTGGTGGCGGCACACATTCGAATGTTATTGCCGCTGAAGCTCGCGCGGAAGTCGACATGCGCTTCGCCTCTGCTGACTCAGGCGCGAAGACGGAAAAAAGGATTCTGTCTTTGGCGCCCTTTGATTCTCGCGCGCAGGTCGTGGTAACCGGGGGGATTAATCGGCCGCCGCTCGAGCGCACCAAGGCTGTTAATGCCCTCTATACGCACGCGCGCGCGCTGGCATCACTTTTGGATTTCGACTTAGGTGAGGCCAGCGTCGGTGGGGCTTCTGACGGAAACTTCGTTGCCGCCTTAGGCGTCCCGGTGCTGGACGGGTTGGGTGTCCAGGGCGACGGGGCGCACGCAGCGCACGAGCATATTATCTGCGACGATATCCCGATTCGAGGAGCGTTGTTAGCCGGATTGATGGCAACGATGTAATTTGTAGTGCGCCGGCTTGACGGCGCTTTGAATTCTTCGCAAACGCACCACGACGTAAAAGAAGGAAAGCGGCGTCAAGCCGCCGCACTCCAAAATGAAGATCGCGACCTGGAACGTCAACTCAATCGTCGCTCGCCTGCCGCTCGTCATTCGTTGGCTGGAAAAAGAAAAGCCCGACGTCCTTTGCATGCAGGAAACCAAATGCTCCGACGAAAAGTTCCCATTACTGGAATTGAAAGCCGCCGGGTATGACTGCCTTTTATTTGGTCAGCAGAGCTATAACGGGGTCGCGATCATCTCGCGGACCGGCTGCGCTAACGAGGTTCGTGGGTTTCCTGAAGACGACGCGGCGAGCCAGGCACGCTTACTGATGGCCGACATCGCCGGCATCTCTATCATCAATGTGTATGTTCCCAACGGGCAGTCGGTCGGCTCGGAAAAATATCAATTCAAACTGCAATGGATGAAGCGGCTCAGGGATTTGCTTGATAAGAACTGTGATCCAGCCTCAGCGGTGCTGCTGTGCGGTGATTTCAACGTCGCCCCCGAAGAACGCGACGTTCACGATCCACGTCTGTGGCAGAACCGAATTCTGTTCAGTAACGCCGAGCGAGCTGCGCTTCAGCACATTAAAGATTGGGGGTTCACGGACACATTTCGCTTGCACACCGCAGAAGGGGGACATTATTCGTGGTGGGACTATCGCGCGGGTGGTTTCCGGCGGAACCTCGGCCTGCGCATCGATCACGTGTGGGTCTCCGCCCCGCTGGCGCGGCGCAATCGCAAAACGTGGATTGATAAAGAGACGAGAGCGTGGGAGCGCCCGTCAGATCATGCGCCGGTGGTCTCAGAATTTGAATAAGTTTAAGGCCCGTCCTTCGAAGGCGGACCGGCGCCGCGATTCAGCTAAGCCATTACGGCGTAGTCGTAGCCGGCGTGCCGTAGCGGTAGTAAAATCCGCCGCCCATTACGTTCAGAATAATGCCCACGACAATTAGCAGGGTCCAAATCATCATGATGTTCTTGATGTTTAGCCGACCCGCGTTGATCCAGCCCCAGATGAAGGTCCAGATGCCGCAGGTAACGATCCCGATTATCCCGTGGACCACTCCGCCGTCCTGAAACTGCTTAATCAGGACGATAATGAAACAGATGAAACTTGCAACGCTACATACTAAAGCCAGGATTGAAAGCATCTTTGTTTGAGCCTCCGACTGTTTGGTCTAATAAGCCTTAGAGCTTTGCCTTAATAAGGTTTTCAGAAGAATTCACGCACAATAAACGCGAGGCGCAATTTTGTCAATGGTTTGCATAAGACGCGTTTACAAACCAGACTAATTCGACGTCAGCTCCGCCGTCTTCTCAGTAATATCCTTTTGCGCCCATTCGTTGTCGCGCGCGGCTTCGCCGGCCTTGTGACGCTTGGCTTCCTTCATCATCTTCACAAGATCCATGTGTGTTGAAAAGTAAGGTAAACTCTTGCCGACGATTTCCTCAACCGAGTTGAAGCCTTTGTCACTCATGAATTTTGCCAGCCCGTCTTGCAGCTCGTCGACCATCTTGACGCCCTGCAGCATGACGCCGGTGCAAATCTGAACCGTTGATGCGCCCAGCAACATGAACTCAATCGCATCGTGTGAATTCTCAATCCCACCGATGCCGCTGATGGTAGTTCCTTTGGGCAGCCCGAGTCCGAGTTGGCTCACCATCCGCAGCGCGATTGGTTTGACTGCCTGGGCCGAATAGCCGCCGGGCACCGTGTAGCCTTCCACAGTCGGCATTGGACGCAGGGTGTCGAGATTAACTCCGATCACAGAAAGAATGGTGTTGATGGCTGAGATACCGGCCGCGCCCCCGCGCACCGCGGCCAGCGAGGGTTCTTTGATATTTGTAATATTCGGGGTCATCTTGGCCCAGACCGGAATCTTCGAAACTTCCGTGACCCAGGCGGTGACTTCCTCGCACAGGTCGGGATGCTCGCCCATCTCTGAGCCCATCCTGCGCTCGGTCATACCGTGCGGACAGGAAAAATTTAATTCGAAAGCATCTACGCCGGTGTCCTGAACCAGCCGCGTGAGTTCCTGCCAACGTTCTTTGGTGTACTCTTCCATGATCGAGGCGATCAGGACATTGTTAGGATAATCTTTCTTCACATGGCGAAATTCTTCCAGCCACACTTCAATGGGCCGATCCGAAATCAACTCGATATTTTCGAACCCAATGACCTCGTTATTTTCACGCGAGCGCAGCTTGCCATAACGCGGCACCACGTTGACTACCTTGCTGGATTCAAGGCTGACAGTCTTTGCGACCGCGCCTCCCCAACCAGCGTCATACGATTTTGCGAGCACGCGCGCATTGGTTCCCGGCGGACCGGAGCCCAATAGAAAGGGATTTGGGAATTTGATTCCGTTAACTGTAATTGAAAGGTCCATGAAAACTCCTCAAACTATAATTCCGCATCTGCCTCGATCTCGATCAGCATGCGCGGATCGATCAAAGCTTTCACTTCAACCATGGCGGTGGCCGGCAGGATCTCGCGAAAGGACTCTCCGTGCGCGCGGCCGTATTCTTCCCAGCGTGAAATGTCAGTCACGTACATGCGGGTCCGCACGACGTGTTCAAGGCCGGCCCCCAATCGCGACAAGGCACTCTCGATATTTCGCAGGCACTGCTTCGCTTGTTCGTAAGCGTCACCGATGCCCACGATGTCGCCGTCGTCCCGGAGAGCGGTAGTGCCGGTTACATAAATTCGATTGCCGACTTTAACGGCGCGCGAATAACCTACGATCGATTCCCATTTCGCGCCCGAAGAGATGCGTTCGCGTTCAGTCATCTTTGTGGGACTGAAGCGACGGCGTCTCGCTTGCAATCCACCGTCGTGCTGGCAATCGAAACGGTTTGTGCTTCATTCAACCTACTCGGCGACCAGTTGCCCATAACTCTCCGGCCGGCGATCGCGAAAGAACTGCCAGGTGTTGCGCACTTCGCGAATCATGTCCAGATCCAGGTCGGCAACCACCAGCGCGTCCTGGTCGCGCGGCGCCTGGGCGATAATTTGTCCGCGCGGATCGCAGAAGTAACTCTGGCCGTAGAATTCGCCAATGTCCCAGGGCATTTCGTGACCCACCCGGTTGATCGCCCCGACAAAGTACCCATTCGCGACCGCATGGGCAGGCTGTTCGAGTTTCCAGAGGTACTCTGAAAGGCCGGCCACGGTTGCCGAGGGATTGAAAACAATCTCTGCGCCATTCAACCCGAGCGCGCGCGCGCCTTCGGGGAAATGCCGGTCATAGCAGATGTAAACTCCAATTCGCGCGTAGGCCGTATCAAACGCCGGAAAGCCAAGATTTCCCGGTTTGAAATAGAACTTTTCCCAGAAGCCCGGGTTGACGTGCGGAATGTGATGCTTGCGATACTTACCCAGGTATTTTCCGTCTGCATCGATAACGGCCGCGGTGTTGTAATAGATCCCGGTGATCTCCTCTTCGTAAATCGGAACAACGATCACCATGTTGTGTTTCTTAGCCGTTTCCTGCATCAGTTTCGTCGTTGGACCATCTGGAATCTTCTCCACCGCGTCGTACCAGCGGACCTGCTGTTCAGCGCAAAAGTAAGGCGTCGTGAAGACCTCCTGCATGCAAAGGACCTGCACGCCTTGTTTCGCGGCGTCCTCGATCAATCGCAGATGCTTTTCGATATTAGCTCGTTTGATTTCATCGATCGCGGCGTCGGTCGGACCGGCGTGCTTTGCTTGAATTAATCCACATTTAACTATTCGTGCCATATCAACTCCGAGTTTCCGGTTTCAGATTTAAGTTTCCAGGTTTCGGCGGCGCAATTTTCATCAGGATCAGGTAAACGACGGCGGCGACTCCGAACCCGACGAACCAGGCGTAGCTGTAAAGTTTGTCGAACAGCCAAATCGAGAGGCCAAGCTTATGCGAAATTGGCCCACTCCACGCCAGGGCGCAGCCCAAGAGAGTAGCAGCGACGGCCCGCGCGTTCCAGCCGCCGAGATATTTGTAATCGCCGCGGGTGCGATAGAGATCGCCGAGGGCCAGGTTTTTTCGTCGCACCAACCAGTAGTCTGCGATTAGAACTCCGGCGATGGATCCGAGCCCGCCCGAGTAACCAACCAACCAGTCAAAAATATAGCCGGATGGATCGGCGAGCAGCCGCCACGGCTGCATCAGAATTCCAATGACGCCAGTAATTAAGCCGCCGGTGCGAAACGAAATCAACCTGGGAAAGGCATTGGCAAAATCGTTTGCCGGCGAGACTACGTTGGCGGCGATATTCACAGCCAGGGTGGCAACTACTACCGTGAACATCGAAATTGCCACGATCAGGACTTGATGAAACTGGCCGACCAGCTTCATTGGATCCCACAAATCTCCCGGCGGCATTTGCGGATAAATAATCACGGCCGCTGAAGTAATCATCACTCCCATCGCGGCGAACACAGTCATGGTTGTGGGTAACGCAACGATTTGGCCCAGGGCCTGCTCGCGCTGGCTGTGACCAAAGCGCGTAAAATCCGGCATGTTCAGGCTGAGCGTAGCCCAAAATCCAATCATGCCCGTCAAAGAAATTATGAAGGTGGGCCAGAACTCTCCGAGGCTGTGAAACTTGCTTTGCTGGCTTAACAAGTAACCAAGCCCATGTGCTCGCCAGATGGCCCAGCCAAGCAAAAGCGCGGTCATTACCAGCACGAACGGGGCCGCCCAGTTCTCGACTTTTCTGAGCAAATCCATGCCGCGATAGATGATGAAAATATTCAACGCCCAGAAGAGCAAAAAGGAAAGCCACTCGGTAGGCGGATGACCGCCCACTGGTCCACCGAGCAATGCGTCCCACTTGGGAATGATTGCGGCGAACAAAGTGTTGAGGGCTTCGCCCCCGATCCAGGCCTGAATACCGAACCAGCCACAGGCGACGATTGCACGCATTAAGGCCGGCAAGTTGGATCCATACGTTCCGTAGGCGGCGCGCGCAAAAACCGGGAAGGGGATTCCATACCTGGTGCCCGGATGCGAGTTGAGCAAAATTGGGACCAGCACGATGGTGTTGCCCAGCAGGATGGTGATGAGCGCCTGCCACCAATTCATGCCCGCGCTGATCAATCCGGACGAAAGCATGTAAGTCGGGATGCAGTGGGCCATGCTGATCCAGAGCGCGGCATAGTTGTAGGTGGTCCAGTTGCGATCGGCAACCTTAACCGGCGCGAGATCGCGATTGAAGAGCGGACTGGCGCTTATTTCTTCGTAAGCCTGCGGCTTCAGTTCCACGCGGCCGTCGGGATATCGAATCGTTTCGTTAGCCAGGTGCGTGCTCAAGCTTTCGCTCCCTAATGGATGGACCGGCGCATTCAATTCTCGGAGTCAAATTTCGGCCTGCCGCTCTTGATTTTGGTGTAGGTGCCTTCTGAGCTGACGTTCATGCCGAAACCGCAATTGATAGTCCGATCCTCGGACACGCTGATCTTGCTCCCCCGAAGAAACTTAATCGTAATCGTGCAGTCCTGAGTATCCGGCGGATGAAAGACGGCAGTGTCATTTTCAATCGTGGCCTCGCCTTTAGCCTCTCCGACATTTGCCATTGGCCCGGAGGGCGTTTTGTACTCATAAGTCAAATCCATTTGAATGCGTAATTTGTTGTGACCGAGCGCGAGGATCTTAATCTCGTTGTGCCGATAACGATAAGTACCATTGGCTTCAGCCGCGGTGACTATTCTGGATTCTTGCGGAACCGCTGAAATGCAAACAACGAGAGCGAAGATCAATACGAGAAACGGCCTCATGTTTGGGGTCTCCTGTCTGTTTAAAGAATCTCCGCTTACGACGTCCGCGCATGACGGCCGAACGATTTCAATCATAAGTGGTTGGGCCCGGTTTTTTGTGGCACGCGCGCATCGTGAGCGTGATTTCACCGCCGTGACGGGTGGGCCACCGCGCATTATCTTCGTTGCGAATCCTCGATGAACTTCCGAACATCAGCGCGGAGTCTGGAGAGCTGTTTCTCGTCGATGTACATCATGTGGCCGGCCTCGTAATAACCGGTCGAAAAATTTTTGAGCAGTCCGGGATCCAGACTAATGTGATGCATTGTATACTGCACGGCGAAGTACGGCGTCGCCATATCGTAATATCCCATCGCGACAAAAATCTTCAGATAGGGATTTCGAGCCAGTGCATCTCGCAGAGCGACACTGGTATCAACATAGCCATTATTAGTTCCCCAGTTCCAGGGACCGATTCCGCCGCCCAGAATGTAGTATTCCAGATCCGTCTTGAAATTCAGCTCTGTCCGCACGTAATTGTTGAAGGTCGAGGTGTAGGGCGGACGGATCGCCGCCTCGCTTGCATCAAAATCCGGTCCCGCGGTCACGTAACTCGAGTCGTAGCCCTTAAAGCGCGCGTCGAGACGGCCGATGGACCGCTTTTCGTTGCGCAGCAATTCTTTCCGGAAGAAATTGAGCGAGACTCGCAGGTTCGCGTTATCTACAAACTGTGGATCCAGGCCAGTGTAGTGCGCGAGTTTGGCCACAGCTTCCTGGCGCTCCTGTGCGCTCAGTCGATCGCCTTTTTCGAGCGCCAGTGTGTAATCATTCGCGGCCCAATGTTCGGCTTCGGCGACGACTTGCTGGACGGATTTCGATTGCAGATCGCGCGGCAGTTTCTTGTGATACCACGCAGTAGCGGCGTATGACGGTAGATACATCACGTAGGGAAGATCGTTTCCTGACGCAAAGTCGGTCGTCTCGAAATTCATGATGGTTGAGATGAGCACAATGCCGTTAAAAGCGATACCGCGCCCTATCAAATAACCGGACAATGCTGAAGCCCGCGTCGTGCCGTAACTCTCACCGGCTAAAAACAAGGGCGAGGTCCAGCGTTCATATCGCGTCAGGTACATGCGAATGAAATCGCCGACTGATTCGATGTCGCCTTGTAAGCTAAAGAATCTCGACGCGACTTCTGGGCGCACGGCCCGGCTGTAACCGGTACCCACCGGATCGATAAAAACGAGATCGCTCTGATCCAACCACGTTTGTTCATTGTCGATTAAACGGTAGGGAGGAGCGGGCATGGTGCCGTCGGGGTTCATGGGCACGCGCCGTGGACCAATCGCCCCCATATGGAGCCAGACCGAAGCTGAACCTGGTCCACCATTAAAGGAAAACGTCAGCGGCCGCTGTTGCCGATCGCCCGCGCTGTCGAGAGTGTAGGCCATGAAAAATATTCGGGCTTCTGTCTCGCCATCGCGGTTCTTGATCGGCATCATCCCGACCGTGGCGGTGTAGCGCAGCTCTTTTCCACCCACGGTGATCGAGTGGTGCGTAATCACCGGCGGCTCTTCGGGAAGCGGTGAAGGTCGCTCCTGCGCAGAACGCTGTCCCGTCTGCGGGCTGGGTTGCATCCCGGGGGGCTGGGTCGTAATTGGTGCCGGCTGCTGCGCCGGCGTTTGTTGTCCACCCTGGCGTCGTCCCTGGCCCTGGGCATCAGGTGCTTGTCCGAATAGAGCGAGAGAGAGCAGAAGGACTGCGAGCATGATCTATGAACCTTTCACAAGGGTCTCTGAAGGCAACAGCAAGGCGGCCATAGTAAGACAAACGTCGTGAGCCGACAAGTGGTTTGGATAAAGCGCGCACAACAAGGTCAGGGATCAAGCCGAGAGCGAGTAATTGACTGGAGCGCAAGCGTCCTCGCTTGCATAAGCTTCGCAGTGGTTCAGTTTGAAATTAAAGCGCTGGGCATCCAGGCTAACATTACAACGTATGCCTTCGCGCATTAGGGGGCTCTAAGTTGTCGCTGGAGGACGCTTAGTCAAACTCTACCATGAACTTTGTTAGGCGATCTGCTCGATATCACAGCTGGCCGTGACTTTTATATCGGGGCTTCAAACTTTGGTTTGCCGGATCGGATTTTCTTATAAGTGCCGGTCGAATTTACGTTGTGTCCAAAGCCACAATCGGCGTCGGAGCCGCTCTGCATCACCTTCAGTTTATTTGGGAGGAAGACGAGTGTGATTTCGCAACGTTCTGTGTCAGCAGGTTTGAAGGTAGCAACATTGCCGTCAATTATACCTTCACCAGATGCATAGCCAATGTTCGTGCTCTTCGCGATCGTGTGATAGATGCCATCGAATTGCACCTTCAATTTCCCATGGCCCAGTGCGAGCACGCGAAACTCGTTGTCGTAATAGCGATATACGCCGTTGGCTTGCGCCGCAGTGATGACCTTAGCGTTTTGTGCCGTTAGGGGAATAACAAACAGAGTCAGGCACGAAGCGATGAGTAACGGTTGTTTCATAAAGTTCTTCATGGTTACATGAACTGATGTTAAGTAATACCGGTAATCTGCGCAACCTCTGCGGGAAACTTCGCTTTAAGTTTCCTTAATCCATCCTTAACGATCCAGGCCGTGTGCGGGTTTTCTTCCTGGGCCCATTCAGCGCAAATCGTCAAGACCGACTGAGGATGATAATTCCCTGCGTTTCTCAGAACGTTGGCGACGGATTTTTTCACGTAAAGATTCGAGTCGGCTCTTAGTTTCGCGATCACGGGCAGAACAAGCTCAGGTTGCTTTCTCGCAATACCTCTCAGGCCTTCGCTGGCCGCGCGCCGCACGTTTGGATCGAGGTGATCAGCCCAGCGCATCATTTCTGAAATAATATCATCAGGTCGCTTCTTGCTGGCTTCGATGAGGATGGTTGCGGCAACCTCGCGTTCCTTCCAATCGTCACTGGCGGCGAGTTGCAAAAACTCGAGACGGAGCGGTGATCACTCGAGTTAGAAGGTGGGAAACATCCGATACTTTCGTAATCACACTCTTTGACCCTAGCTGCACTGTTGATTTAAACGCCCCACTTGCCGACGATGACGCCAATGATCAATCCGCCTACTGCACCTGGAATCAGAATCGGCGCGAATGCTTTAGTGATGATTGCATCCGGCAAGCTCAGGAGAGTACCGAAGGTCAAGCCCTGGGCCCATGGAGGCAAGGGAAGTCGAGCTGCACCCACTACGAAACCAATGGCGAAACGGTTAAGAAATGCTCCGGTCAGCGCCGCGCTCTTGTCCGGGAAGGACAGCGGAATCATTGACGCCGCCGATAAGGCTCCATAGACAATTCCGCAGACGGTACCGAGAAGGATGCGTGACATCTCGATTTTCCTCGACTAATTGAATTGGCAACACAAAAGATGATCCAGGTAGTTGCCCACTGGGCCACTCCACAAATCATCCGTTACCGGCTTGCCCCTTGAACTCACCTTTATCAATCACGACTGAGCCTTCGTCCCCTTACATCAAATCGGTTTTCGCTAGTAGCAATCAGCCTGCCGGTCCGCACCGCATTGAAACATGTATGGGAACTGCGCTCTAGTCAGGCGTTCGGTCGCGTCCCAAACTCTGGTTTGACGGTAACGATCCACAGTCCATCCGAGCCGTCGTTTATTCTGCCAGGTTGAGCGCAGGGCGGCTTCCTCTCCATCCCCCAGCAGGTGACGAGCTTCGTGCAATAACACCGCAGCGCGCTCGCAATCGTCAACGGGCACCTCAAAAAATTCAGAGTACAGCGTAACGATCTCAAATGGAAAATTAGTAGCAGCGTAAGCATCTCGATGGCCGATATATCGGTTCCACCAATTATCCGTGCGCCGAAACATAGTCAGATGTTTCAGCGCGAATGCCTCGCGATTGAGCCCGTGCTCCTGTAATAACGCCACGGCAGCTTCTACTTTTAAACTTTCATCCGGTTCCAGGCCGTCAGAACTTATCAAAAGCGAAGCATACCAAATCAGCAGGATCATCGACGTTGCTCCCAGCACCCAGGTGAGCCGTTTGAGAAAACCTCTCTTCTTTGGGTTGGTTACTGCATCGCCGGCTGCCGGCGCAACATTTACGTTGTCGCCCAATAATGTTCCACAACGCCGGCATGCTTCGTCGGTGCGGCTATTAACTAACCCGCAATGGGCACACTTGAGCCTTAATTGATGAGGAGATTGAATCGAGTCCTGGCTCATCGTGATGAACTATCAGCGCCCCGAAAAATTGGAAGCCAAGTTGGGTTTCTATATCGCCACACACTCGCCACGCTTCAAAAACTGTCCATCACCGGCCCTGCCTTTAAACTCGCCCTTTTCAATCACAACTGAGCCGCGCGAGAAAACCGTGTCGACTGCGCCCTTGATCGTCTTGCCTTCATAGGCGCTGTAATCGACGTTCATGTGATGAGTCTTGACCGAGAGTGTCTGTTCTTTATTAGCATCGAAGATGACGATGTCCGCGTCCGAGCCGACCGCGATAGTGCCTTTTTTTGGAAACAGTCCAAACATCTTCGCGGCCGCGGTTGAAGTCAACTCAACAAACCGATTGAGCGAGATGCGATTCTCGACCACGCCGTTATAGATGAGTGAGACGCGATGTTCGACGCCGGGCGCGCCATTCGGAATCTTGGTGAAATCGTCTTTGCCCAGTTCCTTCTGCTCTTTCATGCAAAACGGACAATGGTCGGTTGAGATGACCTGAAGATCGTCCATCTTCAGGCCTTTCCACAGCTCAGCCTGATTTGATTTCTCGCGCAGCGGCGGCGTCATGACATACTTCGCCCCGTTAAAATCTTCGCCGTAATCATCGATTGAGAGAAACAGATATTGGGGGCACGTTTCGGCAAAGGCCGGAATGCCGCGATCCCGCGCTTCGCGGACTTGATTGAGCGCATCAGTGCAACTCAGGTGAACGATGTAAACGGGCGACTCAGCCATCTCGGCGATCGCAATCGCGCGATGCACGCCTTCAGCTTCGGCGAGGGTCGGGCGGGTTAGCGCGTGATATTTCGGCGCGGTGTGACCTTTGGCCAGGGCGTGCTTAATGATCTCGTTAATGACAATGCCGTTCTCAGCATGCATGCAAATCAAGCCGCCACGCCCGCCGGCGGCGCACATGGCGCGAAAGATCGTCGCGTCATCCACGAGAAATACTCCGGGATAAGCCATGAACAATTTGAAGCTGGTGACGCCTTCATCCATGACCGTATACATCTCTTCGATTTGCCGATCTTCCAACTCGGTGGTGATCAGGTGAAAGCCGTAATCGATCGCGCACTTGCCTTCGGCTTTCTGGTGCCAGTTGTCAACGCCCTGTAAGAGGGATTCGCCTTTGTACTGCACCGCGAAGTCGATGATCGTTGTCGTGCCGCCAAAGGCGGCCGCGATCGTGCCGGTCCGAAAATCGTCGGCCGCGGTCGTGCCCCCAAAGGGCAATTCCATGTGCGTGTGCGGGTCAATGCCACCGGGAATTACAAGCTTGCCGTTCGCATCGATCGTGAGGTCAGCTTCCATGTGAAGTTTTGCGCCAATGACGGATACCTTTTCGTCTTCTATCAGAATGTCGGCGGTGTAGTTGTCGGCGGCGGTAATGATATTGCCGTTACGAATTAGAGTTTTCATATGGTTTGGATTGAGGATTCATTTGGCCGCAATTTGTTTGCGGCGCAGCCGGAGACAAGGGGCTCAAGCCTTTCGCCAATTAATTCGTTCCATATCAACCAGCAAAGGTTCTCTTCGAGTGGGCGACGCAATTCGAGCACTTGACCATCGATCCCGGGCCCGGTGGTTGCAAAATCTTAATTCAGCGCAGCAAAACTCGCGTCCAACGCCTCGATCAACTCATCAACATGGTCCTTTGTTGAGTTCAGCATCATGCCGGTCCGGATCACGTTGCCGTAAAGACCGCCTTTGCCGACGAGCACGCGGTGCTTCTTGGTTTCCTCCATGATCTTCAACACAGACTGGGGATCGGGTTCTTTGGTCTCACGGTCTTTCACCAGCTCAACGGCTTGCATCAGCCCCATGCCACGGACGTCACCGATGACCGCATACTTGTCTTTTAATCCTTCGAGTTTTTCGCGGAAGTAACCGCCGACGACCGCCGAATTCTTTCGCAGATCATCATCCTCGATGACTTTCAGCACAGCTAAAGCCGCTGCGCAGGAAACGGGATTGCCACCAAAAGTTGAGAAAGTCAGGCCTGGGAACTTATCAGCCACCTCGGGCGTCGCGACCGTAATGCCTATCGGAATCCCATTGCCCAGGCCCTTTGCCGAAGTGATGATGTCCGGCTCGACATTCCAGTTCTCGATGCCGAACCATTTCTCGCCGGTGCGACCCCAGGCGGTTTGTACTTCGTCCGCGATAAACAAGCCCCCGTGTTTGCGTGTGATCTCGACTGCTCGCTCGAAATATCCTGCCGGCGGAACAATAAATCCGCCAACGCCCAAAATTGGTTCCGCCATGAACGCAGCAATCTCGCCGGTGGTGGTGGTCATGATCAATTCCTCGATATCGTTGGCGCAGGCCAGCCCGCACTCGGGATAGGTGAGTTTGAATGGGCAGCGATAGCAGTAGGGCGCGCGCGCGTGAACGAAACCGCTCACTTGCGGTGGCAGTGGCCGCCAGGTCGCGTGGCCCATGGCAGATAGCGAAGTCGCGGACCTGCCGCTATAGGCATGACGCAGGACTACGATCTCGTGACGACCGGTCGCCAGCTTGGCCGCGTGCACGGCCGTGTCATCTGCTTCCGTGCCGCTGTTCGTGAAGAATGATTTCTTCAAACGGCCCGGCGTGATCTGGGCCAGCTTCTCAGCCAAATCGGATTGCGGTTTATTATCGTAAAGCGTCGACGTGTGCGTGATTGAATTAATTTGTTTGGTGATTGCTTCATTAACCTGCGGGTTTGCGTGGCCGACGCTGACCGTCAGCACGCCGCCGAAACAATCCAGATACTTGTCGCCTTTATCGTCCCAAACGTGAAAGCCTTCGCCTTTGACCAGCGCCAGCGGCTCCTGGTAATAAGTAGCGACCGCCGGAAAAAGAAATTCTTTGTGTTTACGGATGGTTTCGGATTGATTGGTGGTTTTCGGTTCGGCTGTGCTCATGGCGATTCTTGGCTCCTGATTAATGATCATTGAAAACTTACGGTGATGAGTCGAGGCACGCCTTGGTGCCGGAATTATCGGCAGCGACCCTGGCCGCAACATTTGCGTCCGGCCGCGGCGCGATCTTGTCAGTAATGCAAGTTTTAGGTGGCGTAATTTTGGCGATCGCAAGATAGGAAGTTGATTTCGAAGAGTCGTCGGAGTCGGCGACGTTGTATCGAAGGATAAGTGCGACCGGAACGGTCTTCCCATTCTGATGTTTTATGCGCCATTCGGCCTTCTGACCGAGAAGCGAAAAACCCGATCCAACTATGTTCCACATCTCGAGCGAATGCTTCCGCCCATTCGGACTCACCACCTGAATATTTTGCCGCAGGTCACCTTCTTCAATTTGCAGTCTGTAGCCTGCGACGCCACCGCAAACTCCCACGTACGACCCGCCTTCCTTCGTGGTCGACCTGATTGTTCGACACGCCTTTGTGGAGAGACTCGTGTAGACACTTTGGTTTGATTGGGCGCTCGCAAAAGCAGCGCACATGAGCACACAAGATGTTAGGGCGACAGTTTTAAGCCCAAAACGCATATGTCGTTTCATTGCTAGTAAAGGTTACCCTCGCGCTTTCTTCCCGTGTAATCAACGTAAACCACTTTAAGTT
>JBHELZ010000046.1:0-27635 GCA_046262835.1 Pyrinomonadaceae bacterium
CTACACTAAATCGCTCTTACTTTTGGTTCCCTACTCGGCCGCCTTTGCGAATCCAACGTTCGCCAACTAGCGAATCCTAAACCTCGATCGTAAAATTGAATTACAAACAATACTTAATCAGAGAATTTAAGAATGTCGCTTTTAAGAATAGTTACGTGGCCTAATCCAGTGCTCGACAATCCGGCTGACCCCGTCACAAAATTTGACGCCGATCTTAAGAAACTCGTCAACAACATGTTCGAGACGATGTATGCCGCACCCGGCGTCGGGCTGGCGGCGGTGCAAGTCGGCGTGCCCAAACGCCTTTTCGTGATGGATTGCTCGGGCGGCAAAGATCCCGCGCAGCGCATCGTGATGATCAATCCCGAAGTCGTTGCGCAGGAAGGCAAACAGGACGGCGATGAAGGCTGTCTTTCTTTTCCCGGAATCTTTTTCGGCGTCGAGCGTAATTTGCGGGCAGTCGTGCGCGCGCATGACATCAACGGCCAGGAATTTGAAATTGACGGAACAGAGCTGACAGCTCGCTGCATGTTGCACGAAACAGATCACTGCGATGGCATCGTCTTTCTCGATCGCATGTCGCCGCTGAAACGCGAGATCGTCAAACGTAAGATCAAAAAACTACAGAAGGCCGGCGAGTGGGGAGCTTAAACAGCCGGCGATCGTCTCACCAAGAGGGCGCCCTCGAATGCCGGCCCTTGCTGACGCGCGGGCTTATGACACGCAATGGAGCAAACTATGCCTACAGAATTCCGAAACGAACCATTTACTGATTTCACTAAAGAAGAAAATGCCGCCGCCATGCGCGCTGCCCTAGACAAAGTTAAGAGTGAGCTCGGTCGCGAATATCCGCTCGTCATCGGCGGTGAGCGCATTAAGACCGGGAGTACGCTCGAAAGCATCAATCCAGCAAATTGCACACAGGTAGTAGGAAAATTTCACAAGGCCACGAAAGAGTTGGCAAACCAGGCAGTTGAAGCTGCTTACAAGACGTTTCAGACCTGGCGTAACGTTTCGGCTGAAGAGCGTGCGCAGCTACTGTTTCGCGTCGCGGATATGATGCGCGAACGGAAACATGAATTTTCAGCTTGGATGGTTTATGAAGTTGCGAAGACCTGGCCGGAAGCTGACGGCGACACGGCGGAAGCGATCGACTTCCTGGAATTCTATGCTCGCGAGATGCTGCGTTACGCGAGCGATCAGCCGCTGGTTCAGATCACCGGCGAACAGAATCACATGGATTACATTCCGCTCGGCGTAGGCGCAGTCATCCCGCCGTGGAATTTTCCGTGCGCAATTATGGCGGGAATGACCGCGGCGGCAATAGTGACCGGCAACACAGTCGTGCTCAAGCCTTCGTCTGACGCACCCGCGATTGCTTACAAGTTTTTTGAGTTATTGGAAGAGGCGGGCTTGCCGGCAGGCGTGGTCAATTTCATGACCGGTTCCGGCGGCGAAGTTGGGGACGTTATCGTCGATCATCCCAGGACGCGCTTTATCGCCTTCACTGGGTCGAAGGAAATCGGCCTGCGCATCAACGAGCGCGCCGCGAAGACCCAGGCGGGACAACTCTGGATCAAACGCGTGGTCGCAGAGATGGGAGGCAAGGACGCTATCATCGTGGCGGAAGACGCGGATCTCGATGAAGCCGCCACCGGTGTCGTGCAGTCCGCATTTGGCTTCCAGGGACAAAAGTGCTCCGCCTGTTCGCGCGCGATTATCGATGCCCGCGTTTACGATCCGATGATTGAAAAGATTGCCGCGCGAACCGCCGAGATCAAACTCGGCGATCCGGCAGACAACGTCAATACCATGAGCGCAGTGATCAATGAAAAAGCGTTCCAGACAATCAACGCTTATATCGAGAAAGGTAAAGCCGAAGGTGGTCGCATTATCGCCGGGGGCGGATCTGACAAAGAGCAGGGATTTTTTATCGAGCCCACAGTTATTGCTGACGTGAAGGCCGGGTCGACAGTCGAGCAGGAAGAAATATTCGGGCCGGTGCTCGCGGTCATCAAGGCAAATGATTACGGTGATGCTTTGCGCATCGCCAATGATACGCAGTTTGGCTTGACCGGCGCGGTTTACTCGACAGATGAGGCGAAATTGGATCGCGCGCGCAATGAATTTCACGTTGGCAACCTCTATTTGAATCGCAAGTGTACGGGCGCGCTAGTCGGCGTCCATCCGTTTGGCGGCTTTAACATGTCGGGCACGGATTCAAAAGCGGGGGGCCGCGATTATCTGCTGCTGTTCATGCAGGCGAAAGTTTCATCTGAAAAGGTTGGCGCGACCCGCAAGCGCGCGGAAGCCGGCACCGGGATTTGAATTGCGGTTGGCCGCTGCGGAAAGGCTTTGCCTTTCCCATCAGCGTAAGATATTGATAAGAGGCTTCGCCTGGATACAGGAGGCGTAGCCTCCTTTTGTTTTTCTAGTGTCCGCGCGGTAAAGCGAGCTTAACGCACATCAAGGCGCGAAAGCCGCATAAGAGACAAATGCGCATTGTTTTCATGGGTACACCGGAGTCCGCTGTGCCGTCACTGCGACGGCTGGTTCAAGACGGCCATGAGATCGTCGCTGTCTGGACGCAACCCGACAAGCCGGCGGGCCGCGGAAAGAAATTGCATGCGTCGCCAATCAAAGAGTTCGCGGGTCGACACAATTTTACGATTCATCAGCCGCAGAAAATAAAGACAGCAGAAGCTAAAGAGCTGTTCGCGTCGCATCAGGCGGAGGTGGCCGTGGTCGTCGCGTACGGAAAAATTATGCCACCGGAATTTCTCAGCGCGCCGAAGCGGGGCTGTATTAACGTTCATTTTTCGCTGCTACCAAAGTATCGCGGGGCCGCGCCAGTAAACTGGGCGATTGTGAACGGCGAAACTGAAACCGGGGTGACCACGATGGAGATCGTGCAGGAGTTAGATGCCGGGCCGACGCTGCTGCAGCAATCGACGGACATTCGGGAAGACGAAACCGCGCCCGAGTTGACGACACGCATGGCTGAAATCGGCGCGAAACTTCTTGGTGCGACGCTCGAGCGGATAGACACCGTCCAGCCAACCCCGCAGCTCGGCGAGCTCGCGACCTTCGCGCCGGTACTTAAGCGCGAAGACGGTTTGATTGACTGGTCCATGGACGCTTATTCGATCGCACGACGCGTACGAGGATTTCAACCCTGGCCCAACGCGCATACCACGTTCAGATCACAACGACTGATAATTTGGAAGGCGACGCCGGAATGGATCGAGCAATTGCGGTTCACGCCAGGGCAGGTCATCGAAGCCGCCAGGGATAGATTGATCGTGGCCTGCGGCGATGGCACGGCATTGAGGTTAATGGAACTTCAGCTTCAGGATTCGCGCCGCATGAACGCGCGTGATTTCATGAACGGTAGATCTATCGCGGTGGGCCAGCTTCTTGGTTAGAGGCTCTGCTGCAAGCTCTCCCAGTTCGCGGTGGCGGACGGGGGGTGTGCGCGAACCGGACTATAAGTGTATGACGAAGGCCCGCCGCCAAATATTGGCCGCAATCGATCCGCGCGCCGCGGTGGTTAACAGAATCAAATAGTTTGCTTCCGACCGAAGTTCGGAAACGGCGGCCCGATCAATAGTCGCCTGCAAGTTCTCTTTATCAGCTGCGTGGACCGGGCTAACCAAAGCCAGGCGGCGCAGGCACGCGTAAAGATGTTCAAGGCCGGAACCAAACCTGCCGACATCCGGGCCGAGCAGCAGCCGAACTTCCGCGCGCTCTTCGATAAAGTGTTTTAGCAGCGAAGCCGCCTGGGTAACTCCGTTTTCGAATCTGATTCGGAAATTCTCTTCATCAATGTCGTCAGTCAATGTCGGATCCAGCACGATCGTAATCCGTCGCTCGTCTTCAGCAGCAAATTCGCGCACAGTCAGTCGTCGCACCCGGGCGGTGGCCTTCCAATCGATGTGACGAAGATCGTCGCGTGCCTGGTAATCTCGCAACAACAAGAGATCCTGTCCGGCGCCTCGCCTCAGAGATGTTGTTTGACCCGATTGCAGCGGCAGGAGGTTCAACTGATCGGTAATCGGTTCGGGCTTGGGATAAACAACGATGTCGACGTCACGCGCAATCAGCCGGCGGCGGTGACGAAAAAACCCAAACGGAAAACGGGTCGAGGTTTCGAAGCCCTTAACCAGCACATGCCCGCGCTTGGCGAATATCTGCTCGACTGACTGCTCAGCGGCGGCGCGGTGTGGCACGTATGTGAAGTAACCGAGCGCGGTTTTCTTCAGGGGCGCGGCATGTTTCCTGGTCGATAGCGCGCCGGGTCGATCGAAACTGCCACGCATTTCCACCAGAATCGAAAAAGACGGCAGCAAACACTTCGTGTTGCGTAACGTGACGAGCACCTCAGCCTGCTCGCCGGCAAAGATATGATCGGGGAAACGGGCGGAGACGTTGAGGTCCCGCAGCGACACCCGCGCTGACATCCAGGAAACGAATATTGTCGAAAGCATGATCGACAGGACCATAAATAATAAGTTGTTGGCCGTATTCCACGCTGCGAAACCGACGATTACCAGGACCACTACAAAAATCACGCCGCCCGTTGTCACTTCAACGGGAAATCCGCTGCCCGCCATTTCCGCAAAGGCCGAACGCGTTAACGGCGGCACTACGAGCACCATAATCAGCAAGACGAGAACCAGGGAAGCGACCGCGCCGACGGTCGTTAATTCCGGCACGCCGAGTCTTCGGGCCATCAAAGTTACAATTGCCGTGGCCAGGCCGGTGAGCACGAGTAGCGTACCCAGGATTAGTCGCCACCAACGACCTAAGATTACGGATTGCGGATTGAGAGTTTCTGACTTGCTATCGGTTTGCTGATCCACCTGGGTTAACTTTGCATTCCGAAATCGGGAGGTGTCTGAAAACGTTGCTATCAAGCGCCGGGCACTAGCCCTGCAGGCGAGGGCGCATTTGCCACGAATAAAACGCTTTGGCGTTTCTTACGGTCGGGATAATTCCGCGGCAACCCAAATTGACCATGGCCGCATGCGCCTCACAGCGGCACGCTAATGGTCTTCAAAATCTCGCCGAGCACTGCCTCTGCTTCTTCGCTGCGACGCATGGCCGACGAATAGCGAGTGCTGACGGCGACGCGGTGTGCGAAGACCGGAACGACCAGCCGCTTAATATCGTCGGGCAGGCAATAGGAACGTTGTTCGGTAAGGGCGAGAGCCTGAGCCGCTCGGAACAGAGACAATGTACCCCGCGGACTGACGCCGAGATCGAGCATCTCCGACGATCGAGTCGCCGCAACAATGCGCATTAGATAATCAACTATCGCATCATCGACTGAAACTTCAGTGACAGCTTTTTGCAACTCCGTCACATCGGCCGCATTCATTACCGCTTGCATGTTATTGAGCGGTTCAGCATGCTCGCGGTCGCGCAAAATCAACTTTTCATCGGTCGCCCCGGGATAACCAATGCGCAGGCGCAGCATGAAACGATCGAGCTGGGATTCCGGCAAAGGATATGTACCATGATGTTCGATGGGATTCTGCGTGGCCAGGACCATGAATGGAGTTGGCAGGGCATGCGTCACGCCTTCGACGGTTACATGCCCTTCGGCCATCGCCTCGAGCAAAGCTGATTGGGTCTTCGGGGTGGTGCGATTAATCTCATCAGCGAGAATGACGTTGGCAAAGATCGGCCCCGGCTTCCATTCGAACAGCGCGTCGACCTGGTTATAAACCGACAAACCAATTACATCCGAGGGCAACAAATCCGAGGTGAATTGAATACGCTGGAACGAGCAATCGAGCGCGCGGGACAGGGCGTGAGCCAGCGTGGTTTTTCCAACGCCCGGCACGTCTTCGATCAGCAGGTGCCCGCCGGCGAGCAGAGTGACAATGGCGAGTCTTACTGCATCGGGCTTGCCCCGAATCACCCGCTCGATTGCAGTTTGCAGCAGCTCAATCTTCTCAGCCGCTGTCGCGGCGAGAACATCGGAGTTAGCTGTGCGTAGGTTCCTCATCTCGGCCATTCTACATGCACCTGGGCCACAATGACTACGCCCGCATTAAGAAGGTTAGCGGCGGTCTAAAATGATGTTGTTGAAGGCGCCCCCTCAGCTCGAAATCTGATTCTCAGATCGCTTGCGCGAGGTGTGACTGACAATCCTCAGCGAGAACTCCGCCACTCACAACACCATCCCGGCATACCCACGAGCCGGCCCTGAATGACGGGCCTCGCTTCCCTGTAGTAAAATCTGACCTTAGGCGAGGCGGCATGGCGTTCTTTTCGGAACCATTGTTTGTCCTCGCCGTTTATTCAAACAGAGGAAGCAACTATGAAGAGAACTACTGAGACCCCCCGCAGAGAACATGGCTTTACGCTCATCGAGTTGATGATCGTGATCGCCATCATCGGAATTTTAATTGGCGCCGCAGTTTACGGGTGGAAAACCGCGCAGCGAGCCGGCAACGAAGCCGCCACCTTGCAGAACATCAGGACCATTGCCGCCGTCGAGATTCAGTATTACAACACGCACAGCCGCAGCTTTGGCACCTTCGATCAACTGGTGAAAGAACAGATGTTGAGCTCGAAGTTCTCCGGCAATCCCCCGACCGCCGACGGTTATGTCCTCAGTTTGAAAGTCACACCAAAGACCGCGACGTCGGCAACTTCGTACACGTTGAACGCGGATCCGCAGAGCGATAATGCCGGCAAGAATCATTTCTATATCGACTCGACCGACAGCAGCATTCACGTAAACCCGGATCAGGCGGCCGGCGCGAGCGACGCGGTGCAATAAGCATTCGCTCACGCACGCATACTCCTTACGAAGTAGCGTAGCTCACGCTTCCTCCAGCAGGCTGCTGGAAAACTCAATCCGGCGGCGCCGAGCCATCATTTGGAGTGCGGCGAGTTGTCGCCGCTTTTGTCGTCCGCTGATTTCCTTAAGGTTTTTGCAGAACGCCTCCAGTCAGATTTCAAAGCGGCCACAAGTCGCCGTACTCCAAAGTAGTTTTTCAGCAGCTTGCTAGAGAATATTCACAGCGCGCGCAGCCAATAGCACCAACACGGTCAAAGACAAAATGGACTGAAGTACCATGAGCACTTTGGCCCAACGCGCGAGCACCGGCACGTCAGTCGGTGAAAACGCCGTGCTCGTGTTGAAGGCCAGGAACAGGTAATCAACAAAGTTTGGCGTCCACAGCTCTTCACCGGCTGTAGCCTTCGCTTCAGGCGACATTGTCATTTGCGGAAAAAGGAACGCTCCCTCGGGGTGGCCGGCCCGGGAATCCCTGCGATGCGGGCCTCCCGCATCCAGACGCCAGTACCACAACGCGAACACCAAAATGTTCGTGAACCAGAGAGACGCTGCCGAGATTAGAAGTTCGGTCGGAGACTCTTTATGCGATGGCAATGCTCTTATCAAGAGAGCTACGGAAAGAATCATCGCTGCCGTCACCACGGCGGTCACTGTGAAGCCGAAAAGTTTATTGAGATTGTGCTTGCCGGTGCGGTGGGAAATGACAGTCGGCACAAGTAACGCGGTCATGACCGCCGGGAATAGCCAGCGTGGCCCAACGGTTAGATTCGTGGGCAACGCCAAATACAATCCGCCGACCGCAAGGATAGCAATAAGCGCGGGCCAACGCGGTTCCGGGTCCCAACGATCGGGGATGTGGGTCGTTGTTTCTGGCATAGAATCTCCCGCTCCGACTCCATCCTAATGGGTGCTTGGCAGGAAGAAAAACAGAATCGCGAGGATTGCGTACACTGATAGCAATTGAATCCCTTCGATCCAATTGCTTTCACCGTCACTGGTTATCTGTTCGACGATGATGATCGAGGCAATGACCGCAACTACTTCAGGTATCGAGAACTCCAGATGCATGGGCCGGCCAAAAAGATAGGACGCGAAGATGAGGGCCGGCGCCACAAACAGCGCGATTTGCATGCTTGAACCAAGGGCGATCCCGATACTCAAGTCCATCTTATTTCGCCGCGCCATGAGTACGGCTGATGAGTGTTCCGCGGCGTTGCCAATGATTGCTACGACGATCACGCCGACAAAAACCTCAGTCAGTCCCAGCCGGGCGCGGGCCTGTTCAATCGTGCCGACCAGAAATTCCGAGGTCAGCGCTACCAGCGCAGTGGTCGCAGCCAGCACCAGCGCTGCGCGCTTCATTCCCCAGGTAGCCCCCTCAGGTTTCGACCCTGAACTTTCGTGCAATTCCCCGGCAAACAAGGACCTGTGCGTCACCAGCGAGAATATAAGCGTCGCCATGTAGGTAAGAAACAGCACGACGGCTATCGCGAGGGACAGGTGCTGTTCCTTTGCAATTGTCCAGCCACCTGACTGCACCGGCACCTTGGCCGCTACTTGGTGAAAAACTGTGGGAATAGTCAGGCCAATGGCGGCTAAGGTCAGCGCCGACGCTGAAGCGCTGGCGACCGTGCGATTGAATTCCTGTTTTGCGAATTTGATGCCGCCGCTAAAAAACGCAAAGCCCATTACCAATAACAGATTCCCGATAATCGATCCGGTAATTGAGGCCTTAACCACTCCCTCCAAACCCTTCGCAATTGCAAACAGTGCAATGATGAGCTCGGCCGCGTTCCCAAAGGTTGCATTCAACAAGCTGCCAACGCCTGAGCCCAAATGCTTTGACAGGTGTTCGGTAGAGCGGCCCATCCAGGCGGCCAGTGGGATAATGGCCAAACACGAGAAGATAAAGAGCGTCGTGGGATTGTGCAGCTGTGGAACAAAGCGTACGACGATGGCGATGGGCACAAACACCAGCAGCCAATCAAGCGACGGTCGGATCAATGAGCGAGGGGCAACGGTAACAAAGGAATTTTGGGCGCGATGCGAACGACGCTGATCAGATGACTTATTTGGCACAGGACTTATGTATCACAGGTTGGCCCAATCGAAATAACCGCAGCTCGCGAGTGGTTAAGAAAGTTGGAGACTGGCGCCAATAAAGTATGAGCGGCACTAGCCTAAACTGCTTTTTCGCAAGGGCCGCGAAGCAGCGAATATAATTTGGGTGGCCAACCGCCGTTGATAATTTTCAGCCAAAGAGGCGCAGATCACTGTAGCGGCAATCTTAAGCGCGCCTCGCAACCCAGTGTATCTGCACGATTCTCGAGCGTGAGTGTTCCGCCATGTGCTTCAGCAATTTGCCGAGAAAGCACCAGCCCGATGCCTGAGCCGGACGCTTTGGTAGTAAAAAAAGGCACGAAGAGATTGGCCGTATTGGCGAGCCCAAGTCCCTGATCTTTCACGCACACCAACACCTGACCATTTTGCCTGGCCCACCCGACTTCGACCGCGCCACTGGTTTCCAGTGATGCATCCACCGCGTTGCGAATCAGATTTATCAGCAGCTGTTCCAATTGCACGCTGTCTGCCCCCACGACTATGTCGGGACCGGTAAGCACCTTAACCGGCAAACGCGTTTCCAGAGCCGCAACGCGTTCGACCAGTTGACCAATATTCAGAGGCTGAAACCGCGGCGGTGGGAGGCGCGCGAGTTTTGAATACGACTCGATAAATCGCGCGAGCGAGTCAGCTCGCGAGGAAATTACTTCGAGACCCCGGTGCATATCTTCCCGCCAGTCGGGCGGTCGCGGCTCACGCTGGACTAAATCGGCCAGGCTTCCAGCCACTGACTTGATTGGAGCCAGCGAATTATTCAGCTCATGACCCAGCACGCGCAGCAAGCGCTGCCAGGCCGACCGCTCTTCTTCGCGCAAGGTCTGACTCAAGTCCGTCAGCACCAGCAATTGATGCTGCATGCCGCCTTCACGAAACGTCCCGCGGCGAATTTCCCAGCGGCCCACGCCTCCGGGAAAAACCATCTGCATCGTATACGGGCCTGGGTCTTCATGACCCTCCAGACACGGGGCGAGGCCAAGCTCTTCACTGGTTCGGCCCAGTATCCGGATCGCCGGCTGGGCCAGTAATTTTTCGCCGGCGCGGTTGACCAGACGCAATTGCCGGGCGCGATCGAAAGCAAAAACCGCGACATCGATTTCAGACATTACCGTGCGCAGCAAAGCCGTAGCTTCGAGCGCTCCGAGTCTCTGCCCGCGAAGCGTCGCGCCCAGATCGTTTACCTCGAGCATGACTTCACCCAGCGCGTCGCCGCTCGCTGCCCGCCGGCCCCGAATCGAGTAGTCCCCTTCTCTAATAGCGGCCAGAATATTTGAAAGCGTCTGCAGCGGCCTTACCACGCGGTGCCTGAGATTTGCCGAGATTGCCAACCAAAAAAAGACAAGCAGGAGATCGAGGGTCCATTGAACGCGGCCGGAATACCCGTCCAACCATAAGAGCAGAGCGCACAAACTGACGCCGGGAAGTCCCGCGGCCAGCACCAGCGCGGTAACCCTGCCTTCAAATTTAAGATGAGTGCCGCGCAGGGCCGGATCGAGGTGAGAAAATGTGGATTCCTTCGATGGCTTCAGTGGAATGCTCACGAGGTTTATGATAGCCCATACTTCTGCAGCCGCCGGTAGAGGGCGCTGCGACTCAGGCCGAGTGCCTCAGCGGCGCGATTGGCGTTCCCTTCAAATCGAGCCAGCGCTTTCTTGATCAATAAACATTCGGCGTCTTCCAGGCTCATCTCTTCCAGACGCGCTGAGACTTGCGCTGCAGGTGTGTTTTGTAACGCCAGATCCATTGCCGTAATAGTGCTTGCGGAACTCATCAACACCGCGCGCTCGATAATATGATCAAGTTCCCGAACGTTGCCGGGCCAGGAGTGCTGGCGCAACGCATCGATTGCCTGCAGCGTAAACTCCATTTTGCCACGGCGGTATCGCTCGCTGTGCTGTCGCAGGAAATGTGCGGCCAGGGGCGCAATGTCTTCGCGCCTGTCGCGCAAGGCAGGCAAATGAATCTCGACGGTGTTGAGCCGAAACATCAGGTCCTGCCGAAATCTCCCTTCGATCACATCGTTCTTCAAATCTGCATTCGTGGCCGACAAGACGCGCACACTGACTTTCCGCGTCTTCGAAGAGCCGACCCTCTCGAACTCGCCCGTCTCAAGCACGCGCAAAAGCTTTGCCTGGAGATTGAGCGGGACGTTGGCAATCTCATCGAGAAATAGAGTCCCCCCGTCGGCCAATTCAAACCGGCCTACGCGATCAGTTTTGGCATCGGTAAATGCGCCACGCACGTGGCCGAATAATTCGCTTTCAAACAGGCTCTCAGCCAACGCGCCGGCATTGACGGAGATCAGAGGCTTTCCTGCCCGGCTGGAGACCGCATGCAGAGAGCGCGCGATGACTTCCTTGCCGGTGCCGTTTTCGCCGGTGATCAGGACGTTGGCGTCGGCGGGGCCGATTCGATGCACTACGTTCAAGACAGATTTCATTGCGGGCGACTCTGCCACGACCTGTGGAAGCCTCGCAGACGCACCGTCATCGCGCAGCGCAAGATTCTCAGCTTCCAGCCGTTGACCGCGCCTGAGGGCCCGGGCCAGTTCCAATTGCGTGCGCAGAATGGTCAGCAGACGCGCGTTGTCCCACGGTTTTTGAATAAAGTCGCGCGCGCCGCGGCGCATGACTTCGACGGCAACATTAACGCTGCCCCAGGCGGTCATAACGATCAGAGGCAGCGTGGGGTCGATGGCGTGAATTCTCGGAAGCAGATCCAAACCTTCGTTGCCAGAGGTGGTGTCGCGCGCGTAGTTCAGATCCATGAGGACGAGATCCAGATCCTGTGCTTCGACAATTTTTAAAACTCCGGCAGGAGAAGAGGCGGTCACGATATCGTAGTGGTCACCCTTAAGCAGCAAACGCAGTGCGGTGAGCACGTCGACCTGATCGTCAGCGATTAGAATTTTAGGCATTGGGATGTCAAAGCCTTAGTCAGAACGCAGGGCGATGAGCGGATCGAGTTGCGCAGCCCGCCGCGCTGGCACGTAACAGGCGATCAGCGCAACCACCACCAGCAAAAATGAAATGGCGAGATATGTTAACGGATCTGTCGGGGAAGTCTCGAATAGAAATGTTCTTAGCACTCGGGTCAGGCCGAGAGCAGCGACGAGTCCCGCTCCGACGCCGGTCAGAATCAGACGCGCACCCTGGCCGAGGACTAATCTCAACACATCCGTCGTCCGCGCCCCGAGTGCAATCCGAATGCCCAGCTCGTGCGTACGCTGCGCCACGGAATAAGCAATCACACTAAAAATGCCCAGCGTGGCCAATATCAGACTGCAGAACGCAAAGCCGCTGATTAAGAACATGTTGAAGCGGCGCGGCGCGACCGATGCATTCAACAATTCGCGCATCGTGGTGATGTCATAAACCGGCAAGTCGTTATCGAGGGTGAATGCCCGGCTGCGAATCGCCGGGATTGTCGCTAACGGATCCCCGGCCGTGCGTACAACCAAAGTCATTGCCGGCCCGCCGTTCTGCGCAAGCGGCAGGTACATTTCGGGAATAGTTGGCGCATCCAGCCCGTCTGCTTTGACGTCATGCACCACACCCGCAACCTGCATCAACGGCCGTGGCGATTGGGGCCCCCCAATCTTGAATCGCTTCCCAATAGGATTGCCTGCGAAGAAACCACGTGCAAAAGTTTCATTGATTACGACGACGGGCGTACTCGTTCCGGTATCGTGCGCATCGAAATCGCGTCCCTGAACCAGGGGAATACCGAGGCTGCGAAAGTAATCCGGAGCGATGGTGCGAATGTACGCGTGCGGAGGAACGCCCGTTGGATCGAAAGGCCGTCCTTCGATCGAAAATGGCGCGCCGAAAGTCGCGCCCGTCATGGGTAAGGCGGTCGTCAAGCTCGCTGACTCGACCCCCGGCAGCGCCTTAACTCCCGCTAGAAGTTGATCGAAGAATTGCAGCTTCGCCGAGTTGTCCTCGTAACGCGACGATGCGAGCCACATGCGCGCCGTAAGGACTCGATTCGAATTGAAGCCCGGATTGACTCCTGATAATCGCGCGAAGCTTTTAAAAATCAGACCAGCAGCGACCAGTAGCACCAGGGCAGCGGCGATCTCGCCAATCACGAGCGCACTTCGCAAGCGCTGTCCTCGCAAGGCAGTGAGCGACTTGGAACCTTCCTTAAGCGGGTCGTTAATGACTCTGGAATTGCTGAGGGCGGGGACGATACCGAATAGCAATGCGTTAATTAATGACAAACCAAAGGTGAAGATGAGGATCCGGGAATCCAGAGAGACTTCATTTAATCGCGGAATATCGCGCGGTCCGGCCGCCATGAGAAGATCCACTCCGGCTGCCGCCAGCAACAATCCCAGGAGCCCTCCGCCGGCTGAGAGCAACAGGCTCTCGATAAGCAGTTGCCGAACCAGTTGCCGCCGCGTGGCCCCGAGCGCCGCCCGAATCGCAATTTCTCTCGATCGGGTCGAGGCCCGGGCGAGCGACAAATTCGCGACGTTCGCACAAACTATCAACAGTAAAACTATTACTACGCCGAGCAGCACGAACAGCAGCGGCCGAATGTTACCGACCACTTCGGATTGCAGCGAAGTGAGCGTAATCTGCCAACCGCCGGGTTCTCCCTTTGGACCGCGATAACTGCGCGGGTATTGTTGTTCGAGGACGCCGCCAACTCGTTCCATTTCAACGGCGGCTTGTGAAATCGTGACGCCTGGCTTTAGGCGCCCAAGTACCTGATAGTTATATCGACTGCGTTCATTCAATTCCGCAGCGCTGAAAACCGCCGGCACCCAAACGTCGACGCGGTCAGGCTCGTTCGCCGCAAATGGAAACTGAAAGTCGCGCGGCATTATTCCTACGACTACATAGGCCAGACCATCCAGATTTATATTGCGGCCAATCAGGGTTGAGTCAGAGTTGAAGCGCGTCCGCCACAGACGATTGCTTAGGACCGCAACGTGCTCGTGTCCCGCGGAGTCATCACCCCCAATTATCGAGCGGCCCGCCAGCGGCGGCACGCCCAGCATGGTGAAGAGTTCGCCGGTAACTCGCGCGCCATTGAGACGTTGCGGCTCGGTGACACCGGTGAGGTTAAAAGGCGCGCGTTGGAAAGCGGCGAGGCTGGTGAAGACGTGGTTCTGATTTTTGTAATCCTGGAACTCAGGCGCGGAAGCTCCCAGGCGCATCATGTTCAGCGAACGAAAATTTCCCCAGATCATTACCAGTTGATCCGGGTCATGGTAAGGCAGCGGTCGCAATAATATAGAGTTAATTAAACTAAAGATTGCGACGTTCGATCCGATTCCGAGGGCCAGAACCAGAATCGTCACAGCGCTGAAACTCTTCGCCTTGATCAGCGCGCGGCAACTGTGTCGCGCGTCCTGAAGTATGTTCATGGGCCCCGCTTTATGCGCTAAGCGCGCCTATTCGTATCTGAGAGAATTTACCGGGTCCACCCTGGTAGCGCGCCTCCCGGGAACGTAACAGGCAATCAGTGCTACCACCGTCAGCAGCAGCGCGACGCCGCCAAACGTTGCTGGGTCTGTCGGTTTGACGCCGAAGAGCATCGTGACCATCAGACGCGTCAGAGCAAAGGCCCCCGCCAGACCCAATACAAGCCCTGCGATCGTCAGCAACATCCCCTGCGCCAGAATCATTCGGAACACATCGCTCGGCTGTGCGCCGATCGCCATGCGAATACCGATTTCATGAGTGCGCTGCGTGACCGCGTAGGACATGACGCCATAGATGCCGACAATCGCAAGGACGAAAGCGATCCCGGCAAAGATGCTCAGCAACATCAGATTCAAACGTTGTGGCGCCACGGACTCGCCGCGAATCTCGTCCATCGTGCGAATATTGTAGATTGGCTGATCGGGATCGACCGCTTTTACCTGCGCCCGCGCCGACGCTATCAACTGATTGGGATCTCCATCGCCCTTTATAATTAGCGTCATGCCGGTGAACGGAATTTGTGAAAACGAAAAGTAGCCCTGCACGCGATTCGAGTCATCGTCCAGGCTCTCCATCTTGACGCGTCCCACCACGCCAACTACTTCCAGCACCGGCGCGCCGGGATCAGTGCCGAACCTGATTCTTTTGCCGACCGCTTCTTCATTGGGCCAATGACGGCGCGCAAACTCTTCATCGACAATGATTACGTTAGAGCCATTGATCATTCGTTCCCCCTCATTGTATTTGCTGAGGTCGCGACCGGCGATGAATGATCGGTTGTCCTGTGGAGTGAAATACCGTCCCCGCAGGAGCGGAATGTTCATCGTGCGAAAATAATCCGGCGTGACCGTGCATGCTTCCATTAGCGGCGTGTCGCCACGGGCTGGTTGGGGCCGCCCATCCACCAAGAACGACGTCTGCCAGCCATTGTTACCAAGCGGCAGCCCCGAAGCCGCGGCAACTGATTGCACCCCGGGCAAGCTGCGGAGATTTGCGATCAAACGGTTAAAGAATTCGCTGCGTTGATCTTCTGTCGCGTATTTTTTCTGTGGCAGCGAAACGGTGAAACTCGTCAGGTGTTCATAAGAAAATCCTGGATTGACGTTCTCGAGCCGGTAAAAGCTGCGAATCATCAAGCCGGCCCCGATCAGCAGCACCATGGTAGTGGCGACCTCCACGATGACCAGCGAACTGCGGAACCAATGCCTCGCCGAAGTGCCCCGGCCTGCCTCTTTTAATGTCTCGTGCACATCGACTTCGCCGGCCTGAATTGCGGGTACGAGCCCAAAAAGAATTCCGGTCAGCAGAGAAACACCCAGCGTGAACGCCAAAACTCGCCAATCGAGAGTGATTTCGCGCACGCGCGGAATGGCGGTCGGACTTGCAGAGAGAATCAGCTTGAGGGCCAGGCGGCCTATTAACAGCCCCAGCCCGCCGCCCAGCACCGCGAGCAGCAAACTCTCTGTTAGTAGTTGCCGGGCGATGCGCCAGCGGCCGGCGCCCATCGCCGCGCGAATAGCCATTTCCTTGCGTCGCGCGGTCGCGCGTGCCAACAAGAGATTCGCGATATTCGCGCAGGCGATGAGCAGCACAAAGGCAACTGCCCCAAACAGAATCCACAGTGTGCCGCGCACGGTGTCGCCCACAACCACTTCCATCATTGAACGAATGCGAATGCCATTGCGCGAGTTGGAATCCGGATACTGCTTTTCGAGGTTGGTGGCTATGGTATTCATGTCCGCCTGGGCCTGCGCGGTGGTGGCGCCGGGCTTCAGGCGGGCGACCGCGTACAAGCCGGGATGATTCCCGCGCTGCTGCCAATTCGGATCGCCGGACAATTGGCCCACCGGCACCCACATTTCCACGCGGTTGGGAAACGCATAGTCTTGCGGCATGACTCCGATCACTGTATAGCTTTTGCCGTTAAGGGTCAGCGATTGATTAAGAATATTGGTTTGACCGCCAAAGCGGCGCTGCCACAGCGCATAACTAAGCACAACTACAGGAGGGCCGCCGGGCTTGTCTTCTTCGTTGGTAAACAGGCGGCCCAAAGCCGCGTTGACACGCAAAGCAGAAAAGAGATCCGCAGACACCTGAGCCGTCAAAATTCGCTCTGCTTCACCATAGCCGGTCAAGTTGTAACTGTTGCGATTGTAAACCCCGATCTTTTCAAAGACGTGGTTCTGACTGCGCCAGTCGGTAAAGTTCGGATAAGAGATCGACATCTCGTCCAGGACCGGGCTGCGCTCGTTCAAAAACAGCAATTGTTCCGCGTGGTCATACGGCAGGGGCCGCAGCACCACCGCATTAATGACACTGAAGATCGCGGTGTTAGCGCCGATGCCCAGCGCTAATGCAAGTATGACGATGAATGTGAGCGCCGGAGTCTTGAGTAACATCCGCGATCCATATCGCACGTCCTGTACAAATGTTTTCATGGTTTTTCTCTCCCATCTCACCAGATCTCTGACCAGGGACAGGTTCACTCATACCGCAACGCTGCCAGCGGATCGACTTTGGCCGCCCGTCGCGCCGGCAAATAACAAGCAAGCAAGGCAGTAATCAACAGACTTGCCGTAACGACAGTAAAGGTCGCGAGGTCAGTTGGTTCCACCGCGAACAACAAACTCCTGATCAAACGGGTCAAGGCAAAAGCGCCCCCAAGTCCCACTGTAATTCCGACCAAAGCCAAACCTAGTCCATTCTTCAAGATCAACTTAATCACGTCAGCCATTTGCGCACCCAGCGCCATGCGCACGCCAATTTCCTGCGTGCGCTGCGTGACGGAATACGACATCACTCCGTAAACGCCAACGGCCGCCAGCACCAACGCCAGAACGGAAAAAATTGTGAGCAAAAGCATAGTGAATTTGCGTGCGGCAAACGAGGCCGCGGAAACCGCTTCCATTGTTTCCACGCGCGTGACGGGAAGTTGGGAATCAACCTTCCAAATCTGTTGCTTGATTGCTGTGGCCATCGACCCCGGATCAGATTGAGTTCGCGCGACAATGGTCATCCAACGCTTCCACGCATTAGCCTGCGGATAGGGCGAATAGAGACCTGGCTGTTCCGGCAAATCCAGTCCGAAGTGCTTCACATCACCGACGACTCCGACAATGGTGATCCACTCGATCTGCGGATTTCGCACAAAGCGAACCCGTTTCCCGAGGGGATCTTCGTTGGGAAAATACTGCCGGACCAGGGTATCGTTCGCGATCCCCACCAGGGGCGCTTTATCTTCAAAGTCCTGCGGCCGAAAGTCGCGTCCCGAACGCAGAGGAATTTGCATTGTGCGAAAGTAGTCGCCAATGACACTGCGCGTTTCGACGCTTGGCTCATCACCAGGCGCGATCGGCGGCCGACCCTCGATCACGAAATCGTGATTCAATGAATCGCCGCTCAGCGGCAGTTCACTAATCATTGCAGCTTGCACTGCGGGCAACGAATTAATCCCGGCCAGCACCTGCCGGCGAAAGCGCGTCTGGGGCTCGACTTCCCTATAGCGCGCTTCCGGCAATTCGACGCGCATGGTCAACAAGTGATCGCTCTTGAAACCTGGCTCAACGCTGCGCAACTTCCAAAAGGTCTTGACCAGGAGCCCGGCGCCGACCAACAGGACCAGAGCAATCGCTAACTCAACCACCACAAAAGTACTGCGCAGGCGTTGTTGCGCACCCCCCGCTGTGGCGCCGCGGCCACCGTCCTTCAAACCCTGATTGATACGCCTGCGAGAGGCGGTCCACGCCGGCGCGAGTCCAAATAGAACTCCAGTCAAAAGCGACAGTCCAAAAGTAAACGCCAGCACCGGCAAGTCGACGCGAATTTCCTGCAGCCGCGGCAAGTTGGCCGGCTTGAGAGCTACGAGTAGACCTGTGCCCCACCACGCGAGCAGCACAGCGGTGGCTCCTCCAGCCAGCGAGATCAGTACGCTTTCGGTAAGCAATTGACGAATCAAACGCCAGCGGCCGGCGCCGAGCGCCGTGCGAATTACCAATTCACGTTCGCGCTCAGCAGCGCGGGCCAAAAGCAAATTGGCAAAATTCGCGCAGGCGATGAGCAACACAAGACTTACCGCGGCGAACAAGACGAGCAAAATTTTCCGCGAATCGCCTACCACGCGCTGATGTAAAGGAATCAGGACCGTCGTACGGTTCTTGTTATCCGCGGGGTATTGAGCGGCGAGTTGCTGGTCGATTAAACGCATTTCCGCACTGGCTTGTTCGATCGTTACGGCAGAGGCCAGCCGGCCATACGTGCGCAAAAAGTGCACTCCGCGAAAGTTGGCCGCCACCGGATTCGAGACATGCAGTGCAGTCCATGCTTCGGCGTTGTCCCGAGGCGAAACGAATCCTGAAGGCATCACGCCGATGATGGTGTAGGAATTGCCGCTGAGGGGAATTGTCTTGCCGACAATCTGCTCGTCACCGCCGAACTGGCGCTGCCACAGCGCGTGGCTAAGCACCACCAGATATGGCGCACCAAGTTTGTCGTCATTGGCGGTTAAGAAACGGCCGCGGTCGGCTTTGACGCCGAACACTTCAAAGTACCTGCCCGTAACCTGTCCGATCTGAATTTGGATCGGTTCGGTCCCCGCGGTGTAGGCAAGCGGCTGCAGAACTTCTCCGCCAAGTTTAGTAAAGGCCTGAGTGCGCTCTTCGACATCCGCCAGGTCGGGCGCGGATTGGTTTGACCTCAGGGTTACCAGCCGCTCGGGTGCATCGTATGGCAAAGGACGCAAAAGTACTGCATTAATCACGCTGAAGATTGCCGTGTTGGCACCAATTCCGAGCGCGAGCGTAATCACGGCCACGGCCGTGAAGGCTGGACGCTTTACTAAGGTACGCAGCGCATACTGAATGTCTTTGAATAATGTTTGCACATTCCACCTTTGCCTTTCTTGCCCAAGTGGCCCAGTTTTGTGCGCAGCCTATTCGTATCGTAACGCGACCAGGGGGTCGACTTTGGTTGCGCGCCGCGCCGGCAGATAACAGGCAAGCACGGCTATTAAGAACAAGGCGCCGGCCACGGCTGCGTACGTCGGGCCGTCGTTAGCGCGAACCTCGAAAAGCAGGCTTTGAAGTATGCGCATGAAGACATAAGCTGCCACGGATCCAATGGCAATACCTGCCAGCGCGATGATCAAGCCTTGCTTCAAAATTAGTTTCAGAATGTCGGAAGCGTGCGCTCCGAGAGCCATGCGCACGCCGATGTAATGGGTTTGCTGGCTGACCGAATAGGAAACGACGCCGTAAATCCCGATCGAGGACAGCAACAACGCTAGTCCGGCGAAAACTCCAATTAGAGTTGCCGGGAAACGTCGCATGAACGCCGCGGGAGAGTTGGCAATCAACTGAGGCATCGCCTGCACGTTGAAAACTGCGACTGCCGGATCCAAATTCCGAATCTCGTTTCGAATTGAGCCGGCGAGGGCCCCGGGATCCGAACTGGTGCGAACCACCAGGTTCGCAAAGGGCGCCGCGTTCTGTCGAAATGGATAGTAGATAACAGGTCTGGTTTCCTGATCCAGCCCGGTGATCTTAACGTCCGCTACCACCCCGACAATCGAAATCGGGGGTGCCTCGACGCCGGCATATTTCAGCCGGCGACCCACTGCATTGCGTCCCGAAAAGACTCGGTCAGCCATCGTCTTGCCGATGATGACTACTGGTGGAGCGTCGGCCTTATCACGCGCATCGAACATGCGTCCGGAAATCAGAGGCACACCCAGCGTGCGAAAATAATCTTCGCTCACGGTACGAATGTTCGCCTCCTGTTCCTGGCCAGGCACCGGGATGGGATCCCCCTCAACGTTCACCCGCGTCGTGTTTCCGGGCTGCAGGGGCAAAATGTTGACTGTACCCGCGCCGGCGACTCCGGGCAGCGCCTGGATGCGCTGCTGCAATTGATCCTGAAAGTTTATCTGGCTGGCCGCATCGGCGTACCGGGCGGCCGGCAGGACAACGGTCATGGTAAGCACGTTTTCCGGATTGAACCCGGGATCAGTGCTGAGCACGCGGACAAGACTCTTCAGAAGCATCCCGGCGCCCACCAGCAACACCACGGCCAGCGCGATCTCCGTCATCACCAGCCCGCTGCGCAATCGCTGGCTGACGCTGCCACTGGTGTTGCGGCCCCCTTCCTTCAGCACCCCGCTTAATTCCAATCGCGACGCCTGTAATGCCGGCGCGAGTCCAAAAATGATTCCAGTCAAGACCGAAAGACCGAATGAAAAGCCGAGCATGCGAAAATCGATGTTGAGCGTTTGCAGAAACGGTAAGGCGCTAATTTGATTCGGCGGCAGCATGCTGACCAGGGCGGTCGTGCCCCAATATGCGAGCAGCAGTCCCAATACGCCCCCCGCTAGAGAAAGCAAAACTGACTCTGTCAACAGTTGGCGGACGACGCGCCAACGGCTGGCGCCAAGGGCAACCCGAATCCCAACTTCCTTTTGCCGCGTCAGCGAGCGGGTGAGCAAAAGATTGGCGACGTTTGCGCAGGCAATTAGCAACACAAACGCTACGGCGCCCAACAGAATCATTAGAATGGGCTTGACTTGTCCGACGACCTGTTCCTGTAACGGAATTAGCTTGAGAGTGGTTCCCGCGTGCGATTCTTTGTATTGCTCCTCGATGCGGCTGGCGATCAGGCCCAGTTCCGCCCGCGCCACATCGGCGGTCACCCCGGATTTCAGGCGAGCTATCAGGTTGGTCCCATGCAAAAAGCGCCGCGTCAGTTGGTTTTGTGTGGGTTGATAGGGCACCCACAAATCCGCGGGCCTCATTGCAAACTGAAAGCTCTGCGGCAGCACGCCAATTACTGTGTAGCTATCTCCGGCGAGATCTATTTGTTGTCCGACCATTCCTTCGTTGCCGCCAAATCGTCTCTGCCAAAGTCCATAGCTCAAAACCGCAACACGAGGACCACCCTGCTTGTCCTCACCTGTCTGAAACGTGCGGCCACGGATTGCATCCACCCCGAGCACCGAAAAGAAATTTGCCGTAACCGCCGGAGCAAACACTCTTTCCGATTCACCGTTACCGTTGAGGATTGTTCCGCCGCCGGTATAGGCAGCGATGTCGCACACCTTGTTTTGCAGATAATCCTGGTAATCAGGATACGAGAACTCGCGTTGATCGAATTCTTTCTGCGGGGTTCGCTCCCACATGTGATAGAGGTTCTCCGGGGATCTGTACGGCAGCCCACGGATCACGGCGGCATCAACCACGGTGAAGATCGCGGTGCTCGACCCAATGCCCAGGGCTAGAGTAACGACTGCAATCAGGGTGAAGCCTGGCTTTTTATGCATCGTGCGAAACGCATACCGCAAATCTTGAAATAGTTTTCTCATTTGTTCCCCGTCATTCGTATCGTAGCGCCACGAAATTCACGCGCGACGCCTTGCGCGCCGGCAGATAGCCCGCGAGCAAACACACCAGCAAAATGAGTCCGGCAGCAACGAAGCTCAGCGGATCGCTCGGCTTCAGTCCGAAGAACTGATTTGTTATTAGTTGGCCCGCCGCCTTTTGTTCACTCATGAGTGCAGCCACCGCATTAGTTTTGTCTCCGGCCTTCGCGGCGGAAACGGAAAACACTCTCCGAAAATCACAAAGCACACTGGTTGCGCGCCTAGTCATGTCTAAGCGCGACCAGTGGTTCGACCCTGCTGGCCCGCAAAGCCGGAACTAAACACGCCAACCAGGCTGAGAGCAGTAATAAGAAAAACACGGCGCCAAACCCGCGCACATCAAAAGCCGGCACTCCATATAGGGTCGACTGCATGGCCCGGCCAGCGACATAGGCGCCGCCGAGGCCGATGACCCCGCCCAGGACGGCTAAAACTGTTCCCTCTTTTAAGACCAGAGCGAGGACTCCTGCCCGTTGGGCCCCCAATGCAATGCGTACTCCAAATTCGTGAGTGCGTTGCGCGACCCCGAAAGCCATCACGCCATAGATACCTACCGCGGCGAGCAGAAGACCGAGGGCGCCGAAACTCGCAAACAAAACCACGCTAAAGCGATCAATCGCCAAAGACTCGCTCACGATCTCATCAATAGTTCTAACGCCGGCCAGCGGCAGATCCGGATCGACCGAGCTGACTGCCGCGCCGACGCTCTTAATCACGAATTTTGGATCTCCGTCAGTCCTGAGGACTACCGAGACTCGCGGGACAGGGTTCTGCCAGAACGGCACGTCTATCTCAGAATAATCCTCACGAGATCCCGCGCCGCGAACGTCGTGAAACACGCCGACGATCTGCCACTCGACAGGTTTAGCCGGCGTCGCTCCCGGTCGCGGCACATCCATGAGGATGGCGTGGCTAAGTGGATCGGTTCCGGGCAAATAACGATTAACAAAGTATTCGTTAACCATGGCCACCCGCGCGGTCTGGTCTGTGTCATGCTCATCGATGCTCCGGCCTTTGGCCATTCGAATGCCGAGGGTTTCGACGTAAGCCGGAGTGACCATTTGAATTGAAGAGCTGAGGCGCTCTGAGGGGTCGGCCACCGGCCGGCCCACAATGGTGAACCGGACGCCGGACCCTGCAGCACCCGCGGGAACGCCGGTCATCGCCGCGACCTTTCTCACTCCCGGTACGGCTTGAATCTTTTCCAGCATTGGCCGGTAATAAGACTTGATCTCTGCGGGCGATTTGAGACGCTGGTCCGGCACCGGCAACCGAAACGAAAGGAGATGGTCCGTCACGATGCCGAGATCAATTCGCGTCAGGTTCCAGAAGCTTTTGAGCGCGAGACCGCCGCTCGCCAACAAGGTCAGGGCCAGAGCAAACTCCGCTATCACGAGGGCGCGACGACCATTGCGTCCCGCTCCGTCAGAACCAGTTCGTCCGCCTAGTTTAAGCACTTCGTTGAGATCCAAACGGGTGGCCTGCCACGCGGGAGCAGACCCAAACAGCAAACCCGCGGCAAACGTGATCGCGAATGTGAAGAGCAGCACCGGAACACTAATTCTGATGTCCGCCTCTGATGGCAACATCGTACCTACCGGAGGCATGACTGCCCCAATCAGGTCGATAATTATTCGGGCGACTAGGACGCCGAGCGCTCCGCCAAGCACGGCCAAGACCAGACTCTCGGTTATGAATTGGGCGAACAACCGGGAACGTGAGGCGCCCAGCGCCGCCCTTAAAGCCACCTCTCGTCGACGAGACATTCCGCGCGCTAACAAAAGGTTTGCCACGTTCACGCAGGCGATCATTAAAAGGAAACCAACTGCGCCCATCAACATCCAGAGATTGCGGCGCGTCGCGTCAGTAAGGAAGTCAAGATGCAATGGCTCCACGCTTACCCCGCGGGCAATGTTCGAGCTTGCACGCTCGCTTTGCAGCTGTTGAGCGATTCCGGTCATCTCGGCCTGTGCTTGAGCCCGCGACACGCCGTCCTTCAACCGCCCCATCACCAGCACCGGCCGCGGACTCTGATCGACCTGCTCTCGTTGAGTTACCAGCGGCACCCACAACTGTGAGTTGAACCGATCGTGTATGCCGGGTGGCAAAATACCCACCACCGTGTAGCGTTCTCCGCTCAAACGGATCTCTTTGCCGAGGAGGCCGCGATCCTCTGCAAACTGGCGAGCCCATAATCGGTGACTGAGTATGACTACGTGATCCTGGCCGGGTTGGCCCTCTTCCGGCAGAAAATCGCGCCCCAACATCATGGGCAACCCTTCCATTGTGAAAAAACCTGGTGTTCGCTGGGAACCGGCGACCTGTTCAGGGCGATCTCCACCGCCAACATTAAACGAGGCCCCAGCCCACGCCCCCATGCCCTGAAATGATGAGCTTCGTTGCTTCCACTCAAGGTAATCACCGGCCGATACTGAGTTCCGGTTACCCCTCGCGGTACTCCAGACCATCGCGAGTTGATCAGATCTGGGATACGGCATGGGCTCAAAGACCGCATAGACGACGCTGAAAATCGCGGTTGTCGCGCCTATCCCCAACGCCAAAGTCAAGACAGCCATTACAGCAAAGCCGGAATTCCTGAACAGGGCGCGCAAGCTGTAGCTTAGGTTTTGACTCAACCCTCTCCACATGTTGTTGACCTCCAGTTACAGGGCCTGTACCGCGAACCGTAAGCGATAAAAGAACGGGCCGCTACCGTGCGGCTTCCCGCTGTTTTCCTCGAATCGAAAAACGCCAAGCGAGGACGCGGTCCAGTCACTCGCTGAACTCACTTCATCGACACACCCTCTTCATTCGTACCTAAGAGCGTGGCGGGAACACTCCGTACAGCCCCAGGCTCGCCAACACGAGCGCCAGATTTTTCCTCTGGCACCGCCTTAAAATTGTTCAAAGACCGCCCACTGGCTATTTCGTCCGAGAACAAAGTTCGTCAAAAACTGGTTTCTCCTTTTCGCTATTCGTAGCGCAGCGCCACCAAGGGATCGACTTTCGTCGCGCGGCGTGCCGGAATATAACAGGCGAGCAAAGCCGCGCCGGTAAGTGTCAAAGACACAGCTACAAAGGTGAGCGCATCGGTTGGGTTGACGCCAAAAAGCAACGTCGCCAGCAGTCTGGTCAGCGCGTATGCCCCGACGATCCCGATGGATACTCCGGCTGCTGTCAGGGTCATGCCTTTCGCCAAAACAAGTTTCAGCACATCACCGGCGCGGGCCCCGAGCGCCATGCGAATGCCGATTTCCTGTGTGCGCTGAGTCACCGCATATGACATCACGCCATAGATCCCGACCACCGCGAGGATCAATGCCAACGCCGCAAAGATAGTCAGCAGCATCATGAAAAACGTTCGCAACGAAGTAGACGTTGCGACGAGTTGTTGTAGTGAGGCAACGCTATAAACTGCTTGATCCTTATCGACAGCGAGAATTGAGTTGCGCACCGCAGCAGTCATGTTTTCCGGATCACCTTCGGTCCTTACAACGATCGTATTGAACGATGTCGGAAACTGTTGGTGCGGCAAATAAATCTGCATCGGTGCTTTTTGGTCCAGAGCGTATTGCGAGACGTCGTCCACGATCCCGACAATCGTCCGCCACGGTTGTGGATTCTTCTCGTTCCCGGGAAACTTTATGCGCCGGCCTAAAGGATCCTGATTCGCCCAGAGTTGATTGGCCATCGTTTTGTTAATCAGGGCCACCTGGATTGAGTCGGCAGTATCCTGCTCCGTAATCGCGCGGCCGCTGCGGATTGGAATCTCCATTGCCCGCAAGTAACCGGGCGTTGTGACATAAAGATCCACGCTGATTTCTTCGCCTCTTGGCTTCGGATGATCTTCGACAGCGAGGCCGCGGCCATCGAAGTTGTCGCTCAACGGAAGTACACTGGTTATCCCGACAGTCTTTACTCCCGGAATAGCTGCGATCCGTTCAGTGGCCTGTTTGTAAAAGGCGATAACGTTTTCCGGCTTTGGATACTTGATTGCAGGTAAACCAATATTCATCGTCAGAACGTTCCGGGAATTAAATCCCTTATCAACCTTTCCTAACCGCAGCATTGTCTTTATTAGCAATCCCGCTGAGACAAGAAGAATCAGCGTCATGGCGACTTCAGTAACGACCAGAGTGCCACGCAATCGATTACCGGCTGATGAGCCGCCGCTGCCTTTACCGCCCTCTTTGAGCGAATCAGTCAAACTTGGATTAGACATCTGCCAGGCCGGGGCCAGCCCGAAAATCAGCCCGGTGAGAATGGTGATGCCGAAAGTGAAGGCGAGGCAGCGAACGTCCAGCCCAAAGTCACGGAACATCGGATTGATCCCGGCACCGAATCTTTCGATCATCCGCGTTCCCCAGAGCGCGATAAGCAACCCAAGTCCGCCACCCAGGAACGCGAGCAAAAGACTCTCAGTCAACAATTGCCTGACCAATTGAACGCGCGCAGCGCCAATCGCGGATCGGATCGTGATCTCTTTTTGTCTGGTGGCGGAGCGCGCCAACAAAAGGTTCGCGACGTTCGCGCAGGCCACGAGCAGCACGAAACCGACCGCGCCGAAAATCATCCAGAGGGCGCGACTGGTGTTCCCCAGGGTGTCCTCTGTGATTGACGCCACGTGCAGACCTCTGCCCTTATTCGTCAACGGATGTTCGCGCTCGAGCCGTTCAGCAAGCACCGACATTTCTGCCTGTGCTTGCGCCGACGTCACGCCCGGCTTCAGGCGCGCAATTGCTCGCAGATGTCGCTCATCGCGCTTCGAATCGTCGTACGACTCGGCAACCGGCCGGTAGAATTGTCCTTCAGGCAGAACCAAGGTCGAGGGAAGGGCGTGAAAGTCCGGGCCCATGACTCCGATGATCGTGTAGGGGCGGCTGTTGAGTAGAACCGACTTGCCGACGATCGACGGGTCGCCTCCGAATCCCGTTGCCATAGAGCATGGCTTAGGACAATGACAAAGTCGTTACCGTCTTCCTGCTCTTCAGGTGAAAAGACCCGCCCAAGAAGCGGCGCAGCTTTCATCACCTTGAAAAATTGATCGCCGACTTGGATCGCCGGCACTCTTTCCGCCGGGCCGTCTCCGGACATAATGGGGTTCCAACCCGTAAATGTGGCAACCCCTTCAAAGACAGTGTTCTGTTTGCGGATGTCCGCGATATCAGTGGCAGAAACCTGATTGCGATTGTGCAGCACACCTTCTTCTTCCCCTTTGCCCCAAAGCAGCATTAGGTTTTCCGGGTCTTTGTAACGCAACGGCTTCAAAAGCACGCTATTAATGACACTGAAAACTGCAGTATTCGCTCCGATGCCAAGTGCAATCGACAAGATTGCGACGGCTGAAAAGCTCGGACTCTTGAGCAGCATGCGAACCGAATAGCCAAGGTCGCCAAGGATTGTATGAATCACAATTCGCTCCTCGCGCGTTGTCGCACCGACGGGATTACGTCGTCTTGTCTTAGTATTTGCATTTTGATATCTCTACGTTACCTCAGACCTCAATTTCCATATCGCGCCGTCGCAGCACGAAAAACCAATCGGCGAATGAATTCGTCCGTTTCACTCGTAACGCAACGCGACCAGCGGATCTACGCGGGTCGCGCGCCACGCCGGGACGTAACTGGCCAAAAACGTGATTGCGAATAAACCAAGCGAAACAGCGGCAAATGTCGTCTTGTCAGTGGTCGCGACGTCGAACAGCAACGTCGAGATCACGCGCGTCAAACCAAATGATCCGGCAAGCCCGACCGCGACCCCGGTAATGGCGAGCACGATTCCCTGCCTCAGGATCAGCTTGAGCACGTCCGCACGCTGTGCGCCCAGGGCCATCCGCACCCCAATCTCGTGTGTCCGTTGCAAA
>JBHELZ010000047.1:0-25401 GCA_046262835.1 Pyrinomonadaceae bacterium
AGATTGCCGGTCGCATGTCCCCCAGGCAGTTGGAGCATTACCGCCTCTTATCGTCGGTCGGCAGTTTATTTTGGCAGATCATTTTCGCCCTGGTCAGCCTGCTCGTGACCTTTGCGCTGTTTCTCATCGTTTATCGTTTCATGCCAAACGCTTACGTGACCACGGTCGCCTGCGTGCCCGGGGCGCTGATTGGCTCCCTGTTGTGGGAGGGCGCGAAATATGTTTTTGCCTGGGCCCTGAATTACTTTAACTACGAACAGATTTACGGATCGGTCGGCGCCGTCGTCGCGGTCCTGACCTGGGGTTATGTCTCGAGCCTGGTCTTACTTTTCGGAGCGCAACTCACCGGCGTATTTCAGCGCGAACAAATGGAACATCCGATACCGGCGCCGGGACTCAATGTCCCCTCAGCCTCATATACGTGAGCGCTGGCGTCCTTCGTTTCCGTCAGGCTGCGTCTGCCCACGATGGATATCTCCGATTTCAATTATGAACTTCCGGATGATTTGATTGCGCAACAGCCGCTGCCCCAACGCGACGCATCCCGCATGTTGGTTCTTGATCGTGCCACGCAATCGTGGCGCGATTCTTACTTTAAGGACCTTCCGGGTGAACTGGCTGCGGGAGATGTGCTCGTGGTTAATAACACGCGCGTTTTTCCGGCCCGCCTTCGAGGAAATCGTTTTCCATCGGGCGGATCAATCGAATTGCTGCTGGTTCGGGAACTGGCGCCAAACACTTGGCAAGCGCTGGCGCGGCCTGCGCGCAGGTTGCGAGTTGGGGACAGACTCGAATTCGATGACGGCGCGCTACAAGCTGAAGTAACCGGTACCCACGCGAATGGAATGCGTGTGATCCAGTTCATCACTGATAAGGATCTGAATGAATTTATCGATCGCATAGGCGAGCCGCCCTTGCCACCATATATCAGGAATGACAACCGCAAACTTCGAGATGATAGAAGCAGATACCAAACTGTGTACGCGGCGCATCGGGGAGCGATTGCTGCCCCAACAGCCGGCTTGCATTTCACGCCTTCGATTTTACAAACACTGGAATCGCGCGGGGTCCGCATCGCGCAAATTACCCTGCATGTGGGTTACGGAACGTTTGAGCCGGTGCGGGTGCGAGACATTGCCAAACACCAGGTTGCTGCTGAACAGTTTTCTATTAGTGAGACGGCGGCATCGATAATTAACGAAGCCCGGACCAGGGGCCGTAAGACTATCGCCGTAGGCACGACCACGTCGCGGGCCCTCGAGTCGACCGTCACCCCAAACGGACTTGTGCAGTCGGCGGAGTCGGGAATTGCTTCATTGACGATTGTTCCCGGCTACCAATTCCGCGCGATCGACGGCCTGCTAACAAACTTTCATTTACCGGCATCCTCTTTGTTAATCCTCGTTTCCGCGTTTGCGGGCCGCGAATTCGTGTTACGGGCGTACGAGCACGCGGTCAAAGAACGCTACCGCTTTTACAGCTACGGCGACTGTATGCTGATAATATAAGTGATGAAAAACCTGGTCGCTTGTAAACTGCATTGGGTAACAGGCTATAATCGCGCCCAAGCTTTTCGTTCGCTAAATACGTTCTAGCGGTTTTATATGGCGGTCCTGAAAAAATTTCGCCCACGTTGGTGGCTTAACAGCCGGCAGACGGAGTCTGCCGCAACTCCTGCTAACATCGCGCTCGTTCCCCCTATTAACGCGCGCTATGACGTGCGACCATTGACGGTCTCGCAAATCGACGAGTGCTGGCGGCTCGATCAGCGATGCTTTGTTGACGGTGAAGCTTACAGCCGCGACACTTTTGAGTACCTTTTGACCGCACCCGAATCCGTCTCGTACCGGGTTGTCACGCAAAACAGCGCCATGGCCGGGTTTGTTATCGGCTTATTAGAGCCGGACCACACCGGCCACATCACGACAATTGGAATCGCACCCGAACACCGGCGACGGCGCCTGGCGAGTTGTTTGATGGAAACAATTGAATCCGGTTTCCGCCGGCGGGATGTGCGAATCGTGCGGTTAGAAGTTCGCTCGAGCAATATCTCGGCTCAAAAGCTCTACGCAAGTATTGGGTATGCGGTAACTCAGCGGCTGCCCAAGTATTATTCCAACGGCGGCGACGGATTGTTGATGGTAAAATCGTTGTGAAGTTTTAAGCCTTGCGCAGTTCCGTCAACACCTGCTTGGCCACCGCCTTCAAAGTATCAAAAACTCCTGCCCCAGTAGAAGCAACAGCTTCAATAACCGGTTCGCCCTTGCGCTGCAATTCACTGGTCAACTCGGTGCTCGGGATCACATTCGGCAGATCCCGCTTGTTGAGTTGAAGCACGTAAGGCAGCTTCATTAATTCGTATCCATAAGCGCGCAGGTTCTCTTCCAGGTTGTAGAGGGATTCGATATTTGCGTCCATGCGCTCTTCCTGCGAGTCTGCTACGAAGACGACTCCATCGACACCCTTCAAGATGAGTTTCCGGGAAGCTTCGTAAAACACTTGCCCGGGCACGGTGTACAAATGAAAACGGGTCTTGAAACCCCGAACGGTCCCCAGTTCCAGCGGCATAAAGTCGAAGAATAGAGTCCGGTCGGCTTCAGTGGCGAGACTGATTAACTTGCCTTTAGCCTGGGCCGCGGTTGAGTCGTAAATGAACTGGAGGTTAGTCGTCTTGCCGCACAATCCGGGGCCGTAGTAAACGATCTTGCAGTTAATCTCTCGCGATGCGTAATTGATGAAGGTCATAGCGTCGGAAGCTAGTTATGCAGGAGAAAATAGACTATCGATTTCTTCGTCGGTGATTCCGCTAAAAGGCAGCGAATTGTTTGCGCTGGCGTCAGCCGATTCTTGTTCGATCTCAATAAATACCTTTGCAAGCTCGTGTGAAAGCTGTCTTGAGCGAAGCTTGACTAATCCTAGACTGGAACGATCATCAAAGACAACCAGAAGCAGGACCCGGCCGATCACGCAAATATGAATACTCTCTTTTTCCCCTTCATGTGAGAGCGTAGGAAATTCATTCTCACCGATTAGTTTTGCCATGCCGCCTGTCGCCGCCACGTTACCCGCGGCCAGCGATGCGAGACTGGTCGTATCAAGGTCCCCTAGATCGCCGTGAACTGCGATTTGCTGCCCATCCTTGTCCAACAAAACCACCAACCGGGCCGACGAGTCGAGACGCAGCCGAGCCAGGAGCGCTTTGATGTGGTGGAAGCGGGCTTCCAGAATTACGATTGGCGTGTTTGGCATGTCGGCCGGCCAGAAAGAATGTTGAGGAAGGTGAATCGCGCGGCGCCGTCCCGGTAAATCGCGAGCGGCGTGACCCTGGGTGCGAACGATCTCGAAATCCCAATAAATCGAGCGTCGCCGCTCATGAGTCACATTAACACGCACAATCCAGAGCTTCAAGTGTTTTTCTTAGGCTAGCGATGTTGATAGGAGTTGGACGTGCCTGATGCGGAGTCCGCAAACCCTAATATTTCGTTGATTTAGCAGCAAGCCTATGTTATTCTTTCCCGCTCGATTCGCGCCGATTTATTAGACCCCATTCGCACCGCGAGGCATATCGCGCATGAGAACTCCACTAGCCAAGAGTGTAAAAAAACTTTCCCCTCAATCGACCGCCGCACGTTCGATTAAATCATCGTCAAAGGCGAAGCTAACACGTTTAAAGCCCGCAACGAAGAGATCGCCGGCCGGGAAAGCCCGGGCTCAAAAAGCCACCAATACGAAAGCGGCAAAGTCGAAATTTAAACCGGCTTCCCATTCGGTTAAGGCCGCGCATTCTGTCAAGAACGCCCGGACCACCGCGGTTTCGACAGCCAAAAAGTCAGCGAAGATTCAACCGCGTCCAACTATTCGCGCGAAATCGATTGCAAAGACCAGGCCCGTTCACGCCAAGTCCCTCTCAGTACTCAAGCGGCCGGCCCCAGTCCTCCCGCGACCCCAACCAACCCGTGATGAGGCTGCGGCACTGAGAGCTTTTGAAGCCGCGCACCGGGAGTTTTCAAGAGGCCATTTTGCCGAAGCCCGGACACGGTTTCGTGCTCTCGTCGAAAAATATTCATCCGTCTCTGAAGTTTCTGCCCGGGCCCGCACGTATCTTGCGATTGCCGACGCGCGGCTGCGCACGGAGCTTGCTCTGCCTCGCGATGCAGACTCACTTTACGATCGCGGTGTGATCGAATTGAACCGCGGGGACTATGTCGCTGCCCAGGAGCTTTTCGAGCGCGCGCTGAGACGTGAACCGGAAGCTGCGCACATTCATTATGGTCTGGCCGCAACCCGCGCACGCCTGGGGGCGATCGACACGGCGCTCAAATCCCTCGAGCGCGCTTTGGACCTGCAACCAAGTCTGCGCATCAGAGCCCAGCGAGATCAGGACCTTAATCCGCTGCGAAGCGATCCGGATTTCGAACAGCTGGTTTTCGCTTCCCGCGAATAGACACACTTCGCGCGCAATCCCGTCCGCCGATTCCAAACCTTTCAGGTTTCGAGTATTATTCCTTTTCGAAAATCACCCGCTGCGTTTATCTCCGGAGTCAAATTAATTGCAGAATGCGAACGCCAACGGCAGCCTTAAGCTAGTCGCGATCGGCGGAGGCACCGGCTTGTCGACGTTGTTAGCCGGCCTGAAGCCCTTTGTCGGCGCCGGCGAAAAAGAGACGTGGATCAATTCACTGTCGGCCATCGTGACCGTTTCCGACGATGGAGGCAGTTCCGGAAGGCTGCGCGATGAATTGCAAATGCTTCCGCCCGGGGACATCCGCAATTGCATGATCGCGCTGTCCGAAGATTCAAATCTTCTGGCACGTTTGTTTCGCCATCGTTTTCGGGGATCGGGAGATCTGGGCGGACATAGTTTCGGAAATCTCTTTCTCGCGGCGCTGACCGATGTCACCGGCGACTTTGTGGAAGCGGTGCGCCTCTCTTCCGAAGTGCTCGCGAGCAAAGGCCATATCTTTCCGGCGACTACGGACGATGTGCGGCTGGTCGCCGAGTTGGAGGATGGGCGTGAGGTGCACGGCGAAACACAGATAACCGCCGCTCGGTCGCGCATTCGCCGCCTGCGACTTCTGCCTGACCAATGTCTGCCCTTGCCAGACGCGCTCGCCGCGATCAGAGCCGCAGATGTGATCACGATCGGTCCGGGCTCGCTCTATACGAGCATCATTCCTAATCTGCTGGTTTCAGGTGTTACTGAAGGCATCGGTGAAGCACGGGCAACCAAAATTTTCATCGTGAATCTGATGACGCAGCCCGGGGAAACCGAAGGCTACGGATTTCGCGAGCATCTGGCGACGGTCCGCGATTATGCGCCGCAGATCCACTTTGATTATATTGTGGTTAACGATCGGGCGATTAACAGTGGACAAGCGAAAACGTACGCGGCCGACGGCGCCGTTCAAGTCCTCATGGAAGCGAACACTGTCGGCAATGCCTGCGATGCGGACATCGAAGTGGTCTGCGCCGATTTGTTGGATGATGGCGAGATGGTGCGTCACAATTCCGAGCGGCTGGCCCGGGTCGTAATTGGGTGCGCCGCGAATCATCGCGCGAAGAGGTTCGCAGAGGCGGAGATGCTAACCGCAAACTGAACTCTCAATGCCATCACCTACTGCTAATCTTCCCACCCTGCCGCTTGATGTGATCATTCTCGCTGCCGGTCTGGGCACGCGGATGAAATCAGGGCTGGCCAAGGTCCTGCACAAACTTGATGGCCGCCCGCTAATCGCACACGTTTGCCGCACTGCCGCGAAACTAAGCCCGCGAAAGATTTATGTCGTCGTCGGCCATCAAGCGGAGCAGGTTGAGGCCGCTGTCGAAAAGGAACTAGGAAAAGACGGCGCGGTACTCGCGCGTCAGGAAAAACAACGCGGGACCGGCGACGCCGTGCTGGCCGTCAGGGGCCTTTTATCGAATGCTGTTTCAACCGTCCTGGTTCTGGCGGGTGACGTTCCAATGGTGCGGGCTGAGACGCTGAAGAGGCTCATCGAAACTCACACGAATTCGAATTCAGCCTGCACGATTCTCACCGTACGAATGGAAAACCCCATGGGTTACGGTCGCGTCGTGCGGGATGAGGCGAACGTATTTCGAAAGATCGTCGAACAAAAAGACGCAAATGACGATGAGCGGCAGATTCGGGAAGTAAATTCGGGCATTTATTGTTTCGACAGTGAAAAACTCTTTAGCGGCCTCGAACAGGTGCGGCCCTCGAACAGCCAAAGTGAATATTATCTGACTGATGTACCGCAAATTTTGTTGACCCGCGCCGAACGCATCAGTCTCTCTCAGCACCTCGACGTGCGCGAGGTAGCGGGAATCAACACGCGCGCTGAGTTGGCCGAGTTCGAAAACCTTATTCGCCGGCGCACCATCCGTGGCTTGATGCTCGAACAAGGGGTGACCTTCATCGATCCCGCGCACGCCTACGTGAGCAGCGAAGCGCAAATTGGACGCGATTGCGTTATTCATCCCGATGTTCATATCGAAGGCCCTTCAGTAGTTGGAGAGGCATGCGAGATTAACCACGGATCACGGGTAGTCAATTCGCGAATTGGTGATCGGGTTACCATCAGGGACCATTGCCTGATTGTTGATTCTGACATCGCCGCGGACTGTGCCGTTGGCCCCTTCGCCCACCTGAGAATGAAGGCAAAGCTGGAAGAACGCGCCGTCGTCGGCAACTTTGTTGAAGTGAAAAAGTCGACAATCGGACGCGGAACCAAGGCAATGCACTTAACCTATTTGGGGGACGCAACGATCGGCGAGCACACGAACATCGGGGCCGGAACTGTGACATGCAATTACGACGGCAAGCATAAGCATGCGACAATCATCGAAGACAACGTGAAAATCGGATCAGACACAATGTTGGTCGCGCCCGTAACAGTCGGCAAGGGATCAGTCACCGCCGCGGGTGCCGTGGTCACGGAAAACGTGCCCCCGAATACCCTGGTTGCCGGCGTGCCCGCAAAGGTTAAGAAGAAGTTAAGGGAAGCTGGAGATGAGGACTAACGAACTGCCCCCAGTCGGGTTGCACTAAATCATGTGTGGAATAGTTGGATACGTTGGAAACAAACAAGTCGTGCCGCTGATCATCGACGGTCTGCGGAAGCTTGAATACCGGGGCTATGACTCAGCCGGGATCGCGGTCGTCGACAAGAATCATGTACTGAAAATTCAGCGCGCCGAAGGCAAACTTCGGAATCTTGAAGATGCGCTGCGTCACAAGCCTGTGGACGGAACCTATGGAGTGGGCCATACGCGTTGGGCCACACACGGGCGGCCGACGGAAGAGAACGCGCACCCCCACCGCGATTGCACCGGCCGAGTCGTAGTGGTGCATAACGGAATCATTGAAAATTATCTGAAGCTTAAAGAGGATCTAAGAACCAGGGACCATCAGTTCGTCACGGAAACAGATACTGAAGTGGTCGCCCATCTCATCGAAGAACATCTGAAACAGGGAGACACTTTTGAGCTCGCCGTGCGTAACACCGTGCACGAGTTACGAGGCATCTTCGCGCTTTCAATAATCTGCGCCGACGAACCAGACACGATCATTTCGGCCCGGCTCGGTCCACCAGTGGTCATCGGCATCGGCGATGGTGAATTCTTTGTCGCTTCGGACGTGCCCGCGATTCTGGAGCACACGCGTGACGTTTTCTTTCTCGGTGACGGTGAAATCTCCATCATGAACAAGGACGCCGTCCGGGTCACCGATTTTCAAGGCAACCAGGTCGAACCGGAACGGCAGCGGATTACCTGGGATCCCATCCAGGCGGAAAAGGGCGGCTTCAAACATTTCATGCTCAAAGAGATTTACGAGCAACCGCGCGCCGTCCGCGAAACGGTCGAAGGCCGTATCTCGCTCGATACTGGTCGCGTATTTCTCGACGAGATGAAGAACCTCACTGAAAGCGATCTAAAAAACATAAACTCGATCAAGATTGCCGCTTGCGGCACGTCGTGGCATGCCGGCATCGCCGGCAAGTACATGATTGAGCAACTCGCGCGGATTAATGTCGAGGTGGATTACGCGTCTGAGTTTCGTTACCGCGATCCGGTATTCGACGAAAAAACTCTGCTGCTGGTGATTTCGCAATCAGGCGAGACCGCGGACACCATCGCCGCGCTTCGTGAAGTGAAAGAGCGCGGCGCGAAGGTCCTTTCGATTTGCAATGTACAGGGCTCGATGATTACGCGCGAAGCTGACGGCACCATCCTGACGCACGCGGGACCTGAGATTGGCGTCGCCTCGACCAAGGCCTTTACCGCCCAGATGATTGCGCTTTACTTGTTCGCGCTGCATCTCGGCCAATTGCGCGGGACGCTCACGGCGGAGGAAAGCCGGCAACACGCGCAGCAGCTAGCGGAGCTGCCGGTAAAGATGGAACACCTGCTGAACGAAGCGGACGCCATTGAGGACCTGGCGAAAGAATTTTTCCGTTGCACCGATTTTCTTTATCTCGGCCGGGGCATCAATTTCCCGATCGCGCTTGAAGGCGCGCTGAAACTAAAAGAGCTTTCCTATATTCATGCGGAAGGGTACCCGGCCGGTGAGATGAAGCATGGACCCAACGCTTTGATTGACGAGCGCCTGCCCGTGATGTTCATCAATACTCGCGAAGCCGGCAACCGAGCGTCCGAGCTGCGCTACGAGAAAACGCATTCGAATATTGTGGAAGTAAAAGCGCGCGAAGGCATCGTGATTTCAGTGCTGACTGAAGGCGATTCGATGTCTTCGGTCGTCTCCGATCACATCATCGAAATTCCTCCTTCCAGCGATCTGCTTTCACCGATACTTTCGATCATTCCGCTGCAACTGCTCTCTTATCACATAGCGGTGCGACGGGGATGTGACGTGGATCAGCCACGAAATCTGGCCAAGTCAGTCACTGTCGAATAGCCTAATCGATACGAATTCTCTGCCAGTGACCTCTCAAAGTTGTATTAGAAATTGCAGCGTCTTTCCGCCCCCAAAAACTTACAATCAAGACTCAAATCCTCGTAGCGGCATCTCTTTGGATCGTTGCAACCAATTGCTCGCCGGATAACTGGATGATGCGTCGATAATGTGAAGCGTGTAGGCATGCCGCGAATTTGCAGATCGGTTTTCACGGCTCAGGTGCGGGAGCAATGGATGCAGCACGACGAGAGTCCCCTTCTCTACTTCCAGCGCTTGTAGTTTCTCCTGCGGCCACGGCAAATCGTCAAGAATTTCGAAACGGGTGCCGCCACCTTCAGCCCGGATGAAGCGCGACTTCAATCCCAGTTTGTGTTCGCCGGGGATCGCCCAGAGACAACCGTTATGGACCGTCGCATCTTCGAGCGCAAACCAGAGCCCCACCATTCGCAGGGGCTCAACGAAAAGAAACGTCGCATCCTGATGACACGTAACCTCGCCGCCAACACGCGGCTGTTTGAAGATATACATCGATTGCAGCAGCAGAGGGTTGTCGATGCCTAAATCGGAAACCAGCTGTTTGAGCTCTCTGGTCCGCGAAAACCTGTCGAACTCGGGGTCGAGATCATGCAACGCGTGGCCAATCTTATTGATCGATTTTTCTTTGCTCTGCTTCAAACTGCCGTCCGAACCAAATGCGTCCTCTTCGAAGAAAAAGCTGATCTTGTCGCCTGAGTCGAGGAAATAATCATCGCTCGTTCGGGTTTGCTCATGGGTTGAGAAAATCGAGACGACGCCGGCCGGATCGAAACCGCTCACCAGCTCGCGGGCGTGTACGCGCAAGCTGTCACACGCCTCATCGCTTACGAAGTTTTTTAGCAGCAAAAAGCCGTCGCGCTCGTATTGATCGAGTTCTGCAAAAGTCATCGGAGCACATTCTTAGGCGACAGGGCTGCGCCGTCAATCGGAAAATTATCAGCTTGCGCAACTATTATCATAAAGACAATAAGGGGGGAGCCGCGGTGACTGGAGAGCGAGCGTCCTCGTTGCCGACTGGAGCGCAAGCGTCCTCGCTTGCAATTAAGTGTTGTTAACAAGCAACCGGGACGGTTGCGCTCCAGTCCTCGCTTGCGAGCATTCTCCCCGAGACCGCACGAACTCGGACAGTTGCGGCCGTGTCTTATTTGTCGCTAACGCTCCCGGGTACTACCTCATCGCCACAGGAAATGAGACCTTCCGAAGTTGCCACCGTTCGCCGGGCGATGTTATAACCAGCGTGTCTTCCCAACCCGTCGGCCTCTCAAAGCCAAGCGAGAAGGCGAATCATATCTTAGTCGGAGAATAACCATGATTAGTCGCACCTCTGTCCGTAAATCCGTGCTCACCGCAATCCTGCTGGCACTTTGTGTGGCCGCTACTCAGACCCGGCTCGTTCGCGCGCAAGCAGTCACCGATTCCATGCCCCTCGATCCTCAGATCGCTATGGGCAAGTTCGCAAACGGCATGAGCTATTACGTTCGCGCCAACAAAAAACCTGAAAAACGCGCCGAGCTACGCTTGGTTGTGAAGGCTGGTTCGATTCTGGAAGACGAAGATCAGCAGGGACTCGCCCACCTGGTCGAACACATGGCCTTCAACGGGACGAAGCACTTCCCGAAGAACGAAATCATCTCGTTCATGGAATCAATCGGCATGCGTTTCGGAGCGGACGTCAATGCGTTTACGAGTTTCGATGAGACGGTTTACGAACTCACCGTTCCCACCGACAAGCCTGAGGTTTTGGATAAGGCTTTGCTTATTCTGGAGGATTGGGCGCACAACCTGACCTTCGATCCGGCTGAAACTGAGAAAGAGCGCGGCGTAGTGATGGAAGAGTGGCGACTCGGACGCGGCGCGAACATGCGCATGCTGCAAAAGATTTTTCCGGTCATTCTCAAGGATTCGCGTTACGCGGACCGCTTGCCGATTGGCAAGCCGGAGATCATTCAGAAAGGAAAAGCCGAGCGACTAAAGCAATTCTACACCGATTGGTACCGTCCGGATTTGATGGCCGTAGTCGCGGTCGGAGATTTCGATAAAGCGGCGGTTCAGAAGTTGCTGGCCAGTCACTTCGCTTCGATCCCTGCCCCAACCAAGCCGCGGCCGCGCCAGGAATTCGACGTGCCGGGTCACGCCGAGACTTCGTACGTCATTGCGACCGACAAAGAAGCGAATACGACGAGTGTTGAAATCGACACGTTGTTGCCCTCGCGTGAAGAAAAGACGGTCGGCGACTATCGACAGCAGACGGTGGACCGTTTGTTTTCCGGGATGCTTTCGGCGCGCTTCTCAGAGATCGCGCAACAACCCAATGCGCCATTCATCAACGCGGGTGCTGGACGAGGCAGCTTTTTTGCGCGGTCGAAAGATTCGGCCACGCTTTTTGCTCTGGTAAAGGAGGACGGCATTGAACGTGGCCTCGAGGCCATCCTGAGCGAGGCTCAGCGCGTGGCCAGGTTTGGCTTCACGGCCACTGAGCTGGATCGCCAGAGACAAAATGTTCTGCGCCTTTATGAGCGGAATGCCATCGAAAAAGAGAACCGCGAATCCGCCAGCCGCGCAGACGAGTACGTGCGAAACTTTCTCGACAATGAATCGTTGCCGAGCGCCGACGATGAGTACAATCTGCAAAAGAAATTCCTGCCGGAAATTACGCTCGATGAGATTAACAAGCTGGCGACGGAATGGTTTCCGGATCGCAATCGCATGGTCGTCGTAGAGGCGCCGGACAAGCCAGGCCTCGCGATCCCCGATCAGGCGAAGTTGGCGGTTGTGCTCAAGTCAGCCGCCACGAAAGAACTGAAACCTTACGTCGACACGGTAGCCAGCGCGACCCTGCTCGACTCGGCGCCCTCGCCCGGCAAAATTACAAAGACTACGACGAAAGAGTCAGCCGGCATCACTGAGTGGGAGCTATCAAACGGCGTCAGGGTTATCTTAAAGCCGACGATTTTCAAAGAAGATGAGATCCTTCTGCGCGCGAGCAGCCCTGGCGGGAGTTCGCTCGCCCCGGACAGCGATTACATTCCCGCGGCCTTTGCCACCCAGGTAATTACAGCCGGCGGCGTGGGCAAATTCAACGCCGTGGATTTGCGCAAAATGATGGCCGGAAAGGTGGCGGCCGCAACTCCGTTCATTACCGAAGTCTATGAAGGATTAAACGGCACCAGCTCAAAGAAAGATCTGGAAACTATGTTCCAGCTTATCTATCTCCGGTTTACTCAGCCGCGTGCCGATGTGAACGCCTTTAACGTCCAGGCCAGCCAGATGAAGACCATGCTGGCGAATCAAAGCGTCGTTCCCGAATATAACTTTTCCAAAGCTCTGATGGCCGCAAGATATCAGAACCATCTGCGACGCCAGTTAACAACGCCGGAAATGATCGACAGTTGGAACCTGGATAAGTCGCTGGCCTTCTACAAAGATCGATTTGCGGATGCGAGCGATTTCACTTTCGTTTTTGTCGGCAGCTTCGATTTACCAACCATCCAGCCCCTGGTTGAAAAATATCTTGGCTCGCTGCCTTCCCTTCACCGGAAGGAAAGCTGGAAAGACGTCGGCGTGCGCACGCCGTCTGACATTGTGGTTAAAAAGGTCGAGAAAGGCGTTGAGCCAAAGAGTATCTCGGCGATTGTGTTCAGTGGGCCATTTGAATATACCCAGGCGAACCGGATCGCGATTCGCGCGATGTCCGAGATTCTGCAACGCCGGCTGCTCGAAGTAATCCGCGAAGAGTTGAGCGGAACCTACGGCATCAACGCGACGCCTACTTACCAGCGGGTGCCAAACCCCGAATACTCGATTACGATAAACTTCGGCAGTTCCCCCGATCGCACGGACGCGCTGGTTAAGCGCGTGTTTGAGGAACTTGAAAAATTCAAGGCTGAGGGACCCACAGAACAGCAATTGACTGATGAGCGGGAGATCTTGCTGCGCGAATTCGAGACGAATAGCAAGCTCAATAACTGGCTCGTAAGCCAAATCGGCCAGCGATACGAAAGCGGAGAGGACCCGGCCGGGCTGTGGGTGATTCCCGACCTTTACCGGAAAATCGACAAAGCGATGGTTCAGGACGCAGCAAAGAAATATCTCGACACAAAACGTTATGTTGAGGTAATGCTGTTTCCGGAAAAGAAATAGTCAGTAGTTTGACGTTTCGAGGTAATTACAATGCGCTGAGGCTGTAGCTCCCGGACAGCTTCAGCGCACTTTTCTTTTAAAGCGCTTGCCGCCAGCGCTTTTGAACCCTAGACTTCTTCCGGATTGTGAGATTTTGGAGCCGGCTATCGGAGTCGAACCGACGACCTTTCGATTACGAATCGAACGCTCTACCAACTGAGCTAAGCCGGCTTAACAGACGCACCTGACTATACGAACGAGAGAAATTGAGTGTCAAGTTGCTTGGAGCGCGGACATCCTTGCCCGCAATTGCGCGCAGCACCAACAAAAGACCGCAAGCCGCTAACGCGGGAACCCAGGTTGGTCCGTTGCCTTTGAAACTAAATCGGCAAGTTACAACTTCCTCCACACATGAATGAAATCACAATCATCGGCGGCGGACTGGCAGGCGTTGAAGCTGCATGGCAGGCGGCGAACACCGGCGCCCGGGTGCGCTTATTCGAAATGCGACCGGTGAAGCACACGCCCGCGCACCGCACTGACAAACTCGCCGAGATTGTTTGCTCAAATTCTCTCAAGTCTGATGAGCCCGGCACGGCGTCTTATCTTTTAAAGGAAGAGCTGCGCCGCGGGGGTTCTTTGGTGCTGGCCGCAGCCGCGGCTACGCGCGTGCCTGCGGGAGCGGCGCTCGCTGTCGATCGAGAGCGCTTTGCGGCTTACATAACCGAACGCATCGAATCACACCCGAACATCGAAGTAGCGCGCGAAGAGGCCCTGGTGATTCCGGGCGATGCGCTTACCGTTATCGCCACAGGCCCGCTGACCTCGGACGCGCTGACGGCCGAGATCATGAAGCTGACCGGCGCGGATCAGCTTTATTTTTATGACGCGATTGCACCCATCATCGCCGCTGATTCGATTGACTGTTCAATCGCTTTTCGCGCCGCGCGTTACGGCAAAGGTGGTGACGATTATCTAAACTGTCCGCTTAACGAGCAGGAATATGCGAACTTTCATCAGATGCTGTCTGAAGCCAAAAGTGTCCCCCTGCAACGATTTGAAGCGACGCGCTGGTTCGAAGCCTGTCTGCCGATTGAGGAGTTGGCGCGGCGCGGACTCGACACTCTGCGATTCGGACCAATGAAACCGGTGGGATTGTTGGATCCGCGCACGGGACGCGAGCCTTACGCGGCGGTGCAACTTCGTCAGGAAAACTTGATGGCTGATGCTTATAGCATGGTCGGTTTTCAAAATCATTTGCGCTATGGTGAGCAGGCGCGTGTCCTGCGTATGATTCCCGCACTTAAAGAGGCAGAGTTCCTGCAATTCGGCCAGATTCACCGCAATACATATATCAACGGGCCGCGGGTCCTGGCGGCAACCATGCAGATGCGGGAGCATCCAAACATCTTCTTCGCCGGACAGATCACGGGAGTTGAAGGCTATGTCGAATCAGCGGCGACCGGCTGGCTTGCGGGGCTTAACGCGGGTCGCTCGATGCGCGGCGAAGAACTTTTGATTGCGCCGCCGCGTAGTGCCATTGGGGCCCTGGCGCGTTACGTTTCAAGCGCAGAAACGAAAAATTATCAGCCGGTCAACATCACGTTCGCGTTGCTTGAACCCTTGACGAAAGATCAAGCGCGTTCGGTGAAGCGAAAACGCGATCGGCACTCGCTGCAAGTAAACGTGGCGCTGAAGGAATTCAACGAATGGGTGCGAACATCGCTCAAGCAGGAAACCCTGCTGGCCGCGGCGACGCAGTGAGTAGCCGGCTGCGCAGACGTCTCTTTGGGATGCCCGCACTGGCCCTCGCGTTACCGTTGTGTTCGTTGAACGTTTTTATTGCTCACTCACAATCCGGGCGCCAAAAAAATATGAATGCCTCACCGTCTCCGACCCCTGCCGCCCGGCCGCGTCACACGACAAAGACGATGCCCCCGCCGCCGTTGATGCCGCCCGCGACTGCCAAATCAAGTGCAAACGAAGGAACGAACGAGGCTGATGATGTAGTTCGAGTTAGCTCGCATCTGGTTCCGGTTCCGGCGACCGTGCTGGACGCGCAGGGCGCGGCCGTAACTAATCTGCGCATCGAAGACTTCGAACTGACCGTGGACGGCGAACCAAAGGCAATTAGCGACATCTATCGCGCGGAAACACCCGTGCGCATGGCCATGCTGTTTGACAACAGCGGGAGCCTCGACGCGTCGCGTGAATTCGAAAAACGGGCGGCGATGCGATTCTTTCGCACAGTCATGCGGCCCTTCGATCAGGCAGCGATCTATTCGGTCTCAACGAATGTTGAATTATCGCAACCGATGACCAGCGAGATCGCCCGGCTCGAGCGAACCATCGAATCATTCCCCAAACCTGAGGGAGCAACTTCGCTCTACGACGGAATTTTCGCGGCGCTTACTTATTTAAAACCCTACGCCGGCCGACGGGTGATCGTGATTGTTTCGGACGGCCGCGACACGACCAGCCGCTTGGATCACGATTTCGAGAGCACTCTGCAAAGGCTGTCTTCAGACGAATGCCAGATCTACGTCGTCCAGACGGGCGTCTATGACAACGCGAACGTGCGCGACCTGGCCGCCGAAAGGCGCATGCAGGAGTTCGCAGCGCAGACGGGCGGCGCGGCTTACATTCCAAAATCCGTGAACGATCTCGATGATACGTTCGCGCAAATCTCAGCGGACCTCGCCCAGCAATACATCCTTAGTTACTATCCCGCCGCGGACAAACGCGACGGCAAGTATCATGTAATGATGGTGCGGGTGAAGACGAGGCAGAACACTCGCGTGCGCGCGCGAAAAGGATTTCTGGTAAAGACGCGCGATCAAGCGTGAGCATTGGATGGGTGAATGTGCCGTTGGATTTCGACCCTAAGAAATGGCTCCTCAAGTCGCGCAGCGGAACATATCACGTCGGCAAAATGGTCCGCTTCGGCGACCGCGTTTTTTATCTGCAGAATTACTCCACCAACGCACGTCCGCAGGCCGGAATCATGTCTATGCTGGGAATTGTTTCTTTCCCGAACAACCACCATCAAGAACCCGTCCGAAACGCAAAGACTAAATAGACAGCATCAAAAGCATGCTAATCTTAGACCGTGTTCGATCAACTGCTCACTCAATTTCTCGATCATCTCCGGTACGAACGAAACGTCAGCGCGCACACCCTGCGCAACTATGAAAGCGACTTGACCCAGTTCTTCGTCTTCCTGGCGCCGTCCAAAACTGATACTGCCGCCAGGTCTATTGCTGAACCGCAATCCGTTTCGAAAGTTCCGCAAACCGCTCCCGGTATCGAACAGATCGACCATCTCACCATTCGCGAATGGCTCGCAGCCTTACATTCTGATCACCGAAAAAAGGCCTCAATCGCGCGGAAACTGGCCGCGTTGCGTACTTTTTTTCAGTTCCTGGTTCGCGAAGAAGTGATTGAATCCAATCCCGCGAAACTGGTCGCCACGCCGCGCAAAGAAAAGAAACTGCCGGTGCATCTTTCGATCGAAGATGCAGTGCGCTTCATTGAAACTCCCGACGATGACACTGATTTCGGCAAACGGGACCGGGCAATTCTTGAGCTGTTATACGCGACCGGAATTCGGGTGGCAGAGTTGGTCAATATCAACCTCCGTGATATCGATTTCAAGAACAAGCTGCTGCGCGTCTTTGGCAAGCGCCGAAAGGAACGAATCGTTCCGTTTGGGGAACCAGCCGCGAAATCCTTGCGCGAGTACCTGTCAGTGCGGGAAAAATTCCTGATGAACGCGCCGGTGACAAAACGCGACGCACAACCTCTGATTCTAAATTATCAAGGCACGCGCATGACGACGCGTTCCGTAGGACGTTTGGTGGACAAATACATTAGGCTGTGCGCGGGCATTCACGATATCAGCCCGCACGCCTTGCGGCATTCCTTCGCAACGCATTTGCTCGACAGCGGGGCCGACCTTCGCGACATCCAGGAATTGCTCGGACACGCGCGTCTTTCCACCACGCAAATCTACACTCATGTTTCCATGGAGAAATTGATCGAGGTTTACGACAAGGCCCATCCGAAGGCGTAAACAATCTTGTCCTGCACGGTCGATAAGGCGTGCGGCAAAAGCCCCACGATCTCGTCAGGAACACGATAAAATACGGGACGTGGCCGGCAGCCGAATCATTTGGAAATGTTAACCGCTACGGCTATTACTTTACTTCGCGCGTTCATCGGCTTGGAACCGACCCGGGGCTTACGCGCCACGCTTTATGCTGCCGTCCGCTTCGCGGATTGAAAATGGGGTGACGCGTCATGGCTACCCCCGCGTGAGAACGACACGCTGGGCCTTGTTTCCTGCGTAAAACAACTCATCCTCCTCTGAGTTTTCCTCAAGAAGCCGCCTTTTGCCGCCTGACGCCCGTGCGTTATGATTCAGAAGCCGTGACGCAGAGCGATTGCCAGATGCAAGGTCAACTCTCCGAACATCCTCTCGCCGAATTGATCCGCGAAATCAGTAACACTGGATCCTCAGGCGCGCTACGGGTGTCCCATGAGCGGGCCAAAGTCGTGGTTTATTTCGAAACGGGAGAATTGCTGTTCGCAGCGTCAAACCTGCGCGCGCACCGTTTCCGCGAAGTCCTAAAACGCCATGGCATTGCGGGCGATAAACTTCATCAGCACCCCGAGACGGTTTCGGATGCAGAGCTGGCGGCAGAGCTGGTTCAGAGCCGTGCGATAACGCCAGACTTGCTGCAAAAGGCCCGCTCGGCGCAGGCTTCGGACGTACTGAGAGTCGCTTTGCTTTGGACCAAAGGCCAATGGTCGTTTGACGGGCGGGTGCGGGTCGCCAAAGATCTGCGGGTGACCCTTGAGGTCGACCGTCTACTGCTGGAGTGCGCGCGTCATCTGCCAATGTCGTTCGTCGGATCTCGGTTTAATAACGTAAGTTCACCCTTCTCGGTCCTGAACGACGTTGAATCGCTGAATCTTTCGTCGTCTGAAGAGTTTACGCTTTCGCGCGCAAGAGCTGCCGTCGACGGAATTCGTTTAGCCGACTTATCAACCAACGGTCTTGCTGAAGAAGAGGCTTTGCGAAATGTTTACGCACTCTTACTTTCCGGCGTTTTGCATTCGTTAGACTGGCGCGCGGCGCTGGGCGCAAACGTACCGGCCAAACCAAGGAAACGAATTCCGCCGCCGGCCCCGGTCACCACTGCTATCACGGCCGAGGCGGGCACCACCGACTCTGATGTAGAGGCGCTGTTTATTCGATTGAAGGCTGCGAAAAATCACTATGACGTACTTGACGTGCCCAGAGATGCCGGCGCCGAAGAGATTAAAGACGCCTATCACATGCTCGCGCGGCGCTATCACCCTGATCGATTTCATCAGCGCAGTTCTGATTTACGCACTAAAATCGAGTCTGCATTTGCGCGGATGGCCCAGGCGTATGAAGTCCTGAGCGATGTGAAACAGCGAGACAGTTACGAACGAGTCAGCGGATCGAAACGGACAGTGAAATCCAATACCGAGTCGAAAGGCCAACGAGTTTCCCCCGCTAAAGGCGAGCATCAACCAAAGCTGAGTCGCGCCGAAACGTGCTTTAGGATGGGGACCCAGGCGCTCGAGCGCAACGAAAACGATCCGGCGATTCAACTGCTGGCAGAGGCGGCCACACTCGAGCCGCGTGAAGCTCGATATCGCGCGTACTATGGTTTTGCCTTGATGCGCCGGCCCGGATCCAGGCGCACCGCTGAGACAGAGTTGCAGGCAGCACTAGAGCTCGAGCCGGATAACGCGGCCTTTCGCGTGATGTTGGCAGAACTCTATCAGCAACTTGGATTGCGCCAGCGCGCGGAACGTGAAGTAGCGAAGGCGCTGGTTACTGATCCGCAAAATGACGCCGCCCGCACGTTAATGTCTAATCTGAAGAGCAAGTAGTCAGGATGAACAATGCCACCTGTCGAGCCTATTGAGAGTGCCGGATCCCCGGTGACCGAAGTTTTTCAGGATCTTGCAGAGCGGGCTGACGAATTCGAAGCCTATTCGCACCCACACGCTTCGCGGATTGCCGCAATCGCGAACCAGCTCGCGAGATCATTTCATCTGGGAGCGCGTGATCGCTTTTCGTTGCGAATTGCGGCGCTCGCTCACGATCTTGGTGAAGTCGCGATGAATCGCGATTACATGCACCGCCACGCTACGCTCACGGAAGATGAGCGCGTGGATTTGGCCCGTCACCCGCTGCTCAGCGAACGTGAGGCGGCGGTGGCCGGCGCGGATCGCGGCGCGCAATTATTAATTCGCTGGCACCATGAATGGTGGAATGGCAACGGCTATCCGGATGGATTGCGGTTTGAGCAAATCCCGCTCGGCGCGCGCATCCTGCGCGTGGCCGATGCATACGCGTCGCTAACCGACGCGCGGCCGTTTCGCAGTGCCTACTCTGAACAGCAGGCGCGGGAGCATCTCATCGAATGGACGGGATTGGAATTCGATCCAAGGGTCGTGCGCACGCTTCTGGCACTGGAGCCGTTCAAAGAGCTCAAGGGGTATGCGCCGGAAGTCGAACCGGCGCCTGATTTGAACCTTATTGTGGACGAACTCATGGAACGAGTACAGCGATTGGGTAACTAATTAAAGTCATAACAATCCGGGTAGGGGACCGTCACCTGTTCGCCGCGGGAAGTAGTTGCATCAACCAATCTAACCCGCTGGCCCTGACCTCAATGCAAAGTCAAAACGCGCTCCACAACGGCAGCATAGGTTGGCTCGGCTTCGAGCTGAACGTAATTCGCAGGCTTAAGTTTCACTCTGTTGCTTTGCCGCTGGCGGGAGAGCCGCACCTGGGCCAGTACTTAAAGAGGTGGCAGGCGCGGGTGCTCGCAAATGACCCGGCGCAGTGGGCCTGGATCAAGTCGCAGGCGTTCATTGAAAACAACTCGGAGACGCTCTCTGAACAGGACGTCGAAACTGTTCTGGACGATGCTTACGTGCCGCGCAAGTATTTTCGCAATCCAGCCCTGCTGACGTGGTTCAACGAGACCGATGCCTGGTGGTTTGATAACGTGCGCGCGAATGCGGACAAGTTGACCTCGCCTTTTAAACGGGCGCTGGCTTTGGCGCTGGGCATGTCGGTTGGTGATTACGTCTTTTCTTTTAATCTCGATACACGGGACATGCGGCAACCACTCGCGTTGTCGAACGTCTTTCATCGTCTGTTGCACACCCTGCCACCGCCGGTTAACAACCAGTCCAGAAACACCAGTTCGAACCAACCGGCAAAGGCGTTTCTGGCAGAAAATCAGCATGCTGACTTGATGTTTCTGCGGCTGCCGCATCCGACCCGTTCAGCTGATAGTCGCAACGCCCGCGTGCTGACCTGGCGAGAAGAATGGATGCGCCAGGGAAAAGGCTCGTGGAGCGAACAGTCGAGAGAACGCGGCGGCAAACTTGATTCGTATGTTGAGACCAGGGAACAGTACCTGGGGCTGATCGCTGATTTATTGCACACGGCCGCGCACGTTCCAATGTGGGCCATCGAAGCGGTCAGTGATGGATTTGTTTCGACCGAGGAACTGACCGAGTGCGTGGGAAACACGCGCAAGATACAAGCGACTTACACCAAAGATTTTTCGGAGCTGCTGGGAATTCAAGCGGTGATTATTACCGCCGGAACATAGAAGACTCTGCAGTTTTGTAAACCCACGACACCTTACGATAACGCGGTAGGCGTCAGACATTAGTCAGCGCGATGAAAGCGGATGCTGGCGTCATTCAACGCATCTGCTGCATTGGAGAAAATGTTTTTAGAACGACATCATTAGTCGCCTAAAGCGAAGAGCGAATTCAGTTTGAATCGCCCCTTCGGCAGCCTTCAAAAGTCCTTCCGTTTACAAAACATTGTCACCTAAGGTGCGGTGCTGAAGCCGTTCCGCCAGGGACAGCTTCCGATTGCGAGTCGCGAACACCTAAACTCGACTTTCATGCTCCGCGATTCTGGCGGCTGGCGCTGAAGCAATCGCTACACAGGATCGGCCGACCCTCCTGTGGCTTGAAGGGGACAGTGTCCGTCTTCCCACATTGATCGCAAACGATTTCGAACCGCTCACGGTCGCCGCCACCACCGCCTGCTGATTGGCGCGGCCCCCCAAAATTCGAGCGGCGCGCATCGCGACAGGGTTTGCACCGTTTGGGATGACTCAATCCCCGCTCGCGATAATAATCCTGTTCTCGTTCGGTGAATGGGAAAGCGGTTCCGCACTCGGCACAAGTGATTTCCAGATCCGGCATAGCTGTATCCCCCGAGGAAGTTTGGACGAATTGTGGCTTTGTTAAGTGTCGAGAGTTTACCCCACACCTGTTTGGCTGTACAGGGGGAGGCGCAAGTGCGGGGAGCGCGGCCCGGGATAAGATAAGGTCTTAAATCGAATCGGCTTGCAGCCCAACCGTGGAGCCTGCAGAGTACCGCCAACGGACCTGAGGCCGCCGATTACCGTGGCGGTCCAATGCTTTTGACTAATTTTGCAACTCGCGGACGTGGGCCTTGACAGTTTCGCCCAAAGTCTCGAGGTTGTAACCGCCTTCCATGCAGGAGATCACGCGCCCTCGGCACGTCTCAGCGGCCCATTCCTTGACGACCCGAGTCATTTGCACAAAGTCATCGTCAGTTAAAAGCAATTGCCCGAGCGGATCGTCACGGTGAGCGTCAAACCCGGCCGAGACAATCACGAGGTCGGGCGTAAACTTTGAAGCAATTTCTTCGATCGCGGAATCGAACGCGCTGCGCTGATCATTCGTCGCCGTCATTGCTCGCATCGGCACATTCAGAGTGTAGCCGCGGCCCCGTCCCTGGCCGGTTTCTGCGCGCGAGCCGGTACCCGGATACCACGGGTACTGGTGCATCGAAAAATAGAAGACCGAACTGTCATCGTAAAAGATGCCTTGCGTGCCATTACCGTGATGCACATCCCAATCCAGAATGGCAACGCGTTCAACCTCTTTATATTGCTTCTGGGCATAACGCGCGGCGACGGCCACGTTGTTGAAAAGACAGAATCCCATCGCGCGATCCGGAGTCGCGTGATGTCCCGGCGGTCGCACCGGCACAAACGCGTTTTTCGCCGCGCCTGTGACAACTGTGTCTATTGCGCGACAGGCGGCTCCCGCTCCGCGCATCGCGGCTTCGAATGATTTACCCGACACCATTGTGTCCGCATCCAGATAACCGCGCCCCTCGCGGACTGCTTCTTCGACGTGTTTGAAATGTTGTGGCGTGTGACAAGCTTGAATATCGCTGCGCCTTGCTTCGTCGGCTTCAATCTCGACGACCTTCCCCCACAAATCTTTATCGGCCCGCAATGCGTCGATTGTCACGCGATATCGCTCGGGACGCTCCGGATGATTTGGTCCGGTGTCATGTTTCTCGAAAACAGGATGATGAACTATCGCGATAGGCATTGAGTGCAGTCGTCTCAGAAGCCGGCGCGTCAGCAAGGGCTCGCCGAATAATTAAGCCATTCCTGACGAGCGGGCTTCCCGCAAGTTCTGTCTAATTCCGCATACTGGGCGGCGCCGCATCAAAGAGCTGCTGCGCCTTGCCGGGATCCAGTCTCTTCAAAATCACATACTCAGACTGCGCGCCGGCTTTGTTTTTCTGTTCGATATAAACATAACCCAGGTACAAGTGGGCCGTAGCATAATCGTTCTTCAGCCTGATCGCAGTTCTCAGCTCCTCCAGCGCGGCCGGCAACCGATGCAGCTTGTAGTACGAGAAGCCAAGCTCGCTGTGCGCCTCAACGTATTCGGGCTTGAGCCTGACAGCTTCATTCAAATGCGTCGCTGCTTCTGCAAAGCGTGACTGATCGTTGTAAGACCAGCCAACATTGTAATGAACGCGCGCATTATTCGGCGAGATCCTCAGCGCTTGCTCGTATGGCACAACTGCCTGGCTGTACTGCTTCAGCTCGAAGTAGGTATCGCCCAGTCCCGTATACGCGATGCCATACCCCGGTTTTTGATTGATCGCCTGTTGATATGCGGCGAGCGCTTCGTTTAACGCATTCAATTTTCGCTTCGCATATCCCAGCTCGGCATACGCTTCGGGATAATTGGATTGCAGCGCGATCGCCTGGCGAGCGGCATCGGCCGCGACGCCATGCTCATTTAATTCGTTAGCGCACCAGGCCAGGTTGTAAAAGGCAGTCGGATTATCGTCTTTAAGCTTGACGCCCTCTCGATACGCGGCCAGCGCTTCCCGGTACTGTTTGGTCTGGTAATAGTAGACGTCCGCAAGACCCAGGTAAGACACACCCAAATCAGGTTTCAGCTCAATCGAGCGCTGATATGCAGCGATCGCTTCCTGCGACTGGTTGAGTTTATAAAAGGAATAGCCCAACTCCTGGTAAGCCTCGGGGTAATCTTCTTTAAGTGAAGTGGCCCGCTTCAGCGGTTCAATGGCCTGGGCAAATTGTTCTCGCTCGTTGTAGATCCAGCCCATCTGGTAAAAAGGCTGGGCGTAATCATTGCGCAATTGAATGGCCTGGCGATAGGCGCTTAAGGCTTGATCGAATTGCTTCAGATTTCGATAAGCATACCCCAGTTCATTGAATGCCACTGCGTCGTTTGGATTAAGCCGTACCGATTGCTGCAACGCCGTAAGCGCATTATCAAAGTCATCTCGATCGTTATAAATCCAGCCGATGTGATAGTAAGCGCCGGCCAGGGGCTTTAATGCGACCGCTCTTTGATACGCTTCGAGCGCGTCGTCATAATTCTGAGCTTTGAAGAACTCGTCGCCTTGCGCATTATATTGATCGGCAGTAATGCCCCTTCTTACCGGCGCGGGCGTACGGGCCGGTCCGGTTCTGCGTGCCGGAGCCCGCCTGATTGGCGTCGTGCTGCGGGTCGATGTCCCACCACCGGTGGCGACGCCGGAGGGAGTACCGCCGCCCATGTCGTGTTGGGCCATGACCAGGCCCGCTGTTGAGAAAAGGGCTGCCGCTGATGCGAGTGCGATGAACAATCGTTTAGTCATTGGGATGAACTCCGTGTGTTAAAGTAAATAGCTCGACAAAGTCGAACTGAGAACCAGGCAAGTCAATTATAGATTGAAGTAAAACTGATGCAAGAGCGGCGCACATCACAAAGATTTCGCGCGAACGTCAAGGTGCGATGGGAAACGCTCAAGATGGAGGGGCGCGGAGACGTCTGCGATGTCAGTTCGACCGGTTGTTTTGTATTAACCGGCGGCGAAGTCACACGCGGAGAACTGGCGCGGCTCGAGTTGATGTTACCCGGTGAAGTCACAACCTTATGGGGAAATGTGGTCTATGACATTAGTGAAATGGGATTCGCTGTTCGATTTGTTTTCGGAACTGAGGCGGATCAGCAAATAGTCGATCGCGTCATCAACAACGTGCAGTGATCGAGGTTTGACACTACCTTTTCGCTTACGCTAACGTAACTCTTTCAATTTTCCTGGCACAATTTTTCACACGCGTCCCGTTCGTCTAGTGGCCTAGGACACCGCCCTTTCACGGCGGCGACACGGGTTCGACTCCCGTACGGGACGCCAAAGATTCTAAATCACTTGCAGGATCGCATTGGTTCCGTAGCGTCCAATAAAAGGTCTCTTAATTAAAACATCAGCCTTTAGATCCCTCGGAAAAGTATGGACGCGCGCGAAAGATGTTGGCGGTGAGGTTGTCCTGCTCGACGAATGCATCGGGCCAGACGTCTCTCATGAGCGCCTCTTTGTCTACCACGTGTCCGCTCTTTTTAACGAGTGCAAGGAGCGTCTCGTATACCTTCGGCTTGAGCGGCACCGGCTTGCCGTCACGCAGCAGCACGCGTTCGCGCGTGTCCACGCAAAAGGGGCCGAACTCGTATAAGCAATGCTGGCGCTGCTCACCCATCCTGACGCTCACAACTCGTTAATAATTAATCAATAACTCGTTAAGGACTTCTCGTCAGCCATTCCTCTATCTTCGTTGCCGGCAGAACATAGGATTGAGACAGTTTAACGGACGACCCTGGCTGGGCCGATTGTGTTGTCAGAGCCGGACGAGGGGCAATAAGACGGATGGAACGAGCATTAAAAAGGTGCCGAGAGGGTGGTAGTGTCTTAAGACACTACCGAGAGGGTCGCAGCCTTGCTCCGGGAAAAGTCTTCCTGAGAAAATTCTGCGGACACCCGAAGTTCCTTCCGGGTTTCCCGGCGCCGAGGCCGAGGTAAAGTAGATGACAGTCCTGTTTAGGCTTCACCCTTGTCGCAACGGATGGCATACAGTAGATGCGCGATTTGCTTCTACCAGTTGAATTCTTGTTTTCTCATCGTACGGAAA
>JBHELZ010000048.1:0-23898 GCA_046262835.1 Pyrinomonadaceae bacterium
CGCTTCACGACCTCAGTCGGGGTAATGATCGACGTCGCCAGCTTTACCGCGAGTGGAAGATGCAGGCGCATTCGCCGCGCCAGCGCCCGGCGATGTAGATGCGGATACAAAACTGATGATAAATCGTGCACGGTAACAACGGTGGGAACGCGCCGCCAAAGCGGAATTTCATAGTTGGTGCCGTGAAATAGATCGAAATGTGACCGCCTGAGGTAACGGGGCAAATCGATTGACCACCAACGCCCGCGCATGGTCGATGATTCCGGATTAACAAACTCCAGATTAGGCAGGCGATTGCGTTCACTCTGCGCAACGATCTGCGGATTAAATGGTTTGGGAGAAATTAACTGGAATTCATCCGCGGTATAACTGGCAGCCAGGGCGCGCGCGAGTTCAAAGGTGTACTGGCCAACACCGGTGAGCGAATTGCAGAGTGGAGAACCGTCGAGTCCTACGCGCATCGGGGTGCAAAGTTACAACCACCGGGTAGTTGAAAGGCGAGTTATACGAAGATTCCCGTTGAGATCAACCGCCCGCTGACTAAAGGCGGTTCTGACTTCAGGGCCCGAACCGCTGACGATATTCGTTGGAAAAAATGAAGGCTTTGACCATTTCGGCTTTGATGACATCGCCGTTGAACTGGTTCAGCTTGCCCAGCCAGAAATTATAGCCCTGATAATCAAGAGTCGCTTCCGGCGGATCGTATGGATTGCGTTGCAGGTAGCCGAAGTACTCCATCAGCACGAAAGCGCGGTTGAATTCCTGCTGGTACAGCATGGAATCTTCAGCGACCCATCGCAGAGCATGGGCGCGGGCCGTGTTGTCTGTCGGCGGCAATGAGTTGAATTCGTCGAGGGCGGCGGCCCGATTCGGGGCCGAAGCCGGAGCGATGCCGGCGTTGGTGTAGAGTTTGTCGACGAACTGTTGGCCGGTCAGAGCTCCCGCTCCACTGCTTGGGTACGCGGTAGCAAACTGCGGCCGGGTTACAAACGCAACAAAATACGCGTTCTTGTTATCTTCCAACTGTTGCTGCCAATTTCCCTGGTTGACGATTACCCCATTGCCGAGAGCGCGCGTGTCGGGCAGGAATTGTTGAAGCGTGATTGGCACCGGAGCTTTTCCACCGTTGAAATCCGGATTGCCGTACGCAGCTTTGTAAGTTCGATAAACCAGATAGCCGGTCTGCTGAAATTCAATCGATAAGAAGAAAGCCGCCGACGCGTTGATGCGTTTGACCTCGACGCACTGCGCATCACCCGCGCACGAATTGATCTCGTTCTGCCAGAACGCGTAACCGGTGGCATCGGGTTCACGATTCAAAAAGTCCAGATACTGCTGCCTGACAAAGAACGATGTCCCATCGATCTGGTTCGGAAGGGGCGAGGCGCCGGCATTAATCGTGATATGCGGCGCGGTCGTTGTGTCGCGGCTGGAGGCCGGGCCAACTGTGATCACAATCGGCAAATCTCCGACGTCAACCGTTGCCGGCAACGTAAAAGTAACCAGATCCGTGCCCGGTAAATCAGAAGGCGTGTTGCTGCCGGCGGCGATAACGGTGGTACCTATCGTCGCATTGATACTGCTGTTCGCATTGTTGCGCACACCTGTTAAGGAGACCCGCAGAATCGTCGCGGCTTGCGTGCCCGTGCCGTTGTTTGTCGTTACCGTGAATGGCTCGGCGGTGCAAACGGCGGGGTTGGTAGCATTGCACACTACGGCCCTTCCGCCTGGGCCATTAGTGCTGGTAAAAATGTCAGGCTGCGCCGCGACAATGTTGAGGGCGCCGCGAATTACGGTCCCGTTGTTGTTGATTGCGATCGGAAAAATGCCTGGTCTGAATCCCTTGGGCACAACGAACCTAATCTGCCCAGAGCTGACTGCATAAAGTCCGCAGGCGGCGCCATTGATTGAAACTGAAACTCCATTCAACTCGATTGGGAGCGACGGGGCGCGCTTCGATTCGGATGCGTTCGCGTTGCTGACAGTCGCGCTCGAAGGCGCCAGACTAATGGTCGATTGGGCCACGCTTACCTCACCTGCCGCTAGTCCCACCGGACTAACATTAGGACTGACAGATGGAGTCGGCGACGGACTTGGGCTCGGGCTCGGCGTCGGACTGACATTTGGACTCGGAGTCGCAGTTGGGCTGGCCACCGGAACAGTCATCAGGCTGGCGCCCGTAAACAACGACAGTGTGCCGGTTGATTCCGTCGTAATGGCTGGCGATAACTGGTAAAAGACTTCGCTCGACGAGTCCGGATTTCCGAGGCCCAATTCAGCCGGACGAGAGAATGCAAAACGCCGGCGACTGTTGCTGGCAATTGCGCCGGTCCCGCCACCAACCAGGGGGAAATTCGAAATGCGCGTGAAAGGTCCGCTGGTTTGCAGCGGCAGCGGCGCCAGAAAGATTTGCGTCACGCTATCCGGATTCAATCCCGTGCTATCGGTAACCAGTGTGCCGTCGGACTTGTAATTGAGCGCCGAGGTCCACATTACGGAGCACGGCGTCAAAGGACCGAGATTGCAATTCGGCGCTCCATAATCAGTGAAAACCGGCACATGAAGCACCGGATCGATTTGCGTACTGGTGGCGCGTGGGCCGACTTGGGCAAACGTATCCGTCGACATGTCATAAACAAACGGAGTATAAAAATTAGTATTCGCTCCGTTAGCTTTGGGATCGCTGGCGATTGACTCGAACGCAATAAACCGGCCGTCACGACTTAATCGACGTCCGAACGTCAGGATATTTGCGCTCGCCGATGGATCGGGACTGACGCTGGGCGTGGCTACCGGCAAACCATTTTTTGTTTTGGTCACCTGGCGTAATCCGCTCACGGTCGTGCCATTAAAATTAGCTACATAAATCTCGGCATTACTGAATCCGCCGCCATCGTCGTTGTTGCCGGTCAGGTTCGCGTTGGAGATGAAAGTGATTACAGATCCATCACCGGACAGCGATGGATTGGAGCTGAAGATTGGATTGTTCAGCGAGATCGTCGTCGTGCTCGTGACCTGTGTAAAGGCACCGCCTCTGGATAGAAAGACTTCGGGATTCCCGTCGGCGTTGTTGCCGGTCAGGTTCCGGGTCGAGACGAAAGCAATTGTGTTGCCGTTATCACTGACAGTGGCGTCTCGATTGTCGTCAGCAATAAATGGAGAGAAGCTGGCACCGTTGGCTGAACCTCCCGGCGAGGGTGCCCGGCTCGCGGGTGTGTTCGTGATCCGCGTGAATGTGCCGCTGGTTAGATCTACAGGCCCAAGGTCGGCGCCACTGGAAAGATTTGCCGTGTCCGCAATGGTGAACTGATAGGTCCAGATTTCCTGGTTCATATCAGTGTTCGTCGGCGCTCCCGGATCAGCCCCGTCGAAATTCGCGGGGGTGATCGGAGCATTCGAACTAAACACAATCGTATAAGTGCGATTGCCGCTCGAAAGGACCGGCTCGACGCTTATCATCGGGCGATTGTTGCTGATCTCGATCTGAATATTCGTCGGCTCGTCTACTGGCGGCGTCGGACTAACCGTTGGCGTGGGACTCGGCGAGACGCTCGGACTCGGGCTGGGGCTGGGACTCGGGCTGGGTGACGGAGTCCCCGGCGGCTTCAAAACGCTGCGGGTATTGGTAAGTTGAAAAGTGCGCCGCTGCGCATAGTCGTAAAGAAAAATCTCGAGATTACCGTCTTGATTATTGCGGGTCGCGGTTTTTTCCGTCGCGATATCGCCGTTCGATTCGATGACGACAAATCGGCCGTTTGCCGTTACGTCGCTCGCGAACGACCCCGCCTGTGTAGTCGCCGAGAAACGATCCGAGTTCGTGATCTGAGTGACATAGGCGTCAGGCGTAGACGTGGACGTCGATTGGGCAGAAGAAAGCGCCCCCGCGACGAGCATACACGCCGATGCGGCGCTCAAAAAGGCAATAACCAGTCTGATCATTAAGAAACCGAAACTCGATCTAGTGCTAATCTTGGCCTGCTGGGTTTAGGCCAAAATCAGTAAGAAAATGCGATATTTTGATACCAACAGCCAAGGCCGCCCATTGTAAGCGTTGGCGAACCGCAACCGCAAGTGGCCACTCCGCTTAGTTTCACATGAGTCGCGCGCGGTTGCTCCACAAATAATTAGTTCACTGCGAACCGATGGCGATACTCGTCTGAAGTTATAAACGCCTTAACCATTTCCGCGGCGATGAAGTCGCCGTTGAACTGGTTCAGCTTGCCAAGCCAGAATTCGTATCCCGCATAGTCGGTATCCTGCGGGTCGTTCGGATTGCGCCGCATATAGCCAAAGTACTGCATCAACACGAAGGCCCGATTCTTCTCGGAATTCGCAAGATCGGGATCCTCAGCGACGGCGCGGAGGACCTGGGCCCGCGTCATCGTTCCATTCGTGAGCCCGTTAACCAAGTTGTCGCGTTCCGCCGGCGACAAAGGCTTGGCGTTGGTGTTGTCCTTCGCATTATCGTTCAGCGTGTCCACGAATTGCGCGGGTGTTAAAGCCAAAGGCAAGGCCGCCAGGAAGATCGGGCGCTGCACAAACTCTTCCGTGAACGCATTCTTATTATTATCCAGCTGCGGTTGCCAATTTCCCTGGCCGACAATCACACCCTGACCAATGCGCTGCGTGTCTGGCAAAAACTGATTAAGTCTGACGATCGGCACTTTCAGAGTGTGATTTCCACCCGTTGCGGAAGTACCGTTAGCGTCGCCGAACGCCGCTTTGTAAATTCGCTCAACGAGATAGCCGGTCTGTTGGAATTCAATTGACTGAAAGAATGCGGCACTGACGTTGATGCGACAAACCATCAAATCCGTGGCCCCGCAATTGGTCATTTGGTTGTTCCAGAACGCGAGACCTGAGGCATCGGGCTCCCGATTGAGAAAGTCAACATAGTGTTCGCGGACAAAAAAGCTGGCGTTGTCGATCTGGTTTGGTCCGGTAAAGCCGCTGTCGTTGATCGTGATGGCTATCGTTGATGGTGCACCCAGTCCGGCGTTCAACCCGGCCGGCGTGCTGAGCGTCACGTTAAAGGTTTCCGGACTCTCGACATAGGAATCATATGTGATGGGAATAGAGATAGACTGTGAAGCCTGGCCCGCTGCGAAATTCAAGGTCCCTGACGTCGCGATGTAGTCGCAGCGCGATGAAGCGGCGCCGGTATTCGCGGCACAACCATTGGCTCCGGACGTGTCGCCGGTTGCGTAATTAACAGTGGCCGGAAAAGAGATGTCACCGGATCGCGTTACCGTCACCGTCGCATCCACAGACGCGCTGCCGGTTCCTTCCGTGATGGAAGTTGTACTTGCGCCCGCGTTAATCTGAATTGTCGAGGCGGCCGGGTTAATCAGCGCCGTCTCCCAGATACCGCGTCCGTGGGTGGCGGCCCTGAGCATTCGACTGGTCGGCTGAATTTGTAAATCAAAGACAGCGACCCGCGGCAAGCTGCTTCCAAACGGTGTCCAGCTGGCGCCGGCGTCACTGGAGAAGTAAACGCCAATGTCCGTACCGGCATACAAGTTATTCGAGTTCAATGGATCGATTGCGAACGCGTTGATCGGCACACTGGGAATCCCGCTTCCCGCCGCCGCCCAAACCGGTGTCCCGGGCGAAGCGCCAGCCGCTGCATTGAGATTGGTAATCTTCCAGATTCCCTGACCTGCCGGCGCGTAGTAAGACAGGGTGACGTAAGCGACGTCCTTGTTGTTGGGATCGATTATCGCGCGACCGATGAATTTGTTGGTGACGCTGCCCGTGGGATTCGCGGGAAGCGAGGGTGAAATATTGACCAGCGTCGAAGCGCCGGTTGAAGTCGCCCACACCTGACCGTTCTGTAATCCGATCATGCGAATGTTATCGCCGCGGTTCCAAATGGCGATTGTGCTGATAGGAGATGCTCCCGATATCGGCGCCTGGCTGACCGTCTGCATGGTGTCGCCGCGATCGAATGAACGGTACAAACGGTCGGCGCCAAAATAGACTGTATTTGGCGAGCCGGGGCCTAAAGCCATCGGCGCATAGAACAGGACGGTCGAGGTAAGCACGAGCCCGTTCGTTTGCACGAGCGGCGTATTTCCGTCGCAGGGGACGGGGGTTGAATCGTTCGCCCCAAAGCCAACACCGCGCACCGGCCATGAATCGAAGACCGGCAAGCACGCGCTCTTCAAGATTCGATCAAAACCCAGCTGCGTATTGTTGTTAAAGAACGTGTGGTACATCGTCACGTTCGTAGTGTCGGTGGCGCTCTGATCAATTAACGAGTAACCACCATCGCCGCTCTCTGCTCTGCGCCAATTGCCGGCCGAAGTCTGCTGAAATTCAGTGCCGTTATCCTGCGTGCCGCCAATCATCAGGAATTGATCAGTCGGATGAACCGCGATGCTTTCGAATTGCAGAGTGTTGAGAGGCGCGCTGTTAAGATTGGTCCAGGCGGTTCCAGTTGTGGCAGTTGCTGACCTTTTCCACACGCCGCCGTCATTGCCGCAATAAATATTGCCGGCGCCATCAAAAACCAAAGCATGATCGTCTGCGTGCAAGCCCGAACTGTCATTCGCGAATGCACCCGTCCCACTCGCAGCGGCGCCACCGTCAGTTGCTTGCCTTACCACGCCGCCGCAGGAACCACCAGCCTGTCCTCCGATATAAACATGGTTGGCATCATTCGGATCGACCGCGATCGGCATGTCATAGAAACATTGTCCCGAACAGAAACCCGTGCCGCCGGCGAGCGAAGTTGCCCACGTTGCATTGCTATTGAACGGATCCACCTGCTTGCGTATGAGCCCGGAGTTTGCGGTCGTCGTACATGAACCGCTGGGCGGCGTCTCGCTGGTGGCAGCGTATGCGGTTATCGTGCTGCCGACTTTATTAATCGCGAGACTAACACGGACGCCGGTTGTTGGCGCTGGAAACACCTGAGTGAACGTCGGCGTGCCCGTCGTCGCGTTCGTCGTCCGATAAATTCCTCCGAGTCCGCTGGTCAAACCGATGACGCCCACCAGGATATTATTGGGCGTGCCCGGCTCCATTACCATGTCAACAACGTCCGCATTACCAGTGCCAGGCGAATCAACACTGGCGTCCTGGTTGACGGTCAATTTTTGAAACGTAGGACTTGCCGAAGTCGCGTCCGACGATCGAAAGACCCCGCGGGGCGCGACCTGCGGGATTAATCCGAGCGCATTCGCGCCGCTGCCGCCCACGCCGCGAGCGGTTGAAACCCAGATCATTCCGGCGTCGTTCGGATTGACCAAAATCCTGGTAATCGAACGTCCATTGAAAATGTTGTAAGTGAGATTGCCAATGGTTTGTGAAGGATTGATGGGACCAACCAGCGTCGCGGACGTGTCGGCATTATCGACTCGATAAAGTCCAACGCCGAAAAAGCAATCGCCGCAGGAATTGAATTCGCCTGTGCCCACATAAAGCGTACCTGGACTGGAAGGAGCGACCGCCAAGGCGCCGATCGCCATCGATTGGGCGTTGTCGAAAATCGAAGCCCAAGTGGTTCCACCGTCCGTGGAACGCCACACACCGCCCTGGGCCGTGCCCAAATAAACCTTCTGTGAGTTCGTAGGATCGACAGCAATGGCCGTCACGCGCCCACTGGTCGGGCCACTATTACTTCCCACGCCATTCGGCAGTGTGAATGGGCCAATCGGGGTCCATGCTCCGCCCGCTGCCGGCGTTAAGTCTCCGTTGACGATCGATTCCAGGCGGCTGTTCTTCTCCTGCCGATCCATTTGCTGGATGGCGCGACCACGCAAAGTGGGATCGAACGGACGTCCGGGCTCAATGCCGCGCTTGCGCGCGATGTATTCATCTCGCGCGCGCAGATACTCGTCACGATCGACGCGCGACCCGAACTTGCCGAGATCCGCATCAGGCTCGTTCTCTGCTTCATCCTGAAAGACGCTGCCTATTTGCTCCGCCGCGCCGGGATTTTGCTCCGGTGCGTTCTGGTTGTTGTTGGCTGCCGAAGATCCAAAACTCCAAATCATGAGTACGAGGAGCAGGGTTACAGTCGCAATAGTTGCTAAAGTTTTGTGTGTCATACAGGGGACTTCCGGAATGGTAGAGGCGTTTTCTTTGATGAAGGAAGAGTTAAAACGGTTGTTGGCGTAGGCGCAAAATAGTCTGACCAAATAACTCTAATTATTCAGAGGTGAGGTTGTCAACGATTAATGATTGCAGCGCAAGGGTCCACGCTTGGATCCTGATTCAGAACCAGCAACCGGGACGGTTGCGCTCCAGTCGGTGAACATCGCCAGTTGACTGGAGCGCAAGCGTCTCGCTTGCATCCTGATTTAAAGCCGCAACCGGGGACGGTTGCGCTCGGCTTTGCCTCAAAGTCGGTCGAGGAAATCCAGGGGCACATCGCCGCAAAGCGGCGAAATGTTTATAGCTACGGGATTACCTCTGATCAGATTCGCATCGAGCGAAATGCGGAGCATTTCGCTCGATGCATGAGGAAGAAAGAAATCAATGCGATTTCTATAAACATTGAGTGCCTACGGCACTCCCTTATCCGTCCTTGCTCAATCGCTCGAACAACGACTTTTGAGGCAAAGCCGTTGCCGCTCCAATCGACTACTTCGCCCACTGCCCGATCTTCTCTGTGCCGAAGGTCCCAATGCCATTTAGGCGGAACGCGAAAACGATCCGGTTCTCGTTGCGCAACCCCACGTTGAAAGTGAAGTCCTGTGCCGTAATCATGCAGCACTTCCAGGTATAGCCGATGGTCGCCGTCGAGCTAATCAGCGCGCGATTGCTGCCGGCAAACGGATGCTTTTGAAAATCAAAGAACAGCGATATGCCGCCGAACAAACCTCTCTCTTTGTCACCCAGGAACAACGAAGGGCTCCATTGTGATCCACGCAAAGTCCCGGGCTCGGTGCCGTTAGCGTTCGCATACTGCCGTAACGATGGGACCAGTTGGACGGCCCGCGTGTAATAAAAGGTCGAGAACGCCTGGACCAGTGGGCGATTCAGTCCAAAGGTCGCGGACATTGCTCGTAATCCGCCGCCTTTGGTGTCGACGTCTGCGCGAAAATCAGCCAGCAGATCCTGGCTGGGCCGGTAGCGAACGTCGACGTTGACGGGCGAAAATTTTCGCGGCACGGCCCCATACGTAAAAGCCGAAAACGTATCGATCGGATCAAACTGATTGCGACGCCCAGGAAGCAGCGCGCCGCCAAAATAGGGGTCGAAAAAGTATTTTCCGCGGATTGTGATCGACAGGGCTTCGTACGGTTGGGTGGCCAGCGATTTTTTCTCGCGGGCAACGCGCGCAGCTTTCTTGCTGACCGTCTCTGTCGATCGCCTGGTGAAAAACCGATTAGTAATGCCGTATTCGATCTCATTCGTGTCGGCGATTGCGTCAACGTAATCAAACCGGATTATCTGGTGGAAGTTGTCGATACCCGCCACCCGGCGATAGATCAAATAGGGTTCGATCACGTGGCGGAACCGGACCGAGCCATCGCTGCGCCCGAAGTTGCGCGCCAGCGCCGGCGGCCGCAGATCCAGTTCGAATTCCCCATAGCCGCGAATTACATCCCGCGCTGAGACGAATTGAGTCGTAGGATCGATCGAATTGGAATAATAAGTCGCCCGGGCGCCCGCGGTCGCCGTTAACGACCAACCGCCAAAGCTCAGCGGCAACTCGACGCTGGGATGGAGGTCCAGACGTTGCACGACCGATGGCGTGATGATTGGCGAACGGCCCGCGCCGGCAACGAAGCTCGAGAAATCGCCCGGGGTTTCTTTGCGGCTGACTCCTTCGGCCGCGCTCTCGAAAGAATAATAAAGGGGAATCTTCTTCAACCACGGAAGCGGCGAGGGCCGGCGATCCAGCGAAATGCTCGGCAACTCACGAATGCGAATCTGCGAATTTTGCAGCGACGTCGCTTGCGAGTTCATCCGCACATTGAAGCTGTAGGCGTTGTAATTCTTATTGAGAAAAACCTGCGAACGCTCTTCCGGCGAGATCGCCTGCTGAATCGAATCTGAAAAAATCTGGCGAAAAGCCAGGCTGGAAGTGATGTTGACGTCGGCCGCCGCCAGAAATCCGTTGGGAAAATAATGGACCGCGTCGATGTAAAAGCTCGAGCCGCCCTGATCGGGATGCTGGGCGTCTTTCTTTGGGCCAAATATTCGATCCTTTACCGCGTAGAAGCCCATGTTCAAAAACGAGCGCGAGTTGGCGCGCGTCCGCAAATCGCCGCCGATGCCAATGCCGCGCTTCGAGAACAGGTCCCCGCGCAAAGTGACATCCGCCGAACGCCCCAACGTCAGATAGTACGCCTCAGAAATGCGCGAGCCCTTCTGTCCCGAAACACTGAATGTCGGCGTCAGAAAACCTGACGCGCGATCGATGTGTTTCAGCGACATCGAAGCGTAAGGCAGGTACATCACGGGCACATTCTTGATGCGAAACGTCGGGGAAGTGATGCGTGCGCGATCGCCGGTCTTGATGCGGGCTTTCTTTGCATGAAAACTCCATTTCGGTTTTTCTTCATCGCACGCGGTTATCTCGACGTTGGTCAGAACAATCGTCGTGAGACTGACTCTTTCAACCCGATCGGCGATGAAATACATGCGCGTGCCGTCGTTCGTCTGGTTGGTATAGCCGGTCGAGTTTTCAAAGAAGCCGGTCTTCGTTTTGTAATTCCATTCAGCGTGACTGCCGGTGATTCGTTGCTGGTCCCCCTGATCGAACACGACGTTGCCGTCCGCGACCACCAGGTTTTTCGCGTCGTACGTCGTTATCTTGTCAGCCTGCAATCGGAAAGTGCCGATGCGCGCGTCGACGGCGCCCTCACAGACTTCCACACGGGCTTCCTTGGTGCCCGTGACCGATTCGCGCGCACAACTTACGTGCAACTCATCGCCAGGCTGGATCCCCTGAATCTTAGTTGCCGGCGGACGCACCGGTTGATCCTGTTGCAAGGGATTGACGTAAGGGGTGTCGGTGACCGGATTTTCGACTTTGCGATCGACGGGATTGGGTTGCTGGGCCGGAAAAGCCGGCGCAAAAATCAGAATGAGAGCTGCGCAGCCGAAGAGTGTGCACGCGCCCGTAAGTGCACAACTTATGTGAAGGCTCAGCGCCCAGCGAAATTCGTGCGTTAGTTTTCTCACCGGACCCAAATTCAAACCCGAAAGCGAGTTCGCCGCAAACCGTAGCGCTAACTCACGTCTGAGCCGCGCACTCCGACAGTGAGCGACAAAGCGCCGACACTATAATCAATCGCGCCTTCTGCGAAACCGAAAAGAGTCGCAGCAGGCGCGCGCCGTTTTCACTAACGGAATGCGCCGATGCTAACATGCGCGCGCGATGAGCGACAAGATGTAACGTAAAGCAAGGTAGTGTCAGAAGCGATAGCGACCGGATCGCTCACTCATCTCCTGACGTCCTCTTTACCTGAATCATAGGACGTGCGGCAATTGTGAAAAGAGACTATATTGAATTTGACCAACGTAACTCGCCGCTTGGCTATTTAATCACGTTTAGATGCTTTGGGACGTGGCTGCACGGCGATGAACGAGGGTCCGTCGATCGAAATCATCGAACTTACAACTCTCCGCTGCTGCCACCCAGTATTCAGCGAATCAATCATGATCGCAGATTAATGAAACAGTCACCTGTAGCTCTGGACCGCTTCCAAAGATCATTGGCTGAGTCTGGAATTCGAAGTACTTGCAAGATTCGGAAGTGGACATTGTGGACGTTGAATGTCCGAACTAATCATGGACTGAAGAACAATTGGCCAAGGCTATCGCTAATGTCGAATATGATCAGGGCGAGTAGCTAACATGATCGATATCTCGGCACCGTTAAGCGGGCCCTGAGCGGATGATCCCCTCGCTATCGCTCGGGGTTCTGACACCGATCGCTGGATTCGTAGATAAGAATGAATTCACTTCCCTTAATGATTGTCGCCGGCGAAGCTTCGGGTGATGCCCACGCAGCCTCACTGGTGCGCGCGCTGCGCGATGCTGCGCCTGAAACTCAATTTGAATTCTTTGGCTCGACGGGAATACAAATGCGCGCCGCCGGCGTCGACTCGATCGTCAAAGCGGACGAATTGGCGATACTCGGATTATGGGAGGTGGGCCGCGCGCTGCCAAAATTTTGGCGCGCCTTTGCGGAACTGAAACGTGCTGCCGAAAAACGCACGCCGGCCGCTGCAATTCTGGTTGATTGGCCGGACTTCAACTTGCGCCTGGCGCGCTGGCTTCATCGCCGTCACATTCCGGTCATCTATTATATTAGTCCACAGCTCTGGGCGTGGCGCTCGTACCGGGCGCGCACCATTCAACGAAACGTCGACCTGCTGCTTTCCATTCTGCCTTTTGAAAAAGATTGGTACGCAGCGCGTGGCATAACTCGGGTTGAATATGTCGGCCACCCGCTCGCAGGCGCGCTGCATCCGCGTTTCAAACGCGCAGAATTCTGCCGGCGAAATGACCTGGATTCGTCGCGTCCCATTGTTGCTTTATTGCCCGGTAGCCGTCACAAAGAGTTGATACGCATTCTGCCGCCAATGCTGGACGCGATCACACCGATCCGGCAGCAGCGCCGGGATGCGCAGTTTATTGTCGTGGTCGCGCCGAATCGGCATATCGACGAAGCGAAAAAGATCGTCGCCGCACACGGGCGCCCATCATTGCCGATGGATTCATTGCGGGTCATCCATCACGAAACACGCGAAGCGCTGGCCGCCTGCGATGTGGCGGCAATAGCAAGCGGGACTGCGACTTTGGAAGCCGGGCTGTTAGCCACGCCTATGGTGATCGTTTATAAGGAGTCGACGGTGAACTGGCATGCGCTCGGCAGCCTGATCACGACTGAACATTTTGGCCTGGTAAATCTTATCGCCGGCCGCCGGTTGGCGACTGAATTGATTCAGGATGATTTCACCGGTGAGACATTAGCGAGCGAGTTGATTTCCTTGCTGGATCCCGATCGCAATCTGGCAATGCGGTCCGAACTGAAAGATGGCATGAAAAAGATCGGAGAGCCAGGCGGTTCGCAACGCGCCGCAAGGGCCATAATTGGGTTTATGAAGGAAGCAGGAGCATAGGAGACTATGGCACGACGTCCGAGGAGAAAAATTCTCGCAATTGTCCTTCTATCATTGATAGTTCTAATCACTCTCGGCATTACTTTCACCATCGGTTGGCGGCCCTTTATCGGCGCCAGAAAGCGCGCTCTGACGGATCGGAAATTCGAGTCGACGCCCGCCCGCCTGATGCGCGGAAAATATTTGGTCGATGGCGTAAATGGATGTTTTGGTTGTCATACGGACGCGGATTGGTCAAAACAAGGCGCGCCGCCAGTTGCGGGGCGAGAAGGCTCTGGCCACATCTGGGCGGATCAGGACCTGCCATGGCTGGTCGCGCCGAACATCACGCCGGACAAAGAAACTGGTGTAGGCAACTGGACTGATGACACCCTGGCCCGCGCGATTCGCGAAGGGATTGGTCACGATGGTCGCGCCTTGTTTCCCATCATGCCTTACGCAAATTATCGCCAGATGTCAGACGAGGATCTGGCTTCTGTCATCGTCTACCTTCGCAGCGTCCCACCGGTGCGGAACCAACTGGCGACAACCAGGATGCCTTTCCCGCTGAACTTCCTGATGCAGAACATGCCGCAACCGGTCACTGCACCGGTGACCCCTCCCGATCTATCTTCTCAAGTGACGCGCGGTGCCTACCTCGTCAAGATGGGATCATGCGCCGACTGTCATACGCCGCAAGAAAAGGGTCAGCCTATTCCGGGGATGGATTTCGCCGGCGGATTCCTTTTGCACGAACCCAGAGGCGATGTAGTCTCTGCAAACATCACGCCGGCACCTTCGGGGATCGGTTATTACAACGAAGCTACATTCATCCAGGCTATGCGCGTGGGAAAAGTTGGCGCGCGACCGCTGCATGCGTCGATGCCATGGTATTTCTATGGAAAGATGTCTGACGACGATCTGAAATCAATCTTCGCGTTTCTCAACACTCTAAAGCCGGTCAGGCACCAGGTCGACAACACCGAACCACCGAGGTATTGCCGGCTATGTAAACAGAAGCATGGGTTTGGAGCGACAAACTGAGAGATTGGCCGCGGATGAACGGGCACTAAGAACGGCACTAAGAACGATGGCCGCGAAAAGCCGCAAGAAACACAAAAAGGACCTACGAAATCGCGGAGCACAAGAATCGCAGGGGATGACCGCGAGAACGCTTTTTAAATTTCTCCTGGTGTTTTGTGCCTAATTTTTCCGCGTTCATCCGCGGGCTGAGTCCCTTAGATCAGAATCTAAACTTTGCTGCCAGTTGAATCTGTCGCTCTCCTAAAAATGTGCGCGCAAATCCAAACGGCGTGGAAATCGCCGGATTGGTCAAGGTGGTCGCCGACGAGCTGGCGATACCGTAGCGGCCGGTGTTTACTGTGGCAATGTTCGACCGGTTGAACAGGTTGAACGCTTCCGCAACCAAACTCAATTTGTATTTCTCTCCGAACAAAAATGACTTGGTAACGCGGGTGTCAAAAGTGTAAACATTCGGGGTCGTGAACTGGTTACGTCTGGTTCCCGGTACCCGGTCGGTTGCCGAATTGCCGTCACGGTTTGCGTCGCCGCTGATCAAAGCAGAATAAGCGAAGCCACTTTGCAAAGTGACGATGCCGGAGAAACCCCAATTACTTAGCAGCGCTTTCGCGACAGCATTATCTTTTGCAACGGCGCCTATTTCGTAAACCGGACTAAAGACAAAGCGATGACGAATATCAAGGTCGCTTCTTCCCCAATCGGCGCTAATGTCCAGATTATTCATCACGCCTTTGACGTCATCGGTTCCGACCACCACCATCGTCTGGTCAGGCTTGTCGTCTTTGGCGCTGGAGAAGGTGTAAGCGCTGATGAATTGGAAATGCTTGGCAAAGCGCCGCTTCAGCTCAACGGCCAGGCCGTTGTAACGCGAACTAGCGGTGCTCTCGAACAGGTTTATGCGCGTGAAACCCGGAATCGGACGAGTTGCCGGATGACGCAACACCGTGAACGTCAATCCGGCTGGATCAGTCAGGGTGGTCGCCACTGTTGGGCCCAGATTAATGTCGCGCGTGCGCGAAAGATGTACGCCCCTGAAGAAGAGATATGTCACCGAGAGGCTCATGTTCGAGAAGAGTTCGCGCTCAATCCCTGCGCGGCCCTGCTGGATGTACGGTTGAGCGTAGTCTTTGGCAAATAGATATATGCTGGGAGTCTGGGCCCCTGTGGCCGGTGGAGCTGTAAAAGTGGCCGGATAGGTCAGACAAGGATTTGGTACGGCCGTGCAATTAAGCGTGACCCCGGTCACCTGAATTCCGTTTTGCGAATGCGACGTGCCCAGCATGATGCCGGTGGTGCGCCCAAAGAAAATCCCGTAGCCACCGCGCACAACCGTCTTTCCATCCACTGCATAGCTGAACCCAAACCGGGGCGCAAAGTTGTTGGCATCGCGCACCCGCGTGGTAGTGCTCAGTCCCACCGCGGCCAGCGCCGCGCTCGGATTACTCACCGTGGGGGCAGCCAGTTTTTGATAGTCGTAACGCAGTCCCAGATTCAGCGTTAACTTCGGATTCACACGCCAGTCGTCCTGCGCAAAAAACCCGTAGTCGGCGAGGTTTGGTTTGGTCGTGCCGCCAGAGGTCCCGGCTCCGCCAAAGCTCTGCGTGAATGAAGCGGGCGTGTTCGATGCGAATAACGCGTACGAATTGAAAGTGTATTGGCCGGTGAACAACCCTGGGAAAAAGTTAAAGATCCGATCAAAATTCAGGTCGGCGCCAAACTTCAGGTTGTGCGCGCCACGAGAGTGGCTGATATTGTCGATGAATTGCCAACGCCTGATCGTCGTCTCGCGCGGGCTGAAGTTATTGCGCCCCAACTGGAGGAACCCGCCGCCTGTTTGGATGCGAGCTTCAACCACGTCGCTGTTGGCAGTGCCCGGCTCGCGGTCACGTCCGAATTGGAATCGAAACTCGTTAACAGTCTTGTTGGTGAGCGTCGACGTTAACGAACCGGAAAAGGTCGTAGTTTTGGCGACGCTGTTTCCCGAGTGTTCCTGAACACTCAACGGGCCGCCATTTTCATTGTTGTTGCCGGTAAAGTTCTGTTGATTTAAACGCAGCACTAACTGGTTCGCGTTGTTCAGACGAATATCGGTCTTGAACATGAAGACGTTTTGATCACGGCCGACGTTATAGGTGCCCATTTTCGGCGAAAGCAATGTCTGAATTGCGGCAGTTTGGGCAGAGAAATTCGGCGCATCAACTACGTTCGGAACCGTAGATCGCTGTCCGTCGAAGGTCGCGAAGAAGAAGGCTCGATCCTTTCTGATCGGCCCGCCAACGGTGCCGCCAAATTGGTTGATTTGAGACTTGGGCCGCTTGACCCCACGCGCAGTCAGGATCGGCGTGTTTGAATTCAACGATTCATCCCGGAAGTATTCAAACGCGCTGCCATGCCAGGTGTTCGTGCCTGATTTGGTGACGACATTGATTATTGCGCCGCCCGCGCGGCCAAACTCGGCTGAGAAGCCGTTTTGATTCACTTGAAACTCTTCCACCGACTCTTCCGAAAACTGATAAGGCGGCCGCGTGCCGGTGCGACCGAATGATTGCCCAAAGAAGGTGTTGTTGTTGTCGGCCCCATCCACCTGCAAGCTGTTGAATGTTCCCTTCTGACCGCCCACCGACAAATCGCCGGAGCGGGTCGGGTCACGCACCACGCCGGGCGTGAGGGTCGCGAAATCCAGGAAGTTACGGCCATTGACCGGCAGGTTTTGAATCGCGCGCTCGTTGATGGTCGAAGCGACGGACGTCCGTGTGGTTTCGACCAGTTGCCCCACCACAGAAACGTCAACCACCGCAGTATCGCCGCCCACGCCCAATTGGATATCGAGGGGGGCTTGACCACCTACGGAAACAATTACGTTTTCAAACTCCGAGACTTTAAAACCCTTCGCACCATTAGTGATGACTCTGTACTTGCCCGGCGGCAAGAGCACGATTCGATAGAGCCCCTCACTGTCGCTATCAGCACTCTTGACTAATCCCGTTTCCTGGTTCGTGGCGGTTACCGTAACACCAGGAACGGCTGCCCCATTAGGATCCGTCACGCGCCCTTCGATGTTTCCGGTTGTGGCTTGTGATTGAGCGACTGCCGCGATCGCCCACAGCAGCAGGCAGAGAATCAAAGCGAGTGATTTGGCGATTGAGGCGAATTGTCTCGTCATATGCACCTTTCCATTGTTACTAAGTATTAGAACCCAGCAAGACCGTTTCCGAGCCGGGCGTCCATGGTTTAGAAGGATTCCAGAAGACCTACCGAAAAGAAACTTGCAGAACCAGAATAGAGACCGAATAATAATTCGGGATTAATCACCAGGGCAAGATTGTGTCAAAGAAAAAACAGGTCGAACGAATTATACAGCGTCGATGATTCTGAGTTTCACCTGGCTTCAACCCTGTTGCCGATAGCCTGAATAAGTTTTCCAAGACTTTAGTAGTTCGTCAGGATCGCCTCCGCGGGAAAGCCCATTTGCTCCAGGCGCCCGCGCGTCTGGGCGATCATCTCGCGTGAACCGCACACCAGCGCCACCGGCGACTGCAAATCCGGCAGCACGTGGTCCAATAACGACTGGACATAACCGGTTGGGCCGGACCAATCGTGATCGCCGGGTCGAGAGATAACCTGCCGCAGTTCGACTCCGGCGTCTTCCCAACCTTCAGTTTCATCCCGGTAACAAAAATCATCCGGCGTCCGTGCCCCATAAAGGACGACGAGTTTTCCGAACTGGTCCCTTTGTTGCAAAACATGCCTGAGCGCTGAGCGCAGGGGCGCGACGCCCGTACCCATGGCTACCAAAACCAAATCGCGGCCACGCATTCGCTCCAGATCGAAACCGTGACCCGCAACGCCTAACAATTGGATTTCCTCGCCCTGCTTCATCTCGAACAACGCGACACTGGCGCCGATGGTCCGCTTCACGAGAATTTCCAATGCAGGATCTTCAGGGGCGCCGGCAAAGGCAAAGTACGCCGGTGCTTCATCCACCACCCGGACGGCGGCCACCTGACCGGGAATGAAAACCACACCGTGCGCGTCTTCCGCGCCCTCAGGCATTAAATCAAACGAACGAATGTCGCGACCCTGCTCGCGCACTTGAACGATCCTGAGTGCGCGCGTCCCGTGTTCACTCATACATTCCCGAGTCTAGATTATCTGCAAAGAATTAAGAAACGTAGCCACTCAGGGGTGGGGTTTGGCATCAAATTCCTACTTTGAAGAGTGATACAATGCGAGCTGGCTTATGAAGATCAGATTCTTTATCGCAGTTGTAATGTTGTTAGCGTTGACAACCGCGCTGCCGGCGCAATCAGGTCGCCGTTCGACGGGCTCGACCACCTCTACGCCCCCAACCACACCGTCAGTGACGGGTCCCAAGTCGGTCGAAAAGAAACCCGCACCTGCCCCCAAGGTGCAGTTGCTGGTTGCCATTGATCACCAGGACGTATTCAATAACGTTCCTTTCTATATCTACGACACGGTGCTTGAAAATTGCATCCGGCGATTAGGCGAGGCCGAGATTGTATTCGCGAATTCGGGCGGAAAGATGAATCGCTCAGAAGCAATTCGGGCCGCGAAGCAGGAAAAGGTCCGTTGGGTGGTGAACCTGGAGATACGCAGCATCTACGTCGACTCGGGCCGGCAGGTAAAGAACAATCAGGATGAGTTGTTTGTCAGTTATGTCTTGATCGAACCCGAGACTGGAAAGGTCAAGCATTCCGGTCAGACGCGCCAGCACATCTATCAAAACGGGCGCGGCGGCATTTCGACGCCCTCAAAAAACGGCGGAGTCTATTCGGAATACTCCATTAAGCAAGCGGCGGTGGAAGTTGCTGATCGAATTCTCAACGACTTTGATATAAGCGTGCGCACAAGTTCGCCGTTCTGAACATGTTTGGAGTTCCGCCTTCAGGCGGCTCCGATCGGACACAACGCAACTCGCCGCCTGAAGTCGGAACTCCAAACTATTACTCATAAATCCGATCGATCACATCTCGATGCTTCTCATCAATCACCCGGCGCTTAACCTTTAAAGTCGGCGTCAACTCTCCACCCGCAAGCGTCAGCTCATTTTCCAGTAAAGCGATGCGTTTAATTTTTTCGAACTGAGCCAGCTCCTGCGTGCGGGCCGCAATTTGTCTTTCAAACAAATCGATAATCCGAGCGTCCCCACAAAATTCCGCGCGCGTGCGCAATTCGAAACCCTTGTATTCGGCATAGCCCTCGAGCTGCTGCCAGTCAGGCACAATCAAAGCCGCGGGAAAGCGGCGCCCGTTGCCAATGACGACAACTTGATTCACAAAGCGCGAGCCCTTGATGAGTTGCTCGATTGGCTGCGGCGCGATGTATTTCCCGCCTGAAGTTTTCAGCAGTTCCTTTTTGCGATCCGTAATCGTCAGATAACCATCGTCGTCGATCTGGCCGATGTCACCTGTCTTGAACCACCCGTCGTCGGTAAAAACCGCGCGCGTTTCAGCTGGTTTGTTCCAATAGCCCAACATCACCTGGGGCCCGCGCGTCTGGATCTCGCCGTCAGGCGCGATGCGAACTTTAACGTCGCGAATTGGTTTTCCGGCAGTGCCTACGCGATTGTCCTGCAAACGTCCGGCGGTAATCACTGGCGATGTCTCCGTCAATCCATAGCCCTGCACGATTGGCAAACGCGCGCCCAGAAAAGCCAGCGCCACGTCTGCCGAAAGCGCCGCGCCTCCGGAAACCAGAATCCGAATACGGCCGCCCATCGCCTTGCGTAGTTTCTCAAGGACGATCACGTCCGCCAGCCTGTGCTTCAGAGAAAACGATATGGGCACGGCGGCGCGACTCGCGATCAACCGCGCCCATTGCTTTCCTGTTTCCACTGCCCACGCGACGACGCGCGCATTAAACTTCCCTCTTGCTGCGCCGCGCTCCTGGACACGCGCGATGATCTTTTCGTATATCCGCGGCACGCCGACAAAAACCGTCGGCCGCACTTCCTTCAGGTTTTCTCCCAAAGTTTCCAACGAGCCGAAATAGACACTCATGCCGTGATACAGATACATGTTCATCGCCTGCCGCTCGAAGATGTGAGACAGCGGCAGCACCGACAGCGCGACATCTCTCTCGTCGAATTCGAAATGATTCGACGAACTGATTAGGTTCGAAACCATGTTCGCATGCGACAGCATCACCCCTTTGGGCTCACCCGTCGTGCCCGAGGTGTAGATGATCGTCGCCAGATCTTCAGGCTGGCAGCTGATGGTGATCTCACCAAACAGGTCCGGTGATTGCGATTGAAGGGTGCGTCCTTTTTCCTCGAGCTCGCGCAGGCTCAATACACTCGGAGTTGCCTCGTCGGCATCGAACAGGACCACCTGCTCGATCGTTGCACACTGTTTGATTTCCAACTCGACCTGCCTGAGTTTGTCGCCGCTGGAAATGAAAACAGCGCGCGCGCCACAATCCCTTAAAATGTAACTGACTTGCGCGGGAGTGAGCGTGGGATATATCGGGACGGTGACGACCCCGGAAAGAATACAGCCCTGATCCGACAACACCCACTCAAGGCAACTTTCCGACAGTATTGCCACGCGATCGCCTCTACGGGCCCCGAGGGAATGCAAACCCGCGGCTATGTTGCGCGCGCGGCGCAGCATCTCTGCCGCTGAAACTGACCTCCAGGTGCCGTCGTGTTTGTAATTCAGACTGTCGGGCTTTGGATGCTTGCGGACGACCTGTTGATAAATTTCGATGAGCGTCTGCGGCTCGTCGGATTTAAGCGGCACGCGACCGGCAGTCGCCGGGACATCGCTGGCGGCGTCAATCATTCCGCGCTGACTCCGTTGAGAAACACGTCCATGACAACATCAGCCATCGGTTCAAGCTTGTAATTGCGATGCGAGATAATCCAATTCGTCGCCATCTCATCCAGCGCGCCAAAGAGAATCTTTGAGGCGACCTTAGCATTAAGCTCTTTGCGAAACACGCGCGAGCGTTGTCCTTCCTCAAGAATCTTGCACAGCAGATCGAGATACTCAGCAAAGCCGGCGGCGGAAAACTCTTCCATGAATTTCGTCGAGCCACGCAACTCCACTTGAAAAACGACCGCGAGCTCCCGGTCCGCGCCCAGTCGTTCGAGGTGCAACCTGGCAATCCGCCGCAGCTTTTCGCGCGGATCTGTGAGCGCTTTTATCAGCTTGCGTCCTGACGCGATGGCCTCGGCCATGTTTTGATCGAAGATTGAATGGAGGATCTCTTCTTTGCTTTTAAAATAAAGATAGACGGTGCCGTCGGCCACATCCGCGGCACGCGCGATGTCTGCGACTTTCGAATTAAAATAACCGTTGCGGGCAAACACCCGAGTGGCTGCGCGCAGGATCGACTCGCGCTTTCCACCTGACCCATTTCGGGAAATTTTTTTAACCATTACGGACGACTGAATGAACCATCACTCATTCGTGACAAGCGTAACGGCTGGTTGTATTTATGGCAAGTCCCGGAGGTATGGATTAACTATCGGCGGGCGAGTCGGATTGCGCGCCGTCACGGAGGTGAAGCCTGTCGCCGCTGTCCATGTGCAGTGAGCCCTGGCGAATGCGCAATTCTGTTTGCGGGTAGGGAATCTCGATCCGTGCTTCGCGAAACAGCCTGTCGATTCGATAATTGATGTCGCTGCGAATCTGCACGTGCAAACGCGGCCGGTTGGTCCATACGAGCAGGCGAAAATCGAGCGACCAATCACCGAATTCCAGAAACTGAACTTTCGCGGGCGGATCCTCCAGTACGTTGTCGACTTCCTGGGCAGCTTTCAATAACGTTTGGGTCACCAGCTCGATGTCTGATTCCGCGCTCACGCCTATGGGGATGGCGATGCGCGCGCGCGGATCGCCGTAGGACCAATTAATCAAACGCTGACTTATCAGCTTTGAATTAGGCACGATGATCGAAACGCGATTGTTGGTCATGACTACGGTCGTGCGCAGGTTAATGCTTTGCACGTCACCCTCATCATCGCCGATGGTCACGCGATCGCCGACCCGCACCGGCCTCTCGAACAACAGAATGAAACCCGAGGCGATGTCGGCGGCGATGTACTGCAGACCAAAACCGATACCGACTGACAAAGCCGTGAAGAGAACAGCGATCGAGGTTAGATTGAGATCGAACCCGGTTGTCAGCGCCAGCAGGCCGCCGAGAGTGACGATGATGTACTGCGTCAGACGGCCGAGTGTGTATTGCAAGCCCGGGTCAAGATAAGCGCGTTTAGCGATCCGCCGTTGCAGCAGAGAGCTGAGCGTCCGCGAAAGTAGCACCGCAACCGCAAATATGACGGCGGCTTCGACGAGGGTGGTGACAGAGATTCTAAAATTGCCGATGCTGTGCTTGTCGTCGAGATAATGCCAAACGCGTTGGAGCGCTTCTCGCCAGGTCTCGAACAGTGCCAGGGCCGGCATGAACTTAATCGAACAAGTTGTAAAGTTAAGAAGCATAAACGCGCATCGCCACCCGCGACTGTCAAAACACACTGTCGAAACAAAAGAGCCGCCGCAATCCATTGGGGAATGCAAGCGGCTGCGGGCTGGCTTCCAATATAGGCCAGACCCGGCGGGAGTCAAAGCTGGCAATCTTGATTTCGGGCCTCGCGGGTAAGACGCAGGAATACGTGTTCAAGAGATACGGCGCAATGCCAGCGTGCGCGACGCTATGAACGATGTTAATCATTGGAGCCGGGGAAGGCCATTGCGCGAAAACCGTGATGACTGGAGCGCGAGCGTCCCGCTTGCAATCTTGGGGCGACAAGTCGCTACATACTAAAGCGCTGACAAGTCTGCGCACTCCAAATATTCCCGGTTTGGAGTGCGGTAACTCGTTACCGCTTTTCTTAGCCGCGACTTGTCGCGGGCCCTTCTGAGCGTTGGCTTCACGTGGTTGCGGCGCCAAGTTGCCATATACTAAAGCGCTGACAAGTCAGCGCACTCCAAAGATCCCCCGTTTGGAGTGCGGTAACTCGTTACCGCTTTCTCTGCGCCGCGACTTGTAGCGGCGCCTTTGCGTTGGCTCCACGGTGTTGCGGCGACAAGTCGCCGTATACCAAAGCGCTGACAAGTCAGCGCCCTCCAGGAACGTGGCAAGATTCAGAAGTCATCATGAATTCGCAGCAAGTCCGTCTTAAAACTATAGATGGTTTTGACCATGGCCGGCTCTGCGACTCTTTCAAACCAACCCGCGGAACACCAGGGATACTGATTAGCCAATAACACGAGGCCATGCCTTACTGGATTCTGATGAACGTAATTGAGGCGCGCCAGATACGAGCGCTCATAGGTCAGTTTCGTATCCCAAAAATTAAACCAGACTGTTCGGCCAGGCTTATCGTCCAGGCGATTAAGTTCTCGGGCTGAATTAGCGTGAAGGTGCTTTAGAAACTTTCTCAAACTGGCTGGCTCATCATTGCAGCGGCTTACAAAGTGATAATGATTTGCGAAGACGGCCCAAGCTTCGAGTTGCCATTGATACTGCTTAGCCAAGCGGAGCAGGGCATTTTCCAGCAAGGTCAACTTTGCCGGATCCGCGAACAGGCCTTCCTGGTTCAGCGTTGCCGCAGTGACCATGTATATGCCGCGTGCATCAAGTCGGTGAACGGGGGCGTGGGGCCAATCTTTCATCAGCGTGCGTTCAATCGTACCCGCACGCACAAGTGAAAATAATTGCAACGAATTTGGAGTGCGTTTGGAGTGCGGTAACTCGTTACCGCTATCGCCTGCCGCGACTTGTCCCTCCCCGTTTGGAGTGCGGTAACTCGTTACCGCTATCG
>JBHELZ010000049.1:0-22948 GCA_046262835.1 Pyrinomonadaceae bacterium
GCATCGCTTCATATCGTTGTGGGTGAAGCCGGCCTGCGCGCCCTGGATCGCGGCGGCGTGGAATTATTTAGTTTGGGTCAGCGGGCTGGGCGCGAACGGGGGCAAGTTAGCGAATCTTTGGGCGACTTTATCGATCTTGATTCGTTCACTCGGATCGTACGATCCGAAAATCACACCCTCAAACGGGCGCTCACGGACCCGCGCCTATTTAGCGGCATCGGCAACGCGTACTCTGATGAAATTCTCTGGAATGCTCGTCTTTCGCCGGTGAAACTTACGCAAAAGCTAGCTGACGAAGAAGTCCTGCGACTGTATGAGGCAACGCGCTGCACACTCACGGATTGGGTTGAGCGATTGCGTCAGGATACGAAAAATGGCTTTCCCGAAAAGGTGACGGCGTTTCGCAAAGATATGGCGACCCACGGAAAGTACCGGGAGCCGTGCCCGCGCTGCGGAGCGAAGATTCAAAGAATTCGTTACGCGACTAACGAGACCAACTATTGCCCGAAATGCCAGACCGGAGGCAAGTTGCTCGCGGATCGCGCACTGTCGCGTCTGCTTCGGGAAGATTGGCCAAAAAATGCGGAGGAATTGGCCTGAGTTTTGTCCCGCGTCCTTAATCAGTGTCTAAGACAAAGTAAAGTGTTCGCGCGTATCGAGTCGGAATTTGCCTGTGCGCCGCGATCGAGTGAAGCAGGATCGGTCGTAGCTCAGTGCCAAAGTAAAGATTAAGATCTTTACCGGTTGCTTCACCCGTGGTACTAACGATCTGCTAAATTGAGAAGGAGCAAATATGTCAACAAGCAGAAGGAAATTTCTCAAGCTCTCAGCGCTGGCTGGTGGCGGTGTCAGCCTCGGCTTAATGTCCGGCGTGTCCGCATTAAGCAACTCTGCGGGCTCAATCGCGCGAAAGCCGCTGCGAATTCTGATACTCGGTGGCACTGGTTTCACGGGTCCATTTCAGGTGAAATACGCGATCAGTCGCGGACACAAAGTGACCGTGTTCAATCGCGGCCGGACACATCCGGGCGAACTGCCAAAGGAAGCCGAGCAACTGATTGGAGATCGGAATGGCAAACTCAATGCACTAAAGGGCAGAAAATGGGATGTCTGCATCGACAACCCCACTACGCTGCCGGTCTGGGTGCGCGACGCGGCGCAGATCTTGAGCGGAAACATCGATCGCTATGTTTTTATTTCCACGATCTCGGTCTTTTCAGACAACAGCAAGCCGGGCATGGACGAGAGTGGACCACTTGCCGTATACAAAGGCGCCGACGCAATGAAAGAGACGCCCGAAACTTTGCGTGCTTCTAATTACGGACTGTATGGCCCGCTGAAAGTGCTATCGGAAAAAGAAACCGAGAAATGGTTTCCGGGGAAAGCTCTGATTATTCGTCCTGGATTGATCGTGGGTCCAGGTGACGAGTCCGATCGCTTCACCTATTGGCCGGTGCGCGTTGCGCGTGGAGGTGAAGTACTCGCCCCAGGCACGCCAAACGATCCCGTGCAGTTCATCGATGCGCGCGATCTGGCTGAATGGACCATTCGCATGACTGAGCAAGGGACAGTGGGAACATTCAATGCGACCGGGCCAGCGTATAAGCTGACGATGGGTAAGATGCTCGCCGACATCAGAGCCGCGGCCAAATCGAAGGCCACCTTCACCTGGGCCGACGCGGACTTTCTAGCTTCTCAGAAGGTTCACGCGTGGTCCGATATGCCGGCGTGGGTGCCGCCGCGTGGCGATGCCATCGGCTTCTCGCAGATCAACAACAAGAAAGCCATCAGCAGGGGATTAACGTTTAGATCAGTTGGCGACACGACCGTAGCAACCCTCGAATGGTTTCACAAACAACCCGCGGAGCGGCAAGCGAAGCTAAAAGCAGGATTGTCAGCGGAACGCGAAGCCCTAGTGCTTAACGCGTGGCATGCTAAACAGAAGGATCGCGGATAGCCGGGGCCCTTAAGGAAACGCGGGCCGACTCGCCTGGGCAACTGCCACCCTTATGGCAATGGTATTGCGAAGAGAATTTACTGAACGCTTTTGAAAGAGATTTTTTCGCAAGGCCAAATGTTAACTGTGGAATCTTTTCAGTTAAAGCAATGTTAGAACACGGGTGATTCGCGGTCGTGGGTGGCGGGGTTGAGGTGAAAAATTGAAATGAAAATCGAAGGACTAACTCCAATACTTAATATCTCAAACATCGTTGAAAGCTTTGAATGGTTTGCAAAGCTAGGCTGGGAAAAAGCCTGGGATTGGGGAGACCCGCCAGGTTTTGGAGCCGTCTGCAACGGGAGTTCGCAAATCTTCCTTTGTCAGGGCGGGCAGGGTTCGCGCGGTGGGCCAGCCCCGCAATTTGTCGGCGACGACAAAACCGGCGGGGTGTGGATGAGTTGGTGGTTGCCGTCGCGTGCGGACCTTGACGCCGCCCATGAACTGGCCATCGAGAATGGGTTGACCGTTACCAGGCCACCGAGAGATGAGCCCTGGAGCGCGCGCGAGTTTCATCTCCGTCATCCCGATGGACACACGTTTCGCGTAAGCGCAAATCTGGAAGAGGAATGAATGGCGACATGAAATTTCCGGGCGAAGTTACTTTTCGCTTGGTCCTCGAAAAGCCAACCGCGCGCGTTGTTTTTGGTGTGAGGGGGCGGCGATGGAGACTTGAAAAATGAGCAGCAATACCAAAGCAAGGTTCAAACGCGCCGTTCCCTATGCGGACGATGCCCTGAACCTGCCCGTCGCCGACATCGAAGCGGCAATTCCTTACTACGAAAAGACCTTCGGCTTTCAGGTTGTATCGAAACAGAGGGAGCCGCACAAGTTAGTCACGCTGGCACGCGATAAGGTCAAGATTGGCCTGGCGGAAACCGGCGGCGACCCGTCACAGGAAGGTTGTTATTTCGAAGTCGACAACGTGGAAGCTGCCTTCGCAGAGATCAGAGGAAGGCAAGCAACTGAAAATGACATCCACGTCAACAAACGCGGTGATTCAACTTCGAGGGTCTTCTTTGTCGTGGCGCCCGATGGGCTGTGCTATATGATCGGTCAGCCGCAGCCGGAATAAGCCGATCTTTCTCATGACTCGAACTGCGAATCGCAGACAGTTTCTCGGCGGCGCCACGAGTCTGGTGGCCTGCGCTTATCTGTTTCCAGGAATCGCTCGCGGCCAGGTTAAGAGCAAAACTCGGATCATCCTGCTGGGGACTAAAGGCGGACCTACGCTCAGCACCCGGACGGGACGCAGCGGTCCGGCGACGCTGATTCTAATCGACGATGTGCCCTATGTAATTGATTGCGGGTATGGCGTGTCGCGGCAATTAATCAGCGCCGGCATTGCCCTCAACCGCGTGCGCTATATTCTGATTACTCATCATCATTCAGATCACAATCTGGAATACGGTCCCCTGGTGTACAGCGCGTGGGTGACGGCGCAACCCATTCATATCGACGCCTATGGTCCAACGGGTTTAAAGAAGTTAACGCAGGATTTCTTCGCCTACGAAAAGTTCGATATTGACACGCGTCTCGTGGACGAAGGCGGGACAGATCCGGGACAGTCCATTCTTGTCCACGAATTCGAGAGGGCCGGCGATGTGCTGCGAAACGAGGATGTGCACATCACCAGCTGTCGTGTGCGTCATCCCCCCATCACACAATCGTATGCTTATCGGTTCGACGCAAAGGATCGTTCCATCGTAATCTCCGGTGACACTGCCTATGCGCCCGAACTCGTGAGCTTTGCCAAAGGAGCTGACGTGTTGATTCACGAAGCAATGTATTTGCCGGCGATTGACAAATTGGTTAAGCAAAATCCGGGCTCGACCCGGTTGCGCGAGCACTTGTTGGCGGCCCACACCTCGACCGAAGACGTGGGCCGAATCGCGGGCCAGGCGGAAGTAAAGACTTTGGTATTGACGCATCTGGTCCCGGGAGATGATCCATCAATCACCGATGAACAATGGACGGAAGGCGCGCGCAAATATTTCAAGGGAAGAATTATCGTCGGCAAAGATCTGATGGAAATCTGATTCAGTCCGCGGGTGGTGATCAGTAGAAGAAAATGGATCTATTTTGGCGAATGTATTGAAAGACCAAGCACCTGCGTCTTGCTTCCTTACTTGCAGCACTATTCGAGGTGACTGATTAAACGCGTCAGATTTTAAGGGCGGTTAATAAACTTACAATATCTTTAGGCTGTTAATTGACGGCCATCGAACAGACTTGCCGTGGCCAGTCCTCTGCAATTGCGCCATTCCTCATCCGCTTCTTTTAGCCAAAGCAATTCGACATCAGCGAGCGGATCTACTTGTCCGGCGGTTCAATCGTCGTAAACTGGCAAGCGACAATCCGCCACCGCCCAAGTTTGTTGATGTAAATCGCGGTATAGCGAAAAGAGGCGTCCACCTTCACGTCTTTCTCAAACCAGTCCACGGTCCCGTTGATTATCAGCCTTCCAGTCAAAACTGCAGAAAATCCGAATTGCCTTACGGCAATCTGATCGATATTTGCCTTGAGCGACGAAAGGACGTTAGGCGGAGCCGACCGCATGCTTTTCAGTTCTTCAGCCCTGGTGATGACCTCGCCATCAGCATAAATACTGGTGTAGTCATCCGCCATGATTCTCTCGAGCGTTGCGACGTCGAGTTTTACGTAGGCATTGAATCTTTCCTGTTCCAGTTTCTTAATTTCGGCGACGGTATTTTGATTCCCCGCGCGCTCAATATGGCGAACCTGGCCTGAGGCGTGAGGGCATAGCCAGGCTATTACGAAGACGAACTTAGTTATCGATTTAATTAGCATGGTGAAACCTCGCAAGCGACATTCATTTTCGCCGCCATCATGGACACACAGTTGAATCGAACTGAAATGACTCATCTATCGCAGGCTTGGTCTGGTCCCGCGGCACGATTACCTTCACCTTGCCGTTCGCAGAATTGCCAAAGGTATCTGTCGCCGTAAAATAGATGACATATACGCGTCCGTTCTTACCGCCGTCGCGCTCCGCTCGAAGTTTTGCGCTGGAACTGCCGACTCCTTGCGCGTCCGGACAAGTATTTCCATCTCCGCTACCATTGGTTGGCTCATTTTGAGTTATACGGGTAATCGTGATGTTAGTTGGATCACAGTCAGACTCTATTACGCCCTGTATCGAGACATCAACCATTTTGTGATTTGGAGGCCACAAATTGACAATGCCAGGCTCGGCCCCCGTTACGTCAGGGGCCAGGTTCGTGAGTTGGACTGTGAAAAGATTAGACCGGTTACCGACTTCGTCGTCCGCAAACGCATATAGTGTTCGCGACTCGCATGAATTGATGTGGACCGGTGCCAGGTATGGCTGGAAACGAAACCCATCTAACGAATACCGAACATTGCGCACGCCAGAGATGTCGTCAACCGCTAGAGTGACAACGCGATCGGTGCCGTGGGCTTCTTCCGTGGATGTCAAAGTCGGTCCCTCCAAATCCAAAGCCGAATTGCCGATTGCCGAAGCGGTAGGAACCACCACGGATTCGAAAATTCCGTCTTCGTCTGCGTCGTAACGCAAATATTCAACACCCTCCGCGGTCATCCGAAGCATAACGGTCGTGCCGCGGGGCACATTAAGATCGAGATATCTAATTGCCAATGCAGGTGTCTCGTTACTAAGCCCGGTGAGTGCTTCAACGGACATCGGGTCGCCGCTACTTTGGAAGGTCAGCGTATACGTCTGGTCGACAGGTGTGACCACGGAAACTGAACTCAAGCCAAGTTCGTAGGTTACGTCCGGCAAGCTGTCCCCAAAGGCAGTACCGGGAATAGGGTCGTTACGATTACCTGAGGCATCTTCCACGATTACGTGGTCCACGCCCCAGACCGTTACGTAGTGAGAGAAGTCTGTCTGTTCCGGTGATTGCGGCCGCCTCGATCGTGTTGCTACAACAGCCGCCTTCGCAACGTGGTGTGCACGTACTCTTTCGTTGGATTCGATTGCGAGGTGCTTAGCCTGTGAGTTTGAATTCAGAACTGACAAGACGGCCGCCAACACGTCAGGGTTTTGTGCCAGTGCTGTATGTTCGACAGCAGAGCTGGGATGTGTAAAGGGCAGCACGACAGAACCTGGCGCGTTTAGATTTGTCCCGATCGCCAACCTTTCCGCACTGAGTACGGGGACCGTGCCATCGCCCTTGACGAAGCTCTTTTCGAAGTCGTTTGTGATCTTGCAGTTCAGGCCGGATGCGTCGCACAAGGGCAGGGAGACAGCAATCAGTTTTCCAATTGTGGCAGCGCGTCGTTGACTACCGTAGAGATGAAAATAGTTTACCCCGCTGTCGTCATTTCTCCAATCATCCTGAGCCGTGGTGTGAAAGGCGCGGTTCGTATTCCCAGCCTGGCTTTCTTTAAATCTGGTGTTGTCAAGAAGGGCCGTAAATTGATTGTAGGTGTAAATTTTGTTGAAGCGATGATCGTTATTAACATCCCAATTCTTTTCCCCAAATGCATCACCACCTAAAGAGAAATAAAATTTACTTGGCAGTATCTCGTGGGCGCTCTTGAAGAATTTCACCAGACTCTGAAGAGTACTTTCTTTGACGATGCTTTCGGGGACGCCAAACTCGCCAGTCTCAAGCACATTAATCGCCTTTGGAGCGCCTAGCCACGGCGCTGCGATCGTAATTAGCTTGTCCACGTTGTGGGCCCCATTTGGATTATCAATAATGTAACGGCGCGCCAGCAACCCTCCCATGCTATGCGTCAATATGTTCACCTTTTTATCGGGATAGAATTTTTTAACACACTCAACGTAACTCTTGAGTGCGATCGCATTTTCAGCATTACTCTGGCGCCAGTCGTAAGCGAAGACAAACAGATTAGGATTATTTTTCTCATCTTGAGACTTTTGCCCTAAGTCACAACCTGACGCAGTACGACGATTTGGGTCGTTTTTGACTTCGTATTCCCGGTACCCATTCTGCTGCAGAATTTTTATCAAAGTGGCGTAGACGTCTCGTTCGAAGAGCGTCTTGGCGAGGAATTTCGCGGGCACAGAGCGAAGGATATCGGGCGCAAATATATTTGCGTGAGGTAGTTCAGGATCTAAAGTTAATCTGGTTTTATCCGAGACTATAAATGGGAAAGCGGAGTTTAGTCCTATCCAGATGTTTGATCTACCACCGTTTTCAAGACGCTCGTCTAATTTGCTGCCGGTGATCCCCGGAACAAAGATCAACGGCTCGGTTGGTGTTGGCGAGGGTGTTGGACTCGCCGATGGCGTTGGCGAAGGCAGGGGCGTCGGCCCTGGGGGCGGTGGCTCGGGAGTTGGCGTAGCCGTTTCCGTGGGGGTAGGCGTCGGAGTTGGCGTCGGTGCGTTGTTAACGTTCAAGGTAACGTTTGCACTCACACACAAACCAAGGTTGTCGCAGAGCCGGTATGTGAAGCTATCAGTTCCGACGTAATTCGGATCGAAGGCATCGTAACGGAGAAACCCGAATTGAGATGAATAGAAGACAGTTCCGTGCGAAGTCTGCGTGTACGAAGCGACGCTGATCGTGTCGCCCGCATCGGGATCGGAATCGTTTGCCGTGAGTGCATCCGGACCCTGGACTAATAGCGAGCCTCCCGGAACGTAAAAAGAATCCGGCCCGGCAACGGGCGCGCCGTTTACCACATTTAGGTTTATGATGCCGTCCTCGCAATTGCCCGATGAGTCACAGCCGTGATAGGTAAAGCTATCGCCTCCGACGAAACCACTGTTCGGCTGGTAAATGAATGAGTCCTGACTAAAACCGTTGAATGAGCCGAAAACCCTGAGATCTCCGTTTGCCACGGGGGTGTTGGACACGAGGCGAATCGGGTCATTGAACGGAAACGATCCGAAGAGCGTGCCGTGAACCGTGTAACTGCTATCAAGCAGAGCCGGCCCGACACCGCCGGGACCATTTGGGCCGAGTAAAAAGAAAAATGGAACAAGTACCCAGGTGGTTAGCAAGCCATGAAAGCGGCGGGGAAACAACGAGAACATGGGGGGCTTCTCCTTTTTGAAGATCGACATCAGATCGATCGGCCAGAGCGATCTCTCCGAAGAAGCACTTCTCCGCAGAAGATCGCGGCGTATCGCAACGTAAAAAGTTCGCGGATTGTAGGGACGAGTTATAAGTCTGTCAACGTAATGGAATTTGCATTGCGCTTGAGTGATCTTACGCGCGCGTGAAGGAGGTGGAGAGGAAGGTCAAAGGAGTGGCGACTTTAAACAGTCGCGATGGCCTTCACGAATTTTTCGCAAACGATCGTATATGAATTCGTTTGAACGCTTAGCGAGCGGCAATCACTTACTGATAATCAGATCATCAGAAGTGTTCAACTTCTCATCGGGGCCGGCGGAGCGCAGGACAAATGATCTAGTTGTGCCCTGGTAGTCGTAAGGCTGATGCCACGGATCGACGCGGATGACGCGCGCCAGATAATGCGGATTGAGATTATCTATTAGAGCGGCTTCGCTTTTCGATTCCAGATAAGAGCCGCGTTCGCGGCGGAATGATTCGAGGGCGGTAACTATCGATTCGAGCTCAGCGCGTGCACGCGCGGTCTTTTCCTCATTCAAAGCTTTCAGCAGCAACTCAACGTCTTCCCAACGACGGTCGCCGGTGCGAATTTCCGCGACCCGCCACTTGCCGTCGCCACCTTTATCAAACCGAAAAGCGGTTTCAATCTGGGCGACCACCGTCGCTGAGTTACCCATCGCCGATACTTCTTTCACGCGGACGGCGTCGGACGGCAATTGGATTCCAGCCACGCGTGCAATCAGGCGGCGTGCTTCTTTCGGCGTCAAATCCCCGGCCGCCCGCGTCGTCGTGATGACTGCACAAACGGCAACGAAATTTATGAGCGAAATGATTACTAGATTTCTCTTCAACATGATTTGACCTCGCGGAAATATGTCAGAGCCTGAGCGAGGGCCACTCGAAACGGGAGCCAGGCGCGCCACTCAAGCTCGGGCTTCTGACAATCAGCCTTTAGCTCTGCCGATAAGCATGCGGAGCATCGTCTGAAGTTGGGCCGTCGTAAATGGCTTGGGAAGAAACACTACCGCACCTGCGGCGAAGCTGTCGCGCGACAGCTTAGGATCCTGCTCAGCAGTCATCATCATCACTGGAATTTTCATGAACCGCTTTTCGGTCCTCATATAGCGCACCAGCTCTGGTCCGGGAATGTGAGGCATCACCACGTCAAAAACCGCGGCCGTAATATCCGAATGCTCCTGCAGCGCCTGATAAGCTTCCTTGCCGTCACGCGCGGTCAGGACCGTGAAGCCTTCCTTTTCCAGGATCGTCGTGACCAGGCGAAGAATTGCCGGATCGTCGTCGGCCACCAGCACCCGTACTCTTAAGCTCGTGTCGCTCAATTTGTTCGCTACGCCGCTTCAACCGCACGGTTGCTCTCGCCTGATTTCAGCGAAAGATCCGCCGCTAGTTTAATCGCAGCGACCATGCTCGAGTGTTCGGCAATTCCCTTTCCCGCGATGTCAAAAGCAGTCCCGTGATCAACTGAGGTGCGAATAAATGGCAAACCCAGAGTCACGTTCACGGCTTCGCCGAACGAGAGGCATTTGACCGGAATCATTGCTTGATCATGATAGCACGCGATCACAGCGTCAAACTCGCCGCGCGAGGCGCGCAGGAAAACCGTGTCGGCAGAGTAAGGGCCACTGACATTAATCCGATCGATGGCTTTGCAACTCTCGACGGCAGGCAGAATTTCTGACGCTTCCTCGATCCCGAACAATCCGCCCTCAGCTCCGTGGGGATTCAGCGCAGCGACGGCAATACGCGGATTCTCAATACCCCAGCGCTGGAGCTCGTGACTGGCCAGGCGAATAGTTTTCTCAAACCGCTCGCGCCTGACTAATCCGATCGCCTGCGACAAAGGCACATGGGTCGAAATCAAGACCACGCGCAGATTCGCGGCGACAAATCCCATCGCGTAATCATCAATGCTCGTAAGATGCGCAAGAAACTCAGTGTGACCGGGAAAGCTGTAGCCGCCCAGGAACAACGCGCGCTTATTAATGGGCGCCGTAGCGATCGCATCGATGGCTCCCGACGCGCACAATTCGACCGCAGCTTCGATATAGGCACCCGCCGCCCTTCCAGCGACGCCTGATTCGATTCCGGGCTCGATGTGTCCGTGAATATTGTTGAGATGGAAGATTATCGGTTCAGTGGATTGCGGTGGCAGATTCTCATCGTGGCGCACGATCTCGTAACCGCATTGCAAGTCGAGGGTGCGCGCGGTATGCGCGAGCAATTGCGCGTCCCCGATTACAATGGGAACGCAAACTGCGCGAACTTCTTCTTCGGCAACAGCCTTGAGGACGACTTCCGGGCCAATCCCGGCCGGGTCTCCCATGGTGATCCCGACGCGGGGCCGGGCGCGCACAAATCGGGCAGAATCCTGCTTCAGAGTGTCCATTAAGCAAATTCGACGGCGCCTTAAAATAACCCCACGTCGAATCAAGGATTAAGATTCAATGGCAGGAGGCGAGTTATCTTCAACGCGCGTCATCTGCGGCGTGCGCTCGTCGGCTTTGTAAATGTATTTAATGTGGCGTTTCAGCACCAGCAGATTGGGCGCCGATCGGCGATTGATTTTCAACGCGCCGCGATCGTACCACTCAATGGTTCCTTCGATCTCTTCGCCATCTTCAAGTACTAAGACCATTGGGGTATGAGCATCAATCTGTTTCTTGTAATAGTAGATTTCCGCATGGGTCTCCAGGGCCGGGGGCTGACGCTTGCGCATCTGCGCCAGAGGGGGCTGCGGTTGTCCGGGGCGCGGCTGCTGTCCCATACCGGATGGCGCGGTGCCATTGGGCCGATGCTGTTGTATCTGATCACGCCTCGCTTTGACGTCTGCCAGCGTCGTCCTGATAAGTTTGCGATTCACAATGCTTCCTCCAAATAATAAAGAAAAAAGAAAATTGCCAACCCTGATTCAACTTAGCCGTGCAGTCAGAAATAACCAGCCGCGGCTGCGGCCGTTCCGAGGAGAGATGCGCACTGACCCGTTCGATTAAGTAACTTCAGGGATTGGGCGTCATGCTACACGACTGAGGGGGAAAACGCAAAATTCAAATGCAACAAAAACCATCGCTCTCCGGCGTGAGAAAGCATGGATGGTCGCAGAGCAATTGGGTATTGCTTTTTTCGTTTAATTTCAACGACGGCTTGCTTACAACTCAGGTCTCAAAACAAGACTACTTAATCCGCTTTCTTCCGGATAAACGTCGGCACATCCAGATCGTCAACCCGTTTTGGATGGTGCGTGCCCGGAAACTCCTCCGGGGAACGCGGCGCGTATCGCGGCGGTGTGGTCAGCGGCATCTGCACTCCGGCGGGCAGGCTGGCCGTGACGGTTTCACGGCGAAATCCGGTCGCGATGACCGTGATCTTCATCGCGTCTGCCATGGTTTCGTCGATGACATGACCGAAGATTATGTTCGCGTCCTCATCCGCCTCTTCGCGAACTATAGAGGCAGCTTCGTTAATCTCATACAGGGTCAGATCATGACCGCCCGTGATGTTAATGAGCACGCCGCGCGCACCTTTGATCGAAGCTTCCTCGAGCAAGGGCGACGAGATTGCTTCCTGGGTCGCTTCAATGGCGCGATTCTCACCGCGAGCGTAACCCGTGCCCATTAATGCCATACCCATGCCCTGCATAATTGTGCGCACATCGGCAAAATCGAGATTGATAAATCCCGGGACGGTGATCAAATCACTGATTCCCTGGACCGCCTGGCGCAATACGTCGTCCGCGGTCTTGAATGCGTCCGTCACTGATGCGGTCTGCGACACGGCGCCAAACAAGCGCTCGTTGGGAATGGTGATAACTGTGTCCACCGATTCGTGCAATTCGCTCAGGCCGTGTTCGGCCTGCTGCAAACGTCTGCGCCCTTCAAAGTTGAATGGCTTAGTGACTACGGCCACAGTCAGCGCTCCTAATTCCGTAGCCAGTGAAGCAACAATCGGCGCCCCACCGGTGCCCGTGCCGCCACCAAGACCGGTGGTGACAAAAACCATGTCCGAGCCTTCGAGTACTTCGATTATTTTGTCCGTATCTTCCAGCGCGGCCTGCCGTCCAACTTCCGGATCTGCGCCGGCACCGAGGCCTTTGGTCAAGCGGCCGCCAAGTTGAATCTTAACCGACGCGCGCGAACGCTTTAGCGCTTGCAAATCGGTATTCGCCACTACGAACTCGATCCCCTCGATGCCGGAGTCAATCATCCGATTGACTGCATTACCGCCACCGCCGCCCACACCTATAACTTTTATGCGAGCGCCGGTAATGGGAGGCTCATCGTCAATGAAGATATTAATGCCTTTGCCGGGTTCACGTACTTCTGGTGTCATCGTTCTTCCCTCTCTTCCGAACTTGGAAGGCTTCCACTTCTTCTTTCGTTTATTTTGTGCTGGTTGAACCACGGGCCTCTATATGTTGCGGACAATATGTTGTGCCATTGGCGCGCCAGCATACAACACTTGGTCAAAAAATACTACTACTAAAACGGTTACGAAACTTCGAAACGAAGTGAGTTAAGCGTCCACTTCCACCACGCTTTGTTGATCCAGTTCGCAGTTCAAGCGTGTGCGCGCGCTGCGAGACCAGAGCGAGTCCGGCTGCTGCCGCCCATGCTGGACTTCGGATGTCTTCGATCAAACCTCCGAAGCGATCACGCTCTGGATAACCCACGCGCACTGGCGCGTCGAAGACCTGTTCAGCCGTCTCGACCATGCCCGCAAGCAACGCGCCGCCGCCGGTCAGCACCACCCCACTGGACAGCTGCCGATTCCATCCTGAGTCACGGATTTCATCGGACACGTGCATCAGTACTTCTTCGGCCCGCGGCTGCAGAATGTCGCAAAGAATCTGACGCGACAGTTGCCGCGGCGCGCGACCGCCGACTGAAGGCACCTCGACCATTTCCCCGCGCTGGGCGTCACTCAACGATGCACTGGACGCACAGCCGACTGAACGCTTGATGCGTTCGGCTTCCGGAATGGGAGTGCGCAAACCAAAAGCAATGTCGTTGGTAAAGTGCGAACCACCGAGCGGAAACACCGCCGTGTGTTGCACCGCGCCGCGCTGGTAGACGCAGAGGCCGGTGGTTTCGGCACCAATATCGACCAGGGCCGACCCATACTCCTTGTCGTCTTCGGTCAGCGTCGCTTCGGCCGCGGCCAACTGCTCGAGGATCATGTCAGCGACGATCAATCCCGCCCTATTTACGGCATTAATTGCGTTTTGGCGGGCCGTGACCGGGCTGGTGACGATGTGAACTTTAACGGCCAGACGCGCTCCGGTCATGCTCACCGGATCGTTGATTCCATCCTGATCATCGACAATGAATTCCTGCGGCAGTCGATCGACGATTTCACGTCCGGCCGGGAGCTGAATCGCGCAGGCAGAATCGATGGCCCGGCGGACATCATCAGCAGTAATCTCACGGTCGCGGCCCGCCACGGCGACAATGGCCTGACCGTTGAATCCCATGATGTGTGAACCGGCGAGATTGATTGTTACTTCTTCCGCCTGTATACCGCTCATCCGCTCGGCCTCTTCAACGGCGCGTTTAATTGCTTCCACGGCCGCGTCTGGATTCACGATCACGCCTTTTCTCAGGCCGCGCGATTCCGCTTCGCCGATGCCGAGGACCTCGAGCACTCCTTCTTCACTCGCACCGCCAATGATGCAAGTCACCTTGCTGGTGCCGATGTCCAGGCCGATCGTGTGATTGGTTCGTTTTGCCATTTAGCAATCTCTACTGAAATTGGCGTGCACTGGATTAGCGGAATCGAAGTGCCGGTGCCGTGACCGTTGGCCCGGGCGATTTGCGCGCGCCTGTTTCTTTTTGCCGGCCTCGGCCGGCACTGCCGGCATCCGCTTGCTTCCTGGTGCTCGTGTTGCTGTTGGTGTTGTTACCAGTACTCTTTGCTCTTGCATCATTGTCCACGCCTGGCTGGAGGCCGTTAGCCGAAGACGACTCGCTGAGGGACTTGCTTCCGGAGCTTAAGCCAATTACCACGCGTCCGTTTTGTAAGTCGACATACGTGATCGACGAACCGCGCGGCGTTTGTTTATAGGCATCAAGAGCCTGAAGTTCCATCTGCAAGCTCGCCGCCGGATCCTGCGACCCGAGTCGCACCTCAATCTGCGAATCAGTCCCGGCCAGTTGCACCCGAACATCACGCAGGTCTATCAACGTCACTTCGCTCACGCGATGCGAAAGACCGGCCGCATCCCAGGCATGGACTAGCTCGAGATATTTCTGTACGCGTTCGATATTTTCTCTGCGGACGTCTTCGCCTCCTTCTTCATTCCAACCGCGGATGAAAAACGCGGGCGCGCGATCGTCAGGTTTCATCTCGCCCATCATGACGGCTTCATCGTCGACCCAGACAAAATGACCGGCGGCAGTGCGCACGATGGCCACTGGTACGCGTTCAGTGACACGGACTCGCAGGCCATCCGGCAACACTCGCGTGACCACTGCTCGCCGGACCCCCGGCAATCTGCTCAACTCGCTGCTGATTGCGGACAGGTCTGCCTGCCACACCCCCGTGCGCGCAGTCGCGCGACGCGTCAGACCGGCAATCTCGTCCGCTGACGTGCGTGACGTCCCGGTAACGTCAATGCTGCGAACCTGGAACAACGCTGCAGACGCAGCCGCGCGATAGCCGACGATCAAGGTGATTACAATCACAATCGCAAGTCCGAACTTCAGGGCTTTTGGCACGTAAGCAAAAAGTGCGCCAGGTGAAAAGCCACGGCCGAGAACTGCAGCCGCCGACCCGTTGCGGCGCACGGGTCGTTGGACAAAGCCTTTTTGTTGCGTGGCGGTTCGCCGGGCGCCCCGAGATGCGATGACTTGTTCCTTCATAATGTTTCTTCCGTTCGCAGCTGCGCCTTCAGGCGGCCTGTCCAGCAATAAAGCGTCGCCGAAAGGCGGTACTCCGAAATGCTATTCACTGCTCCATAACTCGACTTCATATTCCAAATCGATTCCATGCTCGCGCTTGACCCGTTCGCGAATTTCTTCGGCCAACGCCAGGGCATCTTCAGCTTTCGCGTCATCACCTTCGGTGACGATGAAATTTGCGTGTTTCGGCGAAACCACCGCGCCGCCACGCCGGCTTCCTTTCATTCCCAAATCATCAATCATCTTGCCGGTGCCTATGGAACTGGCGGGCGCGTTCTTGAAGAAGCAACCGGCTGAGCGAGCACCGTGAGGCTGCGTCGCCATCCGCTGGCCCTTTGCTTTTTCCATTCGCTCACCGATCTTTTGCGGATCGTCGGGATGCAGCGAGAGCGTCGCTCCCAACAGGATTTCGCCTTCTTGAAATGAAGTGTGGCGGTAATTCCATTGCACTTCGTTTCCTGGAATCTCAACCACGCGACCACCGCGCGCTACGCGGACAACCTCAACTACCGTCCCGATCTCTTGTCCATACGCTCCGGCGTTCATCCAAAGCGCGCCGCCGACGGTTCCCGGAATCCCGTTTAGGCCCTCGATTCCCGACAAACCGTGGCGGGCGGCATCGATACAAAGCCGCGGCAACGAATAGCCGGCGCTGACTGAGACCAGATTTCCGTCGAATACGGGATCGGATTTCAAGCCTTTCAAGCTCACAATCACGTAATGATGTTCACCGTCATCAGCGAGCACATTGCTTCCTGATCCGAGCGGCCGCCAGGCAATCGCATGCTGGGCTAACGCGTCGACCAATGCGGCAGCTTGCTCCTCGTTCTTTGGCGACAGCACCCAATCGACCGTTCCGCCCACCCGTAAGCTCGTTAAGTCGGCAAAGCGACGGCCCCGTTCAGCCGGCACGTCCAGCTGCGCGGCAATTGCTTCGACTGTCGCGTCGCGCGCTATTTTGTCTTCGCTCGTCACCATAAATTCGTGGAGTTTCGAGTGCGTCCTTTTAAACAAATGCCGTTTGAGAATGCCGCCTGAAAGCGGAAGTCCAAACTTATCCAACGCGCAACAGCCCCAACAACTGATCACCTGCCCGATGCACTGAACCGGCGCCCAGCGTAATCACCAGATCTCCTTCGCGAACATTGCTGCGCAGACTCTCGGCCGCGCCTTCCAGGTCACCAATGTACTCAGCATTCTTATGCCCGTAACTCTTTATCCGGCTCGTTAGGACTTCCGCAGTGACGCCATCAATCGGCATTTCACTGGCCGCGTAAATATCGGTCACCAGCAAAACGTCGGCGTTATTAAAGGCGCTGGCAAACTCATCCATCAAATCGGCGGTGCGCGAGTAACGATGCGGCTGAAACAACACCACGATGCGCCGGTTTGCCGCACCCATCCGCGCGGCGCTCAAAGTTGCCTTGATTTCCGTGGGATGGTGTCCGTAGTCGTCGACCACGGTGATGCCTTTTTCGTCGCCTTTGAATTGAAAACGGCGATCCGCGCCGGCGAATTCCCGCAGGGCATGCGCTATGGTGTCAAACGGCACGTCCAATTCAAGCGCGACGGCGATTGCCGCCAGCGAGTTGTAAACGTTGTGCTTGCCCGGCACGTGGAGCGAGACTTTGCCTAGCACGTCGATCCCGTGCAAGACCGTAAAACTGGATCCAAAGGACTGATCGTAAGAGATATCATGCGCGGAGATATCGGCCTGCGCGCTCAATCCATAAGTGATGCGGCGCCGCTCAACTTTCGGAATTACCGCCTGTACGTGAGGGTCATCGAGGCAGAGGACGGCGGCGCCGTAAAATGGAACTTTATTCACAAAATCAGTGAAGCAGCGCCGCACATCTTCCATGTCGTGGTAATAGTCCATATGCTCGCGATCGATGTTCGTCACCACGGCAATCATCGGCGTCAGCATTAGAAAAGATCGATCGCTTTCATCAGCCTCGACCACCATCAGTTCGCTCTTGCCCAGGCGCGCGTTGGCGCGATAGGTGCGGACGATACCGCCCACCACAAAGGTCGGATCGAGACCGGCTGTGCCCAGCACCGTCGCGACCATTGAAGTCGTCGTCGTCTTTCCATGCGAACCCGCGCAGGCGACCGTGTAGGGTTTCATCCGCATCAGCTCCGCCAGCATCTCTGCGCGCGGGATGACGGGGATCGATCGGCGACGTGCTTCAACGATTTCCGGATTGTCGTCGCGCACTGCGGTCGAGCGAACAACCACGTGCGCATCGCCCACATTTTCCGCCGCGTGTCCTTCGGTTACTTCCACTCCCAACTCTTCAAGATGCGCCGTGACTTCAGATTTTTTTTGATCAGAGCCAGAGACACGGAAGCCGAGGTTCGCCAACACCTCGGCGATCCCGGACATGCCGATGCCCCCGATGCCGACAAAATGAATGTGTTGGAACGGTCGGAACATACAAATCAGTGGTCAGTAGGCAGTGGGCAGCAGGCAGCAAAACCAGCGACTTGAACATACACGAAATAACTGAGATTGATTTGCATTTGCCTTTTGCTTACGCCTTCTGCCTTCTGCTTACAGTCTGCTCAATCAAGTCAACGGCCGCCGCCGCCGCATCCTTGCGCGCGGCTTTGCGGCTGGCGGCTTCCATCTCGGAGATTTTCTGCGGAGAATCAATCAGCGACATAATCTCTTTTGCCAGACGCTTGCCGGTAAGTTCCTCCTGAAGAATCATGCGCGCCGCGCCGGCGCCTTGCATGGCTTCCGCGTTCCGCCTCTGTTCTAATTGACCCGGAAGCGGAACCATAATTGCCGCCTTGCCTGCCGCCATCAGCTCAGCGCTCGTCGTTGCGCCGGCTCGGGACACTATCAAATCATGCGTGGCGAACGCCGTCATCATTTCATCGATGTATTCGCGCACCTCAGCGTTCGTCCATCCTTGTTTCGCATAAGCGTCACGAATCCTAACGAGGTCCGCAGGTCCCGTCTGATGCGTCACGTGCAAGCGGTCGCGATCTGGTGCCAGATGCGGCAAGGCCTCGATCATCGCGTCATTAAGCGCCCGCGAACCCTGGGATCCTCCGAACAGCAGTAACGAAACGTTCTCGCCGTCGCGCTGCTTCGACGGAATATCAAAGAACTCGCGCCGTACGGGATTGCCGGTGACGACGCCTTTCCCGGGGAAATACGGCAGCGCGGCTGCGAATGAAACGGCGGCCGCGTCAACAAAGCGTGCCAGCCGTCGATTGGTAAATCCGGGCACGGCATTCGACTCCATCAAGACCGTCGGCAAACCCATGATCGATGCAGTCATCAATACTGGCCCACTTACATAGCCGCCCGCGCCGACCACGACGTCGGGAGCGAAAGCCTTAATTACGCGCCTCGCCGCGAGAAAACTTTTTGGCAGCACAAGCAAACCGCGGAGCCTTTGCAGCAGCCCCATATTCACCAGTCCGGCGCTTTCAATGAGCGAAAGTTCAAATCCTGCTTGTGGCACCAAACGATTTTCCAAACCGCGCGCCGTGCCCACAAACCTGACAACCGAGGTCGTGTCGCGGCGCATGATTTCTTTCGCCACCGCGATGCCCGGATAGATGTGACCGCCGGTGCCGCCAGCCGCAATCAACACGCGCATCGCTCACCCATACCGCGCGCGCGCTAAGGCCGTCGCGCGTTGTCGCGGTATTCGTCGCTTTCGAGCACGCGGTGCCTCATCAAAATCACCCTCGTAATCCGTTTCGTCAAAGCTGGTTCGCTTCCCCAGCGCCGCATACTGCGAAATATTGAGAAGGATTCCTACTCCCGTCAGGGTTGGCACGAGCGAAGAACCACCATAAGAAATGAACGGCAGCGGGATGCCCTTGGTGGGCACCATCGCAAGGACGACGCTCATATTAAGAAGGGCCTGCGCCACAATTCCGACCACGATACCGATGCCGAGTAACATCCCGAATCGATTCGGCGCTCGCAAAGCGGCGCGCACACCGCGCCAAAGAAAAATCGCGAACACCAAAACGACGATCGACGCCCCCACCAATCCGAGTTCTTCGCCTACGACTGCGAAAATAAAATCCGAATGCGCAAAGGGCAAAAACAAAAGCTTCTGCCGGCCCTGCGCGAATCCCAATCCGTGCGCCCCCCCGGAGCCGACGGCGATCAGCGATTGGACCACCTGATAACCGGTGCCCTGGGAATCGGCCCAGGGATCGATAAAAGCCGACAGGCGTTTCATGCGAAAGGGCGTGAAAACGAGCATCTTGCCCACATACAAGAATGCCGGCACCACTGCGTAGGCCAGATGTCGCGGCCGCATGCCGGCGGCAAAACAGATCGTGAAACAGATGATTGCCAGCATCAACGCCGTGCCCAAATCGGGTTCTTTCGCCACCAATCCCGCGACCAGGCCGAGCACGACAAAGCACGGCAAGAAGGTGCGCCAAAACGAAACTTGCGCGCCCGATCGTCTTTCGATGAAGCGCGCCGAAAATAAAGCGAGGGAGAGTTTGGCAATCTCTGACGGCTGAATCGACAACCCGCGAAACTTGATCCAGCGCCGCGCGCCATTGATCGGCGGGAAACCAAAAACTGCAACCAACAAGATGATCGTTACAGTTAGCAACCCATAGACAATCCAGCGCCGGTTCAGCTGTTGGTAGTCGAAACGCATCGCCGCGAACATGGCTACAAAACCGATGGAAGTCCACAAGGTTTGCTTTATCACGTAATGAAACTGGCTGTGATTTTCCTGCTGCGCGATGACTGCGGAGGCGCTATAAACCATTACTACGCCGAACAGCGCGAGACCAATCGTCGCTGAAAACAACCATCTATCGATTTGTAGCTTTTGCGGCATTGCTTCTTGCTCGTTGACTCCGCGGATTCGCGACCGCGCAGGAAAAAACTTCCTGTAGTCTCGCTTATACGGAACTCTCCCTGCCGGTCGCGCCAGTCCCCCGCTTGGTAAGATTCAAGACTTCGGTCTTAAATACGCTTCCGCGCTGTTCGAAGCTCTCGAACATATCGAAGCTCGCGCAAGCGGGCGCCAGCAAAACTATGTCGCCCGGCGCGGCCGCGGCGAAACCCTTTCGCACGGCATCGTTCATATCCGACGCATGTTCAAAGGGGGCCGCGTTTCCGATCTCAACTTCGATTGTTTTTGCGTCTTCGCCAATGAGAATCATTTTGCGAACGCTTTTCCTCACTAACTCAATCAGCGGCGCATACGGCGCGTGCTTGCCTCGACCACCAAGAATCAAAACGACTTTTCCCGGGTCGTCCGCGAATGCCGAGAGCGCCTTCATGGTCGCATCGACACTGGTCGCCTTCGAATCGTTGACGAAGCGCACTCCGTCGACGGTAGCGACCTCCTCGAGCCGATGCTCGACTGGTGTGAAACGGCGCACCGTCTCGCGCAGCAAATCCGGCCCCGCTCCGCATGCGAGTCCGACGGCGAACGCTGCGAGAACATTTTCGACGTTGTGGGTTCCGCGCAAATGCATCTCGTCTCGGGACATTAGGACCCGCTCCCCGTACCTGGTGCGCGACACGAGATCGCGGCCGCGCAGAAACAACCCTTCATCTAATTCACGTGCCACGCTGAACCGGACGACATGTGCGCGCAAGCCGTTGGCCCAGGAGGAAACGATCTCATTGTCCGCGTTCAGGATGGCAACATCACTCGCCGTCTGGTTGCGAAAGATATTGTGTTTAGCTGCCGCGTAATCCATTAGCGAGTCGTAGCGGTCCATGTGGTTCGGAGTTACGTTCAACACGCCCGCCACGGTCGGATGGAAATCGACAATCGTTTCCAGCTGAAAGCTCGAAAGCTCAACCACATTCCAACCGTCATCCCGTGATGTATCAATCATCGAAATCAGCGCGGTGCCAATATTTCCGCCAACCTGCACGTTCAGCCCAGCGTCCTTCAACATCTCTCCTATCAGCGACGTAGTAGTTGTCTTGCCATTCGATCCGGTAATGGCTGCCGTGCGGCCCCGGAGAAAACGGGAAGCCAGTTCAATTTCTCCGATCACTTCCGCGCCGCGCCGGTCCGCATAACGAATCGGAATTGCCTTTGTCGGCACGCCGGGACTTACGACGACCAGGTCGATTTGATCCAAAAGCCATGACGGCGGATCCCCTTCGATCAATCCGACGCCTTCACTTTTCAAATCGACCGCTGCCGGCTCCCAATCAGTCAGGGGCTTCTGATCGTTCAGGGCTACCGTGGCTCCGCGCTGAACCAGGAACCGGGCGCTGGCAATTCCGCTGCGCGCTGCGCCGATAACCAGAGCTTTCCTGCCGGCGATCTCCAAACAATTCCATTACCTTTCCGTTTCGAAGCTGGTGTACTGCGCGCCATCTTCAGGCCAAACGCGGGCGCCTCCAAACAATTACCGTAACTTCAGCGTGGAAAGACTCAACAGCGCAAAAAGGATCGCCAGGATCACGAACCGAAAGACGATCTTCGATTCTTTCCATCCAACCATCTCAAAGTGATGATGCAGCGGCGTCATCTTAAAGACGCGCCGACCGACCCCGCTGGTGCGCTTCGTCATTTTGAAGACGCTGACTTGCACCATCACCGACAGCGCCTCCATCACAAACACGCCACCGACCATCAGCAGCATGAATTCCTGCTTTGTCAGCACCGCGATCGTGCCGACCGCGCCGCCGATCGCCAGGCTCCCCACGTCACCCATGAAGACTTCTGCCGGGGGCGCATTGAACCAGAGAAATCCCAGGCTCGCGCCGGCCATCGCCCCGCAAAACACGCTCAGCTCGGCCGCTTCGGGCCGGTGCGTTAAATCGAGATAGCTGGCCCACCGCGCGTCGCTGCTCAAATAAGTGAACGCCGTGAGCGCGGTCATCGCGATGAAGGTCACGCTGATCGCCAGCCCATCCAGGCCGTCCGTCAGGTTCACCGCATTGGTGGCTCCCAGGAGGACCACAATCACCAGTCCGAGGTACACGTAAGGCCCGATCACGCTGATGCCATTTGGATCCGCCGTACTCTTGAAGAAGGGGATGCTGACGTTCCATGAATACTTCGTCTGGAAATAGTGAGTCGAGACAAACAGCACAGCCCAAACGCCCGTCGCAATAATTAATTGAAAGAAAAGCTTCTGCCGTCCGGTCAATCCCAAACTGCGATGCTTTACCAACTTTACGTAATCGTCGGCGAAGCCTACGGCCCCAAAAGCCATGGTCGCCAGAATAGTTATCCAAACGTAAAGACCTGAGAGCTTGGCCCACATCAAGGTGGAAATGACCACGGATCCGATAATTAGCAAGCCGCCCATCGTCGGCGTGTTCTGTTTGGCGATATGCGCCTGCGGACCTTCTTCGCGAATTTGTTGCCCGATGTTCCATCTCTTCAAACCGTCGATCAGCTTGCGTCCGAAAAAAAGCGAAATCAGCAGCGCGGTGACCGATGCATAAGCCGTGCGAAAAGTGACGTACTGAAAAACATTAAGCGCCTTTACGAGATACCAATCCTGATCTTTGTAGTGGCTATAGATCAGTTCGTAGAGGATGTAATAGATCATTTGTCAGTCGTCTGTGATTCGTGGTTCGTTGTCAGTTCTTCGCCCGGCGATACATTTACAACTGACGACGGCCCGCTAATCAATCAGCATCATTCCGCCAGTGCAAAGGCCCGCTTGAGTGCGGCGATCACCTTGTCCGTCTCTACGCTGCGCGAACCCTTGACCAGAATCAAATCGCCTGTTCGCACCTCGCCAATTACGGCCGCCGCGGCTTCCTCTGAAGTTTCGAAAAATCGCGTCGCGGCCAATCCTTCAGCGCGGGCCCCGGCAACGATTTCGTTTGCCAGCCCGCGCACTCCCCACAGTACTTCAATTCCCAAGCGCGCAATCTCGTGGCCAGCCTCACGATGCATCTGTGGCGAATCCGGCCCCAGCTCGAGCATCTCGCCCGCCACCACCACGCGCCGCCGCACTTTATCCCGGGATTCAGCAAGCGTGCGCACCATGCTCAAGAG
>JBHELZ010000050.1:0-22854 GCA_046262835.1 Pyrinomonadaceae bacterium
AACGATCTGAGTCCGGCATGATCGTGGACCCGGTCACCATTCGCCAGGATCGCCCGGTGCGCGAAGCGCTCGATGTGATGCAGCGGTATCACATCAGCGGCGTTCCCGTAGTTGATGAAGCCGGTCACCTGGTGGGCATCATTACGAATCGCGATCTACGATTCGAGACGCGATTCGAATTACCGGTTTCGGAAGTAATGACCAAGCAACCGCTGGTGACGGTTTCTGTCGGCACCACCCTCGATCAGGCGAAGTCGGTCCTGCAGGAGCATCGCATCGAAAAGCTTCTGGTGATCGATGGTGACAAGCACTTGAAAGGTTTGATAACGGTCAAAGATATCCAGAAGGCCATCAAATATCCCACCGCGGCGAAGGACGACCTGGGAAGATTGCGCGTCGCGGCGGCGATTGGTGCGACGGGAGATTTCAAGGAACGCGCCGACGAATTGGTAAAAGCGCGCGTCGATTGTCTGGTGATTGATACCGCGCACGGCCACTCGGTCCGCGTAATCGAGGCGGTGCGAGAGATCAAGAAGCGTCACTCGGACACTCAATTGATTGCCGGGAATATCGGCACGGGTGATGGCGCGCGTGAATTGATCGACGCCGGCGTCGATGCCGTGAAAGTTGGGATTGGTCCAGGCTCGATTTGCACCACCCGCGTTGTGACGGGCGCCGGCGTGCCGCAGATCTCCGCGATTCAATCGTGCATTGAAGCCGCGCGCGGCAGCGGCGTGCCGATTATTTCTGACGGCGGCGTGAAATTCTCGGGCGATATGGCCAAGGCAATTGCCGCCGGCGCTGATGTGGTAATGATTGGCTCGCTGTTCGCGGGCACGGAAGAAGCGCCCGGTGAAGTAATTCTCTATCAGGGCCGGAGCTTCAAAATGTATCGCGGCATGGGATCGATTGGCGCGATGCGCGAGGGCTCGCGCGATCGCTACGCTCAGGAACAAACTGAAGTCGAATCGAAACTGGTGCCTGAGGGAATCGAAGGCCGCGTGCCGTATCGCGGAACGCTGGCTGAAATGGTGACGCAGCTGGTTGGCGGCTTGCGATCAGGCATGGGCTACACCGGCTGCCGCACTATTAAAGAGTTTCAGGAGAAGACGCGCTTCCTGCGGGTGACTGCTGCCGGCTTGCGTGAATCGCACGTGCATGACGTGGTAATCACGAAAGAAGCGCCAAATTATCGACTGGAATAAGACTCGGGATTAACAAGCTTCGGACCCAGAAGAGGTGCCGCCGACATTGTTTTCATATGCTCAGTCAGGGCATCTTGTAACTGTTGAAATATCAATGGAGGGATCGTTAATGCCCGGGATATCCAAAATGGCTATCATTTTACTCGTGTTCGCCTTCGCGCTGTGCGGCTGTAGGGCGGCGCACGACAAGATTCGTAAGGCCGTCACCAACACAAACACTTCATCCTCGTCAGGTAAGCCGGACGATAAAGGTTTAATTCACTCGGGCACAGGCACAGAAAAAGAGACGCCCGCCGCCGGTAAGACCAATGTGAAAGGCAGAGTTCTCTTTAATGAAAAGCCGGCCGCTAACATAGAAGTAAAGTTGTGCGAAAAGTTCAATCAGTACTTTGGCGGATGCACCGGCGAGACTTACACCGCCAGGACCGACAGCAATGGCGAGTATCTGATTAAGAACGTGCCATCCGGAATCTACGAAGGATTGACCGCTAAAGTTTTCGATACACCGTACTACGTCTTCGCGACTTCGGGATTTATCGCGTCGGCGAAATACAAACTCGAGCCCGATGAAACGTTCTTTGCCCCCGATTCAAATCTCTTCAAAAGTGACTTGAAATTGACGAGCCCAAAAGCCGGGGCGAAGTTAGCGCCGGCTAATATTGAGATTAAGTGGGAAAGCTATCCCGATGCTGCTTACTATAAATTTAGCATCAATGCGGACAGTTCTAACGGATCGCAAACCAATCTCGATTACATCAACAAGCGCGTCGACGGCACCTCTTACGTCCTGGACAAGCCGCTTGACGCCGGTTCGTATCGATGTACCGTGAACGCTTATAACGCGAACGACGTAAAGTTGGCAGAGAGTGCGGACGACATTAAGTTTATAGTCACCGGCACGGCGCAGCCATAATTCAGCGTATCAACACCAACACATCCGCCAGACGATTGACGACACCGAGCAGTGTGCGCCCGGATTGATCGAACTGACCGGCAGCGGCCTGGGCTTCCGCGTCAGCAGCGCCGGAAGCTGATCCAACCAACTTCACGTAATAGCCCTGCAGCTCTGGCGTGCTGCGGAAATAGATCTCAAGTTGGTCCAATCCGACTCGTACATTCTCGAGGCTGTTCTTCACTACCGCTTTGTTCTGCGCGTTCGTCTGCAGGGCGGCTGGCGAAGCTTGATTGTTGCGCGCCGCGGTGTCGACGTCTTCGATTCCTTTAGCCACTCCGCCCAGGATGTAAAGGAACCGAGTCAGATTCTTGACCTGCTCGCCGATTCTGGTAGCGCCGTCGAGCTTAACCTGAGACGCGGCCGTGGTTGACTTTGCGGTTTTCGAGCTTTGCGTCCCGCGTCTCGCAGTCCGCGCCCGCGTCTGCGCGAAAGTCGCAGTTGATAAAACCATCAGCACACACATTGAAACGATGACTTTTTTCATTTTTTACACCCGTCAATATTTTGTGTTAAGCCTGCGGGAATGATTTAACCGAGTCAAGCTCCAGGACGGCGAACCCGGCGTCAAGTTCCGCCTTCAGGCAGAATGTCTTAGACTGTCAAATCCGCGTGAATGCGGAATTCGAAACCCGGGCAGTAGCCCGACTGCAGGGGAGGGCGCATCTAATTCTGCGTCATGCCAGGCCGAACTCTGAAAGTCCAACGATTGGGCCGCCTCGAATACGCCGCCGGACTTGATCTGCAAAAGCAAACGGCAGCGTCCGTTTTGACGGGCGCGCAGGCAGATACGTTGCTTCTGCTCGAGCACTCCCACACGTTGACCCTGGGTCGTCGTTCAGGGCAAAACGGAATTATCGCGACCGATGAAGTATTGAGATCGCTCGCCGTAACTATCTTTGAGACCAATCGGGGGGGCAAGACCACTTACCACGGACCAGGTCAGATCGTGGGTTATCCGATCATCAACCTGAGTCCGGATAACGAAGACGTCCACCGCTATGTGCGTGATCTGGAAGAAGTACTAATTCGCGCACTCCGCGACTTTCACATAGAAGCATTTCGCATTAAAGGACTGACAGGAGTGCATACCGAACGCGGAAAGGTCGCGGCCATCGGCGTGCATATCGCGCGCTGGGTCACGACCCATGGATTCGCGGTGAACGTAAATACGGATCTCAGTTACTTTGATTTGATCGTCTCGTGCGAAGGCGAGCCGGTGACCTCGATAAAGGAACTACTGGGCCGCGAAGTGGAAGTGCGAAAGGTCGAAGATCGAATCATTGAGCGCTTCGCTAAGGTCTTTGAGATGGAATTAGAAACGGACGGGGTTCTTGTCTAACGGGACTCTGCGCTTGATGCGGAAACGTTTGTCTTTCGTAAGGTTAATAAGCAGTGTGAGGCTACGGCCCAAAAGATCAAAAGCGACGCAGAGTTTTAAAAGGAAATACGCGCGACGTAAAGGCAAGCGTTTTCCGCAATCAAGTGCAAGGCACAAAATCCGGCAAATCTTATGCTGACATTCGATCTTATCAAACAAGCTGCGGCCAGAATTGCCGGTCGCGTTCATCGCACGCCGGTTGTTACCTCACATTCGTTCAATGAGGTTGCCGGCTGTGAAGTCTTCTTCAAATGCGAAAATCTGCAACGGGCGGGGGCCTTCAAAGCGCGCGGCGCGACGAACAAGATCCTCTCACTCAATGACGACGAAAAAAGACGTGGGGTCATCGCCGTTTCCTCCGGCAATCACGCACAGGCTGTTGCGCTCGCTGCGCGCGAGGCCGGCACGCGCGCTGTAATTTGTCTTCCCGAAGACGCTCCCAAAATGAAAGTCGCTGCGACGCGCGGTTACGGCGCCGACATTCGCTTCTTCAATCGCCACCAGGACGATCGCGACGCGTTTGGTTGCGAGATAGCGAAGCGCGAAAATCTTCTGATGGTGCCCGCGTACGACGACTACCTGATCATGGCGGGACAGGGAACATGCGGTTTGGAACTTGTCGAAGAAGTGCCGGATCTCGATTCTATTCTTACGCCGTGCAGTGGCGGCGGATTGTTCGCCGGAGTTAGCACTGCGGCAAAATTCATCACGCCTGCGATCAAATGCTTCGCCGTTGAACCTGAAAGCGCGAATGACACTCAGCAATCAGTCTTGAAAGGTGAGCGCGTAACAATCTCTCCGCCGCCCACAATCGCCGACGGTCTGCGCGTGCAGATTCCCGGCTCGCTTACTTTTCCTATCACCCGCGCGAATGCTGACGAGGTGTTGACGGTGAGCGACGATGAAATTCTGGCCACGATGCGTTTCATTTTGTTTCGCATGAAGCTTCTAATTGAGCCGTCCGGGGCGGCGGCTGCGGCGGCAGTGTTTCATCGCAAGCTTCCCAACAACTCCCGGAAAATAGGCGTCGTTCTTTCAGGCGGCAACGTCGATCCGGAAATTCTTTCGCGAGTATTGTCGGAAGCCGGACCGTGACCTAAGACGAGTTTTCAATGTTTCTGCCGCGGATTCTTATGAGTATTGTCGATGTCGCACCTGATCCGGTAAGTATCGGCGTTGTCTTAGGCGTCGTTATCTTTATTATCACCGCAGTAATCGTCATGGCTGGCGCGCTGGTTTTCTTTCTGTGGTTCCGCAAGCGCAGCAGGCGCCATCAAGAGATGATTCGTCGCAACGAGACTGCGAATCCATTCAATTGAATAATCCGAACCATCCGTAAGCGGCGATCACTTCTCCACTGGTAAATGAAGCCAGGTTTGCCATGACGATTGCCGCAAAGTCCTGCCACATCGATCCTTTGCCAAACTCTTCCGATCTTCCATAAGCCAGCCAAAACAAAATGCATTCGGCGACGGGCGCGAATGTCTCGGCGACAACCAGGTAGCTGGCACGAGAGTAGTTAGCAAACATCAACGGCATCACGAGCACGACAATCGGATATGTGCATGCCGTGAGCCATACTCCGGCAAACAATCTGCGCTTGATCGGATGACGTCGAGACAGGCCAATCAAAAGAACCGGCGTCTCGATCATGATCGTGAAGGGATAACCGATTAAGAGGAAGCGCCACAGATCGGAAGGAGACATGTTTGGAGTTCCGCCTTCAGGCGGTTCTAAACCGACAAAACGAGCCCGCTGAAGCTGGAACTCCGAACTAAATCATTCGCAACAGAAATGGGGCTTCGGCCAGCACGTGGGCCATCGCTATCGTAAAATAGATATCTCGTGTCAGCGTGTAATTAGCAGAGAAGCCAAACCATAACAACGCTACGGCAAACAAGCCGCAGATTAGGATTGCGCCCATCAGTTTCGGAAAGCCGCGTGAGTGACTGGCGATCGGAATTGTCTTAACGTTCCAAATCGCCCCGGTCGCCCCGATCAGCGGCAGCGCCACGATCCAGACACCGTAATGCAGCATCTCTAAAAAGACATGAGTGGAGACGAGCAGATGACTAGAAACATTCGGCAGGAGTTGCGCGCCCGCGTGCTGAGTGATCCGCCAGAACAATCCGTTGTCGGATGTCAACGACGACGTGCGCGAAAGTTGCCACAGCATTGCAGCGATGAGTAGCGGCAAGAACATGAGACAGCGGCGATAGGCGGACAACCATTCGGGCTTCGTTCGTCGCAAGTGTCGATCGAGGAACCACAACGCCACCAGCGGATGCGCATAGACGATTGCCAGGCTGAACAACTCTGGCGCCAACCAGTTAACGGCGCAAACCAGAAATGCGAGGGGCAGCACCCAAAACCAGTCACGATTAACCTTTTGTTTTCCGCGCATCAGCACCAGCGCGCCAATCCACAGAACCATGAGTGAGTTCCAAACCGCGATCGTGTTGGGCCAATTCGCGCCCGACCAAAGGTTCGCGTAATACAGCGCCGGCAGCGAGGCGTACGTCAGCGTGAGCAAGCCAATCCCCGAGAATGCAACGATGAAGAAGTTTCGCGAGCGTCCAAAGCGCGCCGGCAGGCGCATCAGGAAGTAGCGGGCTTCGAACCAGTTGTGCGGACCCGCAAACAGAAACACCGTCACAATGGAGGCTTGCACCGGGAGCCAGCTTGCGAAGGCTGCCGACACAAGGGCACTCGCAATCAAGAGCGCAGCAAAAGTTCGCGCTGACACATACGCGCGACTATGCGCATCCGATTTGGTCCATGGACCAGGAGTTATAAGCTCGACTCGTTGCATCTGTGTCGGTGCGGGGCCCGTAATTCGGCGCACGGCGCAAAGCGTCGGCGGCCACCGCTAACGGCTCTTGTTCGCTACTATTCCTCGCCGGGCCTGCTCGTCTTCCGCAACGGAATAATCAATTGCATGTTCTCATCACCGGGAATGACTTCAATCATCAGGCCGCCGCTCGTGTCCTTACCGTCCTTCAAAGACTGCGGCAGATTTTGCCAGCGAATGTACCCCGGCGGGCCGGCATTCGCGCGCACGATCACGGTGCCGACGCCAAAAATGAACGCCACGAGAAGCACGGCGGCGATCGCGTTGTGGTTGCGCCGCTGGCCGGCTCGGGCGAACCACACCCCCGCGAAAGAGATCGCCAGGAACATGAAGACTCCTGCCATTATCGTCCGGCCTGAGCTGTGCATGATGCCTTGCGAAAGCGACGTCGTTCCCCCGCGACCACCGGCTGCGTCCTGCAAACGCTTCAAAGTCTGTTCCGAGATTTGCAGGCGTGCTTCGAACGCCTGAGGATCTGACTTGATCGTTATGCCGGTATAAAAGAGGCTCTTGGGCTGGACGGCTGAGGGTTTAGGTCGCGCGATATCGGCAAAAGCGAAAACAGCACTCGCCAGTAAAGCAAAAATCGCGGCAGTTGCGAATAGAGTTTGTTTCATCACTCCTCCTATTAAATCAAGCCACAGACTCACTCGTTCTGATTTGTCGTCTGCGTCATGGCTGCTCGTCTGCGGCCGTTTCAAAGTACCGCGCAGTATAACGCAAAAGCGTTTTGTAGATGCTTAAAGCGCAATCATGATTGAACCCGTTTGTTACTTCAGCGATGCTCGTCCTTATTACTTGGCGTTAAGCTTGTGGCCGCGCATGCGTGTTCTGGTTTTGATTCTGAGGTGTACGATTTTATGCGCAGGAGAATCGTAAATATCCAAACTCGGGTCGCATTTGTTTGATTTCGTCTTGGCATGCAGCTTGTTATTCATATCCTCGCTGCGGGGCTGCAAGTATAGCCCATAACTTTCAATTAACCATCGAGGGAGGAGACAGATATGGCAGACGACAGAGAACGCAATCAGGGAATTAAACAAGGTGGAGGCGATACCGGTGGCGGCCAACAAAGCGGCCCGGGGGGTGCGCACGAAGCCCCTGGACGCAATCCGGGGACTGGCCAGGAGGCCGGTGATAAGGGCAACCTCGGTGGCCAGCAGCAGAAACAAAATCAGGAAGGCAGCTACAAAGAAGGCGGCCAAAACGAACAGATGACACGTTAACAGGTGGTGCTGTCCACACCCCGGGGCTCACGCGTGATGTTTCCGCAGGGAGATGTCGCTCGTGGGCCTTGTTGTTATTGACTGGAGCGCGACCGTCCCGGTTGCAGGCTGTGGCTAAGTCAATCGCAAGCGACGATGCTTGCGCTCCAGTCCCAAGCCGTCGCCTCCAGATTATTTACCAATTCTTCTCGTGCTGCCACCGCCGCTGATTGTCCGGCTCATCTTGCGCGCAACGGTTTCAGCCTGCGCAAATACGCGCAGAAAATTCCCGCCAAGAACCTTGTCGATATCCTGTTCACTGTAACCGCGCTTCAGCAATTCATAGGTGATGTTGGGGAGCATCGAAACATCGCGCGCGCCCTCAGGAAAATCATTAGCGCCGTCAAAATCAGCGCCCAGCCCGACGTGATCGATTCCCGCGACCTTTACGATATGCTCAATGTGATCGATCAATTTTGTCAGCGGCAATGGCGGCAACGGATATTGCGCCTCGAGCTTGTCGCTCTCCTCTGCCAAACGCTCGGGATCATCGGCATACTTCACACTCAACGCTTCCTGTTGCGCCCGCAAGCGCGCGCCCCGGTCATCGCTCTGCGGCGCGACGCTCTTCTGGTCGACGAACAGACTGTAGAAATTTACCTGGACCACGCCGCCATTATTCGCGATTCGTCTGAGCAGGTCATCGGGAATGTTGCGGGGCACGTTGCTTAGGGCGCGCGCTGAAGAATGCGAAGCGATGATCGGGGCTTTGGAAACATCGAGGGCGTCGCTCATTGTCTTGTCGGAAACGTGTGAGACGTCGACCAGCATTCCCAGACGATTCATTTCGCGCACCACATCTTTCCCGAAATCCGACAGGCCGTTGTGCTTGCGCTCCCCACGGCCGGCGTCAGCCCAATTATTTGTGTTGTTCCACGTCAGGGTCATATAACGCACGCCGAGGCGGTAAAATTCGCGCAGCGTCGGCAAAGAATCTTCGATCGCATGACCCCCTTCGATACCCATCAAACAAGCGATCCTGTTTTGCGCCTTTGCGCGTTTGATGTCGGCCGCCGTCATGGCAAACATCAGCTCGTTCGGATGCCGCTCGACCGCGCGATAAACCGAATCGATCATGTCGAGGGTACGCCGCGCGGCGCCCCCGTGCTGCACGTACCAGGGTTTGATATAGAGTGAGAAGAACTCAGCGTTGAGGCCGCCTTTCTTCATCCGCTCGATGCTGGTGCGGTACGGGGCGGGCGGATTTCCGCTGAGATCGTAATCGTCGTTCGTCATCGTCGTCGTGATGTCGTTGTGCGTGTCGATGACAATCGCGCGTCGATGAATGGCCAGTGCGCGTTGCCAGAGCGCTTCATCGCGAGTGGAACGAGTTGAACTCGATGGCCGCTGTCCCGTCTGGGTAGTACGTTGACGTTGATTAGTGCGCTGGGCGCTGGTTGGAATTAAAGATGCGGAGATCCAAAGAACCAGAAGTGAAATCAGTGCGATGGCAGTTGTGCGACGTTTCATGGCGTAGAGATTTACCACAAAGCGCTCAGCACACAAAGACATTCCTCCAATTCACTATAGTGTAAACGCGTAACGAGCTCGCGTTAGCGAGCCGCAGAATCTAGCCCCGGGCGTAAGCCCGGGGTAAAGGATCACAACAATTAATGAGCCCCGAAGAGGCGACAGGTATTCGCATGACAAGTTTTCTGTCGCCCGCTAAAGGCTCGATGATCAAATCTATATCTGGTGCCTGGGCTGAGGCCCGGGGTTATATTCTGCCGCCATCTTCGATGGCTCCTTGGTTCCACTAAATCAGGCGGCGAAGCCGTGCGCGCAACTGTGGCGCTCCACATTGTGAAATAGGAGTAGTAAGAGCACATTAACTCCAATGAAGATCGGGCGGTTCATCATCTTGTTCCTTCTCTTTGCTAACGGCGAATCAATCGCAAACGGCTCGTCTTTTTCACACCAAATCAAGGATCGCATGGAAGTACGTTTGAGCGACTTCATAACCGAAAATGACAAACTCTCATACGATGGTTACCTGATTCGCAAGCACCAGCGCGATGTTAAGATGGGCGAAGTAGGGGAAGATCGTCGGGCCATATTGACTGATGATGAGTTTGCGATTCTGAGCCGCAGGGGCCGGACTCTCTTCCGGTTTGACGGCACTTATGGGCCGATAGGAAACACTACTGACTTTGGCTTATTAAGTTTTCTCGGGCCGACCCGAAAAGAGCTATTTGTTTCGCAGGACATTTTCAGAGGCGGTAGCCAATGGGTTGTAAGTCTGGGACGCTCCCTCGTATGATTTACGACGGTCGTGCATGGGCTACGGGTCGTGAAATAGACGACCTGTCAGTAATCGATTTGAACGGTGATGGCGTTTACGAGATTGCCACCCCGACCTGCATCTTCTACGGGTTTAAGGGGCTATGCCCGGGATGCACACCACTGCCGACAATCATCTTTCAATATTCCGCCAAATCAAAAAAATACTTGCCTGCCAATCTAAGATTCGCCGATTACGTGCTCAAAGGAATTGAGAATCGGCAGCAGAACATCCGTCCTCCCGGGAGTCCGCCTGACAACATGTACCACCTAGGCGACGTCCTCAGCGTCGTGCTGGACTATGTTTTCGCGGGCCGCCCGCGAAAGGCGTGGACTTTTTATGATCAGGCTTATAAGCTGCCGAACAAAATTCAAATCAAGAGAGAGGTTCGAGTCGAGTTGAGCAATAGCCCGGTCTATCGTTTCATCTACCGCAAACACAATCGACGCCGACACAATGTCCATCCTAATCGCCGAAGACAACGTGGCCCAGCGCGCTTACCTGCGCGAAATACTCGAGCGCGACTTTCCTTCACATGCCCCCGTCGTCGAAGCCGGTGATGGTGAAGAGACGGTGACTCTGGCGCTGAAAAACAGACCTGAAGTTTGCATCCTCGATATTCAGATGCCCAAGCTCTCAGGCGTCAAGGCCGCGCGCGCGATTTGGCGCGAGTACCCCGAAGCGCGAATCATTTTCTGGACCCAGTTTCCGCACGAAATTTACATCAACGAGATTCGCAAGATCGTGAAGTCTGTCGATCCGCCACCCGCTTACGGTTTTATTCACAAGAACAATCCTGAATCGCGCTTCCTGCGCTTCGTTGCCGCCGTCCTTGAAGATGGCGCGGACATGATCGACCCGGCCTTCAAGGATTCATTCAAACGCCCGCTGCTCACAGAATTCGAGGCTGAAGCTCTCTATTATCTGGCGCTCGGTCTTTCGAACTGGGCCATCGCCCGCAAATGCAGTTTGAGTTTGCGCGGAGTTGAAAGCCGGCTGGCGACGCTCTACGAAAAACTGTTCGTTTCGCTTTCGGAAGGCACGCCGCACGAAGCTTATGAGAAGCTCGCTTACAACGTGCGCACACGCGCGTTTTTTGAAGCTCTGCGCCGCGGGTTGCTGAACAATGATGAACTTGAAAAAGCTTCGGCAGATTTGGAAGGATGGCTGGAGCGCGATCAAAAGAAATTTATTGAAGAGCAGAAGCGGGACGCGGGAAAGACCAAGCGATAGGCGAAGTGAGATTGGACGCGCACCGAGGCCCGAAGGCCCAAAAATTAAGAGCCGCGCCTCTTAGGGCGTGGTTTCAATTTATCAACAACGGTGAGCGCCGAAGGTGTGATATGAATCGCGACTCTGGCGCAGCACCTTGCGGTGAGGTTCGGCTTCACGGTAACGCTACCCCCTCATCTCAGTGTGTCGAGGGTGAGGCTCAACGCCCCGAATCAAGTAACAACGGTGCGCTAAGCCGGAGACTTACCGCAGCATGGGGCGGCCTAGCCGCAATTGCCTCTGACGAATCGAACCGCAAGTTAACAACTTGCGCCACACAACTGCTGCTCACTGCTCATCGCTTACTGCTGACTATTCTTTTCGTGGCTGCCTTCTGCCTGCTGCCTGCTGCCTTCTCCCAAAACCAAACTCAACCTACTCCGACGCCATCTCCGTCTCCGCTGCCCTCTCCGTCGCCATCGCCCACTCCGCCGGCGAATCTTCATCAATGGGGCGCGGTCACTCTGTTCCACGGCTTGCCGTCTGATCGCGTGCACGCCATCGCCCAAACACCTGATGGGGTGATGTGGTTTGCGACTGACGGTGGCCTGGCGAAATACGACGGGCGGCGGACCCAGGCGATTATTGCCGACGGTTTGCCCACCGGGCGGGTTCTCGCTTTGAAGACGGACCAGGATGGCGCGCTCTGGATTGGCACCGATAACGGTGCGGCGCGAATGGCGCGCGGCAGATTTGATCCAATCAAAGAATGTGAGGGGAAAGTAATAACCGCCATTATTTCGCCACAGCCGGGGCGGGCAATAATGGCGAGTGAGGACGGCCTTATTTTCGATTGCCAGCTCAAACAGGACAATGCGTCTGCGCTGGCGATAACCGATGCTCAGCGCAATTTGCCCATCAGCTTCACGGTTCGCGCCATGCCGGATCAACCACTTCAGAGTTCAGACAGGGACCATCCCGGACTCTTAAAAATTACGAGTCTGGCTTTTCTTAACAACACTCTTTACGCCGGTACGCAGAGTCGCGGACTGATTACCATCCAGGACGGCGAGACGAAAGAGATTCAGAGCAAGCCCCGGAGTTACTTTATCAATGCGCTCGAAACCGATTCGCGCGGCAGGCTGTGGGCGGGCGTGAAAGGGCGTGGCGAAGAAAGCTCGCTTTTCGACGAAACCGATCCGCTAAAGCCCGCGAAAAGTGGCGCGGCAACTGGGCCAGTAACCTTGATCGCCCGCGGCGCCGGGGACGACATTTGGGTCGCCACGGACGGTCAAGGTGCTTTCCACGTCGTCAACCGAAAGCCGGCCGAACGATTCAGCTTTCAGGGAACCGGCGGAGCATTGCGATCTGATCACGTCTTCGCCGCCTTTGTCGATCGCGAAGAGGTCGTCTGGTTTGGCACGGACAAAGGCGTCTGCCGTTACGATCCGCACGCCATCCGCGCCGAAAACATTTCCAGCGACGCCGGGGCAAACTATGTGCGCGCGCTTTGGCGAACCTCGCGCGGCCACTTGCTCGCGGGGACAAACTCGGGCTTGTTCACTTACGATTCGTCGACAAAAGCATGGCGCACCGTTTCCGAGCTCGGGCGCCGAATAGTCTATGCCGTGAGCTCAGATCCAACCGGGCGCACTCTGGTCGCGACCAGCGCCGGTTTGTTTGTAGCGCCGAGCACTAATGATTTGAGTTTCACGCGCGCGCCCCCACCCGATGAAAATCTTCCGCAAGGCGACAGCGTTCGGGCCATCGCAACTGTGAACGACGTCACCTACGTCGCGACCTACGGTTATGGGGTTGAAAAACTGCAAGGGTCGCAACGTTCGCTGGTTTGGCCCGCAGGTTCGGCGGACGTTCGCATGCGCGAAGTGACCACGCTGGCGACTGATGGGGGCGATCGACTGCTAATCGGCACCGCCACGAGTGGCATGTACGCTTTCGACGGCAGACAAACAAGTACTGATAAATCGCTGGAGTTATTAAAAGCTGAGGCGATCTGGTCCATCGTCGCCGACACCGCGGGGGTGTGGATTGGCACCGGCAAAGGGCTGTTCTTATTTCAGTCGAATCAATTGAAGGAAGTCATTCCCGGCGTTACCGCGCGCGAGGTCGTAATCGACACGGCCAGTGATCAATCGAAGCAGCTTTGGTGCGCCACGGTCGGCAACGGAATATTTAAAGTCACGCTCGACGATCAATTTGGGGCATTGGTTTCGCGCCTGGACGTCGAGCAGGGTCTGCCCTCGCAACGAGCGTTCGCAATCTTGCCCGAGCAGCGGAATGACCAGGACGCTGAATCGGTAATCATCGGCACCAATCGTGGCATCGCGAGATACGAGCCTGATCGCATCGCGCCCACGCTGTCACCTGAACGCATCATCAGCAAGCGTATTCATACTGCCGACGAACTGCCATCCGGTTTGCAGCTCGATTATCCGCAGAACAGTTTGTTACTTGATGTCACAGCAAACAGCAGCCGGACTTTTCCCGAGCAGTTTCAATATGCTTTCGCGCTCTATGACGCGGCGGGCCACGCGATCAAGCAGAAAGTGTCGCATGACACGCAGTTTCCCATCGAAGGATTGAAACCCGGCAAATACAAAATCGTGGCGCGCGCCTTCACTAAAGATCTAATTTCGTCCGCACCTCTGTCTTTCGCGTTCACAGTCGCCGCAGCTCCGTTTCCCTGGACCTCGACGGCGCTGGGAGTTCTCCTACTGCTGGCATTAATCGCACTGGCGTGGGGATATTTTCAGAACCGGCGCATTCATCGCACCAGCGCTGAGTTGGCCGCCGCGAACAGAGACCTGGCGAGCGCGCGCTTGCAGCTCGCTAACGAGACAGAAGCGGAACGGCGGCGCATCGCTCGCGATCTGCACGATCAAACTTTGGCTGATTTAAGAAATCTTGCCTTGCTGGTGGATCAACTCCCACCGGCCGGCGCGAATGACGTTCGCCCGAACCGAGCTCCTTCGCGACCGGGCGCGCTGCGCTCAGAGATCGAGTCCATCTCGCAGGAAGTGCGACGCATCTGCGAAGACCTGAGCCCGTCGGCCCTTGAAAACGTCGGACTATCGGCAGCGTTGCAGTTCGCATTGGCCCACGCCGTGGAACATGCCGCGCCGGATTGTAGGTTCGATTATGATTTCACCTGCGATGATGGACTGGATGAGAAACTGGATCTGCCGCCGAGCACCCAGATTCAAATCTATCGCATCGCGCAGGAGGCTTTGAGTAACATTTGCCGCCACTCAGGAGCGCGACACGTTAAGATGAAAGCTACACTCTCTGCGGACAACGCTTTTGCATTACGGATTGAAGATGATGGGAGAGGTTTTGCGGAAAGCGAGACGCGAAAAAATTCGGGACGGGGGCTGGCCAACATTCGGGCACGCGCGAGCATGATAGATGCACAGGTTGAATGGAGTAAGCACGCTGAAAGTGGGACGGTGTTCAGTTTGAGTAAGAAAAGAGCGGCGGCAATTAGCGAATAAGGTAATTCGGTATGCCGCCTGATGTGCGGAGGTTTTCGTTTCCGGAAATGCGTTTTTCTTCATTGAGAGGCTTGGCCGCGAAAAAACTGAGCGCGTAGCCGCCCGCAGCAATTAAGAACTTCCGGAAAGCCGGAAGCTTCTCCGCACCTCGGCCGAAGAAACCGCAATGCCAGAATGAAAAGCGATAAATTGATCCGGATCAATGCTGAAATCGCGGCGGCACTCGCGTCGAATCAACCTGTCGTGGCGCTTGAATCAACCGTAATCGCACACGGTTTGCCTCGTCCGCAAAACATCGAGACGGCGGAACGGCTCGAGCAAATCGTGCGGGCCGCAGGCGCGATTCCGGCGACCGTGGCCGTGATTAATGGCGCGCTTTGCGTTGGATTGGATCGGCCAGAGCTCGAGCAAATAGCGAACGGCCCGGACATCAAAAAACTAAGCGTGCGGGATCTGGCGATTGCGCATGCACAGAAGTGGAATGGCGCGACGACGGTCGCATCGACGATGTGGATCGCGCGTCGCGCCGGGATTTATGTATTTGCAACCGGAGGGATTGGTGGCGTGCATCGCGGTTCTCTACCGGATGTCTCGGCCGATCTGACTGAGTTGGCACGCACGCCAATGATTGTGGTTTGCTCGGGCGGGAAGATCGTTTTGGATTTGCCGGCCACGCGCGAATGGTTAGAAACGAACAGCGTGACGGTTGCCGGTTACGGATGCGATGAAATGCCGGCCTTCTATTCGCGGAACAGCGGCCTGCCCATCGATGTGCGTTGTGATTCGCCGCAAGACGTCGCGCGAATATTCAAGGCGCAGGCTGATCTTAATCTTGACTCGGCATTGCTCGTCACTGTTCCCGTTCCACGCGCTGGTGAAGTTGAGATTTCATTGCTGCAGGCTGTCCTTGACGAGTCGCTGGTTGAAGCGCAGCGCCAAACGATCAGCGGGCGGAACTTGACTCCGTTTCTGCTGGCGCGAATGGCCGACAGAAGCAGAGGTGCGACGCTGCGCGCAAACATCGCTTTGCTTGAGAATAACGCGCGCGTCGCGGCAGAGATCGCATGTGCTCTTATATAACGCAAGTTGTCACCTTGCAGCGCGATTCTTTGCCCTGATAGCGTGCACAATTCTTGAATCCGAAGACCCTCTTCCAAACCGCTCCCTCTGTTGTTCGAGTTCCAGGGTCAATAAGGCGACGATGCTAGCGGTCAGCGGTTCTGCTTTGCGATGCTCTTTGCGGTGTTCTTTGCGGTGTTCTGTGGGATTTGCGCGTTGGCGCGCGAGACCGACAGCAAAAGGAGTTTCACGTATGACGCAGAAACGCAGAGATGTTCAGACCAAAAGGACGTCAGACAAAAAACGCAAAGTTTTCAAAGTTAATAGGACGCCACCTGGACGTGATGGCCGGGTAGTCACTTGAAACTGAAAACTCGAAACTGTATTCTCGTGCGTGCCGCAAGCTGATATTTTCAAGAGAGCGACAAAAAGGCTTGCGCCTCTTTAAAGTGGGGCAGTAGCTCAGTTTGGCAGAGCGCCGCGTTCGCAATGCGGAGGTCAGGGGTTCGATCCCCCTCTGCTCCACCAATAAGTGCTCACCTTTTAATCATTTACCGTTACACATTCGTTAGACCTGATTTTCCCAAGTGGCTAATACGTGGCCAGAAATAGTCGAATGGTAATCGAGTGGTCGACACCGTGCTTGCAACCTGTTGTATTGCGGTCATTGAATTTTTTTCTGCAATGCGGAGGCCTGGGCCAGTGTGACGGGCCTTTGCAGACGCTATACGGAGGGTTACACGGGCATTTTTTAAGTGCTGGGTCGCAGTTTTGAAAGCTCTCAACATAATTGGAAGCAACAGATCGGCTATCGAAAAGCCAAACATCGCGCGCGGCAAAGTTTTTTTGGACTGAACTTTGAAACTGACAGCAACTAATTTTTGAGATGACAATTTGGCGTCTCAAAAGGCGATTTTTTGAGGGATCCCAAGTGGCCAATAGGGCACACGACAGACGATTTGGTTTTGAAAAGTTTTTTGAACTTCCAAACAGCGGGATAAACAAAGCAGTCTTGTGCGCGATGCTCGGAGCGCTGTGGTCGTGGCATCACAACTTAATTCTTTGAGGCACAGATTGTGACCTGCATGGTGACAATTCCGATTGGCCTATGGTTTCGAATTTGTACTTGCGGCGCTTCCTTTGGCGAGGCGCGCCACCAGGAGAGCCAATTCATGAGGATCAACTGGTTTCGCCAAGTAAGCCTGGAAACCGCCTTTGAGCGCTCGCACCCGATCAATTGATCTGCCATAGGCTGTCAGTGCAGCGGCGGGAATGAAGCTGCCTTGTTTGAGGTCTCTGCTTCGCACTTTCCGCAATAGCGAATAACCATCTTCCTTCGGCATTTCAATGTCCGACAACAACACGTGCGGAGCGAAAAGCTCAACTACCTGTAGCGCCTCGTGCGCGCTCGACGCAGTCAACACCTCAGCTCCAAATTGCAACAACATTTCAGCGATCACCGCCCGCGAATCGGTGTCATCGTCCACGACTAGAACCCGCAATCCCGTCAATGATGGTTCATCGGGGGCAATGCAATACGCGGCAGGTTCGTTAGATTCAGGGTTAGCAGCTCCCTCAACTTGAGCAAGCACAGGAAACATCACCATAAATCTCGCTCCCTGATTTTCGCCATCGCTGTCCACCCGGATTAGGCCGCCCTGAAGTTCGACCAGGTGGCGCACAATTGAAAGGCCAAGTCCTAAACCACCGAACTTTCTCGTCGTTGAGCTATCGGCCTGCCGAAAGCGTTCAAATACAAGCGGCAAGAACTCTGCGCTGATACCCTCCCCCGTGTCGGTGACGGCGAGCTGAACGTAATCACCGACCCGGTTGACAGAGATTTCCACCCGACCTTCCGCTGGTGTGAATTTGATCGCGTTCGATAGAAGGTTCCAGGCGATTTGCTGTAACCGGTCTGGATCACCCGAGATGAAACCGGCGTCATCGTCGAGCGTAGCCTGAAGTGAAATCTGTTTCGCCTGAGCAGCGGGACCGATTGCATCGACGGTGTCTGTTATAATTGCATCCAACTTCACTGGCCGCGCGTTGAGCCGTAATTTACCTGTGGTAATACGAGAGATGTCGAGCAAGTCTCCTATCAGTTGAGTTTGCGCTCGGGCATTACGCTCGATCGCCTCGACACCGCGCGCCGCAGTTTTTGCGTCAAGTTTGCCGGCGGCCAGCATGCGCGACCATCCCAGCATTGCGTTAAGCGGCGTGCGCAATTCATGTGAGACAATGGCCAGGAACTCGTCCTTGGCGCGATTCGCCTCGTCGGCTTGCGTCCGCGCGGCGCGCTCGCGCGCTAACAGTTCAGACCGCTCTTTCTCCAAGAGTCCTCGGGCCATTGCATAGCGTAACGAACGGACCAGCAAGTGACTATTCACCTCGTCTTTGATGAGGTAGTCCTGGGCGCCGCCGTTAACGCATTCGAGTGCCGTTGTTTCATCGTTCAGGCCGCTAAGAATGACCACAGGTAATTCTTTGGCAGCACCGTGGAAAGTAACGAACGTTTCTAATCCACTGCTGTCTGGCAGCGAAAGATCCAACAGGGCCGCATCAAACTCAGTTTCTTTCAGGCGCGCGAGCCCCTCGCTGAGTCGATCCACAGACTCGAGATTAAAGGCGGGGTACTTCGGCTCGACGAGCATCTCCTGGATTAGACGCACGTCACCAGGATTGTCTTCAATTAACAACACGCTGATTTGTGTAACGCTCATGTCAATCAGTGAAAGGCTCACCGAGCATCATGACAAACCGTCTACTGTCTGCGGTAAAGGAAGCTTCACGATAACAAACCAAAACTCTCGGATTGCTTCCACCACCTTAAAGAATTGATCCAAATCAACAGGCTTCGTTACGAAGCAGTTCGCATGGAGATCGTAGGATGCTGCAATGTCGTGGTCAGCTTTAGAACTGGTTACAATCACCACCGGTATTCGACGAAGATTCTCATCCTGCTTAATTGTCGCCAGAACCTCGTGTCCATTTAGTTTCGGAAGGTTGAGGTCCAGAAGAATCAAATCGGGCAAAGCAGCCGTGGAATGCTTAGCTGCATGCCGCAATAGCGTCAGAGCCTCCACGCCATCATGGGCCACGCTGATGTGGACGTGAATCCTGGCATCCTTTAACGCTTCTGTAATTAGCCGGACATCGCCCGGATTATCCTCCACTAAAAGAACTTCAATTGACTTGCAGTCTCGTATTTCACACATATTCTCTATGCTTCCCCTGGGTCTGCTTGTGGCAGCAAAAAACAAAATGTAGCGCCGGCACCCGGCTCTGACTCGACCCAAATACGGCCGCCGTGACGCTCGACAATTTTTTTGCAGATAGCAAGGCCAATACCCGTCCCTGGATACTCGCTGCGGCTGTGCAAACGTTGAAAGATGATGAAAATGCGTTCCGCGTATTGCGGTTCAACACCGATGCCATTATCAGATACTCGGAAGAGCCATTTTCCGTCTTGTGGTTCAACGCCAACATGAATTCGAATCGGTGCCGCGCCGCGAAACTTGAGCGCATTGCCGACGAGGTTCTGAAACAACTGCAAAAGCTGAGTTTCGTCTCCCAAAACTGTCGGCAGAGCGTCGCTGGTGATAGTCCCGTGCGTCTCTTCTATAGCCAATCGAAGATTATCGCAAGCAAGTCGAAAAACCGCGGCGCAATCGGTCGCAGACAGTGGACGGCCCCTAGTGCCTACGCGTGAGTACTCGAGAAGATCATTGATCAGGCGCGACATGCGTTTAGCGCCATCAGCGATATATTCGATAAACTCATCTGCATCCGCGTCAAGGTTGCCGCGATAACGGTTAACCATTAGTTGGGTAAAGCTGGTGACCATCCTCAGCGGCTCTTGCAGATCGTGCGACGCCACGTAAGCAAACTGTTCCAACTCAGCATTGGAGCTGGCCAAATCCTGCGCTCTTATCGCCAACTCACTTTCGGCGCGTTTGCGCTCGGCTATTTCCAATGCTAGTTCCCGGTTCGTCGTGGCTAGTTCGGCAGTTCTTTCGTGCACGCGCAATTCCAATTCATCGTGCGCCTTCTTCAGTTTCTCTTCGGCAGCTTTCAGCTCGGTAATATCGAAAGCGACGCCATGAATGAACCATGGCTGGCCGTCGTCGTGGCGCACCATCTTCGCTTCGCAATGGAAAGAAACCACTTTTCCGTCCCGCGCAATGACGCGATAGACCGATCGCAACGGCGTCCCGGAAAGAAACATCTCAGCCGCTTCAATATTCCAGCGCCCACGATCGCCGGGATGAACTTGTCTGTACCATCGCACCGGGTCATTCAGCCATTCTTCCTGAGAGAAACCGAGGATGGCTTCGATCTGGGGGCTGACATAAGCTTCGCCCATACCCTTGTCAAGAAAGGCCATGAAAACTACGGCTGGGATTTGCTCGACCAGAGTCTGGTAGCGAGCGACGACATCCGACGACTTGTCGAGCGTCAGAGCCCAAGCTTTCGAAAGAAATTCGTTGGTAAGTGGTCGAAGGGCGGCATCAACTGACGAATAGACATCTGCCAATGAGTTAAGAACGTCTTGCGCCTCCGCCAAACTCGGAAGGTGGTCACTGGACTCTAAGCGTGGAATTGCTACGGGCATTTAAATCTAAAGCTTTATACGTTCAGCGAACGGAGACTTAGAAGATTCTATACCTTGACATCAGCCGCTATCTTTTGGGCGTCGCCACACAGGCTCCTTATTTAGCGATGCCTGCGTAAATCGGCGCAAAGCCCGTATTGCCTTTCCATAGGTCGCAACCGCATTGGAGGATAAAAGGGAACCAGGGGGTTGATTCATAAATGGCATAAACTTGTCAGGAAATCCAGGCATAGTGCAGCCGATACAAACGCCGCCCACGTTGGGACATCCGCCGATGCCTGAAATCCAGCCACGTTTGCCGACATTGCACTGGACCACAGGTCCCCAGCAACCTAACTTTACGATGCATTCCACGTGTCCATATGTTTCAGTAAAGTCCGCCTGTTCGTAGTAGCCACCGCGATCACAACCTTCATGAATCGTTGCTCCAAAAAGCCAGGTAGGCCGAAGAGCGTCATCCAGCGGAATCATTGGCGCATTTCCTGCAGCTTGACGAAGCAAATAAAGCAGCGTCTCCATGAAGTTGTCCGGCAACACCGGACAGCCGGGTACGTTGACAATTGGAATCTCAGCTTTCGATTTCCATGTCCAACCCAGATAGTCAGCCAATCCCATGCACCCGGTTGGATTTCCTTCCATCGCATGAATGCCGCCGTAAGTCGCGCAAGTGCCCGCCGCCATGACCGACCAGGCGTTGGGAACAAGTCGATCTATCCATTGACAAGTCGTCAGCGGTTGGCCCGTCGTTTGGTCCGTACCAAACCCGGCCCAGTAGCCTTCGTTCTTATTTCGTTCGTTCGGTATTGATCCTTCGACAACAAGGATAAAAGGATCCAGCTTACCTTCGGCGGCCAGATAAAACCGCCGCATGAAGTCATCGCCAACTTCATAGGACAAGACCGGATTGTGAAAGTTAACTTTCGGAATCCCGGGTATCGCACCGAGGACGATATCTTCGAGGCTCGGTTGCGTGGCAGCGGTGATAGCGATTGTGTCGCCGTCACATCCGAGACCGGCCGTGATCCACAAAACGTCAATCTCTTTGATCGCCTGCGTTTCGTCGCTCTTCACGATTGCCCCTGGCATTTCAGAATTCAGCATAGTCATGCAGCCGCTCTGTCTGTCGCTCGGAATCAGCAAATCCGGGGTAACTGCTCACCCACAAGCATGTCGACAATGCGCGCGCCACCGAAACCTGTGATCATCGAAACAATTCCTCTCGGTTCCCGTTCAACCTCGCCAATAATACAAGCGTCGCGCCCTAAAGGATGTTCGTGCATTCGCTTCAGGATTGGCTGAGCCGATTCTGCGGTAACTAGGGCAATTAATTTGCCTTCGTTTGCTACGTATAACGGATCAAGCCCGAGGATTTCGCACGCGCCATGGACTTCCTCGCGCACTGGAATTCGCTCCTCATAAATTTTAATTGCTACATCAGAAGCCTGCGCAAATTCATTTAGAGTTGTGCCAATACCCCCACGAGTTGGATCTCTAAGACAATGAACGTTTTCAATTCCTCCGCAGCATTCCGCTTCGGCGAGGATTTCCTGGACCAGCGAGCTTAGTGAAGCACTATCACTCTCAATATTACTTTCCAGCTCGAGTTCACCTCGCGCGACCATGACTGTGATTCCATGATCGCCGATCGATCCACTCAGAATCACCTGATCGCCCAGGCGCGCGCCAGCGGATGAAACATTAACCTTGTTCTCGATTAACCCAATTCCGGCCGTATTGATGAAGAGCTTGTCCGCCGCGCCCCTCTGCACAACCTTCGTGTCTCCCGTTACTACCAGAACGCCGGCGGCATCAGCCGCTACGCGCATTGAAGTCACGATCCGTCTCAAGTCTTCCGTTGGAAAACCTTCTTCAATTATGAAACCTGCGGACAGGTACATAGGTCGAGCTCCGCTCATCGCCAAATCATTAACCGTACCGTTCACTGCCAGCGAGCCGATGTCCCCGCCGGAAAAAAACAAAGGATCGACAACGAACGAATCGGTCGTGAATGCCAACCGCGTAGAGCCATTCCGTTTTGTCATATCCTCTCCAACGTGCCCCACACTGAATACAGCCTGATCTTCAAGTTTTTCCAGCAGCGGGTTTCTTAATATTTCCACGAAGATACCATCAATCAGGTCGTGCATGGCCTTGCCGCCACTGCCGTGCGCCATCGTGATATGAGTATCGCGAAATTGCGTCTTTCGGCGGCGCGCACGCTCGACGCGTTCAAATAAAGTTGAAGGAGAAAACAATTTAACCTTCGCGCTCATCCCGTCGCTCCGGCCTGACTTCGCGTAGCAATCTTCGACAACCGGCCAAAGTTGTAATAAGCCGCGCACGCTCCTTCTGAGGAAACCATGCAGGAGCCGATTGGCGTTTCAGGTGTACAGGCCGTACCAAAAACCTTGCACTCCCAGGGTTTCTTTACGCCTTTCAATATCTCACCGCACTGGCACGCTTTGGGATCGGCGATTCTAAGCCCTGGCAATTTGAAGCGAAGCTCGGCATCGAAGGCAGCATA
>JBHELZ010000051.1:0-21679 GCA_046262835.1 Pyrinomonadaceae bacterium
ACAATGGCGGTCAGTTATCCTTAAATTATTGAAATGATTGGTGCCGAGGGTGGGAGTCGAACCCACACGACCTTACGGTCAACGGATTTTAAGTCCGTAGCGTCTGCCATTTCGCCACCCCGGCTTTTCGTCAGAAGATAACATAAAATCCAAGCGACCCGGCAGCTACTGGTCCAGCCTTACGCACGCGAAATTATCTCGTTTGAATCGCAGTCAGTTGATATAGCAAAGGTGCGCGACGGCAGCCTACCTACTTACAATCTGTCATCCCGAGGTGGTTGTAGCCGTGCGCGTCCCACGTGTCCAGTGTTAGCCCGTAGGTTTCCTGGTGTCTGGCCATGATAGAATGCAACCGTTTTCGTGGACCTTGCGGTGCTGATAACTCATGACTGAAGAGCAGGAAGTTTTTCTCAAACACATTCAGGAACAGGGACTTAAGCGCACGGCGCAGCGCGAGTTGATTCTTGACGTGTTTCTTCGTACCGAAGGTCATGTGTCCGGCGAAGATCTGTATCAACTAGTACGCGAAAAAGATCCTACGGTCGGTCAGACAACCGTTTATCGAACGCTGCGACTCTTAACTGATGCCGGCCTCGCGCGCGAGGTGCGATTCGGCGACGGCCGCGCCCATTACGAGCACAACTATAAACATGAGCATCATGACCACATGATTTGCTCGCAGTGCGGAAAGATCATTGAATTTTATTCGCCTGAGCTGGAAGCGATACAGGACGCGATGGCTGCGAAATACAAATTCACCCTGACTGAACATCTGCTGCGGATGATTGGTGTCTGTTCCGATTGTCGCCAGAGTGCCGCGCAGACTTCGCCTCGCAAAGAACTTACCGCGCACGCAGCCAGGAGCAGCCGCCGCTAATCAACGCCGCGAATGAACATGACAGCCATTAGAGTATCGCTCAACAAACTATTGAAACCATTTTCGTATTCAGTCGCATTCGCATCTCTGGTTTTATTGCTGGGCTGTCCAAGCCCCGCGAACAAGCCTGCGCAGATCAATTCCGCCGCACCCGTAACGCCGGAGCCCGCGAAAAGCGACTTTGATGCTGATCGGGCTTTCGACTACGTGCGGAAACAGGTCGAGTTCGGGCCCCGGCCTCCCGGGTCGCCTGAGCTGGAAAAAACGCGCGGCTACATCATCGATCAGTTGCGATCATTCGGGTTGAACGTAACGACGGATGAGTTTCATGCGACAACACCGGTGGGTGATCGCAGAATGGTGAACATCATTGCGGAACTGCCGGGCGGATCAAACGATATTGTAATTATCGGCAGTCACTACGACACGAAACTTTTCAAGGAATTCAAATTCGTCGGGGCGAACGATGCCGCGTCATCAACCGGCGCGTTAATGGAAATCGCGGGCGTGCTGGCTGCGAAGAAGCTGAATAAACTGACATATCGATTTGTTTTCTTTGATGGCGAAGAAGCTTTCTGTAGAGAATGGGACGATTGTCATAACGTTAATCCAGGCGATGCGAAAACTCCCCTTCCGGATAACACCTACGGCAGCCGGCACTACGTGGCGCAGCTCGTGGCCAGGAATGAAACCCCGCGCGTGAAGGCGATGATTCTCATGGACATGATGGGGTTTAAAAATCTGCGGCTGGGACGCGCCGATTTAGGCACGACGTGGTTGCAGGACATTGTGTGGCAGACGGGAAAGCAACTCGGCTACAAAGAGTTCGTAGACATGACCGAAGGCGTCGGAGACGACGACCACAGCCCTTTTTTGAAAGCAGGAATAGATTCACTCGACATCATTCAGTTAAGCACGTATGGAATAAATGACTCCGAGTTCTGGCATACGAAAGAAGACACGCTGGATAAGATTTCTCCGAAGAGTCTCAAGATCGTCGGCGACACGATCATCGCCAGCCTGCCAAAGATTGAAGAGAGAATTCAGAGCCGCTCGCGCTAAGGCACAGACTCGAACACTGTACTTCCCTTCGGTTCCGGCCACACTTCAGGCCATGGCTCGCAGCTTTGCTTCCACCGCCTTACCGACTTCACTGCATCGTGAAGCTTTCTCCTCGCCAATCAAATCGTAGGTCAGGGTCGTACCCTCACTCAGAAGTTCCGCGGCCGCTGCTTCTACTTTTTGCGCAGCCCGAAGCAGACGCTCGTCATCATGGCGCGTGCCCAGCCAATCCAGCATCATCTGAACCGCTAAAATCGCCGCCAGCGGATTTGCCTTGTCTTTACCCGCATGCTTCGGCGCGCTCCCGTGAATCGGCTCGAACATTGCATGTTCGTCCCCGATATTGCCGCCAACTGCCAGGCCGAGCCCCCCGGCCGTCGTCGCGCCATTGTCACTCACAATGTCACCCACGAGATTTGGCCCAACTGCGACGTCGTACCATTCGGGATTGCGAATCTGCCACTGACAAAAAGCATCGACATACGCATAGTCGAGTTTCAGATCAGGAAATTCTCGTTGGCCCACTTCGCGAAATACTTCGCGAAAAAAGCGATGTGCGCCGATGATGTTTGATTTGTCGACGCAGGTGACTTTGAGTTGTTTGTTACGCCGCCGCGCCAGGTTGAATGCATAGCGCACCACGCGTTCAGTTGCGCGACGCGTGATGCGGATGGGCGTGACCCGGCCGTCTTCGATCGAATTGGTCTCTCCAGTGTAGGCGTCCTCAGTGTTCTCGCGAATCACCACGTAATCGACTTTGCCGGCTTCCCAGACTTGTTTGAGTTCGCCGTGTATCTTGTGCTTCACACCTGGGTAAAGCTTCACCGGCCGGACGTTCGCATATAGATCAAGCTTTTGCCGGTTGGCGATCACCTGCGCGAATCCGGCGAGCTGCGGCTCGGGGTAAGGCTTGCCGGGTTTTGTAAAAACTGTCTTGCCGTCGACTTCATGACCCACAGCGCCGAGAATAATCGCGTCCGCGGCCTGGCATTTTTCGAAAGAACCTTCGGGCCATTCCACCTCGTGCTCGGCATAGTAATGACCTCCGCAGGGAATCTCTTCGATCTTAAAATCGATCTGAAAGAGGTCGCCTGCCAGATTCAAGACGCGTAGAGCTGCGGACAAAACTTCGGGCCCAATACCGTCTCCGGGCAAGGCTACGATGTAATAGGATTGTTTCATTGGTCGTTTCTGGCGAACGATGAATATAAGCGAGGCGGGAAAGAATCAACAAGAAGGCGGGGCGCGATCAAGTGCGCGTGAGTCATGACAGGGAGCGATAGCGACCGAGTCTTTTTGCCGCGATCAGTCCGTGTGCGATAGACGATCCTGGTTACCGCTCCCCGTACTGACTTCATCACGTCTCTGTGGTAATAATCGTCGGCAATGCTGACTGCCGAAATCATTGCCATTGGGTCAGAACTTCTTGGCTCGTCCCGCACTGATACCAATAGCCTCTGGCTCACCGAGCAGCTCAATCGCATCGGTATTGATGTGAGGCTGAAAACCATCGTTGGCGATGATGACGCGCGTTTGGAAGAAGTAGTGAAGGACGCGGTCCAGCGTTCACGCGTCGTGATCACGACTGGCGGACTTGGGCCTACCGAAGACGATATCACTCGCAAAGTAGTCGCCCGCGCGCTGGGAAAGCGCCTGGCGCTGGATGAAAAAGTCCTGGCCGAGATTCGCGAACGCTTTCGGACCTTCGGCATCGCAAACATGCCGGAAAGAAATTCTCGCCAGGCAATGGTAATCGCGGGCGCGGAGGTTCTGTCGAATCCAAATGGTTCGGCGCCCGGTCTCTATCTCGAGCACGGAGCGTGTGCGGTTGCCCTAATGCCGGGCCCGCCCCGCGAGATGAAACCGATGTTCGCCAATCACGTCCGCGAGCGGCTCGAAAAATTGGCGGGCGATACGCGGTTCGCCACCCGAGTGTTGCGCGTCGCCGGTCTGGGCGAATCGGCCGTGGACGAGAAGATTGCGCCGATTTATACCCGGTATGCGAATCCGCAGACGACAATTCTCTTCAACAGCAGCGAGATCGAAATTCATTTAAAAGCTCACGGTCGGACTGAAGCAGATGCTGAGGCCTTGCTCGACGATCTGTCTTTGAAGATTGAGAAAGAATTAGGCAACTCGGCATTTGCGTTTCGCGGCGAAACCATGGAAGAAGTCGTAGGCCGTCGTCTGGCAATGACTGAATTCACGCTTGCCGTCGCAGAGAGCTGCACCGGGGGACTGATCGCGCAGCGTTTGACCAGCGTGCCGGGCTCGTCAAAATACTTCACTGAAGGTGTCGTCACTTATTCGAACGAGTCAAAAACGCGCCTGCTCGGCGTCGATAAAAAATTGATTAAAGAATTCGGCGCCGTCAGCGAGCAGGTCGCCCGGGACATGGCCCGGGGCGTTCGTCATCGGGCGAAAACGGATTTCGGATTGGCAGTGACGGGAATTGCGGGTCCCGATGGCGGCACGGAACAGAAACCGGTCGGCCTGGTTTACATCGCGCTCGCTGATGACGCCCACACCGAACACAGGAAGTTTACGATACCCGGCGATCGTGAGCTGGTTCGCTGGCGCGCTTCACAGGCAGCGCTGGATATGTTGCGAAGAAGGTTAATTTGATCATAAGACCCACCACGCGTGCGAAGCACGAGCCGCAAAGCGCGCGCCGACCCGTCTCTTTACGGTCGTGCTACTGCCCGCTGCGCCCGCTTCGATAAACCTGAATGTTTGTTTTAATGAAGTTTGATCGCGCGTACATGACTGATTGAAAGTCCCCGATACGTTCGTTGTATTCAGACGAGGGAAACAATTCGAAAGGCGCTGACCGTTCCGTTTCGACGACAATCAAATACTCAACATTCTCCTGATTGAGAAAATTCAGAAAGGCTTCGCGATCTTTCGGGGCGTTCGCAGACGTCATAAACGTCTCGTCGGGAATTCCTGACAACACTCGCACATTTCCATCATCGCAGAAGATCCGTTTCTTAGACGTCAGATCGAAATGATCTCGTAGATAGTCTCCCACTGCTCGCTGCGCATGATATTGATTAAGCGTCCCTACGGCCCCGACGAATTGAACGCTGGCATCAAAAACACAAATGGCGATGATGCTAATCAGCAGTCGCGGCGCCAGCCGAGGCTTGTCTTTTTGAACTTTCAGAAATGTCCACGCCAGAATCGGCAGACCGAGGCTGAACAGGATCAGTCCATAACGTGGAAAGATGATCGGTTGTTGATGAGTGAGATATGCGACTGCAAGCAGACCAAAGAATGCGAAGAAGAACAGAACTGGCGCAAGGATCGACAAGGCAAGCGAGGACTCTTGCGCTCCAGTCCCGCCAATGGCCTCAGCTGAGTTCTTTCTCCCTCCGACCATTTGTCGTAGGCCGTGGGCGACGAACCATCCGGCTACGAAGCACGCAATCAGCACCGCCACATCCGATGAAACCAACAACGTCGCCCCATCTTTCAGGATTTGGCGCAACGAGAACCGCGCAATCGACGGATTCATGCGCAGTAACCAATCATGGTATTCCTGTCGTTGAATGAAACACGCCAGCAAATTCCCGGTCGCCTGCCACGAAATGCAAAACCAAAACAACGGCGGCACGATGAGTACAACGAGAGCGATAATTGATATTCGATGTTCTTTGATGAATTGGCTCAGCGGAATCAACCCAATCAACATCCAGCTTTCTACCCTGGTGAACCCGGCCATTGCGCCAAAGGTCGCGGCCACTATCCAATTCCCAGTTAGTACGAAATATAGCGCCGCCAAAACGAAGAACGCGTGCGGCACATCAGTCATCGCCGACGCAGAGTAGAAAATGTGCAGCGGATTGAACGCTATCAGCAGGAACATCAACATCGCGCCCGTGCGGTTCGCCGTAAGCCGGAAGGTGAGCGCGTAAACGAATAAGCATGAACCGACACCAAACAGCGCGGCGACCAACTTGCCGGTGTAGAACCCGTTCTTGAAAGCGACATTAACAATCGCTGATAAGAACTGATAAAGCGGTAACCAAAAACCGAACAAGTCGGTTAACCGGAAGGCGCCCGTCGACAGTCGGGTACTCAACCTGCCGATTTCCTGGATGTATACATAGGCATCTCCGAACGCGTTCGGGAGCAGGAAGGCGCCGAGCAAGCGCGGGATGGCGGACAGCAAAACCAGAATCGGCCATTTGGCGCGATCATTTTTTCCGGAATGCATAATTGGCGAAAAAGACTCAGAGAATACCAGCAATATTGGGCCATTCGAAACGCGTGCTCGCTTGTCGTGCCTGCGGCTTGCTTGTTATAGTCAGCCTTCGTGAGCGACATGCGTAATGGCAACGGCAACTGAAGAAAAGGTTCTCGCGACGAATCGCGCGGCATTTCATAATTATCACATCTCGGCTAAGTACGAAGCGGGCGCGGCGCTAACCGGAACGGAAGTGAAGAGCGTCCTGGATGGGCGCATTCAACTAAAGGAATCTTACGTTGCCGTTCGCGATGGCGAAGCCTGGCTCTTCAACGCCCACATCTCGCCCTATACGCACGGAAATCGCGCCAATCACGATCCGTTGCGCACGCGGAAGTTGCTGTTGCATCGCCGGGAGATCGACAAATTAGATCAAACAGTCTCTGTTGATGGAATGACGATCGTCATCACCCGCGTTTATGTAAAGCACCGTAAAATAAAATTTGAAGTTGGAATAGCTAAGGGTAAAAAGTTGTATGACAAGCGCGAGACCGAAATGCGTAAAATCATCGATCGAGAAACTCGCGCGCAATTGAAACAACGAAATCGATAACCAAAGCGAGGGAAAATAATGGAAGTTGTCGGAAGCTCCAAACCGTGTCACGAAGTAGACGCCGAAGCATTGGCGGTCGCAGTTTTCAAAGATGAGAAACCTGGCGGCGGCTTATTGAAGAGTCTGGATGCGGCTGTCGGGGGAATGATTGCGGACGTGATCGAGTCGGAAGAATTCGCCGCCAAACAGGGCGAGACGGCTTACTTTCATGTTTCGAGCAAGTCGCTAAAGGCCCGGCGCATCCTGCTGATCGGCTGCGGCGAACGCGACTCATACAAAGCCGCTCAGATTACTCAGATGGCCGGAACGGCGACCCGTTTTTTGCGCGGCAAGAATTTGAAGACTATTGCGATTGCTGCGCGCGCGGAGGGCGACCCCGGAAAGATTGCCCAGACAGTTGCGGTCGGCGCAGTCATGGGTTTGTTCGAGCTGGATAAATATCGCACCAAAGAAAAAGAGGAACGCGAGCTGAAATCGGTGACGGTCGTGATCGAGGGCGCTGACAAGAAGGCATTGCAACGCGGAGCGGATCGAGGCCGGGTCATCGGTGAATCGACAAACTTTACACGTGATCTCGCGAACGAGCCGGGTGTTTACCTGACTCCGACGATTTTGGCGGACCGAGCGAAACAAGTCGCCAAAGAATTCGGTCTCAGTATCGACATTCTTGATCAGAAGCAGATGGAAAAGCTGGGGATGGGATCGCTGCTTGGCGTAGCGCGTGGATCAGACGAGCCGCCCACGCTAATCATCCTGAAGTATGAGCCCTCGCGATCGCGATCTCGCAAGGGCGACTTGCTGGCGCTGGTCGGGAAGGGAATCACCTTTGATGCGGGCGGCATTTCTTTGAAGCCTGGCGAGAACATGGAATTGATGAAGTACGACATGACCGGAGCGGCCACGGTCATCGGCACTATGCGCGCGATCGCTCAATTGACGCCTTCAATTCCGGTACTAGGGGTGGCGCCGTGCTCCGAGAATCTGCCCTCAGGTAAAGCGACAAAACCGGGTGATGTTTTGAAGGCGATGACCGGCAAAACAATCGAAGTCATCAATACGGATGCGGAAGGCCGGTTGGTGCTGGCTGATGCCATCGCCTACGCGAAGAAACTTGGGGCGACCCGCATCATCGACATGGCCACGCTCACCGGGGCGGTCTCGATCGCGCTTGGCGATGTCAATACAGCCATTCTCGGCACGGATCAGAGCCTGATCAACGCCGTAATAGCTGCGGGCGTTGAGGTCGGCGAGAAGTTCTGGCAATTGCCGCTCGACGACGAGTATACGAAGCAAATCAAATCGGACATTGCGGACATCAAAAACGTGGGCGGGAAAAAAGCCGGGACGATCACGGCAGCGGCTTTCTTAAAGGAATTCGCCGAGGACACACCCTGGGCCCATCTCGATATTGCCGGCACCGCCTGGGGAGATCCCGCCACCCCCTATCGTTCCAAAGGGCCAACAGGCGTGGCTGTCCGAACCCTGGTTGAATTCATCGAGCGATCGGCTTAATCATCACGTATGGGTCAGTTTGGAGCGGCGGCGCATCTCAGCGGAAATTCTTCGGAAGATGCGCGCTCACCTCAAAAGCTGAACCATAACCGGTCACAAAACTCAGTTCCGCGGCAGTAATCAGCAGTGCTAAAATGCCAGCAAGATCTCGGCTTCGGCCTGGGTCGTTGCGCAAGTTCAGCATTGCCTGAATCCCCTGAAGATGACCGATTACTACCAGGTCCTGGGCGTTAAGCAGACGGCGACTGCGCCGGAGATCAAATCTGCTTACCGCAAGCTGGCGCGCAAGCATCATCCCGACGTCAACCGCGAATCGGAAAAGGCCGCACGCGAGTTCGCCCTGCTGTCGCTTGCTTATCACACTCTGATCGATCCGCAAGAGCGAGCGTTTCACGATCAGCAGCTCACGAACCAGCGCAACGGGAATTCGAATTCGATTCTTGAATCAGATAATCCACACGCCAAGCGGGCTCGCGACATGCAAGCACGTTGGGATCGCGTCGTCAATCAGATCCTCGAAACCGATCGCCGCGAAAACCTGGAAAGGCAGCGGGCGGTCTTCACGACCGTGTCGCTTTTCCTTTCAACGTTTTTCGTCGCGATGATTAAGCCGCCGATCTGGCAATCCTATAATATTGCGGGTCGCGCGATCCTGGTTATCCTGTTTGCGGCCGGGCTTTGGCATTTGATCAAGCGGCTGCGCGAACACTTTCATCATTACACGTACAAGCCGGACGCTAAGCACTACTCCATCACGCAGGAAGAAAAGCCACCGCAGCCATTCACGCGTTTTTCGGCTTACGCTTTTCTGGTGGTTGGTTACGCGATCAGTCTCGGCTTCGGACTACTGATCGGATGGCACGCCCAGGATTTCTTTTCAGACCTGACGATATTGTTCCGCCACCACGCCTCGGCGGTTGGTCCGGCAAACTTTTCGCCGACCGTGCTAATTGTTTCGGATTTGATCTTCTACCCCCCGATTGCGGTACTCGTCATTGACAGCTTGCACGCGGTGGCTTCGCGAATTGATACTGTGTGAGACGCGCTTCTTAAAAAATGGAAATGCGATTTCTCCGTACATCTGCTCTGCAAAATCGGTTTGTGCTTTTCACATGCCTGGTGCTCTTTGGCGGTGCCGGCTCCGTTTGCGGGCAATCGGGCGATCGCCTTACCCCAATGCAGCAACGGATTGAATTACAGCGCAGGCGCCTCAGCTCGTCCGAGGTTGAAGAACGGCGCGATGCGTTGATGAAATTGGGGGCGATGAGGCATCCGGACGCTTCGCGAGCGGCTTTGTCCGCGCTAAATGATTCGGCCCCAATTGTTCGCGTGACGGCCGCTCACGCGCTTGAAGCCTTGCCGGGGTCAGACGCAGCTGCCGCTTTGCTTCCGTTGCTAAAAGACAAGCAGGAGTTGGTGCGTCGCGAGGCTGCCTATGCTATTGGCGCGACGCGCAGCCGCAGCGCGGTGCCGCAATTGATCGAACTGCTGACGAGTGACAAGGAACCAGCCGTTAGCGCGGCCGCGGCCATAGCCCTGGGCCGAATCCGAGACGAGGCCGCAGTTGTTCCGCTGGTTGAAATTCTTGTAGCGTCGTCTTCGAAAAAGAAGTCTAAAAAGCCGCACGACAATGAATTTGTAATGCGGGCCGCGGCCCAGGCGCTGGGCGAGATTCGCAGTCGGGCGGCGGTGGCTGGTTTAATCGCCACGCTAAACAACGAGGCTACTCCCATTGACGTTCGGCGCGCCGCGGCCACTGCCCTCGGTTCGATCGGAGATATGACAGCCGTGCCGGCATTGAATGCTGCCATAGGATCGAACGATCCGTACCTGTCAGAGACCGCAAAACAGGCGTTGCGTCGATTACATTAAAGAAAAAGGCGCCGAAGCTTTCTGCTCCGGCGCCGTTCGCGCATTGCCTGGGCGGGCAATTAACTCTCAGTCTTTTCGCCGCGACCCTGACCTTTCTTGGCCGCCTTTTCCTTGGCTGGTTGCGGAATGGGCAAGCCGACGCTGCCTGATCTGCTTGCCAGGGTTTCGATCCCGGATTGCGGTATAACCATGTCCTGAATTAGGGCTCCGCCGGACTTCTTGAAAAACGTCAATTTGCCGGCGCTCTTATTCAGGCCAATCTGCACCAGATCGCCCAGCCCGATTTGACTGGTTGCGACCAGATTCGACAGCGGATAAACCAGGAACCGCTCGATCGCGCGCTTTAAATGACGAGCGCCGTATTTGAAGTCGATGCCCTCCTGCAACAGCATGTCTTTCGCATCTTCCGAACATTGAAACACGAACTTCGTGCCTGCGGACATCATGATCCGATCCTGAACGGACTGCAGCTCGAGGTCGAGAATCGCACGCAGATGATGCTCTTTCAAAGAGCGAAACACCACGACCTTGTCGATGCGGTTCATGAACTCAGGCGAGAACTTCCGTCGCGCAGCTTCCACCGCGGTGCGGTAAATCTTTTGATCGACTTCCGTGTCATGCGGATTCTTGGCGCCTTTACCTGGGGCGAAGCCGATGCCGCCGGAAATCAGGTCCGACATTTCGCGCGCGCCGAGGTTCGAGGTCATGATGACCATGCATTTCGAAAAATCAACGCGCCGGTTGTCGCCGAGCGTCAATGTGGCCTTGTCGAGGATTCCCAGCAGCAGTTGCCATAGCGCATCCGAAGCCTTTTCAATCTCGTCGAACAGCACTAGCGTCAGCTTCACATCTTCGGTGTGCGTGCGATCCAGGTTTTCCTGAGTGAGCATCGGCGAAGTCTCGCGATGGCCCAAATATCCCGGAGGCGAGCCAATCAGTTTGGCTATTTCGTGCGAGTGCTGGAACTCTGCGCAATCAATCTTAAGAACGCCGTTCGTATCGCCGAAGAGGACTTCAGCCGCCGCCTCGATGACGCGCGTTTTGCCGGAGCCGGTTGGTCCGAGAAACAGCATTGTGCCGATGGGGCGAGCGGGTGGATTCATACCCGCCAGAAATATTTGGTACAGCCCGCTCATGCGGCGCACGGCGCGCTCCTGACCTACAATTCTTCCGCCAAGCCGGTCTTCGAAATCCTTTGCGCGCGGACTCTTTTGGTCAGGATCGAGAAAAACCGTCTCGTCTAATTGTTTTTCCGGGGCACTCATCTCTTTTTTAAGTTCAGCAACCACTTTCTTTTATCTGCCGGCAACGACCGTTCGGCTTTCGCTCGCGTTCGTCGCTTGCGGATCCTCCGTCCTCACGTAATGCAAGGGACGATCCGCACCCTAATTGATGCGTGACTGCCGCATCAGGTTTCCTGCGCTGGCAGGCAACCCGCGTGTCACGTCGTTGACGCTTACGCTATATATACGACTCGAAAAGAAATGTCACCCAAAATATGCTGCTAATCCTGAAGAACCAGACGCGGGAGTGTTACGTCGAATTTACATTCGTGACATTTCCCGGCACAAAAGCGGTGACATTTCGTGTAGCAGACCGCTCGTGTCAATTTTGGGCTGGCGGGAAACTACACCGAAAGGGATTGCCGGTGGCGGTAAACGTCTGACTACTCGCGAGATGGTCGGATATCTGAATTAATCGTAATACTCGAGGCCCAGGTGGGTAATAAGATCCTCGCCGCGCATATGCCGCAGCGTATTCTTCAGCTTCATTAATTGGATGAAAACGTCGTGTTCCGGATAAAGGCCGGGGGCCGTCATCGGCGACTTGAAATAAAACGAAAGCCATTCCTGAACGCCCTTCATTCCGGTGCGCTGCGCCAGATCCAAAAACAGGGCCAGATCCAGCACTATGGGCGCCGCCAGAATGGAATCGCGGCAAAGAAAGTCGATCTTAATCTGCATGCGATAACCGAGCCACCCGAAAATATCGATGTTGTCCCAACCCTCTTTGTTGTCGCCACGCGGTGGGTAATAATTGATTCGAACAACGTGAGAAAAACCCTTATACAGCTTAGGATACACATCCGGTTGCAGAATGTATTCAAGGACCGAAAGCTTCGATTCTTCCTTGGTCTTAAACGAGTCGGGATCGTCGAGGACCTCGCCGTCGCGATTTCCAAGGATGTTCGTTGAATACCATCCATGAAGACCCAGCATTCGCGACTTCAATCCTGGAGCTAGAATGGTCTTCATCAGAGTCTGCCCGGTTTTAAAATCCTTCCCGCAAACAGGTACTCCTCGTTTAATCGCTAAGTCCATCAAAGCCGGAACATCAACCGTCAGGTTCGGCGCCCCATTCGCGAAGGGCACCCCTGATTTCAGCGCTGCGTATGCGTAAACCATTGACGGGGCGATCGCCTTATGATTTTCGCGCATAGCCTTTTCAAAGGTCTCAAGATTACGATGCACGGCGTGCTGCTTCATAAAGATTTCCGTTGAAGCCGCCCAAATCATCACCAGCCGATCACATTTGTTTTTGCGTTTGAAATCAGCAATGTCATCGATTAGCTGCTTAGCTAAATCAAGTTTGTGCTTGCCCTGCTTTACGTTTTCTCCGCTGAGGCGCTTCACATAAGTTTGATCGAAAACCGCCTTCATCGGCTTGATCTTTTGCAGAGGCTTTTTCAGTTTCGCGAGCAGGTCCTTTTCGAGGACGCCGGCATGCATCGCTGCGTCGTAAGCCGAGTCAGGAAAAATATCCCAGGCGCCAAAAACCAGGTCATTCAAAGTGGCGAGCGGCAAAAACTCTTTTATGGTGGGGACGCGATTATCTGTCCGCTTGCCCAAACGAACTGTACCCATTTGCGTCAGACTGCCGATGGGTTCGGCAAGGCCTTGTTTGATTGCTTCAACGCCGGCGATGAAGGTTGTGCTTACAGCCCCCAGCCCTACCAACAAAACCCCGAGTTTTCCTTTAGCCGGCGCGATTTCCGCGCCTTTCTTTACCGGCATTCTGACAATTACCCTCCGAAGAAACGAACAGATTAATGAGACGGATGATGATACATGAGACCTGCATGATTCGCACGTTGGCCTACGTCATGCAATCTCAAAGCGCAGCACTCAGGCGGCAGATAGAACGGCTGGACAGTTGGTAATGAGCGCGTGAAGTCTCAAATCGCGGGCCCGGGCAATCCACCTTGGATCGTCCACTGTCCAGACACTCACAACCATATTGTTCTTATGGGCGGCGATAATCTTTCTCGTCGCGATTCGATGATGCAGCAGGATTTCTTCTGACCCACCTGGCGACCGTCGCATCGATCATTTGCCGAACGGATTTCACTGCCCGTTGCCGCGGGCCAAACAAAGCACCGGTACGAACGGAAGGAGTCAGCTGCTTGATTGCGGCAACGGAGTGCAAGTTGGAGCTCATAAGCACGACGCGCGGTTGCAGCTCGTGTCGATGGACGACGTCGACTACTGCGCGCGCCAGTTGAGCGTTACGCTTTTTACTTCGCACGGTTTTCAATTCCACATACACACGTGAATCTTTGTTTGGTTGGTTTGCCAAAAACGCGAAGACATCTTCGAGCGTCGGTATGGTTTGTCGCGAGTATTCCAGACGCGCCAAGCGAGGATGGCGGTTGTTGAACCAACTACCGCTATCGATCTGTTTAAGCTTGTCAGAGGACGTGTTGGCCACCCGTCGGTTCCGCAGGCGTGGGGGCGACAAAGTCGCGTCATGAATCACTACGGGCACCCCATCGCCTGCAAGCCTGACATCCAATTCGATTCCATCAGCTCCGTCGCGAAGAGCGCGCGCGAATGACGCCAGAGTGTTTTCGGGCGCGACAGCCGCAGCGCCGCGATGGCCGATGATGAGGGGTACCTTGTTTATGGCAGTCAATTGGGCGCATGGCGCGCCGAAATAAGTCAGTCTGGCTGAGGATAATTAACGCGCTTCAGCTTAATATCAAAGGTTCCGAGGTCAACTTTTAGTTGCGCCCGCACCGGTATGCGGCGGTCGTCGTTAGTGATCCAGATCGACAATCGGCCGCGCGCGCGGACTAGAGAGGTATCACCGAACAGGCCAGGCTCAACCCGGATCGTCTTCACTTTTCCCAACACCGTATCGATCTCTTTTTCTTCGACTGCGGCTACTGACATACGGAAAACGCGACCGGCGTCTGTGACCGGCACGTCGAACGATTTGCCCGGTTCCAGTTTTTGCGTGCGCAAATAATATATTACAGTCAGCACGTCCTGAATTGGCTCGCTAAAATCAAAGGCGCCGCTTTGCGGGTTTGGAGAACGCTCGCTCCAGATGACCTTATGACTCTTATGGTCGTAGACCGCTTCAAGCACCCGCGACCGCTTTCCCTGCTCTTCAGTCTTGTTTGTGTGCAAAACCGTGAATGGTTCGGGGTCTACGGTTGATTCGACATGCTGGTGAAACTTAAAGCCCGCAATCCGCGGAAACAAACCTTTACTCACCACGTCGCCGGTCAAGTGAAGCACAACTGAATCGTCTCCACCTCTGGCGACGTGTTCGGTTGTGGATTGGAAATGAAATTCAGCGACATCGACGCCACGCAATAATCCGCGGGTGAACTCACCCTGATAGATAAGTTCCTCGCCGCGCTCAAACGGCAGCGCTATTCGCGCCTGTTTCTGCGCTTGCGGCAGGTTTACTACTGCCGTCATCACAACCAGCGCGAGAACCGCGCGCAAGATGAGATTGAGTTTGAGGAATGGTAACGTGCTCATTTGAAATAAACTGCTTTCAGCGCCAGTACCACCCATGCGAATACGATGCCGATGGCTGCGCGATACTCTCGATAGCGCAGGTACAAGGTCCGATCGAATTTAACTCCAGCCTGCTTTCGATATGCCGATAATCGAGGGAAGAGAAGCGGAACTTCTTTCGCATATCGCGCATATTTCTTCCCGAACAGTTCCGCCAGCGTAGCCGATTCGACGCGCATCACGGGAAGATAGATGCCCACGATCATAATCAGAAATACCGCAACTAGTAACACCTGCCCCGCCGCGATCGTGAAGCCGAGCCCCATTAGAAAACTTCCCAGATAAAGAGGGTTGCGGGTGTAGGCGTAGGGCCCGGTCGTGGCCAGGGCTTCATTTTTTCTCAGATGGCCGGACGCCCAGGCGCGCAACGCCAGGCCCGGAAGGGCAACCGCGCCGCCGATGATGAGCGTCCACCGGCTCGGTTGAGCAAAAAACAGAAAAAGCGCCGCGCATGCAAAACCCAACGGCACGCGCCAGCGCTGCATCCATGTTCCAGCTCTAGCCAATCGAAACCAAACGCTCCGGCGCAAGATGACCAGCGCGTTGTAGGCGATCAGTGACCGCGTGAAATACGCGTTCGACATCGATGTCCATGCAAATCCATTTCGAGCAAGACCGCCGGTGACAATTTTCGCGACAGCCGATGTCATTTCTTTCGACGCAGATGTCCTCACTATAAGGACTCCCGTTTCGCCACCACTCCGTCGGACCAAGCAAACCCACGACAGGTGCGTGCATAGCAATAGCCAGATGTGTCGGACCGGTCTCGCCACCGACGTAAACGCGAGCCGCCTGGGCCAGCGCGCAAAAGCCTTTCAATGAAACCGAAACGGCTTTAGCCTTTCCCGAAGTGGAAGATGACAGAGCGCGCTGGGCCAACTCTTCTTCGCCGGGCCCAATAGTAATCAGCGAATGCAAGCCGAATTGATTCCACAATGCATCGGCGAGCATTCCGAACTTTTCCGCGCTCCAAAGTTTAGTCGGCCAGCCGCCGCCGGGATTTAGGACCGCATAAGGAGTGTCGGTTCCGGCTGCGCTCGCTGCCTCTCGCTCATGCTGACTCTCGATCGCGATGGGAAACTGAAAATCGTCTGCGTCATTTGGGGTGACAATTCCGAGAGCGGCTGAGACCAGGCGGAGATTTTTCCGGATAATATGAAGTCCCGGGGGAATCGAAACCATCTCGTGAAGCAGGAGGCGACTGGCCGGCTCGCGCAGCGCGGGGCGCGCAAAACCCACAATTCGGGGTGCGCGTGAAAGCCTCGCGATCATGGCTGATTTGAGTAGTCCCTGGAAATCTAAGGCAAGATCGAAGGCCGAGGCGCGTAGCAGACGTAACTGCTGGCGCGGTGCCCGCAGCGTCTCCCCAGACATCAGCCCGCGCCTCAGGGCCTTCGTGTCGATTTCGATGAGGCGATCAATGAGCGGGTTGTCTCTTAAAATTTCGGCGGCCCGACGTTCTACGACCCAGGATATCTCGGCATTGGGCAGCGCATGTCGAATTGCCGCGAGCGACGGCAAAGTGTGAATAATATCGCCAATGCTGCCGAGCCTGACGACTAGAATTCGCATAATGGGGGTGCGGGAAACGCGATCGCCTCTCGTGCGCCAAATCGTACCACAGGTGGTCTCGACGCCATGTATTGAAGATCAGCAAAGAAGAAGGACGGAACAAGCCACTGCACACTCATCCTAATATCTGGGCAGAGGTTTTCTCAATCATGGTTATTGCGCGCCGAAAGACTTCGTCGACCGATATGACCGTCATGCAGCGATGGTCGATGGGGCAAGTGCGCAGCATGCAGGGCGCGCAGTCCGGCGGCTGGCGAATAATTTGGGCCTGCGACGACCAGGGATGCGTCGTGAGCGGATTTGTCGGACCAAAGATAACCAGCGTGGGTACGTCCAACGCGGCCCCTATATGCGCCGGACCAGTATCGTTCGTTACCAGTACATCTGCGATGCTGATAAGCGCCACCACCTCAGCCACTGATGTCTGGCCCGTCAGGACCATGGGCTGATGTTTAGCGCGAGCGCAAACCTCACGCGAGACGTCTATTTCCGCGCGCGAGCCGATCAGCGCGACCTCAATGCCGGCGTCGATCAATTTGTCTGCCAACTCGGCATAACGCTCCGGTGGCCAACGCTTCGCCCGACTGTTGACCGAGCCGGGGCAAAGAATTGTGAGCGGCTTAATCGGATCAGTGCCCTGATTAGCCACCATGCGCCGCGCAGATTCCCTGCGCTCCCTCGAGACCCGCAAATCAAAAACTGGTTCCGTTGTCATAGCCGACGAAGAACCGAAAACAATTCTTTCCAACTCCGCAACGATATTCAGGTAGTAGAAGCTTTCGTGCCGCTCATTTTTCCAGGCAGGCAATGAGAGAGCGGCGGTCAACAACGGACGGCGCCCATCGGTCGCATAGCCGATTCGCACGGGCACGCGAGCCAGAAAGGCTATAGTCGCAGCGGCCAATGCATTTTGAAAGAGCACCGCAATATCAAATTGCCTGCGCTTCCATTCACCAACCTGGGCGAAAGTTGATAAAAGAGTGGTCCGCTCCTGAATCAAAACGTCATCAATACACTTTGACTCGATGAATATGTCCGCAGTCCCGGGGCGCGTGGCGACTGTGATAAGGGCTTTGGGAAATGTGCGTCGCAGCGAATTCAGAGCCGGCAGACTCATGACGGCGTCGCCCACCCAGGTGGGGGCCCGCACCACGATGCGGTTGATTTGACCCGATTCGATCTCTTGCAAGGTATTTCCGAAGCGCCGTTCGACGCGGAGTAGTTTCGGCTGCGATTATTGTCTCGAAGCTTCTTTAGGAGCGCAATCCATCGGAACGTTTGCAGCCGGGTCTCCAGCTTATCCAAAAATAACTATAAAGGCCGCGGATGGAGACGGCTAAACCAAACTTCGCAACCCCTCTTCAATTCCAATTGCGGGTTGCCAATTCAGTTCGTGTTTGATGCGCGCGAGATCGGAAATGTAATTCAAGGGCACCGGCGCGGCGAGCCTTGTATCTTCATCAATTACCGGATCGCACTGAATGATGCCGGCCACCCGATCGACTATGTCCCGCAGCGATAGCGCGTTCTCGCGACCGCCGCCAAGATTGTATAAACCGTGAATCAGCGACGAGTCGATGAATGCCCTGCATGCGCTCGAGAAGTCATCGACATGCAGAATATCTCTTACCGGTTTTCCTTCGACCGGCAAACTGAGGGACCAGCCACGCTTCACCGACTCGACATAATGCGTGACAAAACCATTTTCATTGCCTTCGGTGGGCCGCGCATAGATTGACGACAGCCGAAAAATGCACGAACGAAAGTTGCGCCGCGCAGCATAGTATTCGACGTACTTCTCCGCGACTAGTTTTGACCATTCGAGGGCCGATTGATCCTTGTAAGCTGTGCTGCAAGTCTCCGGCACTTCATCAAAATCATCGGCGTGCGCGCCGTAAACATCTTTGGTCGAGGCGAAGATAAAAACTGACTGCGGAGACATCTCGCGAAGTAAATTTAGCGTGCCCTCCACATTGGTGCGAAAGCAGAGGTCGGCTTCAGCCGGATCTTTGCTGAGGTGGGCGGCGAGATGAATAACTACATCATAGGCGGAGACTTTTGAGACATCCACCGGGCTCAGGATGTCCAGATGCGAGCGTCGCGAAAAATCTTCAGCACCAAAGAAGCGGCGTACGTGAGTGCCGAGATAACCGCTGCCGCCTGTAACCAGGACTCTCATGTTTCAAGTTTCAAGCTCGACCCGGATCGACTAATTACAATTTTTTAATAACTGCAAGCTGAAACTTTGAACTTGAAGCTGAAACTAATTTAGGCCCCGCAATTTCATTCAAGTTCATCAGCAGCTCTCCGCGCCAACCTCGCAATTGAAATGCGCCCGCCAGAACTTGACAGTCCGCAGCCGAAGAGCACGCAGTGAGGCTTGCGGGAAAATCGCAGACGTGACGAGCAACTACTTACGTTTCCAGCGAACACCGTCTTTGGTGTCTTCAAGAATGATTCCGCGTCCAATCAGTTCGTCACGAATCTCATCTCCCCGCTGGAAGTCGCGGCGATGACGCGCTTCCTGACGTTCATCGATCAACTTCTGGATTTCGTCATCCACCATCTCCGGCTGTGAATCTCCGAACACATTCAACACGCTGTCCATTCGAGCAATGGCAGCCAGCACCGCGCGCCTGTCTTCTTCACGCACGTCACCGCGAGCCAGCGCCGTGTTTACGTGCCGAGTGAGATCATGCAATGCGGCGAGCGCGACTGATGTGTTTAAGTCGTCGTCCATGCCGGCCTCGAATTCATCGATCGCTTTGCTCGCCGCCGCGGAAATTCTTTCGTTGTGCCCCGGCTCTGCTCGCGTTTCATTAAGCCGCGCGCGGAAGTCGCGAAGGCTGGCGACGGTTTTCTCGGCCCCGCGCAAGGCATCGAAGGTGAAATTGAGTTGCTTGCGAAACGGCACGCTCAGCAAAAAATAACGAACGCCGGCGGCCGTGAAGCCTTTCGCCGTTACGTCACGAAATGTGTAGTAGTTGCCCTTCGACTTTGACATCGTTTCGCCTTCGACCTTCAAGTGCTCGAAGTGAAACCAGTAGCGCACGAATTGTTTACCGGTTGCGCCTTCGCTCTGGGCGATCTCGTTTTCATGGTGCGGAAAAACAAGATCGATTCCGCCCACATGGAGGTCGAAAGTTTCGCCGAGATATTTCATCGACATGGCCGAACATTCGATATGCCAGCCGGGACGGCCACGGCCGATAATTGTGTCCCAGCCGGGTTCGTCGGTTTTCGCCGGTGCTTTCCAAAGCGCGAAATCCCGCGCGTCTTCCTTCTCGTACTTGTCAGTATCGACCCGCTCGCTGGCGCCGGCGATGTTGCCGGCGAAATTAATTTTTGAGAGTTTTCCGTAATCGGAAAAAGAACTGATGCGATAGTAAATCGAGCTATCAGATCGATAGGCGTGGTGATTCTTCTCGAGTTTATCGACCAACTCGGCCATCTCAGGGATATGACGCGTCGCCCGCGGCGCCACCTCCGGACGTTCGCAACCCAGCGCGTCGAAGTCTTCCCAGAACGCCTCGATGTATTTCGCCGTGTAATCGTCGAGCGTCTCATTGTGCTCGCGGGCTTTGCTGATGATGCGGTCGTCAACGTCGGTGAGGTTCATCACCTGGGTCACGCGATGGCCTTTGAATTTCAGATAACGGCGAATCACATCCGCCGCGATCGCTGAACGAAAATTTCCGATGTGTCCGTAATCCCAAACAGTCGGCCCGCAGTAATACATCTTCACTTCGCCTTCCGTGAGCGGCCGAAATTCTTCGAGCTGACCCGAGAGAGTGTTGTGAATGCGAAGCATTGCAAGCGAGTCTAGGGAAGGGAAATGTGTGAGTCAAACGGCTGGGTCTGCTGGATGAGTCGGAAGCTGAACGGTTCAAATGTCGATAGATTAGCGGGCACGCAGCACTCTTTGCCCGCAAGAAGCAATTGTGTCAAGAATCGTCCGGCCGCGTTGGCCTTGTTGATCTTCCCGGCCGCTCTCTGTGCTCAATCCTTGCTGCTCGTGAAGGGAGGGGTGATTGATTTAGGACATCCGGGAATAAGACTCGATGGAATCTTTTCTTTTTATAGGTAACGATCAAAAACTACTCAGGTTATGATACGGCCATGCATGGATCGGCTGCGTTTGTTCTCTGGCTGGGATTGATTTTCGGAATTAAACACGCGACCGAGGCGGACCACCTGGTCGCAATCGCAACTATCGTCAGCGAAACGCGGTCAGTGGTACGTTCGGCCCTGGTCGGCGTGTTTTGGGGGTTGGGACATACGTTTTCAATCCTGCTGGTGGGCGTGCTCCTCATTCTTCTCAGGATCGAAATCCCCGGCCGGGTTGCGACTTTCTTTGAGTTGGCAGTTGCGTTAATGATAATTCTGCTCGGATCTCGGACCCTTTATTTCGCATTGCGCAAACATAACCGGGCGCACACGCACCCGCACTCGCATGGCCGATGGGTCCACACGCACCTGCACTTTCATGATTCCGAGCACGCGCACGCCTTGCCGCATCTGCGGCGTCATAATCACGGACAGCAAGCGAAGCTCACGGGCTGGCGAGCGGTATTCGTTGGTGTCGTACATGGTCTGGCCGGTTCGGCAGCTTTGACCCTCCTGATTTTGACGCAGTTGACAGGCGGAGATTCGCAGTTGCTCGGCTTGGCTTACCTGCTTGTCTTTGGAGCCGGATCGGTTGGCGGAATGCTTTTCATGAGCGCCGCCATGAGCGTACCGCTCGCCGTCGCCCCCGCGCATTTCCAACGAATAAACGTGCCTATTCGCTTAATCGCGGGAATCGGCAGCGTGGTGTTCGGAGTGTATTACGCCTGCCGGCAGCTGAGGCCGGGGGGGTCTTAATATTAATGGCGGAAATGTTCGAATCCCTCCGCCCGCAGTTGCCAGGTGCGATGCTTTTCTCGAATGCGGACTTCGGATGAGTCCGTGATGGCGCCGATATGAGAAATCGGAACGCCATCGACGAGCCTGGGCAGTCGCGAAACATTTTCGGAAGCGACCGTGAAGAGCAATTCGAAATCTTCACCGCCGTGCAACCCCAGCGCGAGCGGATCCAGCGCGCGGCGACCGCACAATTTCTTGACGTCATCGTCGAGAGGAATCGACGACGAGTCGATTAGCGCGCCCACTTTGCTCTCTCTACATAGATG
>JBHELZ010000052.1:0-21312 GCA_046262835.1 Pyrinomonadaceae bacterium
GCGGGGATCGTCAGACAAATTTGCGCGACGCTCCGGTTGTGGCATGTGGTCGATCCCTTTGTTGGGGAAACTACAACTCCGGACAAGTGCTACTACCGCCTTCATGGGCGAAACGGCTGGCGTTACCAGTATGAGACTGGCGAACTCGAGGAACTAGCCGCCGGATTGCCTAAACGCAAAGGCGGTTATGTCTTCTTCAACAATAGAACAATGACTGAGGACGCCTTGAAATTCTGCAAAGCGCTTGGTGGTAAATAGCCCTGAACACCCCTATTTCAGGGCTTCCGCGAATCTCTCCTTTGCGCAGGCACACTTGCGCCAACATAAAGAGCTCCTGCAACCTATGAGTGTCCTGAGCCGTATCTTTAACTGGTTTCTTACTTTGGGGTTTGCTTGTGCCTCTGCGCCCTCGCGTGAACTTTTGTACTCAAAACTAACCTTAGATCATGACGCGATGGCGCAAAAAAATGAGCAAAGAGGAATTGAGGAGTGTTTGCGGGACCCTGGCGCCTCGATCTACTGCAACCTTACGTGTAGAATTGGCATCCTAATGTCCCTTCCTGTCGGGTAAATCCCATACGAAAATCTGGTGTTCCCGAGAGGTGCGGATTACGGTTCGTGCGGAGGAGGTTTGATTGATCGACATAATTGAGCAGGAACAGACTGGAATTAGAAACATGAGTTCGCTTGCCCCGACCTTCGACCAGGTTGATGAGGGCGTGCTGGTAGACTCTGTTGCGCCGAAAAACCTGGATCACGTTCTCGAGCAACTTGCTTCAGGCGCTGACGCGGAAGAGTTGACCGAAGCGGTGTCTGAAACAACATCCGACACCGACGAAAGTCTGGCTGAGGATGCGGAACTGGATCTGTCGGCCGGCGAATCAGACAAGGCTGCTGACCCGGTGCGCCTTTATATGCGCGAGATGGGCAGGGTGCCGCTGCTGACAAAAGTACAGGAAGTGGCCATAGCCAAGCGAATTGAATGGGGATTAAAGCGCGCGCAGAAGGGAATTACGCGTTCTCCGATCGCGATAGCGAAATTATTGGAAATCGGGGCTGAGCTGGAATCAGGGTCGCTGGCTATCCGTGATGCGGTGACTTTCTCTGATCAGATGGAGATCGAAGAACAGGAAGACAAGGCGCCCGAGTATTTACACTGGACGCTGGAAGGCATTCAGAACATCCGGAAGCATTATCGAAAGGCGCTCAAAGAGCTCGGACAGTTGCGAGACGAGAAGAAATTAACGCGCAGTAAGAAGTCAAAGAAACTTTTGAGACTGGCGCGGAAACTGGCAGCGACGCGACTGGAAATTTCGCGTGAAATCCTGGAACTGCGCCTTAAGGAAGAAATCCGCGAGCGTCTTGTGCGGTCAATCGAAGCCGTGCACAGCGAGGTGCGCGCGCTTGAGCGGCAGATCGCGAATTACAGCGAAAAGCTCAACGCCAAACGCGTAAAGCCACAAGCTGCGGAAGAAATGAAGCGCCAGATTGCCGCCGCTAAGCGACGATTAAGAGAAATTGAGGCCGAGCACCATGTTCCCGCTGTCGCAATCAAACGATCGTATCAGATGGTTGCGAGCGGCGAGGCCCAGGCAGCTCAGGCAAAACATGAATTGACTGAAGCCAATTTGCGGCTGGTCGTCTCGATCGCCAAAAAATACCAGAATCGCGGCTTGCAGTTCCTCGACCTGATTCAGGAAGGGAATATCGGACTGATGAAAGGTGTGGAAAAATTCGATTGGCGGCGGGGCTACAAGTTTTCGACCTACGCGACATGGTGGATCCGGCAGGCCATCACTCGGGCCATCGCCGATCAGTCGCGCACCATTCGTGTCCCGGTGCACATGGTGGAAGTAATCAACAAGGTAAAGAGCAGTACGCGGGACCTGGTGGTTGAATTGGGACGAGAGCCAACCGTAGACGAGATAGCGCGTCGAATGAACAGCACCGCCGAAAAGGTGAGCAAGGCAATGAACCTGATTCAGCAACCAATCTCGCTGGAGGCGCCGATCGGCGAGTCCGGGGAATCACAAGTCGGAGACTTTATCGAGGACCAATCGACTGTCAGTCCGGCGGAGTTGGTAATCACCTCGAACGTCCGTGATGTGGCGGGTGACGTCCTGCAAACGCTGAGCCCCCGCGAGGAAAAAGTTATCCGCATGAGATTCGGGTTGGATGCCGACGGTCGCGAACGGACTCTGGAGGAAGTTGGCGAGGACTTTAATGTCACCCGCGAACGCATTCGCCAGATCGAAGTAAAGGCATTGCGCAAGCTCAGGCATCCGTCGCGCGCGCGCGTACTTAAGAACTTGATTGAAGGCCAAAGGGATTAAGAACGGCGCCTTTTCACAAAGTACCTACACTATATAAAAGGAGGCAGCTGGATTCCGGCTGCCTTTTTTGTTTGCAACTAAGATTCTAAAAGTATTGTCGGATACGACAAACGCTGCGGGGTCAACTTTGCCGCGGGTGCAGGACACCTCGGCGCGTTTATTAACTGCGCTCGATTCTTCCCGCAAGGTTGTTAACACCAAAGTTCTAAATCAGGGTAGCAGTCCCACAAGACGCAAAAACGGAGGACCCTGAAACCCTCGCTGGCTGGAACCGAAGCGCCCGACACACGTTTCCCAATCAGGCGTCTTGGGGCGCTGCTTTATTTGCTGATAGCGACGGAGCAACTACTGCTGGTTGGACTCGCCCCCTTTGTTGCCACCTTCATCCGTCAGGCCCGTGGCTTTGCCACCCTCTTCGATCGCCCCTATCAGGGCGCCTGCGGCGGCTCCTTTGGCCACAGCGACCGCAACTTTTGAAACTACCTTCTTCGCCTTCTTATAAACGCGCTTGGCCGATAAGGTGGGGGCAGCCTTCTTAGCACCCTTCCTGCTGCCTTTCTTACCGCCTTTTTGGCTGATACTTTTAATTGCCTTTTTGGCGGCGGTCTTAATACCTTTCCTGGCAGCTTTCTTACTCGCCGAGGGTTTGGATCCCTGTCCCCCTGACCGTTTAGTTTTTTTCTTTGCTGGCATTATTCTCCTCCTGTCCTCGTCTTCAAATTTGGTGCAAAGCATCAAACCGCATCAACTTTTCTTGCGGCTCGCTTTCCTGGGTCCTTTGGTTTTTTTCGTGGTCCGGTTGGCGCGTGGTTTTCTTCTGGTTTTGCTCGCCGGGCTCGCGGAACCGACTTCATCTAATAAATCAGAGAAGTCGAAGCCAAATAGCTTCTTAATCTGATCATTAAGTTTTGGCATCACGAAAACATTTCCGACGCTGGATAATTCCCCTATTAAGCTGTCCGCGAAAGCGGCAATTTCAGATCTCTTTTTGCCGCCTTTGCTGTTCTTGTGCGCGTAACCCATGGTGTACCCGAGCGCGAACCCGGCGGACAACGCACCGAGACTCCAGACCAGTGGCTCTTCGGTGAACCGTTCGCGATAATCAAGGACGCCCACCACGGTTTGTTTTGCCGCCTGGTATTGTTCGCTAACCGTTTCCTTGATTTCACTTACTGTCTCTGACACGGACTCGCGCGTTTTCTCTATGTCTCGCTGGAGTTCTTTCTTGCTGAGCGATTCGGTGTCATCAATCTTTTTTTGAGCAGCTTCTGCCATTATTATCCTCCCGTAGTTATTGCCGGCCCGCGCGCAAATTCTCGTTCTTGAAATTACATTTCATTCTGCAACCACTCCTTGTCTTTCTTAAGCTCATTGACGGTCCGCTCTGGAATAATGCCTTGTTTCGCCAGACGGTTTTTGGCCAGCACGATCACCACCGAGCCAATCACCAAATAGGCTATTCCGGTGATTACAAAGCCCAGCGCGTACTGAACGGGCTGGCTCACGCGCAGGCCGGCGAACAGCGTTGAAACAAGAAAGGCGAGCGCGACATTGGCGAGGGCGAAACCAACCGCGGCAATGATTCCGCCGGCGGCGATGATGATGCCGCCGCGCACAAAGACAGTGACTTCTTCTTTCAACTCCAGTTTGAACAGCGCGAATTTTTGATCGACGAGCTTTGCCCCGTCACTTGCCAATTGTTCCAACATGGACGGCAAGTCCTTGGGCGGGGCGACTTCGCGTCTTTCGGCGGCGCTAATGTTTCTTGCTGGTTCAGCCATGATGGTCCTCCGAATTTATGCAGCTTTTTTATGAGCATTCCGCGGGCTCTTGGCGCCTTTGGGTTTTGCATCGGTGGCACCTTTTCGGGCCGCGATATTTTCTATCTCTGAGTTGACTTCGCCACCAAGTAGAACGGCCAGGCCCGTAAGATACAGCCAAAGCATTAAGATAATGACAGCGCCCAGCGACCCGTAGGTCTTACTATACGAGTCGAAAAAATGTAGATAGCCTTTCAGAGCAAAGGAAACTGCCAGCCAGACGACAACGCCGATTACCGACCCCGGGGTTATCCATTTCCAGTCCTGATCTCGGAAGTCGGGCGCGAAATAATAAACGAGCGCGAAGGCCAGCAACATGAAGGCAAAGGCGATTGGCCATTGCAGTATCTTCCAGCCCACAGTAAAGAACGATCCGAAACCATAGCCGGCAGCGAGAAAGTCAGCTATCTTGCCGCCGCCGAAGATCAGCACAATGGCGATAATAATAAGTACTGAAAGAGTAACCGTCAGGCCCAGCGCGACCAGTCTCTGTTTCCACCACGGCCGACTTTCCTTCACGTCGTAAGCGGCGTTCAGCGACTGGGTAATTGCTCCCATTCCGTTTGAAGCCGCCCAAAGCGCGGCTATCAATCCGATCGAGAGCTTTGCGCCACTGCTCGAGCTACTAATCTCCAACATGGTTGAATCTATTAATTGAAAGGCCGACGACGGCATAATGCGCGCCAGATAGTTGAAAAGCGCATGCCGCAAACCAGTTCCCGACCCAATTACCAGGCCAATGGCCGAAGTAAGAAAGATCAACAACGGGAACAATGCCAACAAGAAATAGTAGGCGAGCTTGGCCGCGTCGCCGAAAACGTCGTCGCTATTGGCCTCGGCCCAGACGCGTTTGGACAGGTGCGCCCAGCTTATGCCCTTTAGTTTTCCCACTGTCATTTACTCCAACAAATAAGCTTGCAAGAACAGCGATGAACTTCACGGTCGGCATGCGGATGCAAACAACTTACGGGCCAAAACGACAGATGGCACTCGCGTTGCTCAACAAGTGATGACGATTGGGCTCTGGGCGCTTTGAGGCGCGGTCTCGCCGCTGCGCAAGAGCGTTTATGTGGACGTTATATAGGCTTCGGCGTACTGGAAGCTTACAGAAAACTGTCATGCAAGCGCGACCAATGAAAAGCAATCAATCGGATGAACTTTTGACTCCGCCACTCGACAGCCGACACTGGGCGCGTCAAGCGCGACAGCCTGATTTATCAGCTGAAGCTTTCGGCACTGAGAAATTGTGAAGTTAGATAACTCCTCAAAAAACCGTTCATGCACCTGATTCAAATACTGTTACCGCTGAGCGATCCGCAAAAACAAAAGTTTCCGCACGATTACTTCGAAAAAGTGCGTGAAGATCTGGCAAAACGCTTTGGCGGAGTCACCGCGTTTGTTCGTTCGCCTGCAGTTGGGTTGTGGAAAGAAAGCGACGAAGAGATAAGCCGTGATGACGTGCTGCTGTTCGAGGTGATAACGGACCGGCTCGACAACGACTGGTGGACCAGTTATCGAGAACAATTACAAGAAAAATTTCAGCAAGACGAAGTATTAATCTGGGCTTCAAATATCACAAAGTTATGACCGCGGGTTGCTCTCACCGCCGGAGTGAATGGCATTCCGCTTGCTCCCAATCTTCACGCTAATCAAACCGTTGCACATCTGTTTTGATTGAGTGCACAAAGCTCAACGGACGTCCGTTTTCAATCGGGTGGGATTGTTATTCAACGAAAACAATCTCGACAAAATCATGGCGGATGGTCGGCGACACAATGAGAGGGCGGTCGATAGACCACCGTTAAAGTAAGGCCGGCTACGAGGTGGGGTTCGATAATCTGAGCTCAATAACTGCAGAAGTATTAAGGGAGCAGATGGCCGACAGTACCGGAAAATTCGCAATTATTACCGGAGCTTCGACGGGTATTGGGTACGAACTCGCAAAGTGCTGCGCCGAGAATGGTTTTGATTTATTAGTAGCGGCCGACGAACCAGAAATTTATCGAGCGGCCGAAGTCTTCAAGAAATTAGGTGTGCACGTCGACGCCGTCCAGGCAGATTTGGCCACCACTGAAGGCGTCGACACTCTGTATGCTGCCACGAATGGACAGGCGGTCGATGCTTTGCTCGCTAACGCCGGCCGTGGGCTCGGCGGCGCGTTCCTCGATCAGGACTTTGACGAGGCCCTGCACATCATCGATACGAACATCAGCGGTACGATTTACCTGGCACAAAAAATTGGCCGCGATATGCGCGCGCGGGGGCAGGGCCGAATTCTGTTTACGGGCTCGATCGCCGGCTTCACCCCCGGCGCGTTCAATGCAGTCTACAACGGCACCAAAGCATTTATCGATTCGTTCTCGTTCGCGCTGCGCAATGAGTTGAAAGACACGGGCGTAACTGTTACGTGCCTGATGCCCGGCGCGACTGACACGGAATTCTTTGAACGGGCCGACATGTTGGACACCAAACTAGGGCAATCAGAAAAGGATGATCCGGCGGATGTCGCGAAAGCCGGGTTCGAGGCGATGTTGAAGGGTGAGGGCGACGTGGTGACAGGTTGGAAAAACAAATTGCTATCGAGCCTCGCCACCGTCACGCCTTCGGAGGTGCTCGCGGAACAGCATCGAAAAAAAGCCGAGCCCGGTTCGGCAAGTCATCAATAAAAATCTGCAAGTCAATTATGGATAGACGCGGAGGAAAACATGACCGATACGCCTTTAACACAAGAAGCGATAGACGGGACACATGCTGAAACTGCTGAGAAGGATGGACTGTTGTCCAAAGCAGCTAAACATCCCTTTGTAACCGGTGGCGCGATTCTGGCCGGCGCCGGACTTGCCTACGCTGCGGTCAAAACAATCCAAAGCGCGGCGGATACTATCGCGCGCGAAGTCCACGTGGAAACTTCCATAACGATCAATAAATCGCCCGAAGAGCTTTACACTTTTTGGCGAGATTTCAAGAACCTTCCGCTTTTCATGAAGAACCTTGAATCGGTCACTGAGTTGGACCGTTGGAAGTCGCATTGGGTGGCCAAGGGCATTGCCGGCGCCAGAGTGGAATGGGACGCCGAAATTTACAATGAGAACGAAAATGAATTGATTGCCTGGCGCTCGTTGGAAAATGCCGACGTAGTAAACGCGGGATCGGTGCGCTTTCAAAAAGCTCCTGACGGCCGCGGAACTTATGTGCGCGTCGCCCTTAACTATAACCCGCCCGCCGGAAAATTAGGCGCAACCCTGGCTCAGCTTCTCGGGGCGGAACCCACGCAATTAATCAAGGAAGATCTGCGCCGCCTGAAACAGATAATCGAAGCCGGAGAGATAGCTACTATCGATGGTCAAACATCTGGCCGTGCCCAGGGCGAGGAAGCACCTACGCAAAAAGCCGCCACGATGGGAGATGCGGAAAAGCTTACCGATGAACCAGAGTCGGCGCACATTCAAGCAGCCGGGAGATAAAATGAAAGCAGTTTGTTGGGAAGGCAAGAAGAACATTCAGGTCCTGAGTGTGCCTGATCCGAGCATCATCAATCCGCGCGATGCGATTTTGAAAATCACGAGCACGGCAATTTGCGGCTCTGATCTTCATCTTTATGACGGATACATTCCCACGATGGAGAAGGGCGACATCCTGGGGCATGAATTCATGGGCGAGGTGGTGGAACTGGGAAGCGCGGTCAAGAATTTGAAGAAGGGCGACCGCGTGGTGGTTCCTTTTACGATCGCTTGCGGCAACTGTTTCTTCTGCCGGCGAGATCTATGGTCGGTTTGCGACAATTCCAATCCCAATGCCTGGACGGCTGAGACGCTGTTTGGATTTTCAGGGTCCGGATTATTTGGTTATTCGCACATGATGGGCGGCTATGCCGGCGGCCAGGCGGAATACGTGCGAGTACCGTTTGCTGATGTAGGGCCGGTAAAAATTCCTGCCGAGCTAAGCGATGAGCAGGTGCTTTTTCTCTCTGACATTTTTCCAACCGGTTATATGGCCGCCGAAAATTGCAACATTCAACCGGGAGATACAGTCGCTGTTTGGGGCTGTGGACCAGTCGGCCAATTCGCGATCAAGAGCGCATACCTGCTTGGGGCGGAAAGAGTAATCGCAATCGACCATGTGCCCTCACGCTTGCGCATGGCGTCTGAAGAAGGCAAAGCCGAAACGCTGAATTTCGACGATGAACATATATACCAAAAGCTGAGTGAAATGACCGGGGGCATGGGGCCGGACGCGTGCATAGATTGTGTGGGCCTGGAAGCGCACGGCACAACTATAGATGCCCTCTATGACAGGGCTCGCACGGCCCTCTATCTGGCCACCGATCGGCCACACGCGCTGCGTCAGGCCATCCGAGCTTGCCGCAAGGGAGGCACCGTCTCGGTGCCGGGAGTGTACGGCGGGTTTTTGGACAAGTTTCCCTTCGGCGCCGCCTTTTCAAAAGGATTGACTTTCAAAATGGGCCAGACCAACGTCCATAAATATCTGCGGCCGCTGCTCAAACTGATTCAGGATGGCAAGATCGATCCATCATTTGTCATTACGCATCGTTTGAGTCTTGCAGACGCCGCAAACGGCTACGAAACGTTTAGAAACAATCCAAACGAATGCATCAAAGTGGTGTTGAAAACCAACGGCGGGAACGGTTCCGGTAATTAAAAAACATCTGCTGCGGCAGAATGCAAACACAGTGGATCAATTAAAGGGGGGATGATTATGAAATCAATAGACAGCCAGCCCAGCCAACGTGATGTAGGTCTTCACGAAATCAGAAATGAATATTTATCCGGCTCGGATGAAGAAGAACTCTGCGCTTACCTGGTCCAAAAATATGAGAGCCAGCTTCCGCTCAATGACGATGCGAAGTACGAATTCCAAAGAGACTATCGATTACTGGCCGATACCATTCGTCAAAATATCGTGAAACGGAAAGCGAATGTTTTTAGCCGCCCGCAAAATACGAGGCGCATTGGGATCACAACAGGATTAGCCTAACCCGGCCGGTAATCCATCACTTGGCCGCGCGTTCGGCAGAATTTACAGCGCGGCCCGACCTCAGCCTTTCGACGTCTGCTCTCACCCCAACCGACAAACATACTGAGCAATCAATAACGAAAAATTTTTTCCTGCGCGAGAGAGCGCGTAACTATGGTCTCCGCGCACTCACATAAAAATGCACAGCCCTCTAAATAGTCGGACGCTATTGTGCGAAAATGGGATTAGCGCATCCCGCAAGCGAAACCGTTTCTAATAAATTTAGCGCGCCGACGGTCGTGCTACGAACGTCTAAACAAAGCTCAGATAACAAATCTATTCAAGATTTTGGCCAGTTTCGCCGTCGCCTTTGGGTTCTAAACTGCGTGCGATTTCACTGGCACGGCCCTTGAAACAGGCCGCCGAGAATGTATGTGCCCATTTAAGTAAGAATGGACGTTAAACGAACTCAAAAATCGAAACTGAATAAGCGCATTCGTACCGGCCTCCTGATCCTAGTCGGGTTGGCGGCGGTCGGTGGAATCACTTATGCCCTCGCGAAAATGAAGCCGGCGGCCCCCACGCTGGATCGCTCGACTGCGATCATCGCGACGGTGAAGCGCGGAGAGATGGTGCGCGAAGTAAGAGGCAACGGCACCCTGGTTCCGCAGGTGACTCGCTGGATTCCCGCGCCGGCCGATGGCCGGGTGGAAAAGATTTTGATCCAGGCCGGCGTGGAAGTCGGCGCGGGCACCGTAATTGTAGAGCTTTCAAATCCACAGATGCAGCAACAGGCAATGGACGCAGAGTTTCAGGTCAAAACTGCTGAGGCCGAGGCTGAAAATTTACGCGTGCGACTGGAAAGCGACAGCATGACCCAGCAGTCTCAGATCGCCACTATCAATGCTGAATATAGCCAGGCGAAGTTGCAGCTGGATACCGACGAGGTCCTGGCAAAGCAGGGCCTGGTCGCCGAACTGCTGCTGAAAATCTCTCGGGTGAAGGTTCAGGACCTCGCCAACCGGCTAAAGGTCGAGCAGCAACGTCTCGCGATTAGTTCGAAATCAACCAAAGCACAACTAAATGCCCAGCAGTCGCGCGTCGCACAACTGCGGGCCCTGGCAAAACTTAAAGGGGATCAGGTCGACGCCCTGAAAGTACGCGCCGGCACCACCGGAGTGTTGCAACAGGTGATTGTGCAGGAAGGGCAGCAAGTCACCCCAGGTCTTAATATCGCGCGCATTGCCGATCCGGCCTCCCTCAAAGCCGAGCTGAAGATCACTGAGACGCAAATCAAAGACGTTCGAGAAGGCCAGAGCGCTGTGGTTGATACACGCAACGGACTGATCACAGGGCGGGTTTCGCGAATCGATCCCGCGGCGCGCGAAGGCACCTTCACCGTGGATGTTTCGTTTACCGACGCGCTGCCATCCAGCGCGCGTCCCGATTTGAGCGTCGACGGCACCATCGAACTCGAGCGCTTGAAGAACGTTTTGTATGTCGATCGACCTGCCTTCGGACAAGGACAACAAACCGTCGGCATGTTTCGTTTGAGCGCCGACGGGCAGGACGCGACGCGCACCCAGGTCAGCCTGGGTCGTAGTTCGGTAAGCACGATCGAGATTCTCAGCGGGCTGCGCGAAGGGGATCAGGTTATTATTTCTGACACGTCAACCATGGACAATTACACTCAAATTCGCGTGCGATAACCAAATAAGTAAGAGCAGCCCAATCTTTTCCGTCTTATCAAACCACGACCCTGAATCTAAGGAGCCGATGATGACTGCAACCGATCCCCTTATTCACCTCGCTGATGTAAAAAAAGTCTTTTACACCGACGAGGTTGAGACACATGCCCTATCCGGTATCCATCTGGACATTAAGAAGGGAGAGTATCTATCGATTGCCGGGCCTTCCGGTTGCGGCAAGTCGACTCTGCTATCAATCCTGGGCCTGCTGGACACGCCGACGGATGGCGAGTACGTGCTGAACGAGCAGGCGGTCGAGAACCTTTCGTTGTCGCAACGCGCGCGCATTCGAAATCGCGAAGTGGGTTTCATCTTCCAGAGTTTCAATTTGATCGGCGACCTGACCGTCTATGAAAACGTCGAGCTGCCTTTGACCTACCGGGGAATGAATCCCAGCGAAAGAAAGAAACGCGTAACTGAAGCGCTTGAGCGCGTTGGCATGGGTCATCGCTCAAAGCATCTGCCAAGTCAACTTTCGGGCGGTCAACAGCAGCGCGTGGCCGTTGCACGCGCGGTCGGGGGCCAGCCCAGCATCCTGCTCGCCGACGAGCCAACCGGCAATTTGGATTCGACGAACGGCGAAGCCGTGATGGAACTCCTGAGAGAACTGCACCGCGGCGGCGCAACCATTTGTATGGTCACGCACGATCCGCGGTATGCGCAGCATGCCGATCGAATCGTTCATCTGTTTGACGGTTTGATTGTAGAAGAAGAAGCCGGAGCAAATCGGCGCGAGATCGAAGAAGCCAAAAAGGAATTAAGAGAAAGCGGGTTCACTGAGGTCCAATGATCAGCCTGCGCAACATTGAGAAATCTTTCTCGCAGGGAATCGCGAAGAACTATGTGCTGCGGCGCATCGATCTGGACATCCGGCCGGGCGAATTCGTGTCGATCATGGGTCCCTCGGGCGCCGGCAAATCGACGCTGCTGCACATTATCGGCATGCACGATCATTCGTGGACTGGTGAATACAATTTTGACGATATGGCCGTGCATTCATTGAACGCGAAGAAGCGCGCCGAACTGCGCAATCGAAATATCGGGTTTGTTTTCCAAAGCTATCACCTGCTTGACGATCAGACAGTCTTTGAAAATCTCGAGCTGCCGCTTTCCTATCGCGACGTCAGCCGAAAGGATCGACAGTCAATCGTCTGCGACACGCTCGATCGTTTTCAGATCGTCGGCAAGAAAGATCTTTACCCACCTCAGCTGTCCGGCGGTCAACAGCAACTGGTGGGAATCGCGCGCGCTGTCGTGGCCAACCCACGTCTGATTCTGGCTGACGAGCCTACGGGCAACCTTCATTCGGCCCAGGGCAAAGAGATCATGGATCTGTTCAAGCGCCTTAATGATGAAGGCACTACGATTATCCAAGTAACGCACTCCGAAACAAATGCCGCCTACGGCAACCGGATTGTGCGACTTGAAGATGGCTGGATTGCCGCTGGCTAAGATTCGGCACGCAGCTACGCTTACCCCGGGACGCGAAATAGTTTTAAGAGATCGCGGTTGACCGTCGTCCCCGACTCGCGATGGTTGGACTGGGCCAGAACCTACTTGGTTAAGTTAGAAAGCAGCACGAGTCGTGAGTACTTTAGCGACCCACATTCCCCGAACGCCTATTGCGGACGATCAGCGGAAGTGCTTGCCGCGCTGCGATTACTGCTTAAGAACGATGGCTATCAAACAGAAGCTGCGAATTCCCCTACGCTGTTTTCGACGCCATCCGACAGTCCGACTTTAATGTCGCGCTGATAGATCTCAACTCGCTGCCGATGTGTCATGACGGCGTGGGGTAGTGTCGATCTTGCCGTCGAAGCAATGCGCCGCGGCGTTCGCGATTTCGTGCAGAGGCCATGAGACAACTCGCGCCTGCTGCAGGTGTTGCTGAGGCAAATCGAGCACGGCCGGCATGTCTGCGGCTTGAATACGCGAGATTCGGTCCAGGCCCTCTTTGCCAGAGTCTGGAATCAGGAGCGCGCATTCAATCCGATTCCGAGAAGGCCTCGTTCGTGATCCAAGCGATGAATCAATATCGCATGGACGCGCGGTTCCGAGTCGCCTTCGTCGAGGCCGCGAAAACGATCGGGTCCGAATATGAACGAGGACGCGTACAAAAGCGGTTTTGATAAGTCGGCCTTCTGAACAGAGTCGCCGACTGAAGGAGAAATTGAAGATGCAGACCTATTGGCAGGACTTGCGCTATGGCTTGCACATGCTCTGGAAGAATCCGGGTTTCACGGCCATCGCAGTACTGACTTTGGCGCTCGGTATCGGCGCGAACACCGCCCTCTTCAGCGTTGTCGACGCGGTGTTGTTGAAAAAACTCCCGGTTAAGAATCCTGAGCAGTTAGTACTCTTTAATTCGATTGCCAAACGCGAGGTCAATATCGGCGCTCACGATGGCAACGTGAATCGCGACCCCGCGAGCGGACTAAGCACTCGTTCATCTTTTCCTTACCTGACCTACACGCGGTTGCGCCAGCAGCGCGGCGCGCTTTCCGACGTCGTCGCTTTCGGCTCAGTCGATTTGAATATGAATGTTGACGGCCAGGCCGACGTTGCTGCCGGCCAGGCAGTCTCAGGAAATTATTTTGAGATGCTCGGCGTCACCGCCTTTCTCGGACGCATGATTAATGAAAGCGATGACAACGCTGCCGCTACTCCCGTTGCGGTCTTGAGTCATCGGTATTGGCTGCGCCGCTTTGGTGAGAATCGCCAGGTCATCGGCCGCCAGGTGAACATCAATAATGTTGCTTTCACGATTGCGGGAATAGCTCCTCCGGGATTTGAAGGGACAATGAACCTCGGCTCGACCCAGGATGTTTACATACCGGTGACCTGGGAACCTCAAGTTGCGGGCGATCGCTCTGAAATGAAGGGCGCCGGCATTTGGTGGTTGCGTTTGATGGGCCGGCTAAAACCGGGGACAACTGTCGAGCAGGCGCGGGCCAGTTTGGAACCAGCGTTTCAGCAATCAGTGCTGGAGCATCGCACCCTTCGCTCTACTCAATTGACAGCGGATGGTCAATCCGTATTGCCACCACTCGATGCAAAGGATTATCCGCACCTGGGCGCGTACTCCGGAAGTCAGGGTGAGATGAACGTCCGGCGTTTTTATCAAAGGCCGCTTCGGCTTTTGTTTGGCGTCGTTGGCCTGGTCCTGCTAATTGCGTGCGCCAATGTCGCGAACCTGCATTTGGTGCGCGCTTCGTCGCGCCAGAAAGAAATTGCAGTGCGACTGGCGATGGGCGCCAGCCGCTGGCGTTTGATTCGACAACTACTGACGGAAAGCGTCCTGCTCGGGTTAGTCGGCGGCGCCACAGGCATTTTGTTCGCCTGGTGGATCAAAGACAGTTTGATTGCCGTAGCGGATTGGAATGGACGAGACAGCGCGTTGAACCCGCAACTCGACATCCGCGTGCTCGGATTTACGCTGGGACTCTCTCTCTTAACCAGCATTGTCTTTGGACTGGTGCCCGCATTTCGCACGACGCGGGTGAATCTTACCCCGGCATTGAAGGACAGCGGACGATCTTCTACCCGCGCTTCGCGCTCTCTACTCACGCGCTCACTCGTCGTTGCCCAGGTGTCTTTGTCTTTGTTGCTCTTGATAGGCGCCGGACTGTTGGTGCGGACACTGCTGAATCTCGAGCACGTTGACACCGGCTTTAACTCTTCGAACCTGTTGCTTTTCCGGGTTGAGCCAAACCTGATTGGCTATAAAGAAGATCGTCTCGCGAATTTGTACCAGCAGATGACCGAGCGGATTGAAGCCATTCCAGGTGTTAATTCGGTAACTTTTTCACGCGTTGCATTGCTCTCATTCAGCTCCAGCAGCAGCTCGCTGTTTCTTCCTGGCGTTAAGGCAAATCCGGACGGTGGATTCAGCCCGAGTGGCAATGTTCACGTTCACCGGGTGCGCGAAAACTTTTTGCAGGCAATGGGTATCCCGCTGTTGACCGGTCGTAGTCTCTCGGCCCAGGACGACGCCAGATCGCCGCATGTCGCGGTCGTAAATCAAACCTTCGCGCACGACTTTTTTCCAAACGAAAACCCGGTGGGGAAGTATTTTAGTCTCGATCCACGCAAACCTGGGGACGTGCAAATCATCGGCGTCGCGCGCGACGCAAAGTACACCAGTCAGCGCGATGAAATTCCGGCGACCGTTTACTTTCCCTGGCGGCAATATCTGAACTCAGTGGGCGGCGTAACTTTCGAGGTGCGTACGCAGGGTCACCCTGGGGGCGCGATTGCGCAAATTCGTGAGGCAGTGCGACAGATAGACAGCAACCTTCCGCTTAAGGACTTCAAGACACAAATCGAACAGGCCGACGAGTCTCTGGCAATTGAGAGGTTATTTGCCAAGCTCCTCAGTTTGTTTGGCGTCTTGGCCCAGCAACTGGCCTCGATAGGACTATACGGCGTCCTTGCGTGGTCAGTGTCTCAGCGGACGCGCGAGATCGGCATTCGGATGGCCCTGGGAGCGGATCGTCACAAAGTTATGCGAATGATTCTGAGGCAGGGAATGACGCTTGCACTGATCGGGATGGTACTCGGCGCGGGTAGCGCCTTCGTCTTAACGAAGTATCTCGAGAGTCTGACCACGATGCTCTATGGAGTCAAACCAAGAGATCCGTTGACCTATGTAGTCACAGCCAGCGTGCTAATCGTAATTTCCTTAATCGCTTGTTTCGTACCTGCGCGACGGGCGACGAGAATCGATCCGATGGTGGCGCTAAGGTACGAATAGGAACGAATCGAGGACGCGTGCCGAGTGAGCATGAAACGATGGAAACACTCTTCAACGACATTCGCTTTGGATTAAGGAGTGCGTGGAAGCGACCGGCATTCACTTCGGTTGCTTTGATCACGCTGGCGCCTGGGATCGGTGCGAACACGGCGATCTTTAGTTTGATCAATGCCGTGTTGATTCGGCCGCTGCCGTTTCGCGAGCCCGATCGTTTGGTGTAGTTGCCGGACGAGTCAAACAGGGAATAGATACTATGGAGATATTAATAAAGGACCTGCGCGCATTTCACGGACGACTGTGGCTAATCACGGCGACTGCGGCAGTCCAGCTCTTCATCGTCAGGAATGATACCCGCGAGATTGGTATTCGCCTCGCTCTGGGTGCACAACGGCAGGACGTTTTCAAAATGATTATCAGCCAGGGTCTGGTTCTGGTGTTGCTCGACGTCGGAATTGGTTGTGCCGGGGCGTTAGGTCCGACTCGACTTTTGGCCGGGCTGCTCTACGGTGTTAGTCCGACGGATGTTGAGACCTTCGTCGCCGTGTCGCTGCTCTTAACAGTCGTAGCCTTGCTGGCTTGTTACATACCGGCACGACGCGCGACGAAGGTCGATCCGCTGTTGGCGTTGCGTTACGAATGACGCGGGCGAGAAGGCCGGCTATCGATGTCCGATATAAAGAACAAGGAAGGTCTGAACAAAACAATCATGGATGCATTGCTTAAAGAGATACGTTACGGAATCAGGAGCTTGTTAAAGCACCCCGGTTTTTCACTCATTGCCATAGTCACTCTGGCCCTGGGAATCGGGGCTAACACTGCGATTTTTAGTTTGGTGAATGCGGTGCTCTTGCGGCCATTGCCTTTCGCCGATCCGGATCGGCTGGTGATGGTTTGGGAGGATGCAGCTTTTGCAGGATTCCCGCGCAACACACCGTCCGCTGCCGACTATGCGGACGTGAAAAATCAGAACCACGTCTTTACGGATGTGGCGGCTGTGGATTTTCGCAGCTTTAATCTTACCGGCGACGGCCAGCCGGAAAAGGTGGAAGCGCGTGGCGTGACGGCCAATTTCTTTCCCTTGCTCGGCGTAAAACCTCTCGCCGGCCGCTGGTTCGCGGCTGACGAAGACAAGCCGGGCGCGAACAACGTGGTGATATTAAGCAATGGTCTGTGGCAACAGCGCTACGGCGGCGAATCGAATATTGTGGGTCGCCAACTGTTACTGAACGGCGAAAAGTACACCGTAGCTGGGGTAATGCCTGCGAACTTTCAGTTCCTCGACAACACAGTGGGCCTTTGGGTCCCCATCGCTTTCACGCCCGAACAACTCGCGTCGCGCGGCCGGCACTATTTGACCGTCGTCGCTCGGATGAAACCGGACGTCACTTTTGCGCAAGCCGATGCCGAAGTCCGCACAATTCACCAACGCATTGCTCATGACAATCCGGAGGATGCAGGAAGGTTGGCGGGCTACGCAATGCCCCTGCGCGACCAGGTGGCAGGCGAGGTGAGACGACCGCTTTATGTTTTGCTCGCGGCCGTCGGATTTGTGCTGCTGATCGCCTGCGCGAACATCGCGAACCTGTTGCTTTCGCGCGTGGCCGGACGGCGGCGCGAAATGGCTCTGCGCGCGGCGATTGGCGCCAGCCGGACCACCATCATTCGGCAGTTGCTGATTGAAAGCCTGCTGCTCGCGGGCTTGGGAGCGGGCACTGGATTGTTGCTGGCGATCTCGAGTTTTGCTTTCCTGCAAAAGCTGATACCCGACGGCTTGATTGGCGCGAGTACCCTGCGTCTCGATTTGCCGGTGCTCGGCTTTACCGTGCTGGTCACTCTGCTGACAGCCGTAATTTTCGGCGTGGCGCCGGCATTTCAGGCTGCGCGAGTCGATCTAAATGATGCCCTGAAACAAGGGGGCCGTTCAGGATTAAATGCCAGCGGCAATCGTTTGCGAGGCGTGATGGTGGTGATCGAAGTTTCGCTGGCCCTGGTGCTGCTCGTTGGCGCCGGCCTGCTGATCCAGAGCCTGACGAGGTTGCGCGGCCAGTATGCCGCCCTGCAACCGCAGAGTGTCCTGACAATGAGGACCGTTTTGTCGCGCGGCAAATATTCGCAACAGGCTCAACGAAACGCTTTCTACAAGCAGGTGTTGGACCGCGTGCGATCGCTGCCGGGCGTCGTCTCGGCCGGATACACCACGTCGGTTCCGATGGCGTGGAAGGGCGGCACCAATGGATTCTCGATCGAGGGACGTTCGGTTGAGCAGGCAACCGCGGGTGGTCTCGCCTATGACGCGAATCATCGGCAGGTGAGCGCGGAATACTTGAAGGCGATGGGCATCCAGATAGTGCAGGGTCGATCTTTTACGGAGGCTGACAACGATCAGTCAGTTCCAGTCGCGATCATTAATCAAGCAATGGCGCGCACCTACTGGCCGGGTGAGAACGCAATCGGCAAGCGGTTTAAGCTTGGCGATCCGGACGATAAAGAAGTCCCCTGGGTGATGATCGCAGGAATTGCGTCAGACGTTCGCAACATGAGCATTGACGAGCCAGTGAAGCCCGAAATGTATTTCCCGTATCAACAGGGAATCGAGCCCTTTTACGCGCCGCGCGATTTGGTGATCCGAACTTCGGTTGACCCATTGACTGTTGTCGGCGCCGCTATCAACCAGATCCATCAAGTCGATCCAGAACAGCCGGTCTCGAACGTTCGCACAATGCAACAGGTTCTCGGCGAAGAGACTTCCTGGCGGGCCGTCGGAATGACTCTGCTGACCATATTTGCCGGCCTTGCGCTGCTGCTCGCGATGCTGGGGATATATGGCGTGCTGGCATATTTCGTGACTCAGCACACTCAGGAAATTGGCGTGCGGATGGCCCTGGGTGCGCAACGACGGAACATTCTCTCACTGGTCCTGAAACGCGGAATGTCTCTGGTAGTAATCGGAATAGTAATCGGTTTGGCGGCGGCGTTCGGATTGACGCGGTTAATGGCCGGCCTGGTCTTTGGAGTGAACGTCGGCGATCCGATGACATATGGAATTGTCGCCCTGATGCTTCTGCTGGTTGCCACAATTGCTTGTCTTATTCCAGCGCAAAGAGCTACCAGGGTCGATCCGTTAAAGGCGTTGACGTACGAGTGAAGTCATTGCCGATTTTCAATTCCGGTTGTGAATTGAAACACCTTACACGTCGACGTGGCACGGAAAATTGCTGAGTAGCTGAGGTGACTGCAGGCGTAACGACCTCGTTGCCTATGAATATTGACCTTTTGGCAATCGGAAATTTGAAACGTCTTATGGAATCAATAATCAAAGACATTCAATACGGTTTTCGAAGCCTAATGAAGCGGCCGACCTATACCGCGATCGCCTTGATCACGCTTGCCCTGGGGATCGGTGCCAATACAGCAATCTTAAATCTCGTGAGTACTCGGGGTGAGGCAATTCTCGATTCAATTGCCGACCGCCGGTTGAGACGCCATCACGTTTTAAGCTTCGTGTTTAGCGGATGGTGCAGTGCCGTTGTTGGTGCTCGCCGATGGTAATCGGTAATTGGCAATTGGAAATGAGTAAGGGGGAATCATGCAAGGTTTGATTCAAGATTTACGTTACGGCGTTCGCATGCTGGTTAAGAGCCCGGCGGTAACCGCCGTTGCGGTCATCGCTTTAATGTTGGGCATCGGCGCCAATACGGCGATCTTCAGCGTGGTCCATGCGGCATTGCTGCGTTCGCTGCCGTACGCCGAAGGTGAACGTCTAATGATTGTCTGGGAGAACCGCAAGAGTGGGAAAGGCAATCCGCAGAACGTCATCAATCTGGGCAACTTTTTTGATTGGAAAGAACAGAACAGCGTCTTCTTCGACATGGCCGCGTTCTTTGATCAAAACGTTAACCTCACCGGCAACGGCGAACCTGAGGAAGTGCCCGGACAGATTGCCACCACAAATCTTTTTTCGCTGCTGGGCGTGAATCCGATTAAAGGACGGACCTTTGCTCCCGATGATGGCCAGACGGGCCAGGCTCGCGTCGTAATTATCAGCTACGATCTTTGGCAGCGAAGTTTGGGCGCTGACCCAAACGTTATCGGCCGCAAGATAACCCTCGACAATCAGCCCAACGAAATTGTTGGAGTGCTGCCGCCTGACGTTGGGTGGTACGTGCAGAAGGGCTCGATGTTGAGCCGCGCGCCACAGATCTGGTCCCCATGGCAAATCTCAAACGATTTGCGGCAACGCCGTGGCCGTTTCGCGCGCGCCGTTGCGCGGCTGAAACCGGGCGTTACTTTTGAGCAGGCGCAGAACGAAATGAACATTATCGGCGCCCGGCTCGAGCAACAGTATCCGGACTTCAATGCCAAATGGGGCGTGACCGTCGTGCCGTTACGAACCCAGTTCACCGGCGAGATTCGCAAACCACTTTTAATCCTCCTGGGCGCAGTCGGCTTTGTGTTGCTGATTGCCTGCGCCAACGTCGCGAACCTGCTCCTCGCGCGAGCGTCTGCGCGCAGAAGAGAGATCGCCTTGCGCGCCGGTCTCGGCGCCAGCCGGTGGCGAATCGCGCGACAGCTGCTGACTGAGAGTGTGTTGTTGTCCGTTGTCGGAGGGGTGCTGGGTTTGTTGCTCGCCTGGTGGGGGACGCGTGCGCTGCTGGCCCTGAGCCCGCCTGAGTTGATGGACCTGCGGAACACCGCGGTCAATATACCGGTCCTGCTTTTCACAATCGGACTGACTTTGCTTACCGGAATTGCCTTTGGCCTCATTCCCGCCTTTGAAGCTTCGCGCTTCGATCTGAATGAGCCGCTAAAAGAGGGCAGCAAGAATCTTGTTGGAGGCACTCGCGCACATCGGGTGCGGAGTATTTTCGTGGTGGTGCAGGTAGCGCTGGCGCTCGTGCTTTTGGTCGGCGCCGGCTTGCTTGTGAAAAGTCTTAACCGGCTTCAATCAGTTAACCCCGGTTTCGACCCCAACAACCTGTTGACGATGCGCGTGAACTTACCCACCCGGAAATATGACAGCGATCCGAAGATAATGAATTTCTTCACCCAAGCTGTGGATCAGATACGCGCGATCCCTGGGGTGGAATCGGTTGGCGCCATAAACACGCTGCCCTTTGACGGCCCTCACTCGGGGACCAGGTTGGACATCGAGGGACAACCCAAACGTCCGGCCGGTCAGTCCCTCACTACGGGCGTTTGTGTTACCGACGCGAATTACTTTCAGACGATGCGCATCCCGCTAAAACGCGGACGCCTGTTCACCCCGCAGGAAGCCCGCGAGATGCGACATGTCGTGGTAGTTAACGAAGCGTTTACTCGCGAGAATTTTCCCGGGCAGGACCCCGTTGGCCAACGAGTCACGATTAACATGAAAGACGTGAACGAGCCGAGCGAAATCATCGGCATCGTCGGCGACAACAAGCACAAAGGACTGGACAGTGAAGTAGAACCGATGGCCTTTTGGCCGCAGGCCGAGCTGACCTATTCGTCAATGACAATCGCTATTCGCACGCGAAACGAAAGCGCGAACGTCGCGGCGGCAGTGCGGGAAGTGATTCACCAACTCGATCCTGATCAGCCGATCGGCCAGGTGATCACCGTCGGCCTCGCGCTCTTCAGCCTCGTCGCCTGGACGATCATGATCGGAAAACATTTCGAACTGAAAAAGCTGCGCGGCTACAATC
>JBHELZ010000053.1:0-20374 GCA_046262835.1 Pyrinomonadaceae bacterium
ACTCCGAACATCCTTAACTTCATTGGGGGAACCCTTTCACTGCTTTCAAATGGTCGTGTAACAGCGGGTAAGTAACATTCGCACACGGACTCGGGTCGAAAGCGCGGTAAAATTAACGAATGCCGGTGATCATGTCAATCGAATAGTGGACAGCGCGCGGGTAACAGTCTAGCATCGGATACGGCAGTGCTCCCCAGAGGCCGAAAACGTATTGTTCTTCATGGCAATTCGGCATCCACCTGATGATCATGTTCCGCCGGTAATTCGTCGCCGAGTTGTGGAACCGCCTCGCGTTGTGCGTTATCAGGAACCACCCCGGGGCAGGGTCCGCCGCGTCCTGCGATTTTTCCTCCGCCCATACATTGTCATCCCCGCAGTGGTCGTGGCCGGTCTTTCCGTTGCGGTGCTCGGTTACTATTGGTTCGTCTTCTCGGGTCGCATCGACAATCTTCTGCGCGGAGAAGTTTTCACGCGGTCGGCCGGCATTTACGCCGCACCAAAACAGATTCGCGCCGGCCAAAGCATCAGCGAAGAAGATTTGATCGCATATTTGAGGCGCGCCGGGTATGTGGAGCGGAATCAACAGGCGGACAGCAATCGTGGCCGATACAGCATGAACGGCGCTACCGTCGATATCGATCCAGGGGTGGATTCAATTGTGGACCACTCGCGCCCCTACCCTCAGGTGCGCGTCGAATTCAACCGGAATGGAAAATCGATCGCTTATCTCACGGACAGGCAAAACGGTGGACATCTCGAGAAAGCTCAGCTGGAGCCTGAACTCATAAGTTCCGTCACTGGGCGCGAGCGAGCGAAACGCCGGGTGATCGGCTTTAACGATGTGCCGACTGATTTGCGCAACGCGATTGTCGTCACCGAAGATCGATCATTCTTTGAGCATCACGGGGTGAACATTCGCGGCATCCTGCGCGCGCTGCTACGCCGTTATGACACCGATCCTAATTCACCGCTGGCGCGACAGGGTGGATCCAGTATCACGCAACAGTTGGTTAAGAACCTGCTCTTGTCGCCGGAATATAGCCTGAAGCGAAAAATCGCTGAAGCTTACATGTCGGTAATTTTGGAGACTCGTTTATCGAAGCAGGAGATTTTTGCGCTCTATTGCAATCAGGTTTATTTGGGACAGCAATCCGGTTTTTCCATCAATGGGTTTGGTGAGGCGGCCAGCGCTTACTTTAATAAGGACGTCACGAATTTGACTTTGCCTGAATCAGCGTTTCTGGCCGGCTTGATTCGCAGTCCCAACCGCTATAACCCGTTTCACGATGCGGACACGGCGCGCGCGCGTCGTAATCAGGTGCTGGAATCGATGGCTGAGACGGGCGCAATCACTGACGAACAAGCGAAGCAGGCTGAAAGTATCGAACTCAAACTCGCGCCCGCCAAGGGCAGGATTGATATCTCGGACGCGCCTTACTTTGCCGATTATGTTCAGAACCAGCTTGGCGATTTGATCACTGGTGAAGGGGCCGACCACCTGCGCATCTACACGTCGGTCGATATGGATCTGCAGCGCGCGGCTTATGCGGCGGTGACCAAACAGTTGGCGGCGCTCGATAAGATCGAGAAGAAGCGGGCTCCAGAGGGCACCCTGCAGGCCGCCCTGGTGGCGATGAACGCTCACACCGGCGAGATCGTTGCCATGGTCGGTGGTCGCGATTATGCAAAGAGCCAATTGAATCGCGCCGAAGCGCTGCGTCAACCGGGCTCTGTCTTCAAGCCATTCGTGTATGCAACGGCGCTGAATACTGCTTACGATCCGATTCCCCGGGTCATCACTCCGGCGACAATGTTTAAAGACGAGCCGAAGACTTTCACTTACGACAATCAGGAATACTCACCCGGAAATATGGGCAATAAGTATTCGATGGAGCCGGTTACGTTGCGCGATGCGATGGTCCATAGTTTGAACGTAGTGACGGTGGATGTCGCGATGGAGGTCACCATCGGCAGAGTTATGGCCCTGGCGGCAAAGGCCGGGTTGCCCCGGGTTGCGCACGCCTATCCGGCGATGGCTTTGGGGACAGCAGAAGCAACCCCGCTGCAAATTGCCTCAGCCTACTCTGCATTTGCCGCGAACGGAACACGCACTTCGCCGATTGCAATTACGCGCGTCACGACAGGGTCCGGCATGACCATAGCGCAGCCGACCGCGCAGAAAAACGAAGTGCTGCGTCCGCCAATCGCTTACGTGATGACGTCTTTTATGAAAGACGTCGTGAATCGCGGAACGGGCGCGCCTATTCGCGCACGCGGATTCAAATTCAATGTTGCCGGAAAGACCGGAACTTCGCGCGACGGCTGGTTTGCAGGCTACACACCTGATCTGGTCTGCGTCGTCTGGGTAGGATTTGATGACGGCTCGCAACTGGGTTTGACGGGCGCGAACTCCGCGCTGCCGATTTGGGCTGACTTTATGAGTGCGGCGCTGACGACGCACGCGGAATGGACCGGCGATTGGCAGGAGCCTGACGGCATTCAGCAGACTGAGATTGATCCGGCTACCGGTGATGTCGCCAAGGCCGATTCAACTGCGAAGCGCGGCGAGTTGTTCATTAATGGCACCTTGCCCGGTGACAACGGCGCCGACGACATGGCCGCAGACGAGTCACAGCCTGAAAGCCAGGACGAGTCTCAACTTGAGCCGGCGAGTCTGCCGCCTGATTTGCTCAAACCGAGACCGACCCCGAAAAACAACAAGGAGGCTTTGAAGGCCAGGTCGAACGATGGTTACGAGCCCGATTCATCCAGCAGGTTACAAGGAACCATTACGCTCGACATCGATCCGATAACAGGCTTGATTGCAGTGGATAGTTGTCCGGTCATTAAAACGAAGACGTTCATCATCGGCCAGGAGCCGACGAAGTATTGCGGTCCTGAATATCACAAAAAGCCTCAACCGACGCCTCCGCCCGGCAATCGCGCGCGGGTGATTAATCCCCCCCGTTGATGAAGTGTCCTGGCGACAGCGATTAACCGCGTAAGTTGTGGAGCGCGGCTTTCAACGTCTCGAGGGCAAGTGAGGCTGCATGTTGTTTTCTCGCGGGCAATCCACCAACTTCTCGAACGACATCTGCTCTGGTTAGCTCCACGGCCGCTGCCGCCTGCATTCCTTCGATCATCCGCGCCAGCGCCGATCCGCATGCAAGAGTTGGCGGACAGCCGTAAGCGAGAAAGCGCACGGCCTCGATTCGGCCGTTAACAATTCGCAAACTAAGTCGCAAGCGATCCCCGCAGACGGGATTGGTCTCTTCGGCAAGCGCATTTGCATCGGAGAGTTCGCCGGGGTTGCGAGGGTTGGCAAGATGATCTTTGAAGATCTGTGAGTAGGACATGTCTGATGCATCCGCCGCCGCGACGGGTCGTGGTGACTAAAGTGCAACCGTCCCGGTTACAGGTGCCGCTGCAACGAAGTCAAGCGAGCACCCTTGCGCTCCAGTCTACTATCCCCATCTGCTTGCGAGATACTAAGGGGTGTTTGCCGGCTGCGTCACTGATCGACGAGCCAGCGGCGAAATCGACCGCAAACTTTCAACCGCCGTGGTTAACGCGGCTACGGCCACATCGACGTCTTCGTCCGTATTATCTTTTCCAAAACTGAATCGAATGGCGCCGCGCGCAAGTTCCTCGTCACGGTCCAAAGCCCTGATCACGGGTGACGGCTCCAACGTCCCGGACGAGCAAGCCGAACCTGTCGAAACCGCTACGCCTTGCATATCCAGATGAATCAATAGTCCTTCGCCTTCAATGAAACGAAACGAAATATTTGAGAGGTGAGATAGGCGGTGTTGGCGATCGCCGTTGAAAACAATGTCTTCAATCCTGGCCTGAACTTCCCGTTCAAATCGATCGCGCAGCCGCTCAGTGTGTTTGTTTCGCTGGTCCATCTCTTGTCGCGCCAGTTCGGCGGCCGCGCCAAAGGCGACAATGTTCGCGACAGATTCAGTTCCGGCACGACGCTCACGTTCCTGATGTCCGCCGATTAGCTGAGGAAACAAGCGGACCCCGCGTCGAACGAACAAAGCGCCGGTTCCTTTCGGCGCATACATTTTATGCGCTGAGAGCGAAAGAAGGTCGCACTGCACGGCTTCCACATCGATCGCGGTGCGTCCCGCGGCCTGCACCGCGTCAGTGTGAAACCACAAATGCTTTTGACCGCTTTCACGTCTCCTGCGAACGACGGCGCCAATTGCTTCCACCGGTTGAACGGTCCCGATTTCGTTGTTGGCCATCATTACGCTGATCAAGACAGTGTCAGGGCGAATTGCTGCGCGCACATCATCGACGCGAACGAGGCCATCATCGTAAACGGGCAGTCGCGTTACCAGCCATCCTCTTTTTTCAAGATACTCGACCAAGGTGCGAACGGAAGGATGCTCGATCGCTGATATGACAATGTGACCTGCAGGTCTTTCAGCGGTTTCACAAACGCCGCGAATTGCCAGGTTGTTTGCTTCGGTACCCCCCGAGGTGAAAACAATCTCGTTCGCTCGCGCGTTGATGAGATTGGCGATTTGGCGCCGCGCTTTGTCGACAGCGGCCCGCGCCTCCTGCCCAGACTGATGTATGCTCGAAGCGTTGCCGAATTTCTCTGTAAGGTACGGCATCATGGCATGGACTACTCGCGGGTCAATTGGAGTAGTAGCGCTATGATCTAAGTAAACTCTACGCATACTCGGCCGTGGTTAGGCATCCGCGCTTCAAGCGAATTTCAGTCCGGGATTAGCGGACTAGAGTCAGAACCTCACACGATTTACAACTGACTCGCGTATCAGCGCATCTGAAACATGGCGCAGCATAGGTTGTTGCGACCTTTGCCCAGTGTTAGCATTCTGAGGCTGCGGGTACGGAGTCAGCAAGTTGGCTCGCAACACAGACGGCTCTCCCTTTCTTATCACCATCGTTGAGTCGCAGAAAAGGCGTTGACGCGGGTGAATTGCTGAAAGGTTGAATGATGAAAACCATTAGACACACTTTGATTCTAGTTGCGACTCTGACCGTCCTTTGTTTCTCGGCGTTGACGGTGATTGTAACAGCACAGACTACGCAGACTACGCAGGAACAAAACCAGGCAACCGCAATCATGCGCGGCTATCGCACCGGCTATTCAGATGGGTATCAGGCGGGCGTGGGGGACGCCGCTAAGAATGCAGGCCGGGAATTTCGCAACAAAGCTGAATATGATCGCGCCGACCGCGCGTTTAATTCGGCGTGGGGATCGCTCGAGGAGTATCGCGACGGTTACCGGCAGGGTTTCGAGCTCGGCTACAACGCTGCCTACGATCACAAGCCGTTTGATTCGACAATTCCGACGGACCTGACGCGTCGAACTGAAGATTCCACGGTTCAGTATCCAATCGATCCGAATAAGACAACGGGAAACACCGCACCTGATAATTCGTTCGTGCTTCCCCGGGACACGGTGATGCGTGTCGAATTGATGAACAGTCTTTCGACCGATGCCTCACAAAAAGGAGATCGGTTTCAGGCTCGAGTGCTTGAGCCAAACCAATTTCAGGGCGCCGTGCTCGAGGGTCACCTGGAACAGGTCAAGCGACCGGGCAAAGCAAAAGGTAATGCGCAGCTCCAGCTTTCCTTCGATCAAATAAAGATGCCCAACGGCCGTTCATCGCCGATCAGCGCGCAAGTGATCGAAGTGATTCCAAACGGGGGCAGTCAGGGCGTGGGGAAAGTCGATTCTGAAGGCGGCGTGCAGGGCCAGGGTTCAACTAAAGGCGATGTGCAAAAGGTTGGTACGGCCGCCGGGATTGGCGCGGTCATCGGTTTGATTGCGGGTGGCGGGGCGGGCGCGGCCATCGGAGCAAGCATCGGAGCGGGTGTCGGAACTGCGGGCGTGCTGACGCAGCGTGGCAAAGACATTCGTTTGGACCAGGGCCAGCAGTTGCGGATTCGCACGGCCGTGGACGCGGAAGTGCAGTAAGAATGGATTCAAGTTCCACGCTTCAAGGTTCAGGTTAACAAACAACGAGCGATGAACTGGACGCGCTGAACTTGAAATTTGGAATTCGAGACTTGAAGCCTCCGATTATCACTCTGCTCACGGATTTCGGGACACAGGATTATTTCGTTGGGGCCATGAAGGGGGTAATTCTCTCTGCGAACCCTACCGCTCGAATCGTTGACCTGACACACAATATTGCGCCGCAGGATATTCATGCGGCCGCCTTCAACCTGCTCGCCTTGTACCGCAATTTTCCTGCGGGCACGATTCATCTGGCCGTAGTCGACCCGGGAGTTGGTTCAAATCGCCGCCCGATACTAATTGAATGCGCCGATCAGTTGTTCGTTGGCCCGGACAACGGCCTCTTTAGTTGGATATGCGAACGGGCAGGGAATTGGCGCGCTTATCACCTGACGAACGAAAAGTTATTTCGCCATCCAACCAGCAAGACGTTTCATGGCCGCGATGTCTTCGCGCCGGTCGCGGCGGCCCTTTCGAACGGAGCTAAACCTGAAGAGGTTGGCCCAGCTATCGAGGGGATCGTCCAACTCGAACCGTTGAATCCAATAACAACGACAGACGGGAACGTCGAAGGCAGAATCATTCACGTCGATCGATTCGGGAACTGCGTCACGAATCTCACAACGAATCATCGCACCAGTCGCGCCGCGCGGCTGGCGGTGAACAACACGGAAATTACCTCGTACCGGGAATTCTTTTGCGAAAACTCAGGCAGCGAAGGCGAGTTGTTTATGCTCACCGGCAGCGCCGGCTTCATCGAAATTGCCGCGCGAAATGCGTCGGCGGCTTCGATCTTGAACGCACGCCAGGGTCAGTTGGTCGTGCTTATTAACGGCGCCGCGCATCAACAATTCACTTCCGGATAATGCGCGATCACGGTTGCTTGTCACCCGCATTTTGCTCTGCTATCTTCGACTTACAAAACTCTGAAGGGCGGAAATATGGATAAGGCTAAGGAAGGTTCTGTAAGCGCCGTCGCTACCGGTTTGCGCGGCGTGGTCGCCGCATCCTCATCAATCGGCGATGTTAACGGCGAAAAAGGCGAGCTGATTTATCAGGGCCTCAACATACACGACCTGGCGACCAAATCTACTTTTGAAGAAGTAGTATTTTTGCTGTGGAACGGCCGCTTACCGAAACGCTCCGAATTGGACGAGCTGAAAAAAAATCTTGCCACATCCTACCAACTGCCCTGGCCGGCGATCGAGTTAATCAAAGGAATGTGCGCCCGCGCGCCTCAGGGCACAGATCCCATGGACATGCTGCGCACAGTGATCTCGGCGCTGTCATTCTTTGATGAAGAAAAGCGCGACCTGTCGCGCGAGGCGAGCATTCGCGTCGCCACTCGCTTGACCGCTCGGTTTCCCGTTATTGTGGCGGCAATCGAGCGCGCGCGAAACGATTTGGACATAATTGCTCCGAAGCCGGAGCTGAATATTGCCACCAACTTTCTTTATATGATGAAAGGCGAAATGCCCGACGAATTCGATGCGCACGTCCTGGATGTTGCTTTGATTCTGCAGGCCGATCACGAACTGAATGCTTCGACCTTCACCGCGCGCGTAGTGGCCGGCACACTTGCCGACATGTATAACTGTGTGACTGCGGCCCTGGGCGCCCTGTCCGGACCGCTGCACGGTGGCGCGAATACGGCCATTATGAAAATCCTGCTCGAGATTGACACAGTTGATCGCGTCGAGAATTACGTTAAGGAAGCGCTCGCCAAAAAGAAAAAAATCATGGGGTTCGGTCACGCCGTGTATAAGACGGAAGATCCGCGGGCCACGCACTTGCGCCGCTTCTCGAAAGAAATGGGAGAGCGGAAAGGGAATTCGAAGTGGTATGAAATCACCGAAAAGCTCGAAGCGATCATGAAACGCGAAAAGAACCTGCTTCCCAACGTCGATGCCTATTCAGCTTCGACGTATTACATGATGGGAATTCCCCTCGATCTCTACACGCCGATCTTTGCCATCAGTCGCATCAGCGGCTGGACCGCGCACATCCTCGAACAATACGCGGATAACAAACTGATTCGTCCGCGCGCCGAATACATTGGGCCTCGCAATGTTCCGTACGTGCCGATCGATGAGAGATGATCTGTCAGGAGCTTACTGTTCGTCCGTCACGCGAATAAAATCAGCTCCCGGCCCAAACTGGTCCAGGTCCTCGATCGTGGCTGCCTCAATGATTGATCCGATTGGCGGATGAAACGTTTCATCGACTGCGGAACAGGGGGGCGCGACGGCCGCAATCTCGGGAATACGCTCGATGAATGGCGCGGGCGGAGGCGGCTGATGCGAGACGTGAATGTCGCGATCTTCGTAGCGCACGCCGTGGGGAGATTCCTTTCTCACCTTGTCGGCGATCTCGCCCATGTCGATGAAGCAGTCAGCCACGTCAATCAGTTTTGGCGCGGTGTTCGATCTAAAGCCGACAATCTCGACGCGGCAGCCTTTGTAAGCAACGGCGTTCACTGCGTAAACAAAGTCTTCGTCACCCGACACCAGTACGGCGGTGTCGTAGCGACCAGCCAGCGAGAGCATGTCGACTGCAATCTCAACATCCAGGTTGGCTTTCCGGGTGCCGTCATAAAACGTCTTCAATTCTTTCTGCACCACGCGAAAGCCGTTGCGCCTCATCCACAACAAAAAACCCTGTTGTCGCTCAGCGCCCGCATCAACGCCAGTGTAAAAGAAAGCTCGAAACAAGCGGCCGTCGCCCAGCAGCACTCGCAGCAACTTGTTGTAGTCGATATCTATGTTGTGAAATCGCGCGGCATGAAAGAGATTGTTTCCATCGATAAAAATTGCCACTTTCCCACGATGGCCGAACTGCAATGAAATATTGTTAGTTGGGTCAAAATTGTTCACGTTATTACTCCAATAAGAGTTTTATTCTCAGTAGCATGGGGCTGGGATACCTTTGCGGTCAAGCGAGCCTTGCCACACAGTTTGTGCGCTAGCTGGTGAGCGCAGGCGAAAGGGGCACCAACCACCGGAACCATCAGCGACGCCTCGTCAAGACTCATTTAACTCTGACGTTGCCTCACGGCACAGCTGACTGCCGTCACCCAGGTTCTACTTGTTCGGGAAAAGTCACCGGGATATAGGCGGCGCATCGTATAATCGGCGACGGGGCACGGATGGCTGAAATAGACAGTGCAGGCTTACCAGATCAGGACGCGCCGAGTGAAGTAAAGCTAAAGAGTTTCGCGCCCGGCGAATTGCTGACTTGTGAAGTCTGCCTGCGCACAAACCCTCCAACGCGCGCGGCATGCATTTATTGCGGGGCCCGCTTAACTTCATCGGTCGTGAACGTAACTCCGGAAACTGAGAAACAACAACCGGAGGCCGGCGCTGCGGCAATATGTTATGCCGTGGTGCCGCCAAAGGCTCTAAGCCAGGTGCATGAGAACGCGATGGCCCAACTCGCCGGGATAATCAAAGTGAAGAGTTCCGATTTGAAACCCGCGTTGATCTCGCAGTCACCTGTACTCGTTGCCGGGACGCGCGACAAGGCGAATCAGGTAGTAGAAGATCTGCGTCAAATAGGAATTGATGGCATGCTGGTGACGGCTGAAGATTTGAAGCTGAGTATTGGCAGCAGAACAATGCGCGCTTTCGAAGTGACTGATGACAACCTGGCGGGATTAACTGTTAGTTCGGACGCACGTTTGCCCGCGCGTTGGGATGAGTTGATGTTAGTCGTGGTCGGCCGCCTGCAAACGCAACGTAATGAAATCGAAGAGCGTCGCCGCCGCGGCGGGATGAAACCAATCGATCGCCGGCAAGTGGCTGATGATGAGGCAATATTCGATTTATACGTCAGATCATCTGAAACAGCCTGGCGAGTTGCCGCAAACAATTTTGACTTCTCGTGTCTCGCCGGCCGCAAGACGCTGACGGCGTTCGAAAACTTCAGGGCCCTGATTAACTTGCTGGAGGAACGCGCAACAATCGTGGCGAACGAATCGTATCTTCGCGTGCGTCCCCTGCTGGCCGATGTCTGGCCCTTGCAGCAGCAGACCCGCAAAGGTGCGTGGCGGCGAAGCGGGGCCGGCAAATATGACATTTCGACGGTAACGACAACCGACAATGAAATGCAATTCAACAATTATTCGCGGCTGTTGTGGTTCTTGAAAACCAACTTCCTTATTGTTTAAGGCGGGCATCGTCTGCGGATCCGCGTCGCCATGACTTGGGGCGTAGCCGCCTTTAGACAAGTTCCGAGTGATACCACGATGAAGAAGTCGCCGCGGCGTCCATCTACTGATCGGCATTTGCTGTATGGCTTGAATCCGTTGATGGAAGCCCTGCGGGCCGAGCGATTGCCTGAGCAAATTACGATCGCCGAAGGCGCGCGCGATGAACGTTTGCGTGAGCTGCTCGAACTAGCTCGAAAGCGCGGCGTGCCGGTTAAGGTCGCGCCCCGGGCGACACTCGATCGCGAGGCCGGCAACGGTCATCACCAGGGAGTCATCGCGCACATCGCGGCGCCTGCCTATGCTGATGCCGAGGAACTCCTGGATACCGTTGGTGCGGCCGCAGGCAGCGAACCCGAACCGATCGTTCTAATCCTGGATGGAATCGAAGATCCGCGGAATCTCGGCGCAATCCTGCGCACCGCCGAGTGCGCGGGGGCCAGTGGCGTCTTCATCCCGGAGCGTCGCGCTGCGGGTCTGAATGAGACGGTCGCCAAAACCTCAGCCGGCGCGTCTGAGTATCTCCCAATTGCACGCGTGACTAACCTCTCCGTTTTGATTCGACAGTTGAAAGAGCGTAACTTGTGGGTCGTTGGTACCGCGGCGGATGCGAACCTTGATTATTATGACTGGGATTGGACGCGGGCTTCGGCAATCGTTCTCGGTGGTGAAGGCACAGGCCTGCGCCGTTTGGTCAGCGAAAACTGTGACGCGCTCGTGCGGATTCCCATTAATGGTCAGATCGAATCGTTGAATGTTTCGGTGGCCGCCGGGATTATCCTTTACGAAGCATTGCGCCAGCGAACCACAGCCAGGGCGCAGAGCTAAGTGCTGTCCCGATAGCGTGTTGCTGCAGAGTGGGCGCGGCTAGCCCCGACCTCGAGCGAGGGCTGTTTTTGGAATTGTGACTTTTCCTCGCGGCCAAGCAATGTTACGGCAACGCCCTTTCAGGACACGACGTCGCTAATACGAATACCGAAACACGCGTTCAAGATTAAACGTTAGAAGAATAGTGAGATCGTAAGGAGCCTTCCGATGTTTTGTCCAAAATGCGCCACCCAAAACGTAGACGGCGCCAGCTTCTGCCGCTCGTGCGGAGCAAATATCAGTTTGGTGCCGCAAGCGCTAACGGGCCAGTTGCAGGAAGCCGATCGGCCGCAGAGGTCGGATCGCTACTCGCACAAGAAGCGTCGTCGCGAGCCAAGTATCGAAGAAGCGATTCGCGGCATTATGATGGGGATTACTTTCGCGGTCATTTCAATATTGATCGCCAGGTTCAGCCCCGGTGGTTGGAGCTGGTGGTACTGGATGCTGATACCGGCCGCCGGATGCTTTGGCAAAGGTTTTGCCGCGTTAGCGCGCCTGAGAATAGCAAAGAATCAGAATCCAACACTGCCGGGCCCACAGCTTAATACCGTCCGCGCCCCTGATGTTCCCGTCGCCAGAACCGGCGAGCTGAGAGCGCCCATACCGAGCGTGACCGAAGGCACAACGCGCCATCTAGGAGTAGAAGCACCGACTCGTCAATTTGATTCGTTCGAAAATCAGAAGCCTTCCTGACCCGCAAGTCCCGCATGGCCAAAATCTGCGTACCTGTTTGCGTTAGTCATTCAGACGAGATGCGCGACGCGATCATGGCCGCAGCTCAATTTGCCGACATCATCGAAATACGGGCGGATTGCCTTGCCGACCCGGCGGCCATAGCCGCGTTGCTTCGTGAATGTGCGCCCGAGACCGGCCGACCGTTGATTGTCACGATGCGAAGTCCTGAAGAAGGGGGACGCGCGCAGATCGACTATGACGGGCGGCGCCTAATTTGGTCTTCATTAAATCATTCTAATGCCGCATATTTTATAGATATCGAGGTTGACCTGGTGCGCGGATTCGCCGCTGCAGAATCATCAGCTACCGTCGATTGGAGGCGCGTGATTTGCTCGCATCATAATTTCAAGCGAGTACCAAAGGACCTCGCAGAGATACTTCAGCAGATGGCCGCGACTCCAGCGCGAATCTTGAAGATCGCCGTTCAAGCCGACGATGCGGTCGATTGTCTGCCAATCTTTAACTTGCTGGACGGAACTGCAGCGAAAGGGCGACAAATGATCGCGATAGCTATGGGAGAAGCGGGCGTGATGACTCGTGTTCTCGGACCTGCCCGCGGCTCGTTTCTCACTTACGGTTCCCTAGACGACGCGAGTGGCACTGCTCCGGGTCAATTAACCGCGAAAGAGTTGCGTGAGGTTTATCGAATCGACCAGATTAATTCCGACACTCAAGTGTTTGGCATCATCGGCCAGCCAGTCAGTCATTCTCTATCGCCGCGAATTCACAACGCCTCGTTTGCCGCGGGCGGCCTCAATGCTGTCTACATTCCATTTGCAGTGCGGGACGCGCTTCAATTCATTCGGCGAATGGCCCATCCGAAAACACGCGAGTTGGATTGGAAGCTCGCTGGGTTAAGTGTGACCGCGCCGCATAAATCAACTGTGATCCCGGCTCTAAATTGGATTGATCCCGCGGCCAAAGAAATCGGGGCAGTGAACACTATTGTCGTCCGTGACGATCAATTGCTTGGCTATAACACTGACGCAGCCGGTTTCATCAAGCCTTTACGCAATATGTTGGGTTCGCTAAAACATGTGCGATGCGCAATCATCGGCGCGGGCGGCGCGGCGCGGGCTTGTTCCTGGGCGTTGCGAGCAGAGGGAGCAGCCGTGACCATTCTGGCTCGAGATATTAATAAACGGGAACGGTTAGCGGCTGAGTTCGGCGTGAAATGCCGAGAGTTCTCCGGCATGCCCTACAGTGATTTTGACGTAGTGATAAATGCCACCCCCGTGGGGATGCGCGGCCAGCTTGAAAACACGACGCCGGCAATCTCCGCGCAACTACGCGGGGTGCAGTTGGCTTACGATCTCGTTTACAATCCCATTGAAACTCGGTTTCTGCACGAAGCGCGGGTCGCCGGTTGCGCAACCATTAGCGGCATTGAAATGCTGCTGGCGCAGGCGCTCGAGCAATTCAAGTTATGGAGGGGCGAGCACGCGGATATCGAAGTGATGCGAACAGCAGCGATGACTGGGCTGTCGAGTTAAATCATTGCGCATCCAACTACAGAACATCGAACTTGCGAACGAACTTGGAATCACCATCTCATCCTGATCGATACAGCCGTCAAATTCTTTTTGAGCCAATTGGCGAGGAAGGCCAGCGTCGAGTGTTGAATGCGCGCGTCGTAATTATCGGCTGCGGTGCGCTCGGCTCGGCTCAAGCCGAAGTCCTGGCGCGAGCCGGCGTCGGAAGGTTGCGAGTCATCGATCGCGACTTTCTTGAGTTTTCGAATCTCCAGCGTCAGACGATGTTCACTGAGAGTGATGCGGCGAATCGACTGCCCAAGGCCATCGCCTGCGCTAATCATCTCAGCAAAATAAATTCTGAGATAAAGATTGAGCCTGAAATTGCGGACGTTAACTTTTCGAATATCGAACGGTTGATTCGAGAGTGCAACGTTGTGATTGATGGCACGGATAATTTCGCCGCGCGCTACCTAATCAACGATGCCTGCGTGAAGCATAACGTCAATTGGATTTATGGTGCGGCAGTTGGATCGTATGGCGTGACCATGACTGTCAGGCCCGGTCGCACACCATGTCTGCGCTGCGTTTTTCCTGAAGCGCCGGCGGTGGCGAGTGCTCCAACTTGTGACACAGCCGGCGTGATCATGCCGATCATCAACATTGTAGCCGCCGTGCAGGCGAGTGAAGCCCTAAAGCTGTTGACCGGCCAGGAAAGAGAGTTGCACAACTCGCTCATGCAATTCGATGTCTGGCGCAACGAATGGCGTCGTATCTCGATCGGAGCGCCGGTGTTGGATTGCCTTACTTGTTCACACCATGAATTTACAACCCTCGAGCCCGCCAACAGAGATTTCACCGCCGTCCTGTGTGGCCGTCACGCGGTGCAGGTCTGTCCTTCTCAGCCAGCGCGAGTTGATCTCGATCTACTAGGTAAACGGCTGGCGTCGTCGGGAGAAGTGAAACAGAACGATTATCTCTTGCGGTTCCAGACCGGCAAATTCGAAATGACGATATTTCAGGATGCGCGTTCGATCATTCGCGGAACGGATGACGTGGCGACGGCGCGCTCGCTTTACGCGAGATTCATAGGTACTTAGTCTCGGCTTGATAGTTATGCACAAAAACAAACTGTTGATTGGCCTGGTTGCGGCCATAGTCTTCGGCGCAGTCAGCGCATTTGCGGGCGAACCCATTGTCTGGAACACAGGCTCGCGCGCGGACTTGCTAAAGGGAGACGCGCGCGGAATCTCGATCAGCGATACCGGAGTCGTGACTCTCGCGCCCATGGCGGCTGAAGTTTTCAATACTGAACAAGCTTACGTTTGGTCCACGGGCATCGATGCCGCCGGCAACGTTTATCTGGGGACCGGGCACGATGGAAAGCTGTTTCGTGTAGGCGCGAACGGCAAGGGCGCCCTGTTTTTCAAAGCTTCAGAGTTGGACGTGACGGCTCTGGCAATCGGGAAGGACGGCGCGGTATTCGCTGCCACGTCCCCGGACGGAAAGGTTTATCGGGTTACGCCGGACGGAAAGGCAGAAGTATATTTCGATCCGAGCGACAAATACATTTGGTCACTCGCAATCCTGAACGACGGTTCGTTGGCGGTTGGCACCGGGGACAACGGCAAACTTTATCGAGTGCGCGCTGCCGGAGCAAAACCGGAAACGTCACTGCTAATTGATACTAATCAAACCCACGTCATGTCGCTTGCGGTGACGGCCCGCGGCGATCTGATTGCCGGGACTGATCCGGGTGGGGTGGTGCTGAGAATTTCGCCGGACGGCAAAGCGTTTGCCTTGTATGACGCCTCACTGCGCGAGGTTCATGCACTCGCGGCGGCGCCGGATGGCTCAATCTACGCGCTGGCTCTGGGCGACGCGGCCGCTATTGCGAAATCGACTACAACGGCTGCCGCCACGACAGAGGCAGCGACCGCCGCAGCGGCTGCGGCTGCAGCAGTCGTGACTGCAACAGACGAGGGATCCGCGGGCCAGGTCGCGCAGCTGACCACAACCGCGCGAAGCCGTAACGATTTGTCCACCGCGCGTAGTGCTGTCTTCCATATCCTGCCCGACGGCAGCACGGACATACTGTGGAGTTCAACTTCAGTCACCGGGTTTTCAGTGCTCGCTACTAAAGGGGGCGTATTAATTGGCACGTCAGATAAAGGAAGAGTGTATTTCGTGACTGACGATGGTCGAGACACGCTGCTGCTTCAATCCAGTGAAGGGCAGATCTCTTCTTTGCTCGCGCGCGGCGCTGAGGTGTTCGCGGCTTCGAGTAATCAGGGAAAGTTAGTTCGTTTCGGCGCCGCCACCGTAAATGAAGGCAGCTACGAATCCCCCGTGCGTGACGCCAAAGTCGTTTCCTCCTGGGGAAAGATTTGGTGGCGTGGAACTGGTCCAATCGAACTGCAAACGCGCACCGGCAACAGCGACCGGCCTGATAAGACCTGGAGCGATTGGAGCGCGCGTTATACCGATTTCAGCGGCTCACAGATCGAGAGTCCCAAAGCCCGCTTCATCCAGTGGCGAGCCGTTTTGAGAAGTCCCGCCGCGTCTGCCGGCGTGCAACCGAAACTGGACGACGTCAGCCTGGCTTATCTGCCCCGTAACGTAGCGCCCGAGGTTTTAGCTATCACCGTGTTGCCGTCAGGTGTTGCCTTACAGCAACAGCTCCAAATTCAAGTCGATCCGAATATCGAGGTCGCAGGCCTGGACGCTTCCTTGTTTGGCCTGGTCGCGCAAGCCGCGCCCAGACGTCTGTACCAACGCGGCGCGCGCTCATTGCAATGGCAAGCCGAAGATCGCAACAACGATACGCTGGAATACGCTGTGTATTATCGGCCGTTAAATGAGACCAATTTTCGCCTGTTGAAAGATCACGTTCGGGAGTCGTTCTATACGGTCGACGGCGCCAGCCTGGCCGACGGCCGCTATGTCTTTCGCGTTTTGGCTTCAGACGCACTCGACAATCCCGCCCCTATTGCGCTATCGGCCGATCGAATCAGCGAACCCGTTGACATTGACAACACTGCGCCGCTGGTTCATTTAGTGGGGCAGGTGGACTCCACCGGAGATCATGTCCGTGCAGTTTTCGATGTTGAAGACACGACCGGCCGTATCAAACGGGTCGATGTCAGCGTCGATGGCTCTGCATGGCGAGAGGTGTTTCCGGATGACGGCATCGCCGACAGCCCGAAAGAACGATACTCACTGGACCTCAATATCAGCGGGGCAGGAGAACATGCCATCTCGATTCGCGCGTTCGACAACAGCAATAACGTGGGCAATATCAGCGTCACTTTTCGTCGATAGCCGTGCACGATAAGGTGCGAGCCATCGCGGAGAGGGTGAGTTCGGCATATTCTAAGGCGTCAGGGTAGGACTAATGTTGCAGTCTCGGGTGCAAAGATTGTTGGAGGTTTTGACTGAGAATCAACTTTCGGCTTAATTTGAGCGTCCAAAGGCGTCTTGGCACCGAGATTGCTGAACTTAGGGCAGCGCAAGCTCCCCGCCTCTTCCCTTAAAGCGTGAAATCGGAAGATACACGGAGGCGGCAAGTGGTTATGAAAGAAGTAAGGCGAATATTGATGGTGATGTTGATGGCAGTGGTTTTCTCGATCACTCTGTGCGCGCAGATGACTGCCTTTGGCCAGAAGGGTAACAACAGCAATCGGCCACCTAAAGAGGAGCAGAAGGTGAAAGAGCGAGACAAGCCACCACCGAGCAATAGCAACAGCAAGAACAGCAATGGCAAGGGCCACGACTGATTTCGCTCTCAATTCCAAAGCAAAAAACCCGCGATGCTCCCTGCGCGGGTTTTTTTGTTTATGATTGCCGGATTGAATTCTGGCCATCGTCGAATGCGACGAATTCCTTGCAGTGTAGTTTTAGCGTCATCGTCCTTTTGCTCTTGTTTCTCTTCGTGTAAGTGATTCGCGACCCTTATCAATTTCCCGAATTACAGCTCGACGGTCTCCTAGCTTGTTAGTCACCGGCGATTATCGTACGTCCCGAGCTTCTTGTTTCTCGCCCGTTATTAACGACTAATGGCAGTCGGACTTTCGATGTTGACCCCATGGGGCCAATTGAGATATTTCTACGACCAATGTCGATGGAGTTCGTGCCAGCCGCAAAGATCCAGGCCAACAGCGAATATGTTCAAAGAATTGATCGAGTCATCGACTATCTTCGCGGGAATCTGGATCGCCAGGTGAAACTCGAGGAGCTCGCAAAAGTTGCGTGCTTCTCTGAATTTCATTTCCATCGGATCTTTGGGGCGGTATCGGGTGAAACTCTAAATAATTTTACCAACCGGCTTCGTCTCGAAAAGGCCGCTCGTCTTCTTCGTTATTCCGAACAAAGCCTGACCGGTATAGCCTTAGATTGCGGCTTTTCGTCATCCGCCACGTTTTCACGTGCCTTTCGTTCGGGCTATGAGACCTCGCCAAGTCAGTTTCGAAAAAGCGGCAAGATCAAAAAGAGCAAGATTTGCAAAGAACTCTCGCCGGAACAGGAATATGGTCTGCCCATGAGCCACGAAGAAAAGAGAGCTGCTTTTCCAGTGAGATTGATCGACATTCCCGAAAGGCAGGTCGCCTATATTCGGGTTACCAATGCCTTCGAACTGGACAGAGTACTTGCCGCCACCAGAACAATGATTGAATGGGCCAAGTCGCAGAATATTTTTTCGCAAGGAATTCTTTTCGGAATGACGGTCGACGATCCGCACGTGACCCCAAAGCATCTTTATCGATATGAGGTCTGTCTTGCGTCGTCTTTCCCCTTCGAGTGCATGGAAGGAATGTCAAAATTGAAAATGCCGGCCATGCGATACGCAGTCATAGCAGTTTCCGGCGATATCCATAAGGTAGCTATCGCCTGGGATTACCTTTACAGAGGTTGGCTTATCAATAGTCCCTACGAGCCGGAGCACGCGCCGGCACTTGAAATTTTCTTAGACAAAGAAAGCGCGACGGATTGGTCGCATTTTGAATTGGAGCTCTGCCTGCCGGTTCGGAAGGCGGCAGAGATGAGGAGTTAACACGAAATTTATGATGGTGAGTCCAGTTGGAGCTATTCGAAAACTATATCTTGTGATCGCGCTTGTTTTTTCTCTCGGTCTGTGCGTCTGCCCAATCGCCTCCGGCGAAAATACTGTATGTCGGGGCGATAGCGATCAATCCATGCCAGGATGCGAAAATTTTAGCCGAGTGGTACTCGCGGTTTGGAATTGAGACCAAAGAATTCCACGGGGGGTATTACAGCCAACTCAAGACCGCAGCTGGGCCATTTTTCTTTGCCATCCATCCTAAGAAAGCTGATGCTCCCAAGAAATGTTCAGCGGGTGTTTCGGTCGTATTTCGGGTCGACAATTTCGAAAGGAGCTTGTTAGACCTCAAAAGTAGAGGACTCTCGCCCGACTCGACCGAAAAAGATGCCGCCGAAGGCCAGTTTGCGCACTTTCATGATCCAGACGGCAACGAAGTTACTATATGGGGGGGAATAATATGAACTTAATTGATGGCATCGGCGGAGTATTTTTGTTCTCCAACAATCCGAAGCGATTGGCTGAGTGGTATCGCGATTGTCTGGGAATAGTTGCCGAGGGTGAAGATAGTGAGTGCAACTCAATCTATACAACGTTTGAATCCCGGGATATTGAAAATCCGGAGATGAAGAGAACGATGGCGTGGGCGATTATGCGCACTGATCAAGACATCACGGATAAGCCACGCACAGGCCAGATTAATTATCGAGTGAAGAACATGGGAGAAGTGCTCAGCCATCTTAAGAGTAATGGCGTGGCAATCGAAAAGACCGCCGAGTATCCGCCTCCGTATGGGAACTTTGCGTGGGTTACAGATCCGGATGGCAACAAGATCGAGCTCTGGGAGCCAACCGAGAGCGAATAGAAATCCTGATTTGTGAACCTCAGCGCAGGCCCGCCCGCCCTGCGTCCCGCGCTTCTCCCGCGGTCCGCCGCGCTTCTCCCGCGGTCCTCCCGCGCTTCTTTCCAGAGATACACCGTGCTTCCCTGTCGCCCCCATAATTAGATCGACCTGGGGAAAAGGTATGGAGATCAGCGGTTCGCGCTTCGCTGGGATTATCGTACGCCCCAAGTCTTCTTTTTTCTCTCCGGTTATCAAAAGCGCGAAAGTGTGTGCGGACCAAAACGGGCGGCCTCAACTTCAAAAGTGCCGCCCTGAGAGTATTGAAAATATTGGTGCCCGCTAGTAGATTCGAACTACTGACCCCTCGCGTGTGAAGCGAGTGCTCTACCACTGAGCCAAGCGGGCATGATTTTTAACTAAGTTTAAGCTACACCATAACTTACTGTCTTTTCAAGCGCTTAGCAGGGGAGGAGCTTGTTCCCTCAGTTCCCCGTGTTCCCTTTATTCCCGTAAAAGTCCCCAATAAGTCCCCAACGGCAATCATGCGTTGGTTAGCAAGTATACGGCCCTGTTCCGTTGGATGTAGATAGATCTTGAACGACTCGATCGACTTGTGGCCACTATAAGACATGACCAGGGCGACGTCATTTCCTGTGGCTTCCATCATATCAGTAACGAACGTATGACGAAGACTATGACATGTGAAACCTTTAGCCTGACCATAGTTAAGTTTTGCGAGTTTGGCTGCGTTGCGGCAAGCGCGCGCTATCGCGTTGTCGAATGTCATCACCTTCGCTCTGGGGAACAAATATTCGCCGTCAGTAAGCCTCTCGCTAATTCGACGCTGGACAACATCACGAATGCATTCCCAAATTGGAAGGTCACGCTCGTTTTCAGTCTTTGAAGCAAAGAGTCTCACTTTGCTTTTGGGCCACATGAACTGGTTCAGTTTCATACGCAGGATTTCGTTCAAACGACCGCCCGTCATCCGAAGCAATTGGACCGCATCGCCGGCGTCACGCCACAGCGCATTCCGTTCTCGTTGTCTCGATGGCGCGCGTGGCGAAGGCGCTCGGCTTCACGACGATGTCGCTCTACCGGCACGTCCGCAGCAAGGAGGAGCTGCTCGTGCTGATGATGGACCGGGTCATGGTCATGCCGGCCGCCGCGCATTACGTGGACTGGCGCGAAG
>JBHELZ010000054.1:0-19221 GCA_046262835.1 Pyrinomonadaceae bacterium
CATTACGCCTGACGAGAAGACCGGCGCCGGCACGTGGACTGACGACATGTTCGCGCGCGCCATTCGCGAAGGCATCGGTCATGACGGGCGCGTGCTACATCCGCAAATGTGGTACGGACCATTTCGAAGTATTGCGGACGAGGACCTGGCTTCGATCGTTGTTTACCTGCGTACTCTACCGCCCGTCTACAACCCTCTGCCGCAAACTAAGGTTCCGGAAGAAAGAAAGAAGAGTTTGACCGCGCCGCCACCGCTAAACGAACCGGTGCCGCAGCCCGATCTCTCCACGCCGATAAAGCGCGGCGCTTATCTGGTGCGAATTGCAGATTGCCAGGGTTGTCATACGGCCTGGGAGGCGCCGCTTAATCCAGGATTCTTTGGCGGCGGCAATGAAATCGCGTTGTGGGGCCAACCTAAAGTGTTCAGCCAAAACCTGACTACGGATTCGACTGGCATCGCCTATTACGATGATGGGTTGTTTCGCAGCATCCTGCGTACCGGCTTTGTGAAAGCGCGCAAGCTCAGTCCCGTAATGCCATGGATCGTTTTTCAAAATCTAAGTGACGACGACATGAACGCCATCTTCGCATACTTCCGATCGCGACGCCCGGTACAGCATCTCGTGGATAACACCGAACCGCCCACTGAATGCCCGATGTGTGGACAGAAGCACGGCTTTGGCGATCGCAATCATCCCAAGATTCAGCAGACCGTAAAAGTCGATCCCAATACCTTTGACACCTACGCCGGCGATTACCAATTCGATGATGGTTTCACACTGAGGATTTCGAGAGAGGGCGATAAGCTGCTGATCCAGTTTGAAGGCGCAGGTCCCAAAATCGAATTGCTGGCCATCTCAGAAAACGAATTTACCGCCAGGGAAATACCGGACGTGATCAGTTTTGTGAAGGACGATCAGGGTCGCGTCACTCATCTGGTAGAAAACGTGGATGACATTGGTAAGAAGATACGATAGGAATGTGGAGCGGTTCCCTCAGCAGTTCTATTACGACGAGATTCAGGATCTTGAATTAGCTCGGCAAGAGATGCGGGCGGCAGGACTTGTGCGCGCTTACCTCATCAGTGTCTGCTGCTCTGACTTTACCAGCCAGCGTCCGTTTCGCTTTACGAAGGTGTCCGTTATGCGCGCCCGGTAGGTGCGGCCGTTCTTAAGGGTCTGAGTCTGGATGTAAGTCAAGACTGCCGAATCTTCAGTCCTGCTAACCAACTCGCCTTCGGTAATCTTCCACGACTTGGTCATTTTGTCAGGCTTGGTTGAGGCGAGCAATTGATTTTTGTTTTGCGTCACTCCGTCGGCTCCCGTGCCGGAATAATCATCCGCTACGTAGGCGGCCAGGGTGGAAAGGTCTCCATTCATGCTGGCCGTAGTTACCTCGTACTCGAGCTTCATCAATTCAACTGTGAGTGCAGCACGATCTGTTCCTGAATTGTTCGAGTCGCCACGATTTGAGGGCCCAGGCTGTTCCGCCTGGCCCTGGCTTTGGCCTGTGGATGCGCTCTTACTAGCCGTGTTGGCATTGGCGTTGGCATCGGGCTTTGATTTGTCGGTGAGGTTGCACAGCGTCAAAGCTGCAAAGAAGACGGCGAAAGCCAGCATTGATTTCATTTGAAAACCCTTTTCCGATTGAAATTCCGAGTTACTGCTTTGTATGCTAAAGATGAATCCAAGTCGACCTTTTCTTCCTCCTGCTGAAAACCCAGAAAACATTTGTGATGCAAGAGTGGCGCAAAATTCTTGCGTACTTCGACATCCGTATCTAAATAGATTCCGCCTTCCCGGTAAAGAGAGTGATACCTGACATGATTTGATGGCCTTGACCAGTGTTCGGCCGCATACGCAGCTCAGGCATAGGCGGTATTAAGCGGAACATTTGTTTCGTCCCAAAGTTTGAGCCGATATTCCGGCAATACCATCTGCCAGGTTTCGAGACAACGCTTATTTAGGTCGCTTTGGGGGGCGGCGCCGAACCAGAAGTAGTGAATTATTTTGGGAATCACTCCGTGTATTCGCTGCCGCGCCTGGCCGCAACTTAATCACCCGCGGCAGCTCGTTCGCGGACCAGTCGCTAGGGATTCTTATACAGAACGACATTATTGATCGAGACGATCGAAGGACCGCCAACCAAACCTGTCCCATTAAAAACTACTTCGGCGTCAGCAAGGCCCACCTGCGCGCTGGCAGCGGCATTGACTCCAACCTTGTTGTTTAGGATAGCCGTGTTCTTAACGAACACCGTGCCCACGGCTACGTTGATTCCATTCCCCGCAAAGCCGTCGATCACGCAGTCCTCAATTACAACGCGATTGGCGGCAACAACGTTGATTCCATTTACGCCGGAACCTACGCCGTTTATCGAAAGACCGCGGAGGCGTACCGATATTATGTTTGTGGCCTCCTTGTTATTAATCGTTATCCCGGTGGTTTCTGCGGCCAGAATGCCCGCGATTACCCCGGTGCCGTCTATAGTGATGGACTTGCTTATTATGACGGGCCCGAATCCCCCCGGATCCAGCGCATCGATTTCGCCGCCGGCAAGTGTCTTTGAGAGTGCTCCGGCGAAAGTCTTGCAGGGAGCGGTTCGGCTGCATGGGTTGGCATCATCTCCGACCCCTGAAACCCAGGTGCGAGTCGCCTGAGCCTGCCCGAGCGACGCAAGTGTCAGCGTGATTGCCGCGAAAAGGAACATGCGAAAAGCTAATCGAAGTTTATTCATTCTTATCTTCTCCGTGGAAAGCAGTCGTGTTTGTCTCTTAGGTTGAAGACATCAATAGTTCTTTTGTCGAGAATGGAGCGCGCAGGGAATCTTCGCCCAAATCGCGCTTTGTGTATCACGGTTTGCAGCAAAGTGTCGAGCAAAGAATTGGCGGCCCAGGGGGTGGCCGCGTGGCTGAAAAAGCTTCGCCCAGGTAAACGCGGGGCACGTCACGCAAGTTGTATGGTTGAAGATGTTATAGATCTCTTAACGCAACTGGCGTTTCTCGCTTTGCTGAGCGACTCGAGCGCAAGCGTCTCGCTTGCACGAGCGGACTGGAACGCAAACGTCTCAGTTGCCGAGCGGACTGAAGCGCAAGGGTTTCGCTTTGCTGAGTAGATTGGAGCGCAAGCTCTCGCTTGCCGAGCGGACTGAAGCGCAAGCGTTTCGCTTTGCTGAGTAGATTGGAGCGCAAGCGTCTCGCTTGCCTGAGCGGACTGGAGCGCAAGCGTCTCGCTTGCAAAGATGTTCGTTAACGCTACTGGGACGGTTGCGCTTGAGTCAGTCACGAGCCGGTCTTTCAGAAAAGTGCAGTGAAGATCCCAATTCGTGCGGAGCCTGCGGGGCATCGACTTCTGGTAGAATCAACCAATGCGTACGAGGAAGTTCTGCTTGTTCCTTTTGCTCTGGTTGCTCGGGCCGGCGATTCGTTTGGCCGCGATGTTTCAGGATGACGACGTCCTCCGTGCCGGCGGTCGCGTTCACCGCGTTTGTGCCGCTAATGAGCCACTCCGCTGGACGCCAAAGTGTCTCTGACACAAATAAACTGCTTATGCGCAATCTGCAAGTTATTGCTTTCCTGATATTTGTGCTCCTTCTTTCGGTTGGTTCCGTCGCTGCTCAGAATGCGTCCGTGGCAGTGGTTCCGATGAAGTTTCGGGGGCTAATGCCGGTAATTGAAGTAAAGCTTAACGGCCGGGGACCATTCGCCTTTACGATCGACACCGGCGCCGGCATGCAGGCGGATATCGATACTTCGGTCGCTGCGCAGCTCAAGCTCGAGCCTAATGGCAAAGTAATCAACGGAGATCCTTCGGGAGAAAATGATCGACAGGTTAATACCGTCAGCATCGATACAATTTCGTTTGGCGGCGCAGAATTTCGGAATGTCACTGCTGTGGTTCGACCGCAACGGATTACGCGAGACTATCCTGACGTAGACGGCATACTCGGTTTCGCTTTGTTCACTGATTACTTGTTGACGCTCGATTATCCCGCCATGCAGGTGAGGCTTGCCCGCGGAGCTCTGCCGGCGGTGAACGGAGCGGACATCCTGGGATTTGAGATCGAAAACCGCATTCCCGTCATTGAAGTGGCGATCGGACGAGTCAGAGTGCGAGCGCACGTCGACTCAGGCAACTTCGTGGCCGGTTTTATTTTGCCGGAGGAACTGGTAGAACAGCTGCAATTGCAGTCGCCACCAATAACCGTGGGCCGCGCGCGTTCAGTCAGCAATCTGATCGAAATAAAGCAGGCGCAGTTAAGAGACACTATTCACATCGGCCGCTTTAACTATCCCCAACCTACGATTACTTTTCCCGCCCTGTCGGATACAAACGTAGGCCTCAAAGTCTTGCGGGAATTCACCCTTACCTTCGACCAGAAGAACCGGCGCATGAAACTGGAGCGCAAGCTGAGTTAGGCTCGTCCGGGCGCACACGCACGCTGTAATATCACATGCTTCATCGACCCATGAATAAAGGATGGGACCATTCACGCGCCGGCCAAAACCATTTTCATTAGTCCAAACCCTTCTGCGTCGGCCAGCATGCAAGGGGTGAATTTAAAAACGAGAGGCGTCGTCTACGCGGACTCATCGCACGGTACCACCCCATCCGGGCCAAAGAAGCAGGACAGAAAAGCTGTCAAAATATTCAAAGAAGAAGATTGAGGACGACGAAGAACCACAGGTAAATAAAAAGGCCGCAACTTGCGGCCCTTTGTTTGCGATGCCCTTTGAAGTCATTTAAACCATCAGCGCTTCCTCTTGCTGCTCCTCAACAATGTAAGGAGTCACAGTCGCCGCCGAGGGCTCATCTTCTTCGATGATAGCATTGATGATGGGCAAACTCAGCGAGTGCTTCTTCGGAATGTTGGGAACGTTGTGCCCGGCGGCATACACGGCATGGCGCTCGTTTTCTTTGTACCAGTCGGCGAGGTTCGCGGTCTTATGCATGTTCTCGATAATCTGCCGCCACCCGACTCCGGTGTTGTAGGCACAGAATGAAATCTCGCCTTCCTGGGTGCCGTAAGGAATTACGCACATCTCGGTGCGACGAAAATCATAGTTGAAGAGATCCTGGAACCACATGCCTTCAACGCAGAGTACCCGCCAGTTGTCGCTGGTTGTGTCCTGGCCGGCGCTTGTCATTCGATCGTTGCGGTCAGAATTTGCGTTGGTCGAAGACGGTTTGAAGAGATTAATGATCTGCGAAATGGGAAAGCCCTCCGGCGCTTTCGTTGCGTCGAAGTTTCGCATGATAGCCAGCCCGAGTTGCGCGTATGAAAGCTTCTTGCCCCGGGCTGTGTCGGTGATCACCGCCACATCTTTCATGAACTGTTCGTAGTTAAAGAACTCAAACAACGATCGAAAATCGCCGGTCTTCTTGTTCACGACGGCGAGCGTGAAGATGCCGCAGTTCGGATGACAATTGCATGACGACCACCCCCACGGCGCGTCTGCGCCCTGGAGCATGTCCATTACGCTGGTGAAAGCTGAGTAGGACGACAGTGGATACCAGTCGCGCAGCGGCTGCATGCGCCCGCCCAGTTGGTCATTCAAATCGTGGGCCATCCCGGCGAGCGTATACCGCCACTTTGTCCTCAGTTCATCGGAAATATCTTCATCGCGGCCGGTGAACGAAACGGGTTGAAAGGCGATGGTCTGAACTTTGTCAATGTTCTTCGCCGCGAACTCGACGATTTGACCGATCGCATCGTTGTTGATGCTGTTCACGATCGTGACAACCAGGGTCACTTTAATACCGACGCTGGCCAGGTTCTCTATCGCGCGCACTTTAACATCGAACAGGTTGCCGACCCCGCGATGTTTATTCTTCTCTTCGCCCACACCGTCGAATTGCAAATAGACGCCATGCTGGCCCGCGGCCTTCGCAGCTTTGCAAAACTCAATGTCTTCAGCGAAGCGAATGCCATTAGTCGCCGCGAGAATACGATAGAATCCAATCTTCCGGGCGTATGCTACCGCTTCCAGGTAATAAGGCGAGAGCGTGGGCTCACCGCCTGAGAATAAGATGATGACCTGTCGTTTAGGTTTGAACGAAACAGCGCGATCAAGAATCGCTTTCGTATCTTCAAACGTTGGCTCATGAACATAGCCAACCTGATTTGCATCCATGAAACACGGATTGCACATCATGTTACAGCGGTTAGTGAGGTCGACAGTCAACACTGCACCGCGGCCAAACTTGATATTGGAAGTGCCGTGCTTGTGCACGTGCGAGTCTTCGGCCGCCTTAAAGTCACGGCCAAAAAAGAGCGACTCGATACGTTCGAGGAAGGCAGGATCCGTGGCCATTACATCTACAAACTCGCCATGCTTTGGGCAGGTCTTGCGCATCACTACCTGACCGTTCTCTTCAATGATTTGCGCTTTGATTTCGCCGGGATGCTCATTCATCAATGATTCAAGAGAAGTGGTGCCGTCAATCACCGCGGTGCGGACTTCTTTCACACAGCGGGGGCAAAGCGAATCTGTCTCTCTGGGAAAACCCAGCGGGGGGGCCGTGCGTTCGTAGGATTTCAACAGGGGACCCGGCGCCCAATTGGGCCGAATGGCCTCGCCTTCCGGCAACCGTTTGTTAAGGGACTGGAAAGTTTTCCAGGCAACATCGGACAGCGTCGAAACGATTTTCGATCCCGTCACTCCGGTCAACTTGTCTTTGTCGCTCTCGCCGCGGCGGAACTGATCACTAAACAATTAAAGCTTCTCCTTATAAATCACCCGGACACAATTGAAACGTCTTCCCCGGTTAATTAGCTACAAAAATTCGCCGATTTTGAATGAGACACCGACGATAGAGGCATGATAGTTTGCTGCGCTAGACAAAGGCAAGACAAAATGCGGACGCGGAAGCACTCGAGCGTAAAACCCTCAATGTTTTCAGGTTATTCTGATCTTACACGTTCGCCTTTCCGTGGACCGCGTTGTACTATCAGCCGACTCGTAATCGACTATGCCTGCGAAGACTAAGACCGTTTCCGATCTCGCCGCGCACGTAGGTGGCCGCGTGTCCGGCGACGGCTCGGTCGGGATCTCGCGCATCGCCGCCCTGGATTCGGCCGGCCCGGGAGATATTGCTTACGTCGAAGATGAAAAGTTTTTCGACGCTGCCAGGCACAGCCGCGCTTCGTGCCTCATTGTACCGGACAGCTCGGAGCCGGAATTTGCCTGTCAGATCGGCGTTAAGCATCCCAAGTTGGCGTTCGCGCTGATGGCTGCGATTCTGCATCCGCCGAAGCAGCGCCCGGCGGAAATTCATCCTTCGGCCGTGATTGCCAAAGACGCAAAGATCGGAGAACACGTCTTTGTCGGCGCGTTTGTATGCGTGGGCGAGGGCTCGCGGATAGGCGATCGTAGTCAAGTTTGCTCCGGCGCGAAAATCGGCGATCGAGTTACGATCGGAGCGGACTGCGTCATTCATCCGAACGTTTTCATTGAGGATGGCGTCATGATCGGTGATCGCGTAATTCTCCACGCCGGAGTTGTGATCGGCGCCGACGGTTTCGGATATGTGCGCGGCGACGTCGGTTACCACAAATTTCCGCAAATCGGCTCCGTGTTAATTGAAGACGATGTCGAGTTGGGTGCGAACACTACTGTGGATCGCGGTGCGCTCGGCCGCACGCGGATTGGAAAAGGGACCAAGCTCGACAATATGGTGCACGTCGGTCACAACTGCGACATCGGCGAGCGCGTAGTCATAGCCGCGCAAACCGGGATTAGCGGCAGCGTCACGATCGAAGATGATTGCGTCATCGGCGGCCAGGTCGGGTTCGGCGACCACATTCGCGTTCAGAGCGGCGCGGTAATTGGTTCGAAAGCCGGCGTGCTTCCGGGGAAGATTGTTCGTCCGGGTGTCTGGTGGGGAATACCAATTCAACCACTCGATGAATATAAAAAATTAAATGCCCACATCAGTCGCCTGCCATATATCCGTGAGCAAATAAAGGATTTAACCGAGCGGATAAGAATACTGGAACAACAGCTGCCAGACGGAGATAAGTGAGGGCGGCCACGCACAGATTTTTTGCCTTGAGAAAAAGTTGGAATTGCACTTAAGATGTTCCAGAAACATTTTTGACATCGCTTTCTGACTGTCCAGAAAATTCTGGAAGTTAGCGCGCGAGCTTCCATTTAAAAAGTGGTTGACAAGAGCGCGCCGTTACGCGAATCTGAGGTCGGCTTCGTACTCCCGCGAAGCTTCCTGCCTTAAAGTTTGCCATCATGAAAATACCCTTTACTCCTATACTCATTGCATTCGTGCTCTTTGTCGCGCTCACCGCCCAGGCTCAATCGGGTGCGTCAATCGGTCAGATAACTCGCCCACGAACGGTCACGGCAGACGGCGCGAACTCAAAATCTGCGCGCTTAAGTCAGGGACCGGCCCCCACGCGGACACCACAGAGCGCCGATAAGAAAGCGGCGAATCATTTTCAGCAAGAGGAGGCCCGCGCGATTCAGCGCGAGGAATCAAGCCGGCGCCTGTCGCCAAATCGTCTGCGGATTCGGATTGCTGAAGCGGAACGATTGATGAAAGCACGACCAGTGCCGACGGCAATGACCCCCTCACTGGAATCTGTAACTATCGCTGCGCTCTTGCCCGAAACATCACAGATTCACCTGATTCGTGTCGATAAACAAACATTCCTGACAAAGGGGTCCGTGGTATCGGCCGTCAGCACGATGGGTCTGCAGGTTCAGCTTCGCATCGTGCGCGCGAACGGTGTCAACACCGCAGTCACGATTTTCGATGATAAGAACCGGTCATTGATGCCGCTGGTGGTGGAGTTTCCCATCGAGCGTCGCGGCGTTTTTCGCGAGATGGCTTATTACACCTCCGCCCATCCGGCTTTGTTGTCAGCGGACCTCATGAAAGCGGGCCAGACTTACGTAAGTTCGATGGTCGATCTCGCGGCCAAACGATTGCGCGACCGCGGCACTCCAATCGCTTCCAACCTGGTCGAGATTGCCAAAAATCTTTGCGTCGTCGAGCACGTTGACCACGATCGCTTTCGCAATGAAAATCGGATCGCCCTCTTTGAAGAGATCTATACGCTCTACGCATTGAACGAACTGGAAACATATCGTTACTCAGTTAGTTTCGCCGGGGCGGGCGGAATGGTTCAGATGATTCCGTGGACTTACAGCCTGATGCGCCAGCGGCATCCGGGCGTAGGATTGAATCCGGATTTTGTTGCCGGTATGCGAAACCATGGAAATGCGCTCGAGGCCATGCTTCTTTACATGCAGGATACCTGGAGTGATCTCGCGGCTAATGAAGATGTGCAATCTTTAATAGCCGCAAAACAAGCAACAGCGGCCGAGATTATCGCTGCTGGTTATAACTCAAACGCTGCCAAGATTCCCGGATATATTCGCCGCGGGGGCGCAGGCTGGCGCTCGCTCATACCACGCGAAACGCAAATTTATTTGCAGATTTATCAGTCGCTCGACAGCTTGATGAAGGCTAAAGAAAATCATGCCCGCCGCATGGAACCGCGAATGATAACCAGCGGGGCCTATCGTCAAGCGTCGTCCCAGCGATTCAAGTCACGTTCCGCCGTGCGTTAGGATTCGTATCAATCGCGCTCCATGTGACAGCACCCGGCCCTGGCGCCGGGTGTTTTGCTTTTCTGCTCAACTTGCTCTTCGCGCATTGCATCAATCGCTTATTTCAGTCTATAACTGCCTGCCGCTAGTCTCCCCGGAATTGGCTTGTCGGTTGGCGCTGTTCGTTTCTAGATCAGACTGCGTTCAAAAATATCGGAGCATAAAATGAAACTACATGTCCTGAGATTCCTTGTCGTCATGCTTGTCTGCGCGAGTGCGGCGGTTGTTATAACAACCACGCGCGCCCAAAAAGCGAGAGCAAATCGAGATCAGGCGCCGGTTACGTTGTCTAGTTTAGGGCTCGCCGCGCCGTCGCAAACTCCATCGGCCACGACCGCGCAGGAACCTACGGTCGAGCAGGTTGAAAAGAACATTAAAGTTCTCAACGGGATGCCCGCGTCGCAGCTCGTTCCGGTTATGAATTTGTTCGCGACTTCGTTGGGCGTGCGCTGCAATTTCTGTCATGTGAATAACAATGGACAGTGGGATTATGCGGCTGATACCAAGCCCGAAAAGAACACAGCCCGGGAAATGGTCAAGATGGTTCTGGACATCAACAAGAACTCGTTCCGCGGCAATCCACAGGTCTCTTGTTTCACCTGTCACCGGGGACGGTCACAACCGCAGGGATTAACCCTGCCATTGCCTATGCCTTCTCCGCGCCCGTCGCCTGCGGCCGGAGCGGGAACTCCCGCAGCGGCGGCCCAGGCATCACCGAATCCGACCCCCGCGATGCCGACTGCAGACGACATTTTTAATAAATACATTGCGGCGCTTGGCGGGCAAGCGGCAATCGACAAACTCGCATCAAGGACGGCCAAAGGCACGATTAGCCAGGCGAACGGAAACTCATTTCAGTTTGATTTGCAGCAGCGGGCGCCCGATAAGTTTTATCTGATAGTTACGACACCGCAGGGAACTATGGAACGCGCGTCCAGTGGCCAGGCTGGTTGGGAAAAGACTGGGCGGGGGGTGCGTGACATTAACGGTGGCGAATTGGCGAACCTCAAGGCCGGGAACGGCCTCTTCACTTTGATCAAGCTCAAAGATCAATATGCGCGGCCGCCCAGAGTTCGACGCGACAAGCTGAATGACCGGGACGTGTATATAGTCGATGGGAATACTATCGACGGTAAGCGGATGCGTCTGTTTTTCGACGCTGATTCCGGCCTATTGCTGCGCCGGGTTACCTGGGTGTCGACAATGGTGGGATTGATTCCAGAGCAAATCGATCTGGAAGACTATCGCGAAGTTGACGGAGTGAAGTTTCCTTTTATCGCTCGCACTTCAGGGATTGAAGCGGGAAATCCCATGTCCACTAGAACGTTCACCGAAATAAAAGTGAACCCCAGGGTTGACGAGACTAAATTCCAGAAGCCGGCGGCTCCATCACCGAATCCCTAACCGGGATTGCATTATCGTTGGGTGCCTTTATTGATTTCGTCTAATCGAGCGTCGAGATGATCGAGCGACGATTGGAGCTGCGCGCGATAGCGCTCGCTCGTTGCTGCTTTTAGACGGCTTAGGATTTGCGCACGCGAGAGCTGCAGAGATTGCTTTAGTTCCCGCTGCTCGCGCTGTTGTTGACTCAGACGAGGCACAATTTGCGCGTCCCTGTCCGCTTTGGCAGAATCGATTTGATCCTCGACCGATTTGCTTTCCCACCCGCGCGCCATGCCAAGCAGTATGCCCCGAACCCAAGGACTCACTCAAGATAAATCTGCGGCGCCCTGGCGCAGAGCAAGGCACGCCTCAATTAACCGCACCGGATCATCATCATAAATAATTCGCGCTTTCGTCTTCTTGGGAAATGTTTGGGCCAGCCGGTTTATCTCGTCCGCTACGCCCCCGGTGCCCTTTAAGCATCCGATGATCTTGCCTTCATCGTATGCGATCGTGAATTCGTTCAGAGAACCGATCGAACCGGCGATGAATAGAACGACGTCGCACGATCGCACTAAGACAACGTTGCGCCCTTTCAACCCAAAGCCCGTATAAATAATGGCGTCACAGGCGCCAGTCGGGAGGCGAAATCTCTCAACGTGGTCGCGTTCATCCTGACCTGGTGAAATGCCTATATGAAAAGCGCCCGCGTCGCGCGCGGCTTTGCCCACGAGATGAATCACCCCAGTGGTCGCCCCCGTAAGGATGATCAGATCGCGTGCAGCTATGGCCCGGGCCAAGGCGTTCACAGTCTGATTAAGCGCCGGCGCCGCGAGCTCTTCTGCTGATCCCATAACGCCGATCTTGATCTTCATTGGCCTTTAGAAGTGGGCTAATTGCCCCGTATTCTTTCTCAACAATTATAAAGGCGGGCGAGTGTTCACGCATTTAAAGGTATGTCGTTAGATTTCAATGTGTTCAGTTTCCATGGCCGCTGCCACCTCTTCCGTGGACACGACTGGCTGTGGCGCCTTTTCTTTACGATCCCACCGCTTCCGAGTGATAAACCAAATGAGGCCTGGCATCAGAAAGAAAGTTCCCACCCCTGCCGTGACGACGCGCGGCGATAATCCAAACCGATCCATCAACTCGCCCACCAGATAGTTCGACGCGGCCATCGTCAAGGTTGCCAAACCCAGCTCCGCCGCGAACACGCGGCCACGAAATTGATCTTCGGTCGCGCGTTGCAAGAGCACGGTGGAAAAAACCCACAAAATACTTCCACCTGCGTGCGCGAGGGCCAAAAACAAAAGTGCGAAAGCAAAACTGCGGCTCACCCCGAAAGCGATGTAGAACGCGCCGCCGATTAAGAAACCAATGCCAATTGCATTCTGCATTTGCGAGCGCGTCTCGCCGGCCCACCGGCGCGCGATGAATGGACCAACTGCGGTGCCGATCCCGCGAGCGGTAAATAAAACGCCAATGCCAGTCGCAGCTTTGCCCGCAACCGGAAAAACTCTTTCGCCGAAAACGGCAAGCAAAGTGAGAATGCCGCCCCCCATTCCCCATGCCGGCTTTACCAGTAAATATGCCAACACTCGCGGCCGATGATTGACATAACGCGCACCCTCGATCGTTTCCGTGATGCCTAACACTTTTCCGACGGTGGTTCTTGATTTCAGGCGCGGCGGGCGATGCGGAAAACTAACGCAGGCAATCAGAATCGCTGAAGCGACGAAGGTCAGAGAGTCCAGAACAAACGCGGCATTGGTGCCGAACAATCCGGTAACAAAACCGCCAATCGCGGCGCCCAGGGTAAGCATTACCGACCAGGTCACGGCGGCGATGGCATTAGCCGGGACTAATTCGCGATCAGAAACGATCGCGGGGATGGCCGCAGTCTTCGCCGGCTCAAAGAATGTAGAAAAGCCAAGCTGTAAAACAGTGAGCAGATACACCAGCCACATTTGATCGGGCCGGCGCACAAACAAAAACCCGAGGACGACGATCGCGCGCATGACGTCAGCGAGGATCATGATCGAGCGCCGGCTGAATCGATCCGCTATCACACCGGCGCCGGGTCCTAAGATTACCGTCGGCAGAAACCGCGCTACCATGATCAGTGCGACTGACCGACTCGAACCAGTAAGTCGCAAGGCAATCGTGTAAACCGCGATCGTGTCGAACCAATCGCCCATCTGGCTTACAACCTGGCCCAACCAAAGCAGACGAAAGGGGCGGTTGCCGCGCAGCAGTTCGCCATAGCCGACGCTCGGCCGCGACGATTGCTTCTTAACCCGCGTTCCGCTTGATGGTTGCGAACTCAAAGTTCATGAAAGGTGCACTGTGGACGCGAAGCTTGTCAAATGCGTCTTAGCATGGCTGATAGATTTGATGATCGCTTTTGTTTTATGTCGGAGGATAACGCCAAACAGGGCTAGTCCATCGCACAAGTTTAGGAGACGGAACAACCGCCGGACCGCAAAGCCGGCACAACTTGTCGCACGCTCGTGACAATGCTGATTTCACTTTGACCTGTCAGATTGAAAAGTACGGGCCGGCAAACTGCTCAGTGTGTCTGGCGCGGATCGCTTATTTCCGCCAAATCATCCCTTATCATCCCTTATCCGGTGCTGATAATCATCGGCACGCAGGTTGTAAGGGAGAGCCTGCGGCTAGTTAGCGTAACCGCTGGACGGGCCCACCGCACTGGGCCTCTAGCCGCATAGTTTGAAGAACCGCGAGCTGCCCCGATTGCCCCCCCTCTAACACCCCAGATAACGGACGCGTGCAAGTGTTCGTTACCTTGCCCAGTCAGGCGCCGAAAGTGAACGCCAGGTTGCTCCGGTAAACGCTTTCGGCGCAGACTTTTTTAGCAACAGGCCTCAGCGATTTTGGTTGCCGCAACCTTCTTGACCGGCGCCGCTAACCCTTTGTTGTGGAAAAAGTATTCGAAATCTGCGATAACCCGTGCAATCAACTAAATCCTTGACAATTAGCCCCTCTAACCGTCAAATTGGAAGAGTGGTGAGCGGGACCACAAACCACCTATCCCGCAATCGGCCGGCGTTCTGACGGCCGCAACAATCCAGAGCTTGTCCAAAGATTTTTGATGCCGAATAAGTAGATCTCCATTTTTGCGCCCTCCTCAATGCCGACAAGGCTGTGATCAAAAACTCAGGTTCTTAAGACCGAATCGAATGGCTCTTTCACCACTTGAACGAAACGCCGTCGCAACTCTGCTCATAGTCGACGATGACAGATCGGCGCGCGACGGCCTGCGGTCTATTTTCGAAACCGCGGGTCATAAAACGATTACTGTCCGCGACGCGCCGGAGGCCCTCCGCTTGTTGCGTGAGCAGTCGTGTGATCTGGTGATGCTTGATGTTGAGTTGCCCGACGTCGATGGTCTTGCGTTGTGCCGTCTGGTTCGCGCGCAGCCGACATTGAAACAACTTCCGCTGGTCGTATTTTCAGCGGACGACAGCGAGGGTCGAAAGGTCGAAGCGTTTTCCGCGGGTGCTGATGATTATATTGTTAAGCCGTCGACGCCGGGCGAATTGCTTTCGCGTGTCAACTCTCATCTGGGCATCGCGCAACGCGAATCAGAATTGCGCGGCAGCAATCGCGAGTTAACTTTCCTGGCCGATCTGGGCCGCGGCTTGTTGCGCACGCTTCATCCTGAGCAGGTGGCGCGACAGGTAGCCGGAACTCTCTTTGAAGGAACTAACGCGGCCCAAACGTCATGTGCGATTCGAAACAGCGGGAGGGGTCTTACGGTTTGTGTTTTCGACCGTGAAGGAAGCGCTGGAAGTTCGGCGCTCATAAATCAGAAACGGCTGGAAAAATGGCTGGCTTCGCCGCGCTCACATTCATCTTTGCGATTGACCAATCGCAAGGAGTTTATGTTTCGCAATGCGGAGCATCAAATTGAGTACCTGGTTCCCATCGGCTTTGGCGAAAAGAACTCTGGTGCGCTGGTGGTTGCGTTCGCAGAAGCGGCAGACTGCAGCGAAAGCGAATATCGCCTGATTGATGCGGCGGCGCAGCAAGCTGCATTGGCGGCCCAGATTTCGCGAATGTATTTGAAGGCGCGCGAATCAGCCGCGACGCTCGCGAAAGAAGTCGATCGCCGCACGGCCGAAGCTGAAATGCATCAGCGCTTCACTGAAGCGATCATCGATACGCTCCCATTATCGCTTTACGCGATCGATCGTGGATATCGGATTGTTGCCTGGAACCGAAACCGCGAGCTGGGCGAACTCGGTTTGCCGCGCGGACTCGTTCTTGGCAAGAATATTTTTGAGGTTCTGACCAAGCAGAATCGCGAGCTGCTCGAACGCGAGTTCAGCAAGGTGTTCGCGACCGGCGAGATTCACCGCGTCGAGCAGGAGACGGTCACGCACGACGGCGAAACCAATCATTGGTTAATCAGCAAGATTCCGATGCGGGCCGGTGAAACCGAAGAGGTGTCGCATGTAATTACCGTCGGCGAAAACATAACCGGCCGTGTCAAAGCGCAGCGCGCGGTGGCGCGCGCAGAGAAACTCGCAGCCGTAGGACGTTTAGCTGCCGGTGTCGTTCACGAAATCAATAACCCTCTGGCGACCATCGCAGCCTGCGCAGAGTCATTAGAGAAGCGAATTAAGGAAGGCGCTTTTGGGAATTCGCCAGACGCTGATGACTTGCGCGAGTATCTCGGGCTGATTCGCGATGAAGCCTTCCGCTGTAAATCGATTACTAACGGTTTGCTTGATTTCAGCCGCTTGCGCGCGGGACAACGCATGCCGGTTGATATGAACGAGGTAATCAAGGGTACGGCGCGGTTGGTTACTCACCAACAGCGTGGGGATAACATCCGGATCGAAATTGAAGCGGCAGACGATCTGCCGCCGGTCCTCGGGGACATTGGCCAATTGCAGCAAGCTGTAATCGCGTTGGCCACCAACGCCATCGATGCAATGCCCGAGGGCGGCACGCTGAGCTTGCGCGCGACGCACTCGGGCTCGCGTGTGCTGGTCGAAGTGCGAGACACTGGTTTTGGCATCTCACCGGAAAATATGACCAAGATCTTCGATCCTTTCTTCACGACGAAAGACGTTGGTCGCGGCACCGGGCTCGGACTCGCCGTCTGTTATGGTATTTTATCTGATCATGGAGGTCGATTGGACGTGCGATCGAACGTTGCCGTCGGCACGACCTTCACGATTACGTTGCCGGTCGCGATAGATTAGTAACGGCCATCCAGGTGCGGGGTAAAGCCAGTGAATGAACAGCGTGATGCGCGACTACTGATCGCCGAAGACGAGGCAAATCTCCGCCTCGTTTTACAAAAAGAACTCCAAAGGCTGGGTTACCGCGTACAGGTAGCGCCTGACGGTGAAGCAGCATTGCGCAGACTGGAAGAGAGCAACGTCGATGTACTTCTGTGCGACATCAACATGCCGCACATGGACGGCATGGAGTTGCTGCGGCGCGTGCACGAACGCCCGAACCCGCCGGAAGTCATTATGCTGACCGGGCAGGGTACTATCGAGACAGCGGTCGAAGCGATGAAGCTCGGGGCCTATGATTACCTCACAAAACCTTATAGCATCAACGAGCTCGATGTGCGCGTGCGGCAGGCGGCGGAAAAGCGAAACCTGCGCGTTGACAATCAAAGGCTGCGGGCGCAAATCGAGCGCAAGTCGACCGTACCGGAAATCATCAGCCGATCTCAGGCGATGGCCGAGGCGATTCGTTTGGTTGAGCGCGTTGCCCCTTCCGAAGCGTCCGTTTTGATTACGGGCGAGTCAGGGACGGGCAAAGAATTAATCGCCCAGGCGATACACCGCTTATCCAGTCGCGCCAGTGGAGCTTTTATCGATCTTAATTGCGCGGCTTTTCAGGAATCGTTGCTGGAATCGGAGCTGTTTGGCTATGAAGCGGGTGCGTTTTCAGGCGCCAAAGCCCGGAAGCTTGGATTGATCGAATTAGCCGATGGCGGAACTTTATTTCTGGATGAAGTGACTGAGTTGCCGGCAGGCCTGCAAGCGAAATTATTGCGGGCAATCGAAACGCGCACCTTCTTTCGCGTCGGCGGCGTGCGCAAAGTCGAAGTCAACGTCCGCATCGTGGCGGCTACGAATCGTAATCTGGATACAGTCGTGGCTGACGGAGCGTTCCGGGCGGACCTGCTTTATCGCATCAACAGCTTTCAGATTCATCTGGCGCCGCTTCGCGATCGTCCGGAAGATATCGAGCCCCTGATGAATTATATGCTCAAGAATCTGGGCGGTGCGCATCCGCCGGAAATCACGGCGGACGCGTTGGATAAGTTGCGTTCCTATGAGTGGCCCGGCAATGTCCGGCAGCTTCGCAACTGTTTAGAACGGGCGGTCCTGCTTTCGAATGAAGGTCTTATTACCGCACACGAGTTGCCACCTGAAGTCGCGCGGATGAATGGCTCGATGCCTTTCGTGCCCCTGCCGAGTTCGGCAATGGCGGGATCCGCCGATTCGGGCGACATTACCACGGCTGGAAACACCGGTTCTTTGCGGGACGTTGAGAAACAACAGATCATCTCAGCATTGGAGAAGACGGGATGGCATCGCGGAAAGGCCGCAGAGATACTGGGCATTTCTCCGTCGACTCTTTATCGCAGATTGCGTGACTACAATTTGGAAGGACGATTGCGCTCTTAGGTCCTGAAGCGAACCGGAAGTAGCCTAATCGCAAGACAGAGCTCAAGCGACAAGATACGGCGCTGCTAAAAACAAAAAAGCCGCGGGCCGCACCGCCGCTTTCTCTTTTGACAAATCGAGCGCGATCTTTCAGTTGATAATTTGCGCCTGTTGCTTCTTTCGTTTGCGGCTGTAATACAGTCCTGCCAACCCGGTTCCCAGCAATGCCAGCGTTGCCGGTTCAGGCGTGGCTGTCGGCGCGGTGGTGAACGAAAACGCAATACCATCATTCCAGAAGTGACAGTCAGGATCGAATCCAAAGGCGATGTCCCCGCCATTCAGAAAGTAAGCACTAAGGACTTTCAATTGGTCCGCGGTGAACGTGTAAACAAAATCCCGGCCCGAAGTGGTGAACGATTGCTGTGTTAGAAATGTGTTCGCCGTGCCCGCCGCGACCAAAGGGTTTTTGAGATAACGCGCCCCGGCAAAGTCATCATTGATGTCAATCACCGGAACTTGAGAAGCGGGCGCGTCCTGAAACGAGTTGACGCCTGCGCGGCGCGCCGTGTCAAGAAGATGGACGAACAACATGTTTGGGTTGCGGTCCCAGTTGCTGATGTTGCGGAAAGTGAGCGTGGCACTCGTGATAGATTTGCCGGCCAGATTAACTCCGTCGAGACGCCAGGTGTAGGCATCGTGATGATCCAGATCGAATTGGCGCGGCCCACCAAGGCCCTGGTTCGGCGCAGTAATGGGCGCTTGAAAAGTGATGGTGTCCGCTGAAGCAACCGCGGGCAATGCGATTACAACAAGGGCCGCCACTAACAGAAGAAACTTTTGCACGAGATGTCTTTTCTCCCTGAATTTGTTCTTCATCCTTGCCGGAAAGAAACGTTTAGTAGGTATCCAATTCCAGAACTACTATTGTAATAGACGGATTTTGCTGGGGATTTTGCACTCTCTCGTTTCCGGGGATTCGTAGCGAATCCGTCAGTTTAAGCCGAGTGCCAAAGGGGCTATTGAATCTTCAGCTTTTTGCGATCGATTTTTCCACGATCGTTTTTTGGCAGGGAAGGAACGAATTCGATCCAGCGCGGATACTTGTAGATCGCGATATGCGTTTTCACAAATTGCTTTATTTCTTCTGCGAGCGCCTCGCCGGCTTCATGGTCGGCTCGAGTCACGATAAATGCTTTTGGCTTGACGAGTCCGTCGCCGCCATCGTGGCCCACAACGGCACACTCCAGGACCGCTTCATGCTGAAGCAAACAATTCTCGATCTCTGAAGGGGCAACAAACACGCCGCCGACCTTCAGCATGTCCTTGTAGCGGCCGAGGAAGCGTAGGCAGCCGTCGGCCAGCCACATCGCCGCGTCGCCGGTGCGGAACCAGCCGTCGGTGAAGGCTTCCGCGTTGGCCTGGGGGTTATTCTCGTACCCGCGCGTGACATTCTCGCCCCGGATGACGATCTCGCCCATCTGTCCGGCCGGGAGCAGGCGGCCCCCGGCGTCCATGATCGCGACCTCGGGCCCGGCGGCAACCCCGACCG
>JBHELZ010000055.1:0-17767 GCA_046262835.1 Pyrinomonadaceae bacterium
CTTCCAGGTTGTCAGCCACTATAAATTTCCACCATTTCAAATTATCGGCTGGAGTAAGACGGCCGTGCTCGCCCAGAAAATCTAATTAAAGAATCGCGAGCCGCAGCAAAACCAACCTTGCGTCAAAAGGGTAGGCGTTTCCGCTGAGTTGAATCCTCTAATCGGCTTATGCGAAGTTAGCAGCGATTAGCGCAACGGCAGCAATCTCAAAATTCGATCGTCATCAGTCGCCGGGCGACCGCGCCCGTCGCGATTCGAGGTCGAGAAATAAATGTATCCGTCCGGCCCTTCGGCGATATCGCGGATACGACCGTACCTGCCTTCCAATAAATTCTCCTGCCTGACCACTTGCCGGCCATTAGTAACGACCCGAATGATTCGTTCGCCGCGGAGACAACCGAAAAAGAAATTTCCCTTGAATTGCGGAAACTGCGATCCACGATAGAACATCCCGCTCGCCGGCGCGCAGGCAGGCGTGTATTCCAGAATTGGAGACTCCATGCCCTCGTGCCTCGCGCGATGATGAATCACCGGCCAACCATAATTTTTCCCGCGCTCGAGGATGTTCACTTCGTCCCCGCCGCCCGGGCCATCAAACCCGCTGGGACCGTGTTCGGTTTCCCATAGAAGATTGGTGGCGGGCTGAAAATCTATTCCCTGCGCGTTTCGGTTGCCATACGTCCAAATCTCCGGCCTCGCGCCCGAGCGGCCGATAAAGGGATTGTCGTTCGGCACACTTCCATCGTCATTCAGACGCAAGGTCTTGCCGCCCAGCGAATTCAATTGTTGAGCGATCTGGCGATCAGTCGCATCACCCGTCGTGACATAGAGCTTGTCGTCGGGTCCGAATCGCAGCCGGCATCCGGCATGAAACTGGGCTGCGGGAATGCCTTCAATAATGACCTTTCGATCAACCAAACCGGCCGGGGTCTCCCGATAGCGAAGGACGCGCACCTGCTGGCCATTCGAATTGTAAGCGTATGACAGATACAACCAATGATTCGCAGCGAATTGCGGATGAAGCGCGATACTCATCAGTCCGCTTTCGCCGCGTGGTTCGACATCGGACACGATAAAGAGAGGCTCTGGCCGTAACTTTCCATTTTCAAAGACGCGCACGCGACCCGATCTCTCAGTAAAGATCATGCGGCCGTCAGGCGCCCACACGATCGACCAAACAACTTCCAGATTGGGAATGACCGTTTCCACTTTGAAGCTGGACTGCGACGATGGTGAGGTTTCGATTTCGCCCGCGCCGCGACCTGGGGGCGGATGACTGCAGGCAAGCGCGAAGACAAAGACGGAAGTTGTCAGAGTTAGAACAAATTTCATGCGAGAGGTTAGACGATTAAGCGACATGACTGATTCACATTATTGGCCGGTGTTTGCTCCGCAGGGCAAAATATTTATAGGTTCGGCCCCTGGGAACAGAATGAAGCTTCTTCAGGCAAGATATGCGCCGCTCCTAAAGGAGCTTAAATATTATTTCGCTGCTTCAGCAATAAACGACGCGTAACGCGAATGACTGCTCTCCTTGAACTTCGATGCAAACGACAAAGCCACCTGGCAAATAGCGCGGGAAAATCGATCTATTCCGCATGCTCACTGACTGATGTATTCATGCAGCAACTTTATCTCATCGCCTTGTTCGCTTAATTCAACGCGCAGCAGGTCGCGCATCGAAAGCATGCCCACCCACTTTTCACCGTCGAGGACCGGTAGATGTCGGCTGCCGATTTCTTCCATGCGCTCCAGCGCTTGCTGTGGAGTCTCGTCACAGCGAATCACCGCGCGCAGCGGACTCGTCACTTCGCCAAGCTTCAGCGCCGCGGGATCTTGCTTCGGGACTACCACGCGGTTCAATAAGTCACGCTCAGAGAAGACGCCGATCAACTTCCCTTCTTCATCAAGGACGCAGACGGCGCCGATCCTTCGCTGAGCCATGAACTCGGCCGCGTCGAATACACTCGCTGATTCGCGTAACGAATAAGGTTCGCGATTACGGATGACATCTCGAATGAACATCGTCATGCCCTCCTGCCTTCGATTGTCCGGAAACGGTATTATAAAGGAACTTCGCCGCGGTGTCTCTAACCGGTCGCTAACGTCACCGCCGGCAAGATGGCATCAGCGTCGCGCGCGCGCAAGTCTTAGAATTCTCTCAATCTCATCAATTACGGTTTGCGGGCGCGTGAAAGGAATTTGATGGCCTGTCTTTGGCAGAACGATTAAACGTGATCGCGGCAGAGCCTCATGCAGGCGTTCGGCGTTCTCTTTTCTCGAAACGATCAAGTCAGCATCGCCGGTCAGGATCGAGATTGGCACAGAGATTTGGGCATAGCGCGGGCTGAAATTTCTCACCGAAGAATTAAACACATCATCATCGAGCGCGTACGCTCTGACCTTGCTGGGTTTCATCCATTCGGAGAGGACCGAGTTCAAATACTTTTTCGGCACCGGATCGGGGGAAAAGGCTTTTTTCAATTCACTTCGCACGACCGAAGCACCGATTAAAGGTGTCAACACATAGTTCGCAGCGTCGCCGATCACCGGCACAGACGGAAGACCGGTCAGAAAAGAACCGTCGTGACTTTCATAAACCGCCGGAGCCACAACCACCAGCCCGGCAACTTCGTTCGGATAATTGATGGCATAGATAAGAGCCAGCGCGGCACCCCACGAATGCCCGACGAGGACGGGCCGCTCGACACGCGATTGGGCGAGGGCGTCATGAAGCAACTGCGCCTGGGCCTCGATCGTAGCATCGCCGTGCTTCGGGCGTTGGCTGCGGCCGTGGCCGGGACGGTCGAAAGCGACGACTTTATGCCGAGAAGCAAGTGGCAAGAACTCAGCCATCCAATCCTGCCCGGAGCCGGGGTTGCCGTGGATGAAAACGACCGGGCGTCCAGTGCCTTGAACGATATAGTGCAGACGGGTGGCGTTAACTGTGACGAATCTTGAGGTGTAACGTGGCTGCGGGTCGGAATTTGAGATTGAGACCTGTGGACTGGCGGCACTAGTCTGGGTGGCACCGTGAGAACCGACACCCGTATCAGTTGCAACACCTCGCGCGCTCTGCGGTTGAAAGCTAACGAAGAGCCACGTTCCGGATAACAGGATTCGGATGATTATTTTCAAAGCAGCAAGAGCATAACAAAACCACGCTCGGCCTCACGATTTAGGCCGCGGGCTGAGTGCGGCGACGTGCTCGATCGCTGCCGAGACGGCCTCGGGCCGCGTGAATGGAATTTGATGACCGGTCTGCGGCAGCACATCCAGGTGAGAATGCGGCAGGTCCTGATACAGGCGGTGTGCGTTCTCCTCCGCCGGAACGATCTGGTCCGAATCACCGGTGACAATCGCTACCGGAACACGAATATCCCCATAACGGCCGGTGAACTTCGGCAGTGACTCGTTCAGCAAAGCATCATCCACCGAGTACCACTTTACTTTTTTCGGTCGCGTCCACTCAGACACAACGTGACGAAGATATTTTTTCGGCACCGGATCCGGTGCGAAGGCCTTTGCGAGATCGGTCCGCACGACCCACGCGCCCAGCAAAGGAGTAAACAAAAAATTCACGATGTCGCCGATCACCGGCCAGGCAGGCAGCTTGCTCAGAAAAGAAACGCCGTCGTCACTCGCATAAGCAGCCGGCGCCAACAACACGGCGCCCGAAAGATCATCAGGGAAACTCAACGCGTAAGTCAGCGCGAGCGCTCCTCCCCAGGAATGTCCCACAACTATCGGCCGCTCGATGTTGAGTTTTGTTAATGCGGCGTGAAGCATTTCCGCTTGCACCTCAACTGTTATGTCGCGGTGATTGGGCCGCTGGCTGTGGCCGTGGCCCGGCCGATCAAAGGCGACCGCGCGGTACTGGGAAGAAATAGGAACGTACAGCCGCGACCAATCCTGGCACGATCCGGGATTGCCATGAATCAGCACGACCGGCCGGCCCGCGCCTTTGATCACAAAGTGCAGGTTGGCGCCGTCAACATTTACGAAGAGCGATTCCGCGTGCGCGTGATCGTGCGCCACGCGCGTAGCGATATAGCGCTGCTTTAATCTACCGGTGACGCTCACATTATTGACTCAGAAGATTGCAATAGCGCGTTAGCCGGACTCTTAATCGTAATGCTTTTTGTCTGAGGCTAGTTCCTGCTCGGAACTTTAGACGAAGAGGTGAGGGATTTAGTTACATTTTCAGTAAGATACGACGATGCATTTCCAACTTTCCTGACCAGGCCTTGTTTGACGTTAGTGCTGTCGCCGCGCATAGCACGAATGGCCTGCCGCGTTAATAACTGAGTCAAACCTCCCGGGACTAGGGCGCGCACGATAGCGTGACCTACCCGCGGTGGAATCGTAACTCCACGCTGTCCCAGCGCGTATTCGCTCTCCCACCAGCTCGGCACGAATTTTCCTTTGAAACGACGTAGTCCTTCGAAATTGTACCAACCGCCGAGCCGCCGCGATGCCATATCGAGCGCCCGCGCCACGACGCGATGCTCAGTGGGAATGTCGTCTGGTCCATCGGTGGCCAAAGGCGCTGTTCCCAGCGTCGCGATCGCCGCGCCTTCTTCTTTCAGTCGCTTGAGTGCTTCAACGACCAGTAAAGTCGCGGTTCCCGGGGGGGCGTCCGGTTCGTTAATCACGTCTTCGAGATACCAACCTTTACGAGCGGGAATCGGGCTGGCAGCGAGGAAGCCAATAAGCTTTCCGTTAACGCGCGCCGCAAAATACTTTTTGTACTCCGAGTGCATGAACGGATCGAGCGCGACGAGCCAGCCAAAGGTCGCCGCCGAACGCCGCGCGTCAAGCCAACGCACGCAAAGCTCAGCGGTTTCCTGCCTGAATATTTCGTTCAGATCCGCAGCCGTTTCGATTTCTACGCCGGAACGGCGCGCCTGATTTACACCAGCGCGCAGCTTCTTCGCACAATCGCCGCGTGGATTCCAGGTTTGCAAATCGAAATAAGGGGCCGCTCCGACTTTCACCGGACTAAAATCATTTGCCGACACGCTGCGCGCGAATCGAGCGCTGGCAGGCACGAAAGCGACCACCCGGTTCTTTCTTTTCGCAAAGCTTGCGAATTGTCTCGCGAGCTCGGCCATTTCTTCGGACGCCGCCAGGGGGTCGCCTGCGGCCAGCCACACCCGGCCGAACTCGCCATAGATAATCGCGCCGTCAATATCGGGCGACGACCACAACGAAGCGCCGGGCGCAATGCTCACCAACGAGTGCGCGTTATAACCATGAATCATTTGCAAGCGAAGAAGTTCGCCGGTGGGATCGGAAATTTTTTTGCGCCCACGCTCAGCCATGGCGGAACCAATCCTGACTTTCATGAAGCGCGCCGTGTAACTGGCACTGCCGCCGGCAGCCAACCACCACAATTCGCGAATGGGAATAAACATACGGGGAGCCTTCCTTTTACGCCGGATGCGCCCTCTAGTCAACTTATCACGTTAGATAACAACCCGGGGTTCCTGTTCCCACAGAGTAACCCGAATCCGGGCGATCGGAGCACCAAATTAAGAAGAATAAGAATAAGGTAATAATTGCGCTAAATTTCGACTAAAGGTTGCCGAAAAGCGAGCCTTGCGGCGTGGGCCGGCGGAAAGTATTCGCGCGCGAAGGGTGGTCGTTGCCGGCGCGATGCTCATTGAAACCGAATCGCTTTGCATAAACGCTGAAGAGCTTTTCTTGCGCGTCCCAATATTGGCCCCGGCCGTGCATCCGATCATGGAAGACGCTGGAGTTGAGCTTGCCGCCGCGAGCGTCGCGGATACGATTGAGTACGCGGTTCGCTTTGGTTGGAAGTTTCTCGCGCAGGCGCTGTTCGAAGTACGGCGCAACGCTGCCCGGAAGACGTAGCATGTTGAGAAAAGCCTTTGTCGCTCCGCATTCCTTCGCGCGCTGTAACAGCCCGGGAATGTCCGTCGTCAATCCGGGAATCGTTGGCGCGATACCGATGCCAACCTGAATTCCCGCGTCCGCCAATTCTTTCATCGCGGCGAACCGAGCCTTCGGCGAGGGAGCAAATGGCTCGACCGCTCGCGCGATTTCGTAGTCGGCAAACGGAATTGAGAAATACACGCCAACCGTGGTTTCGCGCGACAGAGTTTGCAGCACATCAATGTCGCGGCGAATCAGCGCGGACTTGGTAACGATTCCGACAGGGTTGCGAAACTCCGCGCAGACCTCAAGGCAGGCGCGCGTTAACTTGTAGTTTGCTTCCAACGGGACGTAAGGATCAGAAGTGAACGAGAAAACGATCTGGTCACCCTTCCATGACGGCTTCATTAATTCTTGCCGCAAAAGTTCGGCGGCGCGAACCTTGACGACGATCTTTCTTTCAAAGTCCGTTCCCGCGCCGAAATCAAGATATTCATGGGTTGGCCGGCTGAAGCAATAGGTACAGGCGTGAATGCAGCCGCGATAGCAGTTGACTGTGTAGTCGAAACCGACGTCAGGGCTGTCGTTGTGAGTGATGATGTGACGCGTCTCGGTTTCCTCAAACACTTCGATTTTCGTAAGCGGAGGCTCACCGATCCATTCAATCGATTCAGTCAGCCAGGGGTTCGGTGGATTATCGACGAAGCGCATGTGTGCAACTCTGTCCTATCGATGCAACAAAGACTAGCACGGGTCTTTCATTTTTGCGAGTCTGGTGCCGGGGGGGGGTAATGGTTCGTGTTGACAGGAGGCTCACGTACTCGGGGCGCGGGGCGCCTGGCCCGCACTGAGCGCGCAGCGCGAATTTCGAGCTTTTGACAGTATTGTCTCCCGGCAAAGGCGGGGGCGCGCACATTCCCGGTAGCACGTAGCGGCCCTAAAAATTGAACCAGTACCGGCGTACAGGGAGAACGGGAAGCGGACCGGGTCGCCCCTATCGAAGCAACAACCCCGTCGCTACTGCTTCCGGTACTGAGCTCATCTCAAACTCCGTGTTTAAGTACTCACTGTCTCGGCCTCACCGCCAAAAAGATCGTTTCACCGCGTCTATTGAGGAGCAGAAGGACCGGTTTGGTTCCGCTCTTTTCAATCGCCGCGCGCAAGTCGTCGGTTGATCGCACGGGCTGCCGATTCACTTCCTGAATCACATCGCCGCGCTGAATACCGGCTTCAACTGCCGGGCCCGCTGGATCGACCGAATCGACAACCACGCCCGTGGTCCCGGGTTTTAATTGCAGCTGCTGGGCGATTTCCGGTGTTAAAGGCTCGACACTCAGGCCCAGCTTCCCTCCCCCGGTGCGCGAATCGGGAGCGCCTTCATTTTGCCTTTCAGCCCTGGCCGTTTCCTCACTAAGTTCGCCCAGCGTCGCGCGAATCTTCTGCTCACGATTATCGCGAAGAATAGTCAGCGTTACGTCAGTTCCGGGAGCATTGCTGGCGACCCGATTCCGAAATGCGTTGGAGTCGCTTACGGGCGCATCGTTGATCGCTGTAATGACATCGCCCTGGCGAACGCCGGCCCGCTCCGCGCCGCTACCCGCGCGCACCGAGTTCACAATTACACCCTTCGCTTCGGCCATTCCCAGGCTGGTCGCGAGATCCGACGTCACGCGCGAGACAGTGATGCCGAGTTGGCCGCGACGGACTTTGCCGTTCTTAACCAGCTGATCCATTACCGTCCGGGCCATGTTGGAAGGTATCGCGAAACCAATACCAATATTGCCCCCTGTTTCACCCGGCAGAATTTGCGAATTGATTCCGATAAGCTCGCCGATTGTATTTACCAACGCGCCGCCGGAATTGCCGTGATTGATCGGCGCATCGGTCTGCAGGAAATCTTCAAAGCTGCCCGATCCAGTCCCACCGGTCGACCGGCCTTTTGCGCTGATGATACCCATCGTCACAGTTTGTCCAATACCGAGCGGATTACCGATCGCCAGCGCTACGTCGCCGACCCGCACCTTGTCCGAATCGCCCGGCGTCATGTAAGTGAGTCCCTCGGCCTTCACTTTCAGCAAGGCGAGATCGCTCGGCGGATCAGAACCGATTAGCTTCGCCTCCAGCGTGCGGCCGTCGTTCATTTCAATCTTGATGTCTTCGGCGCCGTCGATCACGTGATGGTTCGTCAGGATGTACCCGTCAGCACTGACGATTACGCCGGACCCCAACGCCTGCTGTAGTTGTTCCTGCGGTTGCTGCGGTCCGCGATTACCGAACAATCCACGAAAGAATGGATCGTCCGAAAAAGGAAACTGCTGTGGCGTGCGCACGCGCTTGTCGGCTCGAATAGTGATCACCGCCGGAGCAACTTTGCTAACAATATCTGCATAGGAATTCTGAGGCGCGGCGTCGGGAACGGGGGCAAAGTTCAAGGCCGGATTTGAGGCTTTCGCTTTACAAGCAGTCACTGAGAGCACCAACAACAAACCCAGCACGCCCGCTTTCAACTCGCTACGATTCTTCATAAGAACTGTGTCGACATTCATGACAACTCTCCTAAAACTGTATTAAGAAGTCCAGGGACTAACCATGGGCAATTTTAGCAGATGAAGTTTGGCGGGATACAAGTTGCCTGTTACAGGACGGTAACGCTGGCGAACGGGGGCGGGAGCCTGACCGTCAGAGAGGACGCAGACGTCGCCCTAAGGGCGGCCGTTTACGGTCAGCCGAGCCGGCGCATGGTTACTAATTCAAATCGTCGATTTGCAATCCAATGGGAGAGGCACCCGCGCCTTTAAGGCCGTCGAGAACCCTAATCACCTCGGCATACTGGATAGAGCGAGGGGCTTTGATATAAACAGTCCGTTCGATGCGCATGCTATCCGGCAGATCGGCGCGATCGCGCAGTTCATCCCGATAGACGTGATTGTAAAGCCGCTGCCGAAAAAGATCCGAAAGTGCGGCGCTGATTTTACCGGTGTCGTTTACCGATCCCATGTCAGTCAGGCTGTTCAGTTTCAGACTGAGGTCGGGATTGATAGTCACCACGAGGGTGTTGAAATTGGGATTAATCCTGGGGTCGTGCACCGGCGGAGACGGAACCTTCGCCAGAAATCTCTTCGGCTTGAGGGGTGCGGCTACCATGAAAATAATCAGCATCACCAGCAGCACGTCGATTAGAGGTGTGACATTGATGTTTGGTCTTGAAGGAGCGAGCGGCACACTTGTGACACTGCGATCGGTTATCATCGTGACTGTCCTCCGTCGTAATGATTTAGACTTGCACGGGCACAAATTGTTCCCCCGTTTATCTGAATGATTTACCGTGCCGGAAGAAAAATGGACATTCCTGCTTATCTCGATCGAATCGAATATCGCGGCCCCTTAAATCGCGACGCGGAAACGCTGCGACAACTACACCTGGCGCATTTGCGAGCCGTGCCTTTCGAGAATCTGAGCATTCACGCAGGCGAACCAATCATTCTCGATGACGACGCCTTATTCGAAAAAATTGTGAAGCGGAACCGGGGCGGATTTTGCTATGAACTAAACGGTCTGTTCGCTGCCTTGTTGCGCGAGTTGAGCTACGAAGTTCGTATGCTTTCGGCCCAGGTTGCCGATTCCAGCGGAGGATTCAGCCCGGATTTTGATCACATGGCGCTGCTCGTCAAACTCGACACACGTTGGCTGGTTGATGTCGGGTTTGGCGACTCGTTCATCGAGCCATTGCTGATCGATGAACGTGAGGCGCAAGCTGAGGGCGGGCGAGCCTATCGCATCAAAGACAGCGGAGAGTATCTCGTCCTGATGAAACGCAGCGACGAAAACCACGGCGAGTGGATGTCGCAGTACCGCTTCAACCTAAACACATACGCGTATGCCGACTATGCGGAACGTTGTAGGTATCATCAGACGTGGCCCGATTCCCACTTCACGCAAAATCGGATCTGTTCGAGGCTGACCGCCGGGGGTCGAATCTCTTTGAGCGACACGCGATTCATCTCCAATGAGAATGGTGTGCGTAGTGAGTACTCCGTTAGCGGCCGAGCGGAATACGAGCAACTCTTGCGAGAGCATTTTGGAATCGTTTTATAATCCCGACGCCTTCGGATCGAACAGCAGTGGAAAAAATTGTCCCTGGATCTTCTCTCCGGCAGGAATCCGAGGTACGCCTTGCAACAGCGGCAGATTCGAAGCCGAACACACGCCGTCACGGATGAAATTTATCACGGCGCCGCGCCGCGCGCCGTCGCTTCGATTCTCAAACGAGCCATGGACCATCAATGGGTGATGAAATGAGCACTCGCCGGCTTTCAGTTCGATGGCCACCGGCCTGAATGTCTCTGTCTGATCTTTAGTTAACACATCCCTGATCGCGTTCATGTCATTCGCTAAACCGGTCACAGGCAGAAGATTCCAGCGGTGACTGGCCGGCACGTAGTGCACGCAGCCGTTATCCCTCGTCGAATTGTCGAGACCGATCCAGCACGACAAGTGGGCCATAGGCTGGGTGCGCGTCCAGTAGGAATAGTCCTGGTGCCAGGCGACGACGCCCCCGTGATGCGCGGGCTTGCAAAACAGTTGGTCGTGCCAAAATCGGACCGCGCCCGCGAGTAATTGCGACGCCGGCATCAGAAGCGCCGGATTCCACAGCAAATCGTGAAATCCAGGCGTAATGCGCCACGCGCCAAGCGCGTGAAACAGAACCCTCGAGGGGTCAGTCGATTCGTTGGAGTGAAATTCGTAGAAGAGATCGTGAGCTGGATGATCCGGATCAATAACTTGCGCGAGTTCGTCGCGCAGCACGCGAATCTGTTCCTCGCTTAGAACTCGGATGCCGGCGAGGTAGCCGTTAGCATGAAAAAAATCGATTTGCTGTTTGCTGAGGCCGAATTGATCCCATTCCTCAAAACGAAGAGACAATTCGAAAAGGCCAGTGATGGGTTGGTGACGTTCCGACAGGTCAGAAATCATGGTGCGACTTGGGAAACGGATTGTGTCAGAACCGGGAGCGGTAGCGACCGGATCAGGAAGTCGTGTTGCAGACAACGGATAATCTAGATTGCCTCTCGCTAAAAGAAACTTTGCGCCATGATCCGGGCTACCGCTCCCGGTTCTGACAAGTCCGCTATTTCACTGCTCCAATCCCATGGATCACGACTTTTGCGACGGTCGGAATGATCTCTCGATCGTTCGCGTGATCCGTGGTAAAGGTGACCAGCACGAACCTCGACCCATTTGGCAGTTCAACGTACGCCGCATCGTGACGGGTAGTGCTGGTCCATCCGGCTTTTGACCAGAGCCTCGCGGCAGTTCCCTGTAAAGCGATGCCGGTAAAGCCGTGACCCTGATCATCATTGTCTTTTGACGTGCCGGAAAAATCTCGCTTCAGCAAATCCATCATCTGTGCGCTCCGCGCCTGATTGACGGCGCGGCCGGTGACGATCTCTGAAAGTAGACGCGCGGTTGCGTCCGTCGTCAGCTTGTTCCGGTTTTCACCCTTTGGCCCACGTGATGTTCGCTCGCGGCCGTACGCGTCCTCGCAAAACGTTTTTTGATTGACGTTGATGTTGGTGAATCCGAGCGATGCGTAATATCGATTCACCACGTTGCGCTTGTACTGCCAGGCTGCCATCTCTTTCGGCGGCAGCTCGAATCCTCCGGTCGTCTGCGTCAGTACATCGACCACATATTGCGTAGCTTCGTTTGACGAATCGACAATCATGTCGCGGACGGCGCGGGTCAATTCGTCGGTCGGCTGAATCTTTCTGTCTTCCAGCCAGCGGTGCACGGCGACGAAATAGAAAAGTTTGACCACGCTCGCCGGGTAAACGCGTTCATTGCCGCGAAAGCTCGCGGTAACCGGATGCTGAGGATCGCGCAGATCAATTAACGTTATCGAAAGCTGTGATTCGGTCAACTTGCTGTCGGCGAATTTCGTCAGTGCCGCCCGCGCCGCTTCGTTGACGAGATCCTGCAGCGAAGCTGCGCGCGAGCCGGCGGCAGTGAACGAATTTGGACGCTGACCCAGTGCCGAGATCGATAGCGCCGCGATCGCAAGCAACGAGAGTACAAACTTATTCTTCATTCATATTCCCTTTTTGGCGTGACAAGATCAGGTAGACGGGCAAACCCAGCAGTATGAAGATTAGACTTGCCAATGGCGGCGCCTTCAAGGACTCGGCCAACGCCGAAACCGGATGAGCTGCGCGAAACAGTCCAATCGTGCTGCTCATTGCCGGTCGGGCATCCCAAACTATTCGGCCCAACAGCCAGATAGTTACGGTTAGATAGATGATCGGCACGAACGGATATCCCCAGGTGCGATACGGCCGGTGAACGTCCGGCATACGACGTCGAAAAATGAAAACCGAGCCGGCGACAAAGGCGTAAAAAAGCGTTAGCGCAAACACGGCGGCATCGGTTAATTGGTCGTATGAACCGGACAGCGCCAGCACGCTCGCCCAAATTCCCAGAACGACCAGCGATCGAATGGGCACGTGTGTGCGCGGCGAAATCTTTGCCAGGCCTTTAAAGAACAAACCATCGCGCGCCATTGCGTAAGGCACGCGCGAAGTCGCGAGGATGGAAGCGTGTAGCGCGCCAAATGAAGATGTCATCATGGCGGCGGCCATCAAGGTGAGGGCAATCGCCCCCAGCAAACGCCTGACGACTTCTGCGGCCACCGACAATGACGCCGGCACACTCGCGACTTCCGTCGGAGTGAGCACGTGGTAGTATCCGATGTTCACCAGCAAATAAAGTCCCATTACCAAAAACATGCTGGTGATTAGAGCGAGCGGCAGATTGCGTTCCGGATTTTTGACTTCGCCCGCAAGGAAAGTGACGTTGTTCCAACCGTCATAGGCCCACAGTGCGCCTAACATCGCCGCGGCGAACCCCGCCAGCCCCCCGGTGGTAATTGCTACGCCTTCGCATGTCCCGCCGGCATTCGCCTGCGACAGATGCGACCAATCGCCGCCCCCAAAGAAAAACGCACCCAGGCCGACCGCGATTAAAAGCAGAACTTTGATGGAGGTAAGGAAGGTCGCCACTCCGCCGCTCACTGTTATGGCTGCGCAGTTGATAAGAACAGTCAATGCGATAGCCCCGAGCGCCACAAGCTGTAGCCGCCCGAACGGAACGTTGACATACGGAAGAGTAAAAAAGGTTTGATTCAGCGCGCCTTTCAACAACGCGTTAAGAAAGATTGCGAAACCAACCGCGAGAGCGGCGGCCGAGGCGCTGCGCGCGATCGCAAACTGGGTCCAACCATAAATGAATCCTGGCGGCCGCCCATAAGCGTCCCGCATGATGCCGTATTCGCCCGCCGCGCGCGGCATCATCGCGAGGAGCTCGGCATAAGTAAGTGCGCCTGCAAGTGAGAGCAATCCCGCGACCAGCCAAACCGTCAAAGCCTTTCCCGGAGTGCCAACGTTGCAGGTCATCACGCGCGCCTTGAGAAACACGCCGGTGCCGATTACGTTCGCGACATTAACTGAGATTGCGGCCGCGAGGCCCAGGCCGCGAATCAGTTCAGTGTGCTTTGAAGTTTCAGGTTTCAAGTTACTTGATAGTCAGACTACGTGGACGGAAACTAATTCTGGTTGCGCTTAGCCGAACCTTTCGCTCGAAGCTCGGCCAGCTCTTTTAGGAATTTGTCGCGCTCTCGCGCCGCCTTGTCGATATGCTTAGTCTTTCGATTCACGTTACGCTCGCCTTTAAATTCTGAGTCTTGTAGAGATTGAGCCCAACCCTTTAGCTGTCGGGAACAACTCTCAGCCTTAGTCTCCAACGGTCCTATCGGTGGGCCGAGTTTGCGAAGTGCAGGCAAGCGTTCCATCAAACACAACATCGAACGAACTTCGCCTGCCGAGCCGCGAGCAATGTAAAGAAACGACAGCAACTCGTTGTTTGTGCCGCGCTCGAAGCCTTCGGCGATATTGTTTGAGACTGAAACAGCGGCGCGATCAAGTTGATCCCTCAGGCTGTAGCGACGTCTAAACTGCATCCGGTCTGTGAGATCGTAAACCTGGACGGCCAATTCGATCGCGCTGTTCCAAACTGGCAGGTCCTCGAATCTGCTGTAACGCATCGTATTGATTTCCTTTGGAAGACTGAAAAGCCGCGCCCTAACCAGACATATAAACTCGCGTTATGATTCGATCATTCAAGACCCAGATTCCAGATTCCAAATGCCATCGCCCAGGTGCCAAGTCCCAGATTCGGTCCCAGGTTTAATCTCCCCATTTCGCAATTCTCACCGGTCTCGATGTCTGGAATTTGAAATCTTGAATCTGGAATTATCGCAAGTGGGTCAACCCACGATTGCACCTTTCTTCAACTGATTCGACTAAAGGGCTTATTACTTTTTGACTAACTCGCTCTCCCAAACGTCGTTCTCCAGCAAATCTTCGTACGTGTCGCGTTTCCTGATCAAATCCGCGTTGCCGTTGTCGCGCACCATCACCGCTGCCGGCAGCGGCCGGCCGTTATAAGGAAACATTTGCGAAAGCGAGTACGCGCCACTGTTCAAAAGCGCCAGCACCTCGCCAGGCTTCACGTCTGGCGGCAGCAGACGATAATCAGGCAATCGTCCCTGCCGCTCAATATCAAAATACACGTCGCCTGAGTCACACAGTGGCCCGGCGACTTTGTATTGCGCCGACGCAGGGTCGCACGCACGCGAGGCCGAAATCAGATGGTAGTACCACTTGTAATTATTCATCGACAGGAGAATGTTGTAGCCCGCGTCCGTCAACAGCCAAACGTCGTCGGTTTCGGGTCTTCGTTTTATGTTGCGCACTTTGGTGAGCACCACCCCGGCATCAGCGATGATGCTGCGACCCGGCTCAAGCAGAATTGTCACTTGATCCAGTAAATGCTCGGCTTCCGCGTCTCGCGCTGATTCACGCGCAACGCGCAAAGCCTCGGTCAGGACTGCCGACGGTTCCAGATCCGCCCCGAGCATGTCGCGCTCGTGCTCGGGGAGTTGATCTGCCTGTGATCTGTCACGCAGGTAATTCACTGGAATGCCCCCACCGAGATTGATGTGCTCGAGCCTCAGACCCGTCTCACGATGAATGGTCACAAGATGGTTCCACATATTCTTGAAAGCTTCGGCGAAAGGCTCGACATCCGGCGTTTGCGATCCGACGTGAATGTGAATGCCACAGACGTGAATCAAATCCGGGCTATGTAAGCCGCGGCGAAATGCCTCGAGCACTTCTGATGACGAGATGCCGAACTTCGAGGTAAGCAGCGCGGTCTGCAAGCCCAGATGCGAGCGGGTTCCAATTTCGGGAACCAGGCGCAAAGCAATTCGCGCCGGGGGCAAACCTGAATTTAGTTCGCTGCGCGCGCGCCGCACCGCGTTTTCGACCAGCTCAATTTCATAAATCGAGTCGACATTGATCGAATAAATGCCGGCGCGCACTGCGTCATCAAGCTCTTCGTCGGTCTTGCTGGTGCCGTTAAAAATAATTTGATCGGGCCGGAAACCCGCGCGGAGGGCTTTATAAAGTTCGCCGCCACTGTTGACTTCGATATCGATCCCCGCGTCGCGCACGACGCCGAGCACCGCCATGTTTGAATTGGCTTTCGAGGCGTAACAGAACTTGATTGGCCGCTCGACCTGTTTGGCGGCTGATTGCAAACGCGCGATGTTTGCGCGAATCCGCGCTTCGGAAAAGACGAACAACGGCGTGGCATATTTATAACTGAGCGAAGTCGCATCCACGCCGCTGATGAATAAATGATTGTTTTCGCGCGTCTCGAGGAATCCCGGAATTGTCCACGCTGGCGCGCTGGTTATGACTCGTGACATTAGAAAGAGATTACCAACATAATCGGCGTTTGGATGGCGGACTTGTGCGCGAACAGGCCGCGGCACAAGTCCAGGACCTAAACAAAAGCCGTTATGATTTTATAACTGCGCGATCATCTCCGCCGGATTCCAATACGCATGGATTGCCTGGATCTTGCCATCCTGATTCACTTCAATCACGTCGATGCCTTCAAAGTTTACTTCGCGGCCGCTTGTGCTGGTCCCCTTACCGGTCCATTTCACCGCGGCGGCGTTGGCGGCGATAAAAATTGAGTCTTCATTTAAGGCCACGCTTTTGAAGTTCTTGCAGATTGATTGAAAAAATTCGCGTAACCCGGCGCGGCCGGTGACCGCAGTTGAGCCGTGCGGGTCGTGGGTCGTCCCGTCTTCCGCGAAGGCATTTGCAAAAGCGTCGGGGTCCATCGCGCGAATCGCCAGAAAATAGCCCCGTACCGCGCGCGAAACTCTGTCTGCTGAAATTTGTTCGCTCATATTTAACCTCTAATTTTAGAGTCAGGCCGGGGCGTGACCGCGGCAAACGGCCAGCCCTAAACAACCTCGGCGGCAGCTCGTTTCGCTCGTTCCTGCTCGACCAAAACCCTTCTCAAAATTTTACCTGACAGCGATTTTGGAATTTTGGCAATGAACTCAACGTCCCGAATTTTCTTGTGCGGGGCGACGCGCGCGGCGACAAAACTCATGATCTCTTCGCCGGTAGTGTAGTGCCGGGTTACCACAAAAGCCTTCGGGACTTCGCCCGCTTCTTCGTCGAGAGAGGGAATGACTGCGGCATCGGCAATCGCCGGATGCGTTAACAAAACCGCCTCGAGTTCGGCCGGCGCCACTTGAAAACCTTTGTACTTAATCAGTTCCTTCACCCGATCAACGATGAAGAAGTGGCCGTCTTCATCGGCGTAACCAATATCACCCGTATGCAGCCAATTGTCCGCGTCGATCGTGCGCGCAGTCGCTTCGGGGTTGTTGAGATAACCCTTCATTATTTGCGGACCACGAACACAAACTTCGCCTTCCTGATTTGCACCAATCTCAAAGCCAGTCGCGGGATCGACAAGTTTCACATCCGTGTTCGGCGCCGCGGTCCCGACGGATCCGTGTCTCATCTTTGCCGGATCCGCCGGACTGCTATGAGTGACCGGACTTGTCTCAGTCATGCCGTAGCCCTGGCGGATCCCGCAGCCAAGTCTCTTCATGCACTCCTGGGACAGGTCGGCGCCCAAAGGCGCGGCACCGGAAAAAATCATTTTCAAGCTTGAAAGATCGTAATTATCGATTAGCGGATCTTTCGCCAATTTCAGAACGATTGGGGGCACAATGTGCGAGAGAGTGACCCGATATTTTTGAATCGCTTCGAGGAACAGCTGGAGATCGAATCGGGGCATGACTACGATCGTCGCGCCCAGGTGCAGGCCCATGTTCAGCACGACGACCAAACCATAAATGTGAAAGAGAGGCAGCACGCAAAGCAGCGTATCGTCACGGTGAAAATAGTCGAGCCCGTCCATCTGGCACATGTTCGCGACCAGATTGTAGTGAGTAAGCATCACGCCTTTCGGCAGTCCGGTCGTGCCACTCGAATAAGGAAGCGCAACCAAATCTTCTTTTGCATTGATCTTGACGCGCGGCACGTCACCGTCGCTCTCCAGCAAAGATGCAAATGGAGTGGCGCCTTCCGCCTCGCCAAATACAAACAGCTCCTCGACGTTCGCCTGCCTGGCGGCGGCGATTGCTTTTTCGATACAAAGCGGCGCGGTAACCAGAAACTTTGCGCCCGCGTCCAGCAGTTGAAATGCCGCCTCCTCAGCGGTGTACAACGGATTGAGCGTGGTACTGATGCCGCCGAGCATTGCGACCGCGTGAAACATAGTCGCGTACTCAATGCAGTTCGTGCTGAAGATGGCGAACACATCGCCTTTCTTGAAACCTCGGTGGGCCAGACTAACCGCGACTCGGCGCACCGCGTCTTCGAGTTCCGCATAGGTCAGCGAACAACCAGTCAGTCCATCGATCAGGGCCGTCTTGTGC
>JBHELZ010000056.1:0-17575 GCA_046262835.1 Pyrinomonadaceae bacterium
GTTCGTAATTGGCGACCGGGTAAGCCTGGCCAACGGCGCTACGGTTTACTTCTGGGGCTCGCAGTGGGCCCAGAATAACCCAATGAGCAGTGGGTCAGGCCCGAACTCCTTTAAGGGTTTCCAAGATGGGTCACAGCAGCCGGCGTGCGGTGACATGTGGACCAGCCGGCCCGGCAACAGCTCTAATCCACCAGCGACCGTGCCGCAGTACATGGCGGTGATTGTTTCCGGTTCTGTGCAGAAGAACGGTTCGGTGATCGCTGGAGACATCAAGAAGATCATCGTGGTGCGAACTAATCCTGGCTACGGCCCGGCGCCGGGAAAACCTGGCACAGGTAAGGTGATCGCGATCCTCTGCGGTCCAACCAATCAGTCAGCGAGTCTCTGGTATCAGCTCCTGAATTCACAGGATTTGTTGGAATTCCTGACGGGATTTCAGTGGCTCAGTGACAGAGTTGGAACTGCGGCCCTCAGTTCCTGCGGGAAGTATGGGGTTTAGCTGGCACATCTGACTTAATTACTCAAGGGCCGATTACTAAGAGATGATGGGGATTACTTCAGTTTGTGCCCGATGAGAATCAGCTCTGCCTGTTAACGACGGCAAGCGGTACTATTCAACCATCGCGACCGTGCGGTGCCTGAACTGCAAAACCAAAGGTGAGGTTTAGTTCAAACTCTATGCGCTACTGATTGAACACTCGGGGCTGCGTTATCACGTGGCAAACTATTGAATGAACGTGTGGCCAATTTGTGACCGAAAAGAATTGCACATGACGTATGAAGAACAGAGAGGGGAAAGGGATGGAGAATTTCCTGGGAAATATTGGTGGCTGCAACTTTTGAAAAGACAAAAGACTTGCGTTTGTGCCGCGCATCGTCGTCCATAGCCCTAAGCTCCCCGGTTCGATCCCGGTCGTCGCTTGTCATGTTTAGGCCAAATCCAGCAGTTTCCTAACCCACAAGTAGCCACCAACCTCTTCGAGTCAACGACACCACTACCAGATTTTGGTGTGCTGTCGACGGCCAAAAAAGACTCAAAATGGGTGTTCAATATTAGCCAACGCCAATTTGAGTTTCGTAAGTCCTTTATCGACGCAACCTAGGGGTCATTGCCCAATCACTGAGCCAAGCGGGCGTAAGTTCCTTGCCATCGAGCAGACAAATGAAATCGCCGCTAACCCTGGCTGGTTCGATTTGCCCGCCGTAAGAAAGAATTAAGTCTTCGTTGTCGATGCGAACTCTTATTTTGCTCGTCCTGGTCCAAGAGTAGTTGATGGCACAGAACTCCTGGCGCATCTTTTTCATCCTGATATGATTTCCTGGATCGGTTCCCGCAGGGCTTTCAAGCGAATGGACTTCGCAAACGCGAAAGAATTTGCAGTGGCCGGAAGGTGAGATGGAATCCCGCGAAAATTTTAGTACCGAGACTGCCAGGGAAAAGCAATGTTCCGTTTGTGGAACTGCGTTTAAGTGCGGCCCACAATTGAGCGGCCAATCTTGCTGGTGTAACGATCTTCCTCACCTGAAAGATGTCACGCCCGAACGAGAGTGTCTTTGTGTGAACTGCTTATCTAAAGCAGTACAGACTGATTCTGCGCGGCCCACAAACGTTGAGCTATCCGAATTGATCGAAGGTCGCGACTTCTACCGCGAAAACGGCTCGATCGTCTTCACGCGAGCTTATCACCTGAAGCGTGGTTACTGTTGTCAGAGTGGATGCCGACATTGCCCGTATCCGAAAGCTGAGACAACGAGGTGAGTTGAGAACTTGAAAAATCATTCTCGCGTCACCGAGTCTTCAAGTACGGCGTCGCGGTAACGTCGCGCTTGGATACCACTTTAACGCGTTCAGAAGTACTTACGGCAACCGTTGTTGGACGTCCAATTGAAGCACAACGCGTTAGTATTCAACGTCTGTCTCCTTAATTGTATTTGCGCTTTCTGAAAATTCGCTATTGGTTCAGGAACCAGCTCCGCCAAGGTTGATCCTATCTCATCCGTGTAAGATGATGCTTTCCATATCCTGGACTTGCGGCGAAAGGAATCATTAATGATGAATCTCAGACGAGTTTTGTTTACCATCTCATTGTTACTGTCAATCCTCTGTTGCTTGCCGGCACTTGCCGTCGCTCAAAATTCCGTGACCATACTGGCGGGCGCGGAACTGAATCAGGTCGTGCCGCCGGGATTCTATTTCCAGGGGCTCAGCGCGCCGACGCAGATGCGGAACTCTGCGGCCGCACGTTTCGGAAGCAAACGTTTCGTGATCACCGGTCTGGTCGATACTTCCGGATACGCAGCCGACGTGCGGGCAAAGTATGAAGGCTTTTTCATCACCGATTCGCCAGTCTCGATTAATGGCTTCGCCCTCGGCACGGGAGCCTACGGATTTGGTTTTAGCAACGACGGGAAGATGCAGATTCTCGATTTGGCAGGGAATCAAATTCTCTCGATCGCAACCAAGAAGGACACCGCCCTTCAAAGACCACGGCCATTGATGATGACGAAGAACGGCGATGGCGTCCGCTTGTATAGTGGCAAAGATTACGTGACTGTTGTTGCGAAGTGATCGCGGCCGAAGCGCTACCGTGAAGGAGGGCACGTCACGAACAAGTGCGCTTACTGACGTGCGGGCTTAAGATAACCCCGGCCTAAACCTTGCACCGCTACACGCCTCTTAGATGGTTTTCGTTCGTTCGTGTCATCTTAGCTCGAATATGAAATCGGCGTCCTTCGTGATTCTCTTTGCCCTCCTGTTTTCGTGCGCAATTGTAGGCGCGGAACTGATCAAGTCATCGACCGCTACTTCTTCAATCCAGGCTGGCGGCTTATCCCCTCAATCCGCATTTGAAAAAAGCGAAGCGGCTTATCGCGCCAACAACATTGGTGCAGCCCTGCTCGAACAGTACAAGGCTAAGGAGGCGGCCGATTCTTTCACTCGGGCTCTGGAAATCAAACCCGAGCTAACAATCGCGCGGATCAACCTCAGCATTGCGCTCTATTATTTACCGGACGCCGCCGGCGCCAAACGTGAAGCAGAGAAAGCGCTGAGTCAGGACCCGAACCGCCCACAACCGCATTACATCCTTGGCCTAATCGCTCGGTCGCAAAATCAATTTGAGGAAGCAATCTCCGAATTTCAGCAAGTGTTGAAGATCGATCGGGACGACATTGGCTCGAACATTAACGTGGGCCAGATACTCAGCCAACAGAAAAAGTACCCGGAAGCGATCGCCGCTTTTCGAAAAGCCATTGATGCGGAGCCCTACAATGAAACTGCGCTTTACAACCTCGGGATTCTCATGACGCGCACGGGTAATAAAGTTGAAGCGCAGCAGATGCTGAAGAGATTTCAGGAGCTTAAAGAAACCGGGGCCGGCACGACAATCGGAACAAATTATCTCGAAGGCGGACATTACGCGGAGGCGGTAGTTTCAACCGGCATCGAGTCGGAGTTGGTAGATCAGCGCCCGCCGGACGTCGTCTTCACTGATGTGACCGCGACATCGCTACCGCCAATCCGCAACCTAGAGATTTCGAAGAGTCAGGTGCTCGGACAAGCCGGTGGCGACGCAGCTTTGTTTGATTTCGATGGCGATGGTGACCTTGATCTCATCGAAGTTGCGAGCGGATCGCAGCGGCTCTTGCGCAATGACGAAGGAAAGTTTACCGATTTGACTCAGCGGTCGGGCGGTCTGGCGAAGGAGGTTGACGGAGTAGCGATGGCAGTGGTGGCCGGCGATTTCGATAATGATGGTCGCCCAGATCTTTTCGTCGTGCGATACGGCAAAAGTAGTCTTTACCACAACGACGGCGGCGGACATTTTTCAGACGTAACCGCTGCTGCAAAAATTCCTGATTACAAATATCTATCAACCTCGGTCGCGTTCATTGATTATGATCACGATGGAGATCTCGACATCATCATAGGCGGCGGAGAAGATGTTTCTCGCGCATTGAAGATTGAGAAAGCGCTGGCTGAACACCCGCCCAGCTCTCTCTATACAATGAATCTGGTGTCCCCGCCCGTTCCGGGCATGCTGTTACGCAATAACGGTGACGGCACGTTCACCGATCAGACGGATACAGCGCACATCGCCGTCGACAATCGTGCGTCCCAGGTAATACCCACTGACTTCGACAACCGGCGCGACGTTGATCTGCTTAGCAGCGGGAACAAAGTAACGCTGTGGCGCAACATGAGAGATGGCACTTTCAAAGACATAGCTGCGGCCGCCGGGCTGAGTGGCAAGGAACTGACAGGACGGACGGGAGGGACAAGCAGCGCTGCCATAGGAGATCTAAACAAAGACGGCTATCCAGATTTCTTCTTTGGCAAGAGCGCCTTGGCTGGTTACTTTGCGTTGAGTGATGGCAAAGAAGGTTTTCAGCTAAAACGAGGGCCGGGTGAACTTACCGTAGAACCTAATTCACAAACAGCGCAATACAACAATGCCTCTCAATTAATCGACTATGACAATGATGGACTACTCGATCTGGTAACGGCGGTGACCACCCATGATGATGGTGTGGTGATGAAAGTGCGCGTGTGGCGTAACACGGGCAACGGCTGGACTGATGTGAGCGGCAAGGTTGCGCCGCATATCAAGGTTAAGGTGCCGGCTGTCACAGAAGGCCCAGGAAGGCGCTTGTTGGTTTCCGGCGACCTGGATGGCGATGGCGATGAGGACTTGATCTTCGGAACGATTTCCGGTGGATTGCGTTTGCTCCGCAACGATGGAGGCAATCGCAATCATTCGATCAAGATCGATCTTCAGGGCCGCATCAGCAACAAGAGTGCGGTCGAAGCGAAAGTCGAAATGCGCGCGGGCAGTCTCTATCAGAAGCTGGAAACTTACTCGGCATCACCAGCTCCGGCGCCGGCTGATCTGATTTTTGGTTTGGGTAAACGGGAGAAGCCGGATGTGGTGCGCGTGTTGTGGCCGGCGGGGATCGTGCAGGCTGAAACCGAGTTCGCCGGACATCAAGAGATTGGCAACCTGATCTCTTTGAAGATCACCGAACTCGATCGCAAGCCCTCATCGTGTCCTTATTTATATACATGGAACGGTGAGCGCTTTGAATTTGTCACTGATTTTATGGGCGGAGGCGAGATGGGTTACCTCGAAGAACCCGGCCGCTATAACCAGCCCGATCCCGATGAGTACGTGCGCATCCGTAGCGATCAATTGAAAGAAAAAGACGGCCGCTATGAGCTGCGAGTTACCAACGAGCTTGAGGAGTCGATGTTTGTCGACCGTTTGCAGTTGATCGCGGTGGCCCATCCTGAGAACACTGAGGTTTATCCAAATGAAGGCATGAGCAATCAGCCGAAGCCGTTCAAGCTTTTTGTCACGCGCGATGCACAGCCACCGTTGACCGCAACTGATGACCACGGACGCGATGTACTCGATCTAATCTCGAAAATGGATCGCCGCTGGCCCGGTGATTTCAAGCTCGATCGGATTCGAGGTTATGCCGATCAGCACACGTTGACAATGAAGCTTCCTGATAGCCCCGAGAGTCGGATTGTTCTCCTAATGACCGGCTGGACGGATTATGCATGGTCCAGCGACAACGTTGCCGCATCGCAGGCGAAGAAAGAGATGGCTCCTCCTTCGCTTCAGGTCAAGGATAAAAAAGGGAACTGGCGCACGGTGGTTGGGGACATTGGAATTCCCGTGGGCCGGCCACAAACGGTAACTGTCGATCTAACCGGAAAATTTCTCTCAGCTGATCGCGAGGTTCGCCTCGTCACCAACATGCGCATCTATTGGGACCAGATTCTGGTCGACACGTCCGATGGAAAATCACCATTGCAAATCAATCGGCTGGATGCAGCTCGCGCCGATTTGCGTTGGCGAGGTTTCTCGGCAGAAGTAACGCCGGACGGCCGGGAACCATTCGGCTACGACTATCGCCGCGTATCCTTTACTTCTCCCTGGAAAGTAATGACTGGGCGCTACACGCGCGAAGGTGACGTGCGCGAACTACTTTTAAGAAGCGATGACATGTTCGTAGTCAGCCGGCCGGGAGATGAGATTAGTCTTTCGTTCGACGCGAAAGCGTTACCACCTTTGCCTGCCGGTTGGACGCGCACGTTTCTGCTCTATGCTGACGGTTTCAGCAAAGAGATGGACATTAACTCTGCCAGTCCGGACCAGCTTGGGCCTCTGCCGTTTCACGGAATGAGCCGCTATCCTTATCCATCGACTGAGCATTATCCATTGACAGACGAGCGGCGCAGGTATCTTGAGAAATACAATACGCGCGTGGTGAATTCATCGGTGCCGCCGATTGAGGCGTTGATGGTTCGATGATTTATCCGCAGATTACACAGATACGAAGAAGGCAGAACAATTAGCATCGTTATTCAGGTACTGAATTTTTCCTGTCTGCGCAATCTGTGGAGAGCCAGGCCGTCCCATGGAACACATTAGATACTCGGTGGCATGTTGCCAAACGGACCTGCCGAATCCGATCGAGCGACGGGCGATGCGGGCGAATACCGATCGCATGCTCTCAATGATCGATTCGGCAGTTGCAGGTGCGGCGCCGTTTTTGCCGGTAAGGCTGGTGGTGTTTCCGGAGTTCGCACATTCGGCGCCAGTTTTCGAAACGGCGAAAGAGCTGGTTGAGAAACTCGCCATTGAAATCCCTAACGAGCACACCGAACGTTTGCAGCAAAAAGCACGCGAGCATGACATCTATATTCAAAGCGGCTCGATGCTGGAAATTGATCCTAAATGGCCTGGGCATGTTTTCAATGCCACTTGTTTAATTGGTCCGCAGAATATTCTTTATAAGTATCGAAAAGTAAACACCTGGATTCCATACGAAGTACATACCAGTCCGCACGATTTGCCTGACTACGATCAAACGCTTTTTCCGGTAGCTGACACACCCATCGGCCGTATCGGGGTCGCTATCTGTTACGACTGGTTGTTTCCGGAAGCGATGCGACAACTGGCCGCGAACGGCGCTGAGGTCATGGTGCGCGTTTCCGCTTACATGGATCCGTGGGGCGCGACTGAGCCGATGGCCTGGTGGACGGTGATTAATCGCGCACGCGCGATCGAAAACATCGCCTATGTCGCGGCCGCGAATCAGGGAGCGAGTTTGAAACACTACCCCCCTTATTCGTGGCCCGGCGGCAGCCAGATAGTAGACTATGACGGGCGGCTTTTGGCGGAGGCTTCGCCCGGGCCCGGCGAACGAATCGTCGTTGGTCCAATCGATATTTCTGCGCTGCGGCACGAACGCGCGTCGCGTCGTGGCCATCACATGTTGTCGCACCTGCGCACCGAAGCCTATCCCGTTTATCAGGAGCATCAATACCCACCTAAGATTGCTGATGACGGCGCGCAGGTTTCTTATGAAGGCAACAATCGGTTGATTAACGAAGCCAAGGCTCGATTAAAGAAATTCGATTGACACGCCTGAACCGGATGCGTATTTTCGGCATGTCTCTGCGCCAAAAAATGCAGCCAAGTCCGTCGCGCGATTTTGTGTCTCTCCATTGATAGCAAGAACACTTTCTATTCACCGAACAGCATGAAGCCTTATTATTTCGTAAGAGTCGTTGCGCCAATCGTGGTTTTCAGTCTGCTGACTTGCCTTATTCTCTTTGGTCAAACACCATCGAAGCCAGACCCGCAGGGGGCGGGCGGCGTCGTTACGGGAACGGCGATTAACTACACCTCAAGACGAACGATTGGTATTACCGATCCTAAAGCCCCGGTGGTTTTTGAGGATGCGACAGACAAGACAGCCCTGACGAATTTCAAACATCACTCCGGCACGCCGGCGAAAGACTACATTTTCGAAGTGCCATCGGGCGGCGTCGCGATCTTTGATTACGATGGCGACGGCTTACCGGATATTTATCTGGTGAACGGATCGACTCTGCCGGCGTTGCAGGGGAAAGAAAAACCGCCGCGCGCCGCTCTCTATCACAATTTGGGAAATTGGAAGTTCGAAGACGCGACCGACAAAGCCGGCGTGGCCAACGAGCGTTGGGGAATGGGCGTGGCTGTGGGCGATTACGACAACGACGGCCGTTCCGATCTCTATGTCACAAACTTTGGGGTCTCGCGTCTCTATCACAACAACGGCGACGGCACGTTTACCGACGTGGCGGAAAAGCTTGGCGTGGCGCGCAAAGGCTGGAGCACCGGCGCCACCTGGGGTGACTATGACGGCGATGGCAGACTGGATCTTTTCGTTCCCGGCTATGTCGAAATAGATCTGGACAATCTACCGCGCAGCCCCGCCGAGGCGAGCAAGCCTGCGGGCGTGGGCCAAAACTTTTGCCAATTTCGCGGCGCTCCGGTCATGTGCGGACCGCGCGGCCTGACCGGCGAAAGCGACACGCTCTATCATCAAAAGCCCGATGGCACTTTCGAAGATCTCAGCGTGAAAGCCGGCGTCAATGATCCGCAGAGGTACTACGGATTTTCTTCTGCCTTTGTGCAGGCGAATGAGGACGACAAGCTGGATCTGGTCGTAGTGAATGACTCAACGCCGAAGCAGTTATACATTAATAAAGGCGACGGTACTTTTGAAGAAGTTGGTTACCCTTCGGGTGTGGCCCTCAACGAAAACGGTCGGGAGCAGGCGGGGATGGGAATTGCGATCGGTGATTACGATAACTCTGGGCGGATCAGTTTTCAGGTCACGAATTTTTCGGACGATTCGAATGTGCTATATCACAATGACGGCGATTCGAATTTCACTGACGTGACGTATTTAGCCGGACTCGGCGAAGTGACACTTCCATTTCTTGGTTGGGGCACCAGCTTCCTTGATTATGACAACGACGGTTGGTTGGATCTGATCGTGGCGAATGGGCACGTTTACCCGGTGGTCGACAATAATCAATGGGGCACCAGCTATGCTCAGCAACCTTTGCTTTTTCGCAATCTGAAGAACGGCAAGTTCGAGCGCGTGGGCGCCGCGCCTGGCAGCGCATTGGCTTACGCCTGGTGTGGGCGGGGTCTGGCGGTTGGCGATCTGGATAATGATGGCCGGCTGGATGTTGTTGTCAACAATGGTGACGCGAAGCCGAGTGTACTGAAGAATGTCACCGCGTCGAGCGGGCATTGGCTGGCGCTTCATTTAGTCGGCGACGCGTCCAAAAGGTCTTCCCGGGACGCCATCGGCGCTATGGCTTACGTGACCACAGGCAAGATTCGCCAGCGGCGAGACGTGATCAGCGGTGGAAGTTATGCTTCGCAGAATGACATGACCCTTCATTTTGGCCTGGGCACGGCGACCAGTGTCGACAAGCTCGAAATCAGGTGGCCCAATGGCGCGGTCGAAACAATAAATGTTCCCGGCATAGATCGTAAGTTGACTGTGATCGAGGGGAAGGGCTTAACAAAGTAAGGGAACGACAGCGGCAAGACTGAATCGCTACCGAGGGTGCTAGCGACCGGGTCGCAACTCCGCGCGAAATCACCAAACTATGACCCATCCCTACCGCTCGCGGTACTCACCTCATACCTAATCTCAACCTAAAGGTTGAGATCAGAATCCACCTGAGGGTATTGACTGGCGAGGTACTCTCTGGTATTTGAGTTGTCCGTTAATTTCCGTGATCTGATTCTCCGAAAGTCCCCCGGGCCGCCGAAAGGAATCAAAATGTTGTTGGGCAATAAGAACGGCGCGCGATCCTTCGGGCCCAGATGCAAGCAATCAATAGCAAGATTGTTGTGCCTCGTCGTGCTTGTCTCGGCCGCGCTGATATTCACAAAAGGCAGGCAGCTCGCGGCTAACCCCGACAATGACGACAACAAAAATGGCTATGCGGCAGAGATAGCAAAAACATACGATTTCAAATTCGGGCCTAATCCTTTTTCGCCCGGCAATGCTACGACGGCGACCGGCACCTTCGTACCAGGAGAGATGTTTGTCTCTGCCAGACGTTGCGCAACTTGCCACACAGACGCGCACGTCCAGTGGCGGCAATCGGCGCATGGAAACGCATTTCGCGAACCCTTCTATCAAAAGAACGTCAAGGATCTGCAGACCCAGAAGGGAATTGAATTCACGCGTCATTGCGAGTCGTGTCATAACCCGGCGGCCCTGTTCAGCGGCGCGCTCACTAAGAATTCACATGTCAAAAGGCCATTCGACGATGAGGGTGTGTCCTGCATAGCTTGCCATTCGATTCAATCTGCGAACGGACGCGGGGTCGGTGGATACATCATGGGCGAACCCGCGTTGTTGGTGAAAGAGGACGGGACGCGTTTGCTCGCTGGGGTCTCTGACCAGCAGATTCTCGATGATATTCCCTCGCACCGCCGGGCGATGATGCGCCCGCTCTTGAAGACACCGGAGTTCTGTGGCTCGTGTCACAAGTCGCAGGTTCCGCGCGAATTGAACGACTATAAATTTCTGCGCGCGTTCATGGTCGCCGACGAATTACAACAGTCATCGTTTTCAAAAGAGTCACCGCATCCTTTTTACGTGCGCGACAAAGAGACCTGTAATTCCTGCCACATGAAACGCGAACCGGCGCCGCTCTTTGACGTATCGGCCAAGAAAGGCACGCTGGTCTCTCATCGCTGGGCCGCCGCTAACACGGCGATTCCAACTTTCTATAAATGGCCGGATCAACTGAGCGCCGTCAACAAGTTTCTCGAGAACGATGCGTTGGGCATCGACATCTTTGCGCTCAGACGACAAACCCCGGGCGTGACGGCCGAAGAATTCATCGCTCCAGTCAATCGCAGTTACTTTAAGATTGCCGGCGGCGATCGGGTGACTGCCGACGTGGTAATCACCAACAAGAATATCGGCCATTCGTTTCCGCCAGAGCTGCGTGACTTCTACGAAGCCTATGTCGAGTTTATCGTCAGCGATGATGCCGGCAAGGCGGTTTACTGGTCCGGTTTCATAAAGCCGGACGGTTATCTCGAGGAAAACGCGCACAACTATAAAACGTACCTGGTCAAGGCCGACGGGAACTATAACGACAAACATCACATCTGGCGGACGCGAACGTTTGCGCAGAATAATCAGATCAATTCCGGACGTTCCGACGTTGCGCGCTACCAGTTTCAGGTTCCGAAAAACGCTACCGGCACGCTGCGCCTAACGGCGCGCGTTCGCTACCGGCGCTTTACGCGCGTGTTCAGTGATTACGCGCTCGGCAAGTCCGTCGACTATCCGATTGTGACGATGGCGTCGACTGAATACGTTTTGCGAGTTGGCGACAATCAGGCGGTCTCGCCTGGTCCCAACGACAAGACTGCTCCACCGGACTGGAGGCGCTGGAACAACTACGGCATCGCATTGTTCGACCAGCGACAATATCCGCTGGCGATCGATGCCTTCACGCACGCCGCCGAACTGGACGAGAAATATCGTTCCATGGCGCAGGTTAATCGCGCGCTGGCGAACATTGACCTTGAACAGTACGACGAGGCGGCAACGATTCTTGATGCTGTCGTGAAGAGCGATCCGACAAACATGCGGGCTTTGTTTCAGCAGGCCAGGATCTTCATGAAGCGCGGCCGGTTGGACCAGGCGGAGAGTAACATCAGACAGGTGCTTTCGGCTTTTCCTAGGGATCGCATATCGCTTCAGCAACTGGGCGAGCTTTGTAAGATCAAGCGTGATTATCAGGGAGCGCTTGAATGCTTTGGAAAGATCCTGGCAATCGATCCAGAGGATCTCGGCGCCCACTACAATTTGATGCTGGTCTATCGGAAGCTCGGCCAGACTGAAGACGCAAAACGTGAGGCAAAGATTTTTGCCGACCTCAAAGACGATCCCGGCGCCCTGTCGCTGGCGAATCAGTTTCTGCGCAAGCATTCCGAGATGAGCAATGAAAGCGTCTATTGGCACGTTCACGAACTGAGCCGGACGCCGGGAGAATAATAAAGGAGCAATGAACGTTCGGAATGAAACAACGCGTCATACGGCTGATCGTCATTAGTCTGATTCTATTTACCTCTGCACTATTTCTACTTGATTTAACAATTACCAGGGCTACGCCGCCGCAAAAACGATCCGTAGCCGGATCCTCTGGAACTCAGGTCGGCGATCTGTTCAGGAACAATTGCGCGCGATGCCACGGCGCTGACGGCGCAGGTGATACGCCGCTGGGCCATACGAACAGCGCACCTGATTTCACGGATCCAGATTGGTGGCGCAAGCATTCGGACATTACAAGCACTCGCAGTCTGGTTTCGATCGTGAGTCATGGCAAAGGTGGCATGCCGGCCTTTGGCAAGAAACTGACTCGTAGCGAGATTCGTCGCATGGTCGATTTTGTACGGAGGTTTAGGAATCAAAAATCCTGAGGCCAGTTTCGATTCACGTGGCCGAACGAGCAGCGAAGTGGTATTTGCTGCCGATCTCGGTGGGACCCATTTACGTGCCGCCACGGTTGACGAAAACGGAACAATCCATTTTCGTCTTAAGGAGAAAACGCCACACACTGCAAATCCGGATGACATCGTCCGGGCGCTTGTGCAAGCGGTGCGCCAGTGTGAAACGCAAAATAAGACCAATGGCGATGGCATTCGCGCAGTATCGGTGGTCGTTCCGGGTTCAGTGAATGTCGAGCAGGGCCTTGTGGTTAAGGCGCCCAACGTGGCATGTCTGGATGGATTTCGTCTGACTGCCGCGTTGACAAGCGAGCTGAAGTTGCCCGCCATCCTCGAAAACGACGCGAACGCTGCGGCAGTTGGCGAGATGTGGCAGGGCGCGGGCCACGGCCGCCGCACCATTGTCTGTGTAACGCTGGGAACAGGCGTCGGCGGGGGAATAATTTTGGATGGGAAACTATGGCGCGGAGTCAACGACTCAGCGGCCGAGATCGGACACATGTGTGTCGATCCATTTGGCGGAGTGGCTTGCCTGTGCGGCAGCCGCGGATGCCTGGAAGTCTATGCGTCGGCGACCGCGATCGTGCGCATGGCCCGCGAAGCCAGACCTCGTTATCCGGCCTCTTTGCTTAAGACCGAAGAGTTGACTGCCCAAGACGTTTACCGCGCCGGCATCAAAGGCGATCAACTTGCGCTGGAGGTCTTTCGGCGCATGGGAGTTTATCTGGGTATCGGTCTGGCAAATCTAATCAATATTCTCAATCCCGAAATGATCGTGATTGGTGGCGGAGTGGTGAATGCGTGGGAACTATTTGCGAAACACATGCAACGCGAGATCGCCGAAAGGGCTTTTCCCGTTCCTGCGGCGGAAGTTAAAGTCGTGCCGGGTGAATCAGGCGACGACGCAGGCCTGCTCGGCGCCGCCTACCTCGCCCTTAATCCGAATCTTCAATCAATCTAAAGCCAAATACGATCGAACGCTGAATTTCGAGGATAGTAATTTGGGTAATAACATATCTGACTCATTCGGCCTGCGGACTTCCTGTCAATTGGTTTTCGGTTTGTGACGCGCGTACGGCCAGAGTTCCGAGATGGTCACATCACACAGTTGATACAAATCAATCTACTACCAACTCGCGACGCGGTGTTGGGGTTGGTGGGAGACTTTGTCCATTCGTTAAGCTCCTTCAAATTTGCCGCTGTGCGTGTTCGCGTTCGAATGCTCGCCGAATATTGTCTAAATTGATCGGCGCCGCAATTTAGTTCTGTGCGGCCAACGATAGTCGCGGAGTGATAGACCCGATGCCAATAATGGACCATCCCAATTTGATTTTCGCGCGGCTGCGTTTGCCCATAGACACTTTTGTGCGGCAATGAGAATATGTGCAGCCCTGACGATTTACTCTAGTTCATAAACATAATTTGGATCACAAGATGCGAGTTGGCGTGCTGACAGGAGGCGGGGATGCGCCCGGCCTTAATCCCGCGATCAAGGGTTTGGTTTATCGAGGCTCGGAACTAGGCTTGGAAGTTTTCGGCCTATTCGACGGGTGGAGGAGCCTGCTGAATCCTCTACCTGATGTTCTGCCCCTCGATCGCGCAACCGTGCGCCGGTGGGATCGCGATGGTGGCACGAATCTCGGCTCTTCGCGAACAAATCCATTCAGGCAGGTGACGGAAGACGGCGGCTTTGAAGATCGGTCCGGTGAAGTAATCGAAAACATTGAAGGGCTCGGCCTTGATGCAATTGTCGCGTGCGGAGGCGAGGACACCCTTGGCGTAGCAGCGAGACTCACTCAATTTGGTCTGCGGGTCGTCGGAATTCCGAAAACAATCGACAAAGACATTGCGGGTACGGATTACACTCTGGGATTTGACACGGCCCTGCGGAACATCTCTGAAGTAATCGAACGATCTCGAACGCCCGCCGGCTCACATGGCTGGGTTCAGATTGTCGAAGTCATGGGCCGTCACGCGGGACATCTCGCGTTGTGGTCCGGCGTTGCGGGCCAGGCACACATCATTCTCATACCGGAACACCCCTTTCGATACAAACAGGTCTTTCAGCTCCTGAAAGATCGATTAGGGAAGCCGGGGCTTAGCCGAGAACCATCGCAGCGGCCACGCTATGCCGTGATTGTCGTCGCCGAAGGCGCGCGCGCGGAGGATGGTGAGATTATTACGATCGATGACCGCCATGACAACTTTGGACATGTGCGCCTCGGAGGAGTAGGCGATGTGCTCGCACGCAGAATTGCGAGCGAAACCTCTTACGAATCGCGCGCCGTAATACTGGGCCACCCGCAGCGCGGCGGGCCACCCAGCGCAATCGATCGAATTATGGGTTTGATGTTTGGAGCGCATGCCGCCGAAGCCGTGGCTGAGAATAACTTTGGAACGATGGTTTCAGTTCGGGGCATTGCTCCGGCGTGTGAATTTTCTCTAGTAGATATCTCGATTGTTCAAGGGAAGATCAGTCTGGTAAATGTCGATCGTGATTACGATACGAACCGTTACCATCTGAAGAATATTGGGATGTAGGAGTGGAGTAGGAGGGCGCCCGCCCGAGAAGAGACGCGCAAGTTGCGCATGTCACCTTCAAACTTGAAGCTACTGTTACGCCGCACGATTTACAGAATTTCAGACCGTCGTTTTGAGATCCGCATTGGGGACAGAACATTGAGTCGCTTTATCAAGTACTTCTCTTGCTGTTACGACGATTGATCGTCAGATGAATGTGGGCAGCTTAACCAAAAGGACTGACTGTGGACATCTTTGGTTGGGCGGTAAATTGCGAAAGACGATCTTTGTTATCTCAGTAAGAACGTGAGTGGCAGTCCCGCGTAAAGCTGAATATTCGAAGACCTAATGTAGCTGTTTATCCGCCTGCTTTTTTATGGCGTCACTGAGTTCCACGATCCGCTGAAGATCGTTGCGAGCCTTCGCCAATGCTTGAGCATCGACAGTCCCGGGTTTCTCGATGATTGGGTTTTTCACAAAGCTCTCGATTTGTTTACAGAGAAGGATCATCTCATCTTTTGTGTCCATTCCGACGACAACCGAATCCAAGGTTTTAAGCTCCGACGCGAGTTCCGGCTTCTCTAACTTCAAAGACGACTGTAGTCGTGTCGAACGTTTCCTGATCTCGCCCATTGCATCGGAAATGAATTGATAATTGAGAGCCTGATTCGCTGCGACGGCACGAACCAGTTCATTGTGGCGGGTTAGGATCCGCTGAAAATCCTCGTTTACCTGGTCCATCAAAGCTTGAACGCGTTTTGGATCGTTGGGCCGGCTTTTCTCAGCAATGCCGTTATTCAGTTGCATCTGACGCCGGTCCATCTCCTGCATTTGAGTTTTCGCCGGGTCGCCCCCACTCTGAGCTGCGATTGGTGCTGCAAATGTTACCCAACAGCCAAATGCGATCATTAGCATGCCGCACGGCCGAAAAAGATTTTTGATTTCTTGCGGTTCCATTGGCGTACTCCAAAATTCGTTAGCTGGTGTGCAGCAGTATAGGCCTCAGCCAAACTCCGCACAATTCTTTCAAGGGAAATCTAACCAAAGGTTGACTGCGGAAAATCGATATACTACTTTGTATGACCTGTGTACAAAAGTGGTTCATAAGTAGAGGTAGTTAGACCTGACTATTCGCAGGTTCGTAGGTAGGGAAGTCTAGTGCGACGAATCGATCTAAAGAAAGCTAATGCTGCCCGCTCGAACACCATACGGGACATAAACCGTCAGATTGTGTTGAATTATGTCCGCGAGTTGGGACCGATCTCGCGTGCGGACATCGCCCGCGAAACTGCGTTACAGCGTTCAACTATTTCGCTAATCGTCGACGAGCTTCGAGTTGATGGTTTGATAGAAGAAGTGGGCGGTGAGTCTACCGGCGGGCGCCCGCCCAGTCTGCTGTCATTGCGTACTGTCGATGCGGTGGCAATCGGTGTGGACCTGCGAACAGTTAAGACAGTGATGGCCAGCAGCGATCTCGCCGGTCGAGTGTTGCAGCAGGAAGAGTTTCCTACGGATTCGGACGTTAAAAAAACCCTGACGAAGATTGTTGATTGCGCGCAACGCCTGATCGGAAAAACGCGAGGTGCGATTGAGGGCATAGGCATCAGCGTGCCTGGAGTAGTTGATCCGGAGAAGGGCAATCTATACGTCCCGCACTTCAATTGGCGCAATGCACCGATAGCGGAAACTTTGACTCAGGCCACCTCGCTTCCGGTTACCATTGATAACGATGCCAACGCTGCCGCGCTTGCGGAGTTGTGGTTTGGGCGCCCCGAAATCCGTGAGGTTCGTGATTTTATTCTGGTGCTGGTGGAAGAGGGAGTCGGTACGGGTATCGTTTTTGACGGACAAGTTTATCGAGGTGAAGGCGGCACGGCGGGAGAGTTCGGTCACATGACAATTGGCACAGGGGCGCCGGTGGAATGCGCGGTCGGCAGCAGGGAATGCTGGGAAGCCTTTGCCTCTGAGCGTGCAGCTGTTGCGCGTTATCAAAAGCTGGCGCGTTCTAATGGCAACAACGATATCAATTTTTCGGCGGTGATGGATCTAGCGTTAAAGGGCGAGCGAAATGCGAGGTCGGCCTTAAAAGAGACAGCGCATTACCTTGGAATAGGCATCGCGAATCTAATCCAGGGCCTGGCGCCCGAAGCGGTCATCGTTGGTGGTCCAATTGCTCGAGTTTGGCCGGTGATTGTCGAAGAACTCAAGGCATCCGTGGACGCAAGCATCTGTCGAGGTTTCCCTTCGACGCCAATTTTGGATTCAACGTTGGGATCCGAACCGACTCTGATGGGCGCGCTAAGTCTTGTGCTCGCAAGTAAGTTTGCCTCGGCGCCGGTTGGCTAGCTGCCAAGGTTTGTCCAGACCATAAGAGAAGGACGCCCGCTCAAGTAGGCCCCGGCGGCAATATTCTTTTCATTCCGGTTAAAAAAAACTTGACAACATTTCGCTTTGAGAGTAAATCTTTTGCGCGGTAGTGCAACAAAGTCCTATACGAAACGATTTGGCAATCCAAAGGTGAACCTAATCCCCTGGTTGAGTCCGTAAACATACGAGTGGATTGGTCGCCTAAAAAAACTAATCAATAAGGTTTCATTTTCGCATCAAGCAGTGATCAAGGGGCAGCAGTTTGAGATAGGTGGATAACCCAGAGTCCGCCTGCGCTTTTTTGGTTCTATTCAGCACTTTGACTTGGCGAAAAGTCGCTCGTACTGATT
>JBHELZ010000057.1:0-16481 GCA_046262835.1 Pyrinomonadaceae bacterium
CAACAACACGATCCTGGGCATCGGCGGGTCGCAGCATCCCCTGGCAACGTATTTGAAGTACGGAGTACCGGTAGCGCTGGCAACCGATGATGAAGGCGTCTCCCGCTCGGAAATCTCACGTGAGTTTTTGCGGGCCGCAGAGGATCAGGGGCTCGGTTATCTGCAATTGAAAGCCATGGCCCGGTCCAGTCTTGAATATGCATTCATCTCTGGCGCGAGTTTGTGGAGCGACGCGAAAAAGTCAGTTCCAACCGCGCAGTGCTTTTCGGATATGGCGGCGATGAAATTGAGTACGAGCGGCTGCCGCCCGTTTGTCGCAAGCAGCCAGAAGGCGAAGTTGCAATGGAAGCTGGAAGAACAGTTTAGAGATTTTGAGCGCGGCTGGTGAGAATCAGACCAAGCCTTTGCCCGCGCACAAACTGAAAAGCCGGAGCCTTGCGGCGCCGGCTCCTAAAACGTTAGCTTGGAATTCCTTCAGGCATTTTCTTTTGTTCGGAGCGTCGCTGCTTTACGGCGCCGGCGGGCCGCACCAGCGAGTCCGGCGAGTCCAGTGCCGAGCAATACCATAGTTGTGGGTTCGGGCACCGGCTTTGTGCCGGCGCCGAAGGAAAATCTTTCAGGTCCGCCATTGACGTTACTCAAAGCCGCTGAGAGTCCGAGTCTCAGGTTCGAATTCTGTTTCATGGCCGTTTGCAATCGCGCGGCTGCTTCTGCATCCAATCCAAAAACAAAGTCCGAGTTGGCACCTTGCCCGTGTTTGAACTGGTCCAGGGTTAGCGGTCCGTTTACCATCGACGCGCTGAAGACGCTGTTGCCGTCTTGATCGTATGCCGTTAGGACTAAAGAGTCGATGGTGATCGGCATTTTATTACCGCCGTTGGCTTCATTGACATTCAACAGCACCCGCAAATCGCTCGCGCGTCCAACCCCAAGGTCTGTCAGAGAGACAGTGTGCTGATGTGGTCCCGCGCTGATGTCGCCAAAATCCACGTCCCCGTTTTTCGTGTAACGAACTCCGCCCGCTTCGGTAGTACTGTTGCCATGATGCTGAAGATTCAGGGCCGCCAACGGCGGAACTAACTTCTGAATATCAGGGCTTACCAGCACTATGCCGTCTGCGTACACGCGCCCGCTTGAGCAGGCAATGAACAGGAGAATCGCACCGCCGACCATTATCTTTGAAAACAGCTTCATTTTTCATCGCTCCTTCTGACGTCCGCTGAAGGATCAACGCCGGCTCGGCGTATTCCCAGCTTCTATCAGACAAAAAGACGAAAGAAGTACCGCTTCCAAGAGCGAATGGCCCGGGTTTTTCAGAAACTTCTTATTAGGAGTTTGACCGCGCAGCAGGGAAGAACGAAACCCGTTCAATCGGATCGCAATAATCAGCCAAAAGGCTTGTCAATCGACGGACTTTGCTCGGTGAAAAATTTCGGTCCCGTCGGAGTGATGTACAGACAATCCTCCAAACGAATTCCAAACTCCCCATAGATCACGATGGTTGGTTCGTCGCTAAAGCACATCCCGGGTTGGATTGGCGTTTTGTTTCCGCGCACAAAGTAGGTCCACTCGTGGCCGTCGAGACCGATGCCGTGACCGGTGCGATGCGGCAAACCCGGCGTTTTGTAATCCGGCCCGAAACCCGCATCCGTCAGCACTTTTCGCGCCGCATAATCGACAGATTCGCAGGACGCACCAACTTTTGCGGCCGCGAAACCGGCGTCCTGTGACTTTCTTTCAATTTCCCAAACGTCGCGTTGGCGTTGCGTTGGTTTGCCAAACACGAACGTACGCGTGATGTCGGACTGATAACCCTCGACGCTGCAACCGTCATCCATCAAAACCATGTCGCCTTCCTGCAGGATCTGCGGTTTGCTACTGCCGTGCGGAAATGCGGTGTACTTTCCAAAGCTGACAAAGATTCCGCCCTGCACGCCGAGATTGCGAAAGGCGGTAACGCAATTATTGGCGAACTCCTGCTGCGTCATGCCTTCGCGCATCGTGGCCCAGGTCGCGCGATAGGCGACGATCGTGAGGTCGTTCGCCTTTTGCATCAGCGCGAGTTCAGCCGGTGATTTGTACATGCGGCAGCCGGCGGTAATCGGCGTGGCGCTCACGTATTCAAGCCTGGGCGCCGCCTGTCGAATTCCGTCGTAAAAGAAAAATCGCACCCGCTCTTCAATTCCAATCCGGCCTGATCGCATGCCGCGATCTTTGAATATCTGTGCGACGCGCAGATAGGGACTCTCGTCTTCTTCCCACGTGCGAATGTCGTTGGTCCCGATTTTGATCAGCTCGCGCGCTCGTTCCTCTTCGAACTTTGGACAAACCCAGGCGATGTCCCCCCGCTGGGGGATCACCAGCGCGAACATGCGTTCACTCTGGCCCCAACGCATACCCGTGAAGTAGTACATGCTGGTGCCTGATTCAATGTAGATGGCATCGATCTTTTGCCCAGCCATTAACTGCTGCGCCTTTGCGATGCGCGCTTTTCTCTCGTCGTCAGTGATCGGCACCACGTCCTTCGTCATCGGCCGCAGATTCCTAATTAGATCGGGGACATCCTGGCGTTGCTGAATCACCCCGAGTTCGGCGGCGTCAGCGAAAGCGAAGTCGGGTAAGAGGGCTGCGCCGGTTACACCTGCTGACGCGCGCAGAAAGTTTCGTCTGTCGATGCACATGGCCCGGGATTGTAGTCGAAGGTCGAAGCTGGACAAAGTTTTTTGTTGCCAGATCTCTCGATCATTTAAATGGCGGGGGCGAGCCCACCTTCATGTCCTGAGAGGTTATTAGCAATTTAGGCTTGCTTGATCTTGAGAGCCCTTCAATCATGAACCAAGGGTGGTCCGCTTTTGCCTTATGGTGGGGGAAGGTAGGCTTGCCCGCTGGTTATCCTGAAAGCTATCTAAACCGAGTGGTGCGACGTCCGGTACAATGCGTTGTTTATTCTTAAGCGGATTTGGAATGAGCATTTTGAGCAAATTTCACTTACTCAGCGCCATCCTGCTGATAGCGATCTGCTTTGATAGCTCTCACGCCCAACAACGTCTTCGTTGGGGCGCGGATCCCAGCGGCGGCGCGCCTTACGTCTTCAATGATCCTGCTCATCCGGATCAATACATAGGTTATGAGAAAGAAATGGTGGACGCGTTGGCTGCGGCGATGGGACGCAAGGCCGAGTTCGTTCCGTCCGACTGGGAGACTCTTGTATCCGCGCTGCAACGCAAATCTTTCGACGTGATCGTCAACGGCCTGGAGCCCACGGCGGATCGTCAGAAGCAGATTCAATTCAGCAAACCGTATTACATCTTTCAGCTCGCACTAACTGTAAGAAGAGACGAGCAGCGAATTCATTCGCTCGCGGATTGTAAAAACCGAATTGTCGGTACCCTTGGCAATACTGCCGCGTCGCGACTGTTGGAAAGGGAAGGCGTGCCGATGCGCGGCTATGCCGATCCGGTTGCCGCTTATCGCGATCTGGAATTGAAACGCATCGATGCCGTAATCATGGATGTGCCGGCGGAAGTGTTTTATGTCAGCAGGAGCGCAACTTTGAAGCGCGCCGGCGAACCTTTCTTTCGCGGCACTTACAATATCGGTTTACGTAAGGGCGACGATGTTTTAAAAATGCAGATCGATGCCGCGATCGACCGGGTAATCAATGACGGCACGCTCGAGCAGATTCTGCGCAAATGGGGGCTGTGGAACGATTCGCAACTCGAATTGCAAAATCGGGCAAACCCCCAGCAGCGGAATACCGACGTCGCCTATGACATCACCTCGGCATCGTTCAATTGGCGCGAAGCAATTTGGCGATTGACACGGGCCGCGCTCGTCACGATTTTAATAGCGTTCGGCTCGATGTTCATTGCCCTGGTTTTGGGCATGCCTTTGGCGATCGGGCAATGGAAAGGGCCGCGGCTTATTCGATTGCTCTGCACTGTTTACATCGAATTTTTTCGTGGCACCCCGGTACTGGTCCAACTTCTGTTTCTTTATTTCGGGCTGCCGACCATTGGACTTGCGATGCCCGGATGGCTCACCGCGCTAATCGGCCTGGGACTGAATTATGCGGCGTACGAATCACAGGTTTACCGCGCGGCACTGGAAGCAATTCCGCGCGGCCAATGGGAGGCTTCGTACCTGCTGGGCATGAATCCGCTGCTCGCATTTCGCCGCATTATTCTGCCGCAGGCTTTCCGCATTGCCCTGCCCCCCATGACTAATGATTTCGTGTCGCTCTTCAAAGATACTTCGACGGCTTATGCGATATCAGTTTGGGAGCTGGCGACTGCTTATCGCGAACTGGCAAACGCATCTGGACAATTTCTTATGCTGGGATTCGCCGTGTCGCTGTACTACCTGGCGATGAGTTTGCCAATGGCCCATCTCGCGCGCCGGCTGGAGCGGAAACTGCAGAGACGCGAAGCGATCGAAGCCGTGGAAGCCGAAATAGTTTGAAATTGTTCAGCGGCGGCTAGCGAAATGGCGGTCAGTACGGGCCTTTTAAGGTCGAGTTTGAAACAAATGATTCGCGTTACTAACTTAATCAAGAACGCCAACGGCGCCCGCATCCTGCGCGGCGTGTCTTTTGAGGTTGGGCCGCAAACGGTGCTGGGAATTATTGGTGCGTCAGGAAGCGGGAAGACGACGCTGTTGCGATGTCTCAACGGGTTGGAACGAATTGATGACGGCTCGCTTGAATGCGGTGATGTGCACCTGGATGCAAGGCTTTCCCGGAATGAATATGCTCGCCGCGTGGCCCAGCTGCGCAGGCGAGTAGGCACAGTATTTCAGCACCTCTATCTGTTTCCACATCTGACGGTGCTCGGCAATATCATCGAGGCGCCCGTGCATGTGCTGCGGGTGCCGCGCGAAAAAGCGCAACGAGAGGCGCTCGAGTTGCTTGATTCAGTCGGACTGAGAGATAAAGCGCGGCGTTATCCGGAGTCGCTTTCCGGGGGTGAACAGCAACGCGTCGCGATTGCCCGCGCCTTAGCCATGCACCCGGAGCTGTTGATGTTCGACGAACCTACGAGTGCGCTGGATCCGAAACGCAGCGCGGGATTGCGCTCGCTACTGCGCGGCACCGTCGTTCGCGGTCATACCATGGTGATCGTTTCCCACTCGATCGGGTTTCTTGAGGGATTAGCAGATCAATTGCTGTACATGGAAGGCGGAGAAGTGATCGAATTCGGAGATACCGATCAGATGTTGAAGTTGCCGCAGGATCCGAGGACAAAGGACTTTGTACAGCAGGCCAGATAATAAGGTCAGTACGCGGAGCGGGTAGCGACCTGGTACGAATCCGTGAGAAGTCGAGTTGCGAACCGTCGGTCCCGCTCCCGGTGCTGACCTTACTCCTTAGATCGGCCGTCTCACACCAGATTCATCGGCATCGGGTTCTTAGGATCCTTTGTGTAATCGTAAAATCCGCGGCCTGATTTGCGCCCGTACAATCCGGCCATCACCATGCGCTTCAAAAGCGGCGGCGGCGCGAAACGCTTCTCGCGAAACTCATTGAACATGATCTCGGCGATGTAGTAAGTCGTATCCAGCCCGACGAAATCCCCGAGCGTCAGCGGGCCCATGGGATACCCGCAGCCGAGCTTCATCGCATTGTCGATGTCGACGATCGACCCGACCCCTTCCTCCAACGCCCGAATCGAATCGAGCATGTAGGGAACCAGCAAACGATTAACGATGAACCCGGTTTTGTCGCTCGCGCGCACCGGGACCTTTCCCAGTTTCTTCGCGAAGGCTACGGCATCTTCGTAAACGTTTGCGTCGGTTAAGATCGTGCGCACCACTTCAACCAACTTCATGATCGGGACCGGGTTGAAAAAGTGCATGCCAATGAAACGTTGCTGCCGCCCGGCCGAGGTGGCCGGCATCATTTGGGTGATCGATAGAGAGGAAGTATTCGAGGCGAAAATCGTTTCCGGTTTACAGACCGCATCGAGTTCGCGATAGGTTTTCTGTTTCTCGTCCAGGTTTTCAATGATGGCTTCAATGATAATGTCGCAATCCGCAAGGTCCTCAAACGAAGTTGTTCCGAACAAACGATCGCGCGTCTGCTTTTGCTGGTCGGGCGTAATGGTTCCTTTAGCCGCGAATCGTTCCAGCGACTTTTCGATCGAGGTAAATCCTTTCTGAAGCAGTTCCGGCGACACTTCGCGGACGGTTGTTTCGAATCCGGCCGCTGCAGCCGTCTGCGCGATGCCGGCTCCCATCAGGCCGCAGCCCAGCACTCCAACTTTTTTGATCTCCATAATGTCTCCTAAATTATCCGCGCTCGGTAACGGCTCACATCGTAATATCAAAATCTCTGAGCACCATGAAAAAGCTGATCGCGACGATCAGCAGCGCCACAATCTGGCCCACACGCCAGGCGATGGTGACACCGGTCCGTTCGCCTGGACGTTTGTAACTCACCACGGCTGCGATTGCGGCGCCGGATAAAAGCCCGCCCATGTGCGCAGCGTTATCAATGAATCCACGGCCAACAAAACCAATTCCCAAATTGAGCAGGATTACGGGCAGCATACCGGTCCCGAACGCCCGCTTGAAGCCCTCAGGCAGTTCGCGGCGGTACTTTAGTCCGAACACGAACAGAACCCCGACCAATCCAAACAAAGCGCCGGATGCTCCGGCTGAGGGATCGTCATGGCTCTTGATCAGAAAACTTCCGATAACGCCGGGATGCGAGCCCGGAACAACAGTCAGATAACTGGCGAGCACGCCGGCGATCCCCGTGGCCACCCAAAACACTACGAACTTTGCCGAGCCGTAAAGTTTTTCCACCCATGGGCCAATTACCCACAAGCTGTACATGTTAATCAGTACGTGCGGCAAATTGACGTGGATGAATACGGGTGTTACCAGTCGCCAATACTCATGATCGTAGCCAATTAAATAATTGGTCTTGGCCCCAAACGCCAATAGTACTGGCTCCGGAAATCCTGACCAAAGGACGCCCGAAGACATCCCGCTGACCTGCCACATCAAAAGAAAAAGAAAAAAATTCAGGACTAGAAAGACTATCGTAAACAGGTAGGGGCGAGACAGAACGGCGCGTGCATAACTGAGATTGTATCGTTCGTGCAGAGGCGCCTGACGCTGAGCTGCGGCGACCAGGGGCGCGCCGCACATATGGCAGGAGGTTTCGCCGGCGCCGATTAGGGCGCCGCAAGCTCGACAGATGCTGGGCCGTCCGGATTGAGTTGATTGAGTATCTGGCAAGGATTTTGATCGGCGGCCTGAGGGCGGTTGGGATCGGAGTTTCCGCGTTTACGGAATTGCCAATTCGCTGCGATTCCGGCTACGGGGCGCAAACTGAACCATTGAAAGCGGCGTCAAAACCGCAGCACTCCAAAAGCTAATTTCCCATCTCGTTCAAAAGGCTCACAAGATCGTCCGCGTGTTCCTCTTCGACGGCTAGAATGTTCTCCATCAATCGACGCGACGTTGGGTCATCATTGCCGAGATATTGGACGATCTCGCGATAACTATCGATGGCGATGCGCTCAGCGACCAAATCTTCCTTGATCATATCGGTCAATGTTTCGCCCTCAACGTATTCGGCGTGACTTCGTGTGAGCAAGCCCTCAGGGTTAAAGTTTGGGGCGCCGCCAAGTTGCACGATTCGCTGCGCAATTTGATCGGCATGGCCCTGCTCCTCGTTTGAGTGCTGCAAGAATTCAGCGGCCACGCTATCAGCGTTGATTCCTGAGGCCATAAAGTAATGGCGTCTATAACGCAGGACGCACACGATTTCGGTGGCCAGCGCCTCGTTCAAGACCTTGCTCACAGTTTCGCGATCGCCTCTGTATCCTTCTGTGACTGCGCCTTTTTCAATGTGCTGGCGCGCGCGTTCGCGCAGAGTTTTAATGTCGGTAAGAAAAGGTTTTGGTGATGACATAAATGCTCCCTGACAAGACTTAAGCTGCTGCCTCGCGGCGCTCAGTCTTTCTTACTTGATAGTCTCCGAGGGTGACTTACGATATTACTCGTTGGTTCAGATCCTCGGCAAGCGACCAACCCCTCCGTTTACAGATCAAGCTTCGTTCGGGGCTTCGTTAGCCTAACCACTGAATGGGTTAAATCCGAAACTGGAATAGAGACTGCCCCGCCATGGGCTTTCTCCTCCAAGACGGATTAGCAGCCTTGGAAGTCTACTTTGGGCAGCTCATCAATCGACCTGACAGTTAAGCGGTCAAACGTTCGGTCAATTAGACAAGACCCGTTCCGGTGAAACCTCTTAACGGCTGAAAAATAAGGAATTAATAATGACGCAAACTTGGCACGACGCTTGTTTTGCGTCTGCTCCGCACTTCCTATGTGCGAGGCTTGCCCACAGCGAAAAGAATTGGTTGGTTCTAAGGAGCAAAAACGGAATGCGAAGGCCCCCTGTACTGATATTGTTACTCGTCCTGTCGTTGGTTTCACCTCTCGTCAACTTTATGCCGGGTGGGAGCACTTCTCACGCACAGACGAAGCTCAAGCTGCGCGTCAACAAGCTCGCCGATTCTCTCCGCGCGCGGGTTGATTCAGTTCCCGCCAATAGCGGCGAGACAGCGCGCGTGATTCTTAACCTGAGCGATTCCGCCAATCCCCAGCACCTGGCCCAGACATTGGCGCAAGGCGGGTCCCGCTCGCAAAAACATCTGGCGGCGCTCGGATTGATGGTGGCCGACGTTCCGTTGAACAAGTTGGAAGAAGCTGCGGCGGGCGACGACGTAAAATGGATATCCGCCGACCAGGAAGTCCGCTCACTCTCAACCGACAACACCAGTCACATCGAGATCACAACCGGCGCGAGCAAACTCTTGCCGCTGGACGCGAATAATGTCACCGGCAGTGGGGTCGCCAACGGTGGCGCCGGAAATGGTATTGGCATCGCGATCGTTGATAGCGGGATTACTCCGGCGGACGCTGCGGAATTCGTCGGTTATCAGTGGCAGCAAAGCAGCGGCACACTTGGCACCGGACTTTTGTCACAGCCTTATGTCCAATCGTACGACCGGATCAAGAAGCACATCGACTTTACCGGCGAGAACCTCACGGACGACGCCTACGGCCATGGGACGCACACGGCTGGTGTCGCGGCGGGCACCGGACAGTCGAGCGAAAACTACGCCGCCAAAAATGCGGGCGCGCCGACCTATGGTGGCGTTGCGACCGGCGCGAACCTGATTGACGTGCGGGTGCTCAACTCACAAGGCACGGGCACCGTGTCCAGCGTCATTGCCGGAATCAACTGGGTAATCCAGAACAAGAGCAACTACAACATTCGCGTGATGAATCTCTCGCTGGGAACAGCGGTTACACAAAGTTACAAGACCGATCCCCTCTGTCAGGCTGTGGGAAAGGCCGTCGACGCAGGAATCGTCGTGGTCGTGGCAGCGGGTAACTGGGGAAAAGATTCTGCCGGTAACAAGATTTTTGGCGGCATTCTTTCGCCGGCCAATTCGCCCCGCGTTATCACCGTCGGAGCGGCAAATACGCAGCAAACCAATCAGCGCTCCGATGACACCGTCACGACCTATTCTTCGCGTGGTCCAACCCTGGTTGATGGCTTGGCTAAACCGGATCTGATCGCGCCGGGTAATCGAACTGGCGCAGCTGAGACGGCGGACACTTCGACGTCGACCACCGACAGCTATTCGACGAGTGGTGGCGGTGGCGTGGTAGGGACATTAATCAGCGGAAGCACCAGCACCAACGTTCCAAAAGCGACCGGTACTTATCAGATTCTGAGCGGCACTTCATTCGCCGCGCCCGCAGCTTCGGGAACCGCAGCTTTGATGCTGGAAGCTAATCCGTCGCTTACGCCTTCAATGGTGAAGGCAGTGCTGATGCGCACGGCAGAGCGGTTGCCCATCTATGAAAACATGCTGGCAAACAGGCAAATGACCAGCTTTGAGCGAATCGTCACTGAAGGCGCGGGCGAACTAAACACCAGTGCAGCAGTCTCAGTCGCAAAAGCCATTCGTCAGGACGCGAACCGCGCGAAGCCTGGTGACAACCTGATCACGAAAAAGAACGTGACCTACGCGAACTGCGGGGTGACCTCGGCAATCGCCGGGGAAAACATGCCGCTGAATAACGGCATCGTGTGGGTTGAGGGAGTCGCGTTCACCGATCGTCTGATGCTTACCAGCGGTTACAAATTAGCCGACGGGACAACCCTGGCGAGCGGCTTTGTGCTGGCCGATGGTTTTGTCCTGGCCGACGGTACATTCATTTTTGCAAGTGGTTTTGTTCTGGGCAGCGGTTTTGTACTTGGAAGCGGTTTCGTGCTTGCTAACGGCTTCGTTTTGGGCAGTGGCTTTGTGCTCGGTAGTGGATTCGTTCTGGGCAGCCAATATGCCTGCGCGGACGGCCCGCTTAACACCGGATCTACAAGCGCGATGGCATTTGCCAATCAAACCACCTGGGCTTCGAACCTGGTTGATCCAAGCTCGATCATGACAAATGAAGAGCAAGTCATGATTCTGGGCGAGGACGCCGTACCTGCCAATGTTGAGAGGCTGCCGAGTTCCAGTCCGCTAATTCCACATCCCTGATAATTCGTGCCTAAAATAGAAAAGAAGTCTCTGTTTTTTCAGACCCTTGTCACAGTGGCCGGCCTTGCGATATGGCTGGCCGCTGCTTCTTTTCTCTTCACTGAACATCCGCCAAGAGAACAACTGACTTTGCTGGGTTTCGTGCCGCTGATTATTCTGATCAGCCTGTTTCCGAATACCTTTACGCTGCCGACCGGCATCAAGCGCGACAAGATTACTTTTACTCTCTCGGACGCCTTTGTTTTTCTCATCGCCTGTTGGTACGGAACGCTGGCAGCGGTATTTGTTGCCGGCGCGGAAGGCTTCGTTTCATCGCGCCGAAGCGTGCGTCGTCTTTCCAGCAATCTGTTTTCAGCGGGCATGATTTCGGTCGCTGCGGCAACCGCGGGCGTAGTCTTAAATACGACGCTCCGGTTCGGTTTTCATGCCACCGATACAACCGGCTACTACTCTTTCCTGGCGGTGACCGTCGCCCTGCTGCCCGCAACGGCGGTGCATCTTCTGGTAAATGTCGGGCTCCTGTCGGGCCTTTTCTCGTTGCGCGGCAAGGTGAATTTTTTCCGCGCCTGGAAGGACAATCTTTCGTGGGCGGCGCCGATTGCGCTGCCGACCAGCGCGGTCGCCAGCCTGGCTTATCTCGCCTTGCAATACAACTGGTTAGTGATGGTGCTTATCGGCGCGCCGATCTTGATCGCAATCAACTTCGGGCACCGGCAGTATCGCAACAACGTGCACCAGCGCATCGAGCTTTTAGAGAAAGCGCATCGTGAAACGATCGAAGCCCTCGCGGTTGTGATCAATGCCAAAGACGAAGTTACGCATGAGCATGTCCTGCGCGTGCAAATTTATGCAGCGGGCGTTGCGCGATTGATGGGCTGCGAGGAATCCGAGATTGAAGCGCTCAAGGCAGGAGCGCTGTTGCATGATATCGGCAAGATCGCCGTGCCTGATTACATCTTAAACAAGCCCGGTAAACTGACTGCTCCTGAATTCGAGCACATGAAGTTGCACACGCTCGTGGGCGCACAAATTCTGGGCCGCGTTGCCTTTCACTATCCGGTAGTGCCGATTGTCCGCCACCATCATGAACGTTGGGATGGGTGCGGCTATCCTGATGGGCTGAAAGGCGACGACATCCCGCTCACGGCGCGAATCCTGACCGTGGTTGACTGCTTCGATGCGCTGCGCGAAGACCGTCAATATCGTCGTGGTCTGACCCGCGAAGAGGCAATCGATTTTCTGATGAAGAACAGCGGCTCGCAGTACGACCCGCGCGTCGTGGGTATCTTCCTCACTCACCTGCCCGAATTTGAAGCTGAAATTGCCGCACATAAAGGTAAACCTGTGCCCACGTTTGGGATTGAACCGGTTGAGAAACTTTCACATCGCGCCCAGCAAGTCCTTCCCGGGGCGGGTCTGGCCACGACCGAAGCTGACACGACTTCCGAATTTAGCTTTTCCCGAAAAGAACTGGCGGCGTTTTATGACTTGGTCCAGTCGGTCAATGCGGCGCGTACTCGCACTGAACTCATCAGTTCCTTCGCCGAAAAACTTTCATCAGCCGTCGAATACGAGACGTGTGCATTGACATTAATTGATGCACAGTCCGGCGAAATAATTGTCGAGCACGCACGGGGCGCGCACGCCGAAGCGATTCAAAACCGTAGCATTGGTTTGGGGGAAGGAATTACGGGGTGGGTGATAGCGAATCAAAAGCCTTTCTGTAATACCGATCCGCGGTTGGATTTTCCTCCTGCCCTCGCTGAACGTTTTGAAAATTATCGGACGCTGGCTTCGTTCCCGCTAATAAAGCAAGCCCAGCTTTACGGAGCGGTGACCTTGTACTCTTCAAATCTCAGCGAGTATAACGGGGGCCAGCAGAAACTTTTGAAAGAATGTGCAGCAGTCCTCGCGAATACGCTTTCTTCCCTGCCGTCGTCGGGTTTTGACGTCAGCGAAAATTCCCTCGAACACGCAACTACTCTTGGAGGTACCAAAGGTTCGGCGGCGGGATTTGCGACGCCCGGGGTAGAGTCGGAAATGACGCACTGAACCGCGGACCCTATATTAATCGACTTTAGCGCGTAGATTGATTTCGTTCGTGGTTTTGGCGTCGCTCACAACCTCGACGGGTGCTTGCCATTGCAGCGTTTTGATCCGGCAGGTGCCGGTATTGTCTTCGCGGCAATAAACGAACGTGAACGACACACGGGCGGTCGCTAAACCAGAGTTCAAAGCGATGGGGACGCGGATGGGCAAAATCAATCCTTTGGTCGTTTTGTTTACGTTCGCGGGCGACGTTTTCGATTCTTCAACGCCTTGCTGAACTGAAATTACATATCGCTGCGGCGCGGTGGGATTCAGGTGATATCCCGCGGGCAAGTCAACATTGATGACTACCACGGAATCCCCGGCCCGAAGTTTTTGTCTCAGCAGTTTGATCTCTTCAACATTTGGAGCGGTATCAAGGGCGGCGTCGGTTTGGTTTGATGCCGGCGGTTGCAGACCCTTGATTTCAAGTGTCCTGGTTTCTTTTGTTTTCAGATCGATAACCCGAATCGCGTGGTTGTTCGTGTCCGCCACGTAAAGCTTTTCCTTGGCTATAGCCAATCCCCCTGGCTCATAAAAAGAAGGCTTCGGGCCATCGGCCTGGCCGGGTTTTCCCACACCTGCGAACGTTTTGACAGAGCGCGACGAGGGGTCCAGCAACTTGATTTTGTGATTATAGGTGTCAGCGACCAATAGCTTATCGTTCCATCGCGCCAGTCCTAAAGGATGTTGCAGGCGGACGTCATTGCCTGATGCGTCCACGTCACCAAAATCAAACAGGTCGCCACCCACCAGCGTTCGCACTCTCGAGTTTGTGCCCAGACTAATCGCCCGAATGATGTTTGCTTCAGCGTCTGAAACGTAGAGAGTTTCACCGTCGGTTGCGAGCGCCGATGGTTGGGCAAAAGCGGATTCGTTGAGCGCGCCGTCCAAACGAGCTTCGCGGCCCGAACCGGCGAACGTGGAAATCTCCTGCTTATCCAGATCCAATTTCCAAATCTGATGCGGTCCGGCCATGGCGATGTAAAGCGTGCGGCCGATCAGCTGCAGGTCCCACGGCGAATTCAACGCGATCTTTTGCGCCGGTCCTGATTGGCCGTACTCATGAGACTGCAAACCGGTCCCGGCGATCGTCTCTACAGTGCGCGCTTTAAGATCAATTTGCCGAATTAAATGGTTCTCAGTATCAGCGACGTACAACATGTCCCCATCGAACGCCATTCCCTGCGGACGGTAAAAGCGGGCCGTTTCGAACGAGCCGCTTCCCATGCCATGGGGGCCCGCGCCGATCACGTCGAGCAGGGTCCCATCAAGTTTGGCGATTACGATGCGATTGTGGTCCGAGTCAGCGATGAAGAGGCGACCAGTTTTCTCATCAGCCAGAATTTTGCCCGGAAACGCGAGCGGCAGATCGCCGACTTTCGCTTTTTCAAGCACCAGCTTTAGCGGCGCCTCGTTTAATTCGCCCCGTTTGCGAAAGTCTGCAATAGTGTTGCCGATGACCTTGTCCAGCGTTTCGTAAGCGCCTTCGCCGGACAGTTTGCCGATCACATAGCCGGCCGGATCGATCAGGTATCGAGTCGGCCAGGCGTTCACGGCGTAGGCGTTCCAAATCTTGAAATCAGCATCGTTAACGATCGGGTGCTCGATCTCGTAACGCAAAACGATGCGGCGAATGTTTTCCGTGTCCTTTTCGTTTTCGAACTTGGCTGAGTGCACCCCGATTACGACCAGTTCATTTGGATACTTTTTCTCGAGCTTCTTTAGATCGGGAATGATGTGCATGCAGTTAATGCATCCATAAGTCCAAAAGTCGAGTAAGACAACTTTGCCTTTAAGGGCTGCAAGCGACAGCGGCTTATCGGTATTGAGCCAGCCGCGGCCACCGGTCAATTCCGGCGCGCGAATTTTTGCGCCTTCCTGTACTGTCATTTCCAAACCTTTCGATAAAGCAATTGAACCATTCGGCGCTTTCGATGAGGCGAGAGCGAGTAAAGCAATCAATAAAAAAACTAATACACGGGCCAAGCTGAGCGAACCTTTTAACAGTGAACTGGACACGAAACTGCGCAATGAGCCCCGGTTAGCAGGTGGTAGATCGATACCCCCGGGTGTGACCCCGAAGTAATGGCAATCAAATAGGCTTCCAAACCCCGTAGGGACGGCAGAGACTGCTGTCGCCCTTTTCGAGGCGTGCAAAATTTTATGGCAACGGATCAGCATTTTATGTGGCATCTTTGATGGCCCATTGATGCCATTTTGCTTAACTCGCCAAAATCTCATCCAATCGCTCCGCCGCCCTTCTTAGATGCGGAATGGTAATCGATCCGCCCACGACCAACGCCACATTAAACGCATCCATGAATTGTTCCCGCGTCACGCTCGCTTCAGCGCACTGTTTGATGTGATAAGTAATGCAGTCATCGCAACGCAGAACGATCGAAGCGGTCAAACCCATCAACTCTTTTGTCTTCTTGTCGAGCGCGCCGTCTTCATAAGCCTGCGTATCCAGCGCAAAGAATCTCTTGATGCCCAAATGGCCGCTGCCGAGCAGCTTTTCATTCATGTGCGCGCGATAACGATCAAAATCGTCCATCGGAGAATTTCCTTTCGGGCCGTTTTTGGATTGGCTGCAGATGAATGTATCACACGCCACGACGCCATTCGAAAGCCTGTCACCAACCCCTGCGCAACTGTATTGACAGGCGTTGGCCCACATGTTTTCATGCAGCCGCCTCCCCCGGAATAGTAATGAGCAATACCGAACCGGAAATTAGCGTCAGCTCGCGCGAAGAACCCGAGCCCCAGCTTCGCGATCTGCTGTTGTTCGTTGCCGGCCAGCGCACTTTCGGTATTTTCGCGGACGAAGTGGAAAGCACTGCTGAAGCAAAACACCCCACTCGTTTGCCACGGGCTCCGGCCGCAGTGCTGGGAGTCGTATATGTGCGCGGACGCATGCTGACCCTGCTTGATTGCGTCGCCCTGTCGTCCGGCGAAGTTTTGACGTGGCCCGCGCCCGTGCCCGCGGTCATTTCCCTGCGGGGTGACGAACAACTCGCGCTGGCAGCCAACTCGTTTGCCGGCACGATTACTATTTCTTCCAGCGACATCGAAACTTCCCCTGAGGACGACGAATCGCCCGCCGGCAAGGCTGTCGCTGGAATTTTGCGTCACGGCGGGAAAGAAATCACCGTGCTTAACGTGCCCCAGCTCTTTGAGGCCGCGGTTCAAGGTAAAGAGCGGCGGCGGCGGCGATTTTGATCCCGCAAGATTGCGATTTGCCCCCGATGTCCCAAATTGCCACACCAACTTGCCTTTGGCGCTGCTGGGCTGGCATACTTGCGCCGTTAATTCCTGCTCTCGCGCCACACCGATGATGGCGCCGGTCCGTGCTGGAAGGCGACGATGTTCGGCTGAAGAGAGAGTGAGGTTAGTTGTTAACTGTTAGGAGCCGCTCTCGCCGAAGCAGAGCACCGGATGCGTCGCGTTCCACCGCGAAGGTTTACCTTCAGATCAGCGATGAAAGACTCACATCCGAGCCTCCCTTAGCACAAAGAGGATTAGAATTAGAAATGGCTACGAAACTTTATGTAGGGAACCTTTCGTTCCAGACAACAAGCGACGAGCTGAAAGACCACTTTGCACAAGCAGGGAATGTCGAGTCAGCATCGGTGGTAGAAGATCGCATGACAGGCCGTTCGCGCGGCTTTGGATTTGTCGAGATGGCAACTGCTGAAGAAGCGGCCGCGGCCATTTACGAAGGATTACGCTGGCTCGGATTGGATTGGGACGAAGGGCCGCACGTCGGCGGAAATTTTGGGCCGTACTTTCAAAGCCAGCGAAACGAAATTTACGAGCGTTACC
>JBHELZ010000058.1:0-13496 GCA_046262835.1 Pyrinomonadaceae bacterium
GTTTCGTAAGATGATTGGTCCGGCGATGGTTGAATAAAATCGCGCCGCCTCAACACAACCGTTGGGTGGCTATCTGTTCTGAATGTGCGACTTGGAAATATGATTCGACTTCTTCTTGGCATTTTGCTTTGCTCCTCCGTCGCGCTGGCTGGACAATCCGCTCGCCGAGCGGGCAAAGCGGAAATCTTGCGACTCGAGGAAGCATGGCGCACGGCTCAACAACATAACGACCGAGCCGCTTTTGATCGTCTGCTCGCAGCTGACGTCAGCTTCGTCGGCACGTCGGGCAGCTTACGTAACAAGAAAGGTTACACCGAGAGTCGCGCCGGCAGTTCGATCCCGCGCGCGGCGACGTACACAATTCGTGATCTCTCGGTGCGCTTCTACGGCCGCGTCGCGATCGTTACCGGAACCGGGGAAACAACCGGCGAGGGCGTCGCTTACAAGGCTAGGTTTACTCATGTTTGGGCGCGACGCGGGGGACGTTGGCAACTGGTCGCTATTCAGCGCACCGATATCGCGCCACCCTGACGACGCGACCCAAAAACGTTGGACGCGAGCAGAACCAGCGGGCTTTCATCGAAAACTTGTCCGTAACCTGGTCGTCTCCCGCCGCGTCAACTCAACCGTTCGACGTGTTCTTTTTAATCCAATCGGATATCTTCGTCGGCGTGAATACCGAGTTCGAAACGGATCCCGTCAAGGCTGCGTGGAATCTAGAAAAACACGGTGTATCGTTCGCAGAGGCGGCCACCGGTCTTCTTCGATCCTTTGTCACTGACCGTTGCTGATCCCACACATTCGCTCGACGAAAAACGATTTGTAATTACAGGTTTATCGTATCAGGGCCGGCATTTGCTTGTGGCGCATGCTGACCGCGGTGACAGAATTCGGACAATCAGTGCGCGTTTGGCGACGCCACCCGAACGGAAGAAATATGAATCAGGACTCGAATAACCAAAACGACGCGGACATGCTGCCGGAATACGACTTCACGGGCGGCGCGCGCGGCAAATATGTTGACCGTTTCCCAGAGGGTTGCAATGTGGTGGTACTTGACGCTGACGTAGCTCGCGTGTTCACGGATTCAGAATCTGTAAATTGGGCATTGCGGGCATTGGCCGGCATCATTGAACACAGGCTGAAAAAGTTCAACGGTAGTAGCTCGTCCTCCCGCGAACACGTCGAACAAGTCGTTGGACGCGAGCGCGCGGGAGCGTGTTTCCTAAGATAATTGGTCCGGCGATGCTTGATTTAAATCGCGCCGCCGCGTCAACTCAACCGTTCGGACGACTAGGAGGATTTTCGAATGAAGCGAATGCTAGCTATATCTGCCATTATCGCCGCACTAGCTCCTCTGGCTGTTGGGCAAAAACAGAGCGGGAGACGAACCCAAACAGAGAGCGTTGTGGAGAAGATCCGAAGATTAGATGAGGCCCGGATTCAAGCACAGATCCATGCTGATGCGTTGGCGCTCGACCGCATCTACGCTGACGATTTCATCGGTATAGGCCCAAGCGGCACAGTGCGAACGAAACCGCAGGTCCTTGCAGATTTCACTTCACATGATTTGAAATTTCAGTCGATTACGACCGACAACGTTCGCATTCGCGTCTACGGGAACACGGTCGTCGAGACGGGCCGATCGACGATGGTTGGGCAAGACAAGGCCAAAGTTGTCCCGCGTGACAATCGGTTCACGAGAGTCTGGGTAAGGCGGCAGGGGCGATGGCGACTTGTTGCAAACCACTACTCGACTCTAATCGCCCAGCCATAACGAGACTAAACGACGCTGTCGAACAAATCGTTGGATGCAGCGGCGGGGGCGTGTTTCGCATCATGAATGGAACGGCGATGGGGGTTCGTGAAATCGCGGAGCTGCGTCAACTCGACCGTTAGGCTCTACTTTCCCTGATAGATAAGGACTCTCTTGCGTCGCGCTTGGCCGAATAGCAAGCCCCCCAGGGCTCCGATTCCCGCCCCGAGCGTAACGCCAACCACGCCGTAGATTTCCCCGTCGTCAATAGGAGGTGAATTCTTTGCCGCGCCTATGCCGCCACCGACCGCTGCGCCGACACCTGCTCCTATCAGAGCATACTTCGCTTTCTCTGCTTTTCGTTTCAACTGATAAATCTTGGACACATCATTCCTGTCTACGGTTTCATTCTTATTATTTTTGGCACTTATGCTTAAGGCTGAATCCATAACACTGGTTAACTTGCCGCGCAAAGTATCTCCATTTTTCAGTTTAATGATAAGTTCAGCCCCTTGAGGCACAGCCTTCACTGAGCCCCATTCCCCAGATGAAGCCGATTGCTGAGCTGTCGCAACGGGCGCAAAGATTAGAGCAATGGCTAACATTAGTACAGTAATTTTTATGCGCATGTATCCTCCACTGAGATTAGGTTGGACTGTAGCCCCGATAGAACTTAATTCGGCTTGCTGCAAATCAAATGCCTAAAGATAAATGGTAGGAAAATCAGATTAGATTTGAAAAATGGGCTCAGAGTGCAGCGGTGATCCGACAGTTGGCGCATAATCGAACAAGCCTAACAACTGATTCAACCGGAGCGCGGAATGATTGGCTTTCATCGTTTCACATGACGTCGAAAGTTGAATGCTTCATGCCGCGCCCGGTTAGTTCGGGCGTTATGCCACCCTTCGCGTGTTCAATCGCGAGATAGAACAGGATTTGATCTTAAAGCGCTTTGAGGAGATGTGTGATGAAAAGACTGTCAGTTCTGGCTTGACCGGTCCGCCGAAGTGACAAAAAAGTCTAAAGTCGTCGCGGTGAATACTAATGAACTAGAAGAATTCCCTGTAGAGTCGGGAGCGATGAAGTTGATCGCCTCGAGCGAGGACACGAAACGGCGTCTTTGCGGTTGTCGAAAGAACGCAGCAACCCTGTTACAAAACGACATGGCACCGCCACGATAATTTTGAGGATACTTTCTATGTGCTGGAAGGTCTGTGGACCATCCAAATTGCCGACAGGGTTCATGAATTTCCCGCTGACTCCTACGTGCTGATCTTTCGCGGGACGCCGCACGGCCAAGGGAATTTTACACATAAGCCGGTCAGGCTATTGGTGGTGGTATCGCCGGGGGATTCGAGCGTTTTTACGAAGACCGGGCAGAGCTCTTTAAAAGGAAAGGGAGCAATAAGGCCGAATTAGAAAAGGGGCTGGAAGCACTGCGCAGAGAATACGTCCAGGTAATAGATTACACTTGGGACATTGCCAAGGAATGTCGGCAGTAACGTGCGCTCCAACTACGATGTGGGCATAACAAATCGTTGGACGCGCGCGGCGGGAGCGTGTTTCCCAACTTGATTAGTCCGGCGACGCGTTCGTGAATTCGTGCCGCCCGTCAACTGAACCGTTAGACGCTGCTTAGCGTAACTCCGCTGCAAACGAAAGGTGACGAAATGAGATTTATAGTGCTGTTAATCCTATTCACTATATCTGTGTTCCTGCTCCCAGATGCGGTTGACGCACAAGCTCAAGATCGCGTCACGATCCTTTATGACGCTTTCGGTAAACCTTCCTCGCTACAAAAAGATTGGGGCTTTGCGGCCCTGATAGAGCACGCGGGGAAAAGGATTCTCTTCGATACTGGGAATAACGCGGATACCTTCGCGCACAACGTCAAGGCTTTAAGAATCGATCTCAAGCGGTTGGACTTCGTCGTCATCTCTCATCGGCACGGCGACCATACCAGCGGGCTGAACTACCTGTTGCGTGTCAACCCCGGTGTGAAGATTTATGTCCCGAAGGAAACGTATGGAGTCTTTGGAAGTTCGCTGCCCGGAGCTTTCTATCGGCGCACTGAATCTCTAGCGCCTGATATGCGCTACTTCGGCGGAGCGCCACCGGAGGCCATTCGCCACGGCACGCCCTGGGCGAATGCTAATTTCGCCTACGTGGATAGCTTGACCGAAGTAGCGCCGGCCATTTATCTGATCCCTACGGTTTCCCAGACACCGGGCACACTGGAATTGCGTGAACTTTCGTTAGCCGTTAAGACGCCCAAGGGACTTATCCTCACAACCGGCTGTTCGCACGCCGGTATCGAGAAAATCCTGGAAGCTGCGACGGCGGTTGAAAGCCATATTCATCTCGTCTTTGGAGGGCTTCATCTGGTGACAACGCCGGATGTGGAGATTGAGCGAATTGCTACTGCCTTACGCGAGAGGTGGAAGGTTGATCTAATCGCGCCAGGGCACTGCACGGGAGAGCCAGCTTTTGCCGCGCTGCAAAAAGCATTCGGTGAACGGTATCTCTATGCTGGGCTGGGGACAGTTTTGAAACTGCCATGAGCCACCTGGTTGCTCAAGCATCGTCTAACAAATCGTTAAACGCGAGCGGCGGAAGCGTGTTTCGTAAGATGACCGGTCGGCGATGCTTGAATGAAATTGCGCCGCCGCGGCAACTCAACCGTTTGCGGCTGCGCCGGTTGACGCAAGAGTGCGATGGAACATGTGTCTATGCCATAGAAGATTAGGAGAATCATGAAGAGAATACTTTTGTTAGGGCTCCTTGTTCCCGCACTGTTCTTCGGCTTTGAGCGGTTATCAAAAACTCAAACAAAGCCTGAACAGTCCCGGCCCGAGGGAGTTACAAGCAGGCTAAACTCGTCGCGCTCAAGGCCGGCGAACCGGGAGAATTTGCCTATGACGCAGGGACCGCGAGATTTTTAGTCTCCAGCGAGGAAACCAACGGAGCGTGGTCTTTGGTCGAGTTAAAGGAGATGCCCGGCTACCATACGAATTTGCACCGGCACAACCATACGGACGAAGCGTTCTATGTGCTGGACAGGGTGTTGACCGTCAACATTCACGGTATTTGAGTCAACTTCGATTCGTCGGAGCCAAACTCGTTGACGTTATGGACATTCTCCACCAATTAAATCGACCTTGGGAGACACGGCTTCATTTCTCAGCCGTTCGGCGGCATATTTGGTTTTGGATTGGCTCACATGCCGACTATCAGAAAGTGACACTTCGACGGCTTCGACGGCCGATGACCTGTTGTAATCGCTGCCGCCGAACGAATCGTTGGACGCGGCGCGGCGGGAGTGTGAAAGACTTGCCCGCCCGCTACCGCAGGCGGTTCTGACAAATTGGTGCGGCGATGCTTGAATGAATCGCGCCGCCGCGTCAACTCAAACGTTATGCGATGGTTATTTAGTTAAGTTAGAAGGAAAGCGAAATGAAAAAGGTGCTTACTGCAATTGTTGTCGCGGTCGTGATCACCTCGCCGCAATAACATTTGCGATGACCCCGACGGCGGACAAAACAAAACAGAAAGAGATCGTTGCCGTGACGCCGGAAGAAGTGCGCTGGTTCACACCGCCCTACTACACTGATGGGCGACAGCGAGCGCAAATGTTGGGAGATTCGAGTAAAGGCGGCGCGTGGGTGGACCGGGTCAAAATCCGCGCCGGTGCCCGTGTTCTCGCGCACACTCATCCGCATGACGAGGTCGTCACCGTTATCGATGGGGCGTGGTTTCTGGGCGCGGGAAAAAATTCGACGCAGCTAAATTAAAGCGTTATCCGGCTCAGGAAATTATCCGGCTCCTGCTCGGGCGACGCTCTATTCCGATGGTGAACGACCCGAGTTGGCAGATTGACGAAAGCATTTCCCCGCCGATGGGCGAGATAGTGCTCAACAAGACTTCCAGCGGTCCGCTCAACTCCACTAAACTCGACCAGACTCTTCATAATATGGAGATCAATTCGCTGGTCGTCTGCGGGTTGACCACCGCCGTGTGTGTCACGCAAACTGCGCGCGAGACCGCAGACCGAGGTTTCCGTGTGGTCGTCGCGGAGGACGCTTGCACCGAAATGAGCGAGGAAATGCATCGAGCCGCACTCGAAACTTTTAGCCTTACCTTCGGGCGGATACGAAACACTGATGCATTAATGGAATTATTCGCTGCCGAATCTGCCGCGCAACAGATACGTGCTTAACCTTGCAAACAACTAGAGGCGCAGGCAGAAAAAGTAGGAGCTTGGTTTTGGAAGCCGCGCCTAACAACTTATTCAACCCGAGCCGCGATTGATCGTCTTCATCATCGCTTTTCATGATAATGTTGAAAGCTGCTCGCGCGGCCAGGTTAATTCGGGCGTTAGGTGGCTTGTTGAGTGAAACTCATTTAGGAGGGAATATGCGTTTAGGTAAGCGTTTATACCTTTGTGCCGTTCTAGTCGTGGCTCTGCACCTGATGACAGCATCAGTATCAGTGGCGCAAGCACAAGCGACGGGCAAAGACGCTCATGACCACAGGCTCTTTGCCTGCGTTGAGGACGGGCTGAAGTCGAGCGTGTTCGGGTGTCAACTCCTTGCCAAGCTGCAAGTCCGGTTCCCCAAAAGGCCGCTCTTCTGGCACCTAAATAAGTTTCAGACGAGGGAGGCCGCTGAAGCCGCCAAGAATGAGGGCGGCCTCGTCGTCGAAGCGGAAGGCAGCTTCTGGCTTTTCAGTTTCGGCCCGAAGAGCGGCGTGTCGAAGCGGGGTGAATTGGTCGCCAGCGTCGGGCCGCTCCAGTTGACCTCGGATAAATTACCTGCCGCTAAATCGTACGAGGTTGTGGCCTACCTTGCGGTGATGCCGCCCAAGACGTACACCAGAGTTCACACACACCCGGGGCCAGAGGCTTGGTACGTGTTAGCGGGGGAGCAATGTCTTGAGATGCCGGGGAGGGTAATAAGAGCTCAAACAGGGAAAGGGGCGGTGGCCCCGCCCACGACGCCGATGCGTTTGACCAATAACGGGTCGTCAATCCGGCGTGCCCTGTTCATCGTCATACATGACGCCGCTCAACCGTGGAGCATCCCTACGGAAGAGTGGAAGCCGACCGGCGCGTGTGACCGCTAGGTTGAGGTTATACACTGAATCACGCCGACCGCGACCACCGCGATCTTTGCGACGCGATTTCTTGCCGCCGCTGATGCGTTGAAAAGTCTGCCGGGCCCTGGAGTTATGCCGCAGAGAAACCCAGGCGATCTCCACCAAAAGCGATCGCGCCGGTCACCAACCCAGCCCGCGATTGAACAGATCTCGATTATCACTCGTTCGGGTGCGCGATCCACTATCAGATCATGCAGGGCTTTGGGTGTCGTCAGCACCGTCGCAAACGATGCTTCCCTTCTGCTTCATCCTCGCAAGCCAGACTCTTGTATTTGCCAAGGTCCAGTGCCAATATCCTCATCGTCCGGGTCTCCTCCTTTGAGTCTCTGATTGAGCGATCGCCGCAAAGCGTGAGCTCGTGCTAAAGCAGTTGGATTTTATCCAACTCACTCTGCTCGAGATTCGGCTTCATAGTTAGTCAACCGTTGACCGCCGGGGGGTGAAGGAAGAAGCATGGCAACCGTCTACAGTCGTCGTTCATTCATCAGCCGTCTCGGGCTATTGGGTTGCGCGCTCCCTTTGACGGGCTACGCGCATCGCTTTCAGTCACGCCGCGTCAGGCGCATTGGCTTTCTGAGCGGCGCCGTTCCGACATTAATCAAGGCGTTCGACGAGGAGTTGCGCAGGCTTGGGTACGTGGATGGGCAGAACCTGGTCATCGAAAAACGCATCGCCCGGCTCAACACGTCTGACACGGCCGTGCACGCCGCCGAACTCGCCCGGATGGATCTAGATTTGATCGTGGCGGCAGCGCTGCCCCAAGCCCTCGAAGTTCGCAAGGCGAACCCGGCCATGCCCATGGTAATCGCCACCTGCCCAGGCATGGTTAGCAACGGTTTCGCTATGCGTCTCAAACACCCCGGCGGAATTTACACCGGGATGGATGAACTTCCTCCGGGCGTAACGGCAAAGCGGCTCCGCCTCCTGAAAAGTGCCGCACCTAAAGTGTCGCGTGTGGCACTGCTCTCGACGACGCCGGGACGGGGCGGCCATGAGGCCCAACTAGCTGACGCCGATAAGGCTGCGAAATCGCTGCGCCTAACGTTGAGACCCTATCGGGCCACATCCCTGAAAGAACTGGAAACCGCCCTCGCCGCCATCGTCAATGACGGCATGGATGGTCTCTTGAATTTCCAGGGAGGGCTGTCGCTCGCCAACCGCCAACTCATCGTAGACTTCGCGGCGAAGAACCGTCTGCCCGCCGTCTACCAGGCGACGTTCTTCGTCGAAGCCGGGGGGCTGATGGCGTGGGCACCGAACCAGGAGGAGCAGTACCGGGAGGCCGCGCGCTACGTCGATCAAATCCTTAAGGGCGCGAACCCCGGCGACTTGCCAGTCCGTTACCCTGGCCGGTACTACCTCACAATTAACAAGAGTGCCGCCGAGGGCCTGGGCCTCGTTCTGCCGCGAGCACTGGTGGCAAAAGCGCACCGTGTTTTGCCGTGACCGGGGAAAAACACCCAAAGCCGGGAACTCGTTTCGAGGCACCGCGGCAACAATCGTTGGCGGCGAGCGGCGCGACCGTGTTTCGCATGATGACTGGCCCGGCGATCGGGTTCGCGCCGCCGCTCAACTCGAGGGTTGGGCGACACTCCTTGTCAGAACCGGGAGCGATAGCGACCGATCATGAACGCAACCGGGAGAGACCCATGCAACGGTTCTGTCGCCCGCTTCGCGGGCCAGGTTCTTTTCGGGGAACGTGTTCCCAAGTTTACGCTCGTTGCACTCGCTCACCCTGGTCTAAACTCTGTCGCCGCTCTGCGCGCGTTGACGCTGACTTTCGGAGATACAGTTCCTAACATGGTTGACCGCCCCCGCGTCGACTCCACCGTTGGGCGGCTTAACACGTCAGGACTCGCTGTCTTTTAGGATAGGTTACGCGCGCACACATCACGATTATTAAGGAGGCTACGATGCGACAAAAAGTTTTGGTTGGAGTAATTGTTTTGGGACTCGGCTGTTTGGGGTTTGCAAAGATGCGGCAGGAGAAACCGAAGACTGATGGTTCGTCCGCTCTGCACATCATGCTCACGCCCGATCAGATCAAATAGCAACCTTTGCCACGGGAATGGGCAGATGGGCCGCCGCCCGGATTTGCTGCTCAGGCAAAGAAAGCGATAGGCAAAACAGAGGTTGCGATACTCCAGGGTGATCCGACCAAGGAGGGTGAACCGTTTGTGATTCGCATCCGATCATCAGCAGGTACATCATCCCTCCGCATTGGCACGATATTGATGAAAACATCACGGTGCTCTCAGGAGTCTTTTGCGTCGGAACCGGTGACAAACTCGAGGTCAATGCCTGCCAGGACATGCCGGCAGGGTCGTACACGGTAATGCCCAAAGGCATGCATCATTTTGCGGTGGCGAAAGGCAACGTGGTACAGCTCAACGGCGTAGGCCCGTTCAAAATACATTGGGTAAAATAACGCGATAGGCATAGTGGCGTGTTGGTGGGTGGGCACGAGCCGTCATCGGCGGTGAAAATCGCCGCCCAACGTTGGACGGGGAGCGGGCGGCGTGTTTCGCAACTTGATTCATCCGGCGATCGCGTTCCTGCAAACGCGCCGCCGCATCCACTCCGCCCTTCGGTGTCTTCGCTTGTCGAAGGTATTTAGCGGTCAGGATTTATTGTCCTGGTCGAAGTTACCGATAAGGCGGCGATCATTTCAGCGAGAAACATTTCAGGGAGAAACTTGGCTTATGCGAAGACGGAATTTTATAGAGGCCGTAACGGGAACAGTCGGGGCGATTGCGCTGTTGGGCTGTGATGTTTTACCTGGTATTGAAGCCGCAACCAGGCGCACTGCGATGCTTTCTCCGCAGGAAGCAGCTCAAGACGAAACGCTTTGGCGTGACGTGCTAAATGCCTTTACTACCGACCGCAACATCATCAATCTCGATAACGGAAACGTAAGTCCGTCACCGAAAAATGTTACCGAAGCGATGATTCGCTACACTTGGCAGCAGCAAAACGTTCCGGGTTTTATGCTTTGGGAAGTCTTTTTACCGGAGCTAGCCGCAACCCGGTCGGCTCTAGCGCGTAGTTTCGGCTGCGACTCTGAAGAGATTGCGCTTGTTCGCAACGCGACCGAAGCTCTTCAAATCATTTTACTTGGAGTGCCTTTGAGTGCCGGCGATGAAATTTTAATGACCACTCACGATTATTGGTCAATGCACGATGCGGTTGATGAAAGGGTGCGAAGGGATAAAATCGCAGTAAAAAAAATCAACGCTGTACCAATAGCGCCCAAATCAATGGGTGAATTGCTGGAAATGTATGAGCGTAATATCACCCCGAAAACGCGACTAATCCTGGTAACGCATCCGGTCAATTTTACGGGACAATTATTCCCGGTCAAAGAAATCTGCGAAATGGCGCACCGCAAAGGCATCGAGGTCGTCGTTGACGGCGCGCAGTCTTTTGGGTTGGTCGATTACAAATTATCGGATTTAGGCTGCGATTACTTTGGCGCGAGCTTACATAAATGGCTCTCAGCCCCAATAGGTACGGGCTTGCTTTACATTCGTAAAGACAAGAGTAGCAAAGTCAATCAGCTTCATCCCGCTCGATATTTCGTCGAGTTGCAACAAAAAGATTATCCCACTCACATCTTCAAATTTGAAGATGTCGGCACACGTTCATTTGCAATGGCTCTGGCAATTCCCGAAGCACTGGCCTTTCACAACGGCATCGGAGCGAAACGTAAAGAAGAACGTCTACGCTATCTGACAAATTATTGGATGAAGCGAATTGGAAAACTTCCGAACGTCCGCTTTTATACTTCTTCCGCGCCGGAGATGAGTTGCGGGCTGGGGGTATTTGAAATGGCGGGCGTTGATTCAAGCGGGTTGGCTAATCATCTTCAGCGGCTCGGCATTTTTGTCCAGGCGATGACACCTGCTCGCGCACCCGAAGTAAAAGGGGTGCGTGTTACCCCACACCTTTATACAATGCTGAGTGAGTTGGATTATTTTTGCGATGTAATTGAGCAGGTTTCAAAAAACGGATTACCAAAGTCCATGTAACCCGACACCGAACAAATCGTGGGACGCGAGCCGCGGCGCGTGAAAGACTTGCCCGCTCGCTACCGCAGGCGGTTTCTGACAAATTGGTCCGGCGATGCTCGAATGAAATCGCGCCGCCGCGTCAACTCCACAGTTCGGCGCGGCGCAGTTACCGCACAGAATGATAAGTAAATTATGAAACGAGCGGCTGTCATCATCTTTGTACTTGTGTGCTGCGCAATCACTGAGGCCCAAACGCTGCCGCTGGAACTCGGCCACCGCGTGGACACGCTTGCGAACAAAATGCTGTCGCGCCCTGTGGCGGGAATTTCGGTTGCTATCGCACGTGACGGGCAGGTGGTGTTTGCTCGTGGCTATGGTATGGCAAACCTGGACCACTCAATCGCCGTCGCCCCCGATACAGTTTTTCATATCGCTTCGATCTCTAAGAACATTCTCGCTGCGGTCGTACTGCAACTTGTTGACGAGCACAAAATCAATCTCGATGACGAGGTTACAAAGTACGTTCCCGAAGCGCCCACGCACGGTCATACGGTGACCGTGCGACAACTGCTAAACCATACGTCGGGCATTTATAGCTTCACCTCGTTGACCGAAGCCGAAGCTAATGAACGACTCGACTTGAATCATGAGCAGGTGCTGGCTTTATTCAAAGACAAGCCCTTCGATTTTGAACCGGCCACGGCTTGGCGCTACGACAACTCAGGTTTCTATTTGGCCGGCATGATCGTCGAGCGGGTGACCAAGCAGGAGTACGGCGCGTACGTGCGCGAGCATATATTCAGCCCATTGGGAATGAAGTCGGCGAAAATGTGCGAGGCGCGGATGGTAGTGCCTCATCTTGCATCCGGTTACGAGCGCGACCACGGCGCGCTAGTCAACGCCGCATTCATGACCTGGAAACTTCCCTGGGCGGCCGGCGCGATCTGCGCCACCGCGACTGACGTAGTAAAGTGGCAGGCGGCCGTGGATGCGGGGCGCGTTTTAAGCGAGTCGTCGCTCAACGTGATGCGCACGCCGACGCGATTGGCCGATGGGACTCTGATTGATTACGGATTAGGAACGCGCTTGGGAACGCTCGAAGGACACCGCTTACTGGGTCATACGGGAGGTGGCGGCGGATTTGCAGCGGCGCTCGAGTCGTTTCCTGATGATCATCTGACCGTGGTTGTGCTGGTGAACACGGGAAACGGAGCCGACCTGCCTTTAAGTTTGGCCGCAGCCATTGCGCGACTGATGCTCGGTTTATCCGAGCAGAAGACGGTGCGTGATTTGACGGTGCCGCAGCAGGAACTCGCAGCGCTGGCGCCCGGCACCTTCAACTCTGACGAAGGGACGGTTGAAAACTTTGCGCGCGAGGGCAAGCTGTTTTATCGCGATCTCACATCACGCTCGGAAGGCCCTTTGCTGAGACAGTCTGCAAATGTCTATGCGGTTAACGAAAATACGGAAGTCCGTTTTGTCGTTCGTCGGGGACAGGCGACGTGGGCACTCGTATATACCGGCGGACTGATGATGGATGTGGTCCGCCGCGTGAAATAGGTTTGATCACAGCGAGAGCGACGTGGAACAAATCGTTGGACCCGAGCGGCGGGGCGTGAAAGCTTTGCCCGCCCGCTACCGCGGGCAGTTCTGACAGATTGGTCCGGCGATGCTCGAACGAAATTGCGCCGCTGCTCAACTCAAGGGTTGAGCTGCTAAGTTGAAAGGATCTAATCTATGAAAAGTAAAGCTACAGTTGGAAGAGTTGCGACACTATTCAGTATTGGTTTCGTATTGTTCCTGCTCACTCCTAAGAGTGGCTCGGCTGGATTCTCACTGCCGCAACCCCAACTCGTTTTTGCCGGGACAGAGGCTTATGAGTCGGGCGGGAAGCAATGGATGAGATATAAGCTTAGTGTTTGTAATCGCTCTGAATATCCTGACACCATGTTTGAAGCTGCGCCGGATCTGCCCCCTTGCGGCCGAAACACTAAGGCTTCCCGATCTTGGGTAGATATATATGCGCGTGATGGTAAAAGGCTGTACGGGTTTTGTTCCTTCAGTAAGTCCGATGATCTGAAGGGCTTGTGGTTTAATCTTCCGAAGGCAGAGACTCCTCCAGACTTTGTCTACATTGTTATCAATGATCGGAAGCTAAACGTGATCCTCAAATCCAATCTGGCCTCCACCAGCACGCCTTAGATAATTGAACAAGAGGCCGTGGGTGGCCGCCTTATTGTACGGGGCCCAACAAATCGTCGGACGGGAGCGCCCGGGGCGTGTTTCGCATCATGATTGATCCGGCCAACGAAGCGTGAATTCGCGCGGCCGCGTCAACTCAAACTGTTCGGCACAATGTGCAACGCAATGAAATGTAGACATTCATCGCTTATCCTGATCCATGTTTGAATGAACATCGGCCGAGGCGGACGCATATGGCGGAAGACCAAAAACACGCTGACCAGAAGGATGCCGAGCGACGTAGTGCACCTAGCGGTAAGGTGGTCTACAAAGCAATTTTAAAAGAGGGCGAAGAGGAATTGGCGCGCCCTTCCTCTGCATTGTTCTGGTCCGGA
>JBHELZ010000059.1:0-12540 GCA_046262835.1 Pyrinomonadaceae bacterium
CGTAAATAGTGACCGCCCTTTGCGCTCACGCAAACTTGCGATCTGAATTGACAGACGAATTCACTATTTGCGGACGTCAACCTTATTGATATGGAGAACGGCAGGCGGCACTCCCGGTCCAGGATTTCACCGCCGTTCGTTTAAGTCTGCGGCCGGAAATGTTTTAGGGGGGCGCCAGGCCGACGCTCTGTACGATACGGCAGAATCGCGGGTCGCTGCGCAAACTTTGCCATCGCGGGTCGACCGTAATGTAAATCATCCAGCCGTCGCGTACTTCATAAGCTCGATTCAGCCATTCGAAGCATTCTTCTGTCTCACCGAGCCCGCTTTGAATGAGTGCCATATCATAAGATGACACATACCGGCTTTCAGACATTTCAGTCAGCTGACGCAGCAGGTCTTGCGCCTCAGTGGTTGCGCCCGAAACTGCGTAACAATGGGCCAAAGAGGCGAAACTCTCAGGGCTGCCGTCGGAAAGTTCTCTGGCTTTCGCGAACTCATCGATCGCCGCGTCATACATCTCTTGATGTTCATAGACGCGCGCCAACTCAAGATGCGCCAGTGAGCGTTGTTCATCCAGCTCAATGGATTTTTGGAATTGATCAATCGATTCATCGAAGCGGCCGGCAAAAAACAGCAGTTCTGCCGCGCTGGTATTTACCGGCAGTGCGAGTGGATCGAGCTGCAAAGCGCAGTTGATCGAGGCGATGGCATCTTCGAACTGGCCCGTGAAACTTAAATAATAGGCCTGCCAGACATAAGCTTGCGCATAGTTCGGATTCAGTTCGAGCGCCCGTCGCAATTCACTTTGCGCTCTGGGCCAATCAAACAGATGCATGCTGACATGGCCCAGTGTTCCGTGCGCCTCAGCTAAAGTGTCGTCCAAATCAAGCGCCCGGCTAGCCGACTGTTGGCCCTGCAGAAAGGCTTCCTTCGGAGAAATCGCCTGCACGCCAACATCGCCGAGCAGAATCTGGCAGTCGGCCAGTCCCGCGTACGCGAGAGCAAAGTTCGGATCGAGCGAAAGTGACTGCTGGAAACATCGTATCCCTCGATTTGCATCCTCTTCCGTACGCTTGTTCCAGAAGAATCGACCCTTCAAGTAGAGGTTATAAGCCTGAGTATCTTTTGTCGGGCGCTTCTTGAGGCGCTTTTTCTGGACGCCCGAAACTTTAAGCTGCAACGCTGTGGATATTTGCCCCGAGATTTCTTCCTGCAGCTCAAAAATGTCTGCGATAGCCCTATGCTGTTGCTCGCCCCAGAGTTGTGATCCGTCGTTGACGTCAACCAGTTCCGTTCCAATGATCAGACGTTCACCGATTTGCTGAACTCTTCCGGTCAACACCGCCTGCACTCCCAGGTCATGGCCGGCCTGTTGGGGATCTGTCTGGCGGTCTTTGTAGCGAAAAACAGTGCTACGCGCCATTACTTTCAGCTTAGGCAATTGCGACAGACTGTTAATGATACTTTCAGTAATACCGTCGGAGAGGTATTCCGTATTCGGATCATTGCCGGTGTTAACGAGCGGCAAGACGGCAATCGAAGTGATAGCTTTGCGCGAAGGCCGTTTGCGCGTCGCGCTCATTCGCGATGTCGGTGCGACGCCAGAACCTGTATCAGCATTGAACGATTCCACTGGCTGCGCGCCATTAATCAAGCCGACTCTTCGCAGTAGAGCTGTGAAGCGTTCATCCAGTCGAAGGAGCTCAAGCGCCGGATCGATCTTTAGCCAGATAAGCCAGCCATCACGCTCCTCGTATGCGCGCTCCAACCAACTGAATGACTGTTCCAGGTCCCCGAGTCCGGCATGGATTATCGCTACCCGATAGGCCGAGACATATTTTTGACTTGCCGATACGGTCAGCTCGGCAAGTATGTTCAATGCTTCTGTTCGGTTGCCCGAAACGGCGTACGCGTGCGCCAGCAACGCTTTCGTCTCAGAGCTTCCACCTGACAGATCGACGGACTTCCGGAATTCCGCGATTGCCTGTTCGTAGGAGCCCTTCGCTTCGTAAGCCATTGCCATGTGCCAATGCGTATAAATAAAGTTCTGATCCAGTTCCAGGGTCTTCAGGCACTGGTCTATTGCTTCGTCGTATTGGCCATTGAGATAAAACATCGATCCCAAATTCGCGCTGATCGTGAGCGATAATGGATCAAGTTCGTGAGCTCGTTTTATCTCCGCGACCGCTTCGTCCAGGAGTCCCATCGCTACCAGGTAAACGAAGCCATACCAGTGATGTGCCATTGCATAATCCGGCTTGAGTTCAATGGCTCGCTTGAATTCTTTCTCGGCGCCGTCCCAGTCCCAGTAGTATTCGGCCAGCGTGTATGCCAATGAAGCATGAGCTTCGGCAAGCGAATCGTCGATTTCAAGCGCCCTCACCGCCGCCTTGCGCGCTTTCGGCAACGCATCCTTCGGAGGCAGTGCCGATATTCCAAACGAACCCAGGATGACATAAGAATCGGCCAGTCCGGCCAGAGCGAGCGCATAACTCGGGTCCATATCGATCGATTGCTTAAAATACTCGACGCTTTGCCGCACGCTCTCAGCCGTTCGTTTATTCCAGAGATGACGGCCTCTGAGATAGGCGTGATAGGCGTCAACGTTATTGGTGTGGCGCCTTAGGAGTTTTCCCTCGGCTGGCCCACCTAACTTCAGGCGTAACTGCTCGGCTATTTCCCTGGCGATCTGTGACTGGATTTCAAAGACATCAGAAAGTTTCCGTTGATAGTTTTCACCCCAACGCTGCGAATCGGTTTCCAGATCTACAAGTTCGGCGGCGACATTCAGATTATCTCCCGCTTGCCGCACCCTGCCGGTAACTATTGCAGAAACGCCCATCAGCCGGCCCAATTCCTGCAACTCAATATCCTGCCCTTTGTAGCGAAAGACTGTGTTGCGCGCCACCACGCGCAGCTCAGGCAGTTGAGACAGGCTGTTGATGATGCTTTCGGTGATGCCATCGCTCAAGTATTCCATGTTCGGATCGGCGTTGGTGTTCACGAACGGCAGGATGGCGAGAGAGCTGAGAGCTTTGTGCGAAGCTCGCTTAGCCGGCGCCGGTGTTCGAGACGATCTCGCACGTCTCTTTAATAAAGCCGTGGAAGCAAAGCTTTCGCTGCGCGGCAGACCGATTCGGCCTTGCAGCTCTGTGAATCGCGGGTCTGAGCGCAGGCTGTCCAGCACGGGTTCGACTGTGAGCGTGAACAGGTCCACCGCGCGCGTTTCGAACGCGCGTTCGAGCCATGCGAACGCTTCGGTATTATTTCCGAGTCCGGCATGGATGACGGCGAAATGGTAAGGTGGAACGTGGTTGTGCTTCGATCGTTTAGTCAATTCCTCGAGCGCCTGCAGCGCATCATCTGTTCGACCCGCGGCGGCATAAGCGAACCCCAGAAATGACAACGCTTCGGTGTTGGAAACGGAAAGCTCATACGCTTTTTGCAGTTCACGGATAGCTTCCCCGTGCTTTTCGGTTTGCGTATACGCCTTTCCCAGATTGATATGCGAAAGCCAGAAGTTTGAGTCCATTTCCAGAGTTCTGGCCTCTTGTTTAATTACTTCATCGTATTGGCGGGCGAAATAGAAGGCCCGGCCCAGGTCGGCGCTGATAATCAGCGAAAGGGGATCAAGTTCGCCCGCCAGCTTTAATTCCGCAATGCTCTCGCTACAGCGGCCCATCGCCGTTAAGTGTTCGGAATACCAATGGTGCGCCGAAGGATAGCCGGAATTCAGTTCAATGGCCCGCTTCAGTTCCTTTTCAGCAGGCTCCCATTCCCAATGATGAAGCAGGGCATGGCCCAGCGACGCGTGAGCTTGGGAGAGGTCGCCATCAATCCTTAGAGCCATTTCGGCTGCAGCCCTCGCCTTGGCAAAGCCTTCCTGAGATGAGATGGCTTCGCGCACGACCAGCAGAGTGTAGGAATCGGATAGGCCGGCATATGCAGATGCGTAGCTGGGATCGATGTCAATCGCCTGGCGGAAATGCTCCACCCCTTTTTTTAGTTCTGCGGTTGCGCGTTTATTCCAATAGTGACGGCCTTTGAGATATGCGTGATACGCTTTCGGATTTTCTGTGAAGCGCTTTTCGAGTCGACGCTTCTGTTCGCCGGTGAGCTTGATTCGTAACGTCGCGGTAATTTCCCTGGCGATCTCATCCTGCACCGCAAAGATTTCAGACATCTTCCGGTTAAAGCGCTCACCCCAGAGATGTGCGTCGTTCGTGACATCGATTAACTCGGCCGCAATCATCAACTCATCACCAAGCTTTTGAACTCTGCCGGTGAGGACTGCGCGGACGTCCAACTGCTGGCCAACTTCCTGCAGATCAACTTCTCGGCCCTTGTAGCGAAACACTGTGCTGCGCGCCACGACTCGCAGCTTAGGCAACTGCGAGAGAGTGTTGATTATGCTTTCAGTAATACCATCGCTGAAGTACTCCATATCTGGGTCAGCACTGGCATTTTGCAGGGGGAGGATCGCCAGGGAATCAATTGTTTTGTGCCCTCGGCGGGATTTAGGTTTGCCCGCCTGCTTGATTCCGGCGAATTCGCCATCCCGCACGACCGCGAACAACCGCCATTTCCCTTGAACGCCTTTCAGCAGCCGAGCGCCCCGGTCTTCAAACTGAATGCCCGAGCCTGCGACCAGGTCTTTGACGGTGCTCGAAACCAGCACTTCACGGGCGCGCGCTTTTGCAGCTATCTGCGTGCTCATCTCCACCGCTATGCCGGCGAGCTTGTCATTGATCGTGTCGCATTCACCCGTGTGCAGGCCTGCTCTGATCTCGATCCCCAACCGGCGCGCGGAATCTCTAATCGAACATGCCGCATGAACCGCACGCGCCGGCCCATCAAAGCCGGCCAGGATGGTGTGCTCGCTGTTTTCAACCTCACGCCCTCTGAACCGCTCGAGCTCTCTCTTGGTAAGTGAGAGAAACGAGTCTTGCAAGTCATTTTCTCGTAGCTGGGTAGCGTTAGTTGAGCCGATAACGTTTAGGCACAAGACGGTGGCCAGCACCCGATCGACTACCGGAACATGTCGAATGCCGTCGAGAAACCTTTCGATCTCATCGAGAACCGCTTCCTGATTGCCGATAAAGGGCAGGTGATCTTCGCCCGGCAGCTCGACGTATTTCGCGCCGGGTATCTGCCGCGCCATGTAGCGGGCGCCGCCTACGTTCGCGTCCAGGTCGCCGGCGCGATGAACAATGAGCGTCGGCACGGAAATCGTCGGCAGGATCTTGGTGATATCGATCTGCGTGTTCATCTTGGCAAAGGCCAGGGCGGCGCCGGGACTCGCGCTGCGGCGTAGAAACGTCGCCCACCAGTCTTTGAACCGCTCATCGGCCGCGCGGGTCGGCGCCATGATGGTCGCATCCACCACCCCTCCCCACCCTTGCTGGATCAGATCAAAAAATTTCTGACGCTCGTCGGGAGTCGGGGCCCAGGGATAAGCAGGATCCCAAATCCGTTTGGCGTACGACCCGTACATCACTAGTGCCGAGGTGCGCTCCGGATAGGTTGCCGCGAACAGCGCCGCCATCGGTCCTCCTTCCGAGACGCCGAAGAGCGCGGCGCGCTCGGAACCGACGGCATCCATTACCGCGCGCACGTCATCCATCCGCTGCTCGAGCGTTGGCAAGGCAGACTCATGAACTCGGTCCGAGAGCCCGGTACCTCGTTTGTCGAAAAGAATGAGCCGGGAAAAAGAAGCAAGACGATTGAGAAACCGCGCGTAGGAAGGCTCTTCCCAGAAATAATCCAGATTGGTCACCCATCCCATCACGTAGACGAGATCGACGGGACCATTCCCAACGACCTGATAGGCGATATTGACGTCGCCGCTTTTGGCGTAACGGGTTTCGGGCCGCGGGCGCACCGATACCGCTACACCACTTCGCGACCCGGACGAAAACAAACCTCGACTCCTCGTCTCGAACTCCAAATCCTGTTTCAAGTCCTTTAAATCGTTGAGTAATTCTGCGGCACTCTGGTAACGCTCTGCTTTATCTTTGCGCAATGCGTGGTGGACTATCCGTTGCAGTTCTTCGGGCGTAGCCGGCGCCGACTGACTAAGCGAAGGCGGCTCGAGCATCAGGATCGAGGCCAAAACATCGGTCATGGTTTGGCCGCCAAAGGGGACGCGGCCGGTCAACATTTCATAGAGCACCACACCCAGGCTGAAGATATCGGTGCGCGCATCCATCTTCTGGCCCCGCGCCTGTTCCGGTGACATGTAATGCGCGGTGCCCATCACCGTCCCTTGTTTTGTTTTAACCAGAGTGGCGGCTTCCAACCCATCATCTTTTTGCTCAGTTAACATCGCCAGTCCGAAGTCGAGCACTTTAACGATGCCGTCCGTTCGCAACATTATGTTTCCCGGCTTGATGTCCCGATGCACAATCCCGGCCTGGTGAGCGGCGCACAGAGCTGAAGTTACCTGCATGGCAACGTTCAGGGCATCATCGAGCTTCATCAAGCCGGCCCTCAAATAATCGAACAACGTTTGACCGTCGATGAACTCCGTCGCCATGAAGTGACGGGAATTTATTTCTGCGATCTCGTAAATGGTTATGATGTTCGGATGATTGAGAGCTGAGGCGGCCCGCGCTTCCTGCTGGAACCGGCGCACCCGTTCGTCTTCGGCTGTGAGATCAGCAGGTAACATCTTTAGCGCCACCTTGCGTGCGAGCCGGGTATCTTCCGCCAGATAGACGTCTCCCATCCCGCCCGCGCCAAGATGTTCGAGCACAAGATAGTGACCGAGCTTCTGACCGACTAATTCCGTTTGCTTGTTGACCAGTGATTCAGCCATCACTTCAAAAGCCGGCTCCTCGATAAAGCCACCCGCCTGTTCATGAGAGATGATGAAGCTTTCAACTTCCTTGCGCAGCGACTCGTCACCGCCACACGCCGCGTCGAGAAAGGCCGATCGCTCGCCCGGCTCGTGCTTGAGTGCGGACTGTAGGACCGGCTTAATCTGTTGCCAGCGTTCAGGCTTCATGGAAGATTCTGTCCGACAAACTTCAGTTTGTCGTGCGCCGCATAACGGCGTGTGTGACCCTTAGCCCTGCTTTTAACTTTGACGGTAAGCACGACGTTTGTCGTTGCGTCAGCGACGGTGACTCGCGCTCGATGTTCAGGCGTCGAACTGATGCGACGGTCTATCTCGAACCCAATCTTCCCCGGCCTTCAAAAGGCCGGCTAAAGCAGTTCGCCACTACCTGGCGAAGAATATTCCAGGCTCAAATCTCAAACTTTGCGTTGTCGCTATCGAGCCTTAGTCCACGCCGCTCGAACTAGAGTCTTCCAACAGTTACGCCAAACTGAAGTTTGTCGGACTCTGCTTCATTTCAACCCTTCGATCAGATAGAGGTCCGAAAGGTTACGGTAATACGAGTAAGCGTAGGATTTCCCGTCGGGGGTTATCTTGGGCGCAGTAAGAAACTCAATCCCCGCCGGGTCAGAGGGCATAACCTCTCTCCATAGCTCCTTGCGCTCGGTCGAGAGGTCTAGACGGTAAATCCTCGCGGGTAACTCACCGCGCCGGTAAACGTACAGAGAGTGTCCGTCGGCGGCCCAGCCAAGCGGCTCGTCACCAGCGGAAAGACCTAAGACCTGGCGAGGCTCGCCCCTATCTACGGGATAAATCCAAATTCTCTTATCGGGGGCCATCGTCGTAAAAAACTTGCCGTCGGGTGAAGTCGTAACGCCAAAAGTGCTGACCCCGTCGGGAGTAATTGCTCGCGGCGCGCCACCCGCGAGGTCCTGTACGTAAAACCGCACCCCATGACCTGGCTCGCTGCCCGCGAAGAGAAAGCGCTGTCCTCCGGGAAGCCACCGGGCGGCGGCCTGCGGGACCACACCGCTGGTCATCGGTTTGGCCTCTCCAGCCCCGGTCGGGAGCAGCGTTAACTCCCTGAGTGAGTTGCGGGGAATGGAAGCGATCACCCACTTCCCGTCCGGCGACAGCGCCAGCGGTGAGCCATCGCCCAGGCGAACTGCGGGCGAACCGTCCGTTTTCCGGAGGTAGCAGGCATATGTCGCTCCTCCCCCACCTCCAGTTTCGCCGATGAGGAGCGTCTGACCGTCATCAGAGAGGTCTCTCGCGACTGACCAATCGAGCCAGGACAAGTCACGTTCTTTCGTCCCGCCGGGAGGAAGATAGTTGATGCTTAGCCGCTCGTAATCATGCGTGACCAGAACGCGCCCGTCACGCGAAACGTCGTTGAGCGTTAGCGCGCCAGCTACTTGTGTAATCAGTCTCTCTTGTCCCGCGAGCGTGACGCCGTAAAGAGCACGGTTGCCGCCTGCCTTGGTGGCGGTGAACCAGATCTCGTCGCCGGCGGGCGACCAGGCGAGTCCCCTCTCGCTACGCCAGCCCGTAGAGAGCGTCTTCTTAATTCCGGTGCGGTCAACAACCGCGATCGAGCCGCCGTCGTCCCGCCTGATGGTGTGGTCCAGGAAACCTACCCGGTCGCCTTTCGGCGAGACGCGCAAATCTCCGATCCAGCCCGTCGTTTCGTAAAGCACGTTCCCGACCGGGAACTCAAGACGATTCGTTCCCCCGACGTCACGGACAATGGCAAGGCTCACGCCGTCCGGAGACCAGTCTGCGCACTGTACGTCTTCCAGGATTTCGCGGGGCGCGGCGCCGGCCAATGGCATCCGCGCCAGCGTGCCGCTGTAAATAAACGGTTGGACGACGTGATGGCCCAGCGAGACGGCCATCTCTCCAGACGAGGAGACGGCCAGAAGGTCTGTGTCGGAAAGCCCGAGCGGACGCGATTCGGGGCTTTCAGGGCTCATCGAGAAAAGCTGGAGATGGTTCCCATCCCAGTCAGCTCCGTATATGATCGTGCGACCGTCGGGCGCGAACCTGGCTGCGCGTATGAAGCCGCGGCGGTAAGTGAGCCGCTGAAATGAAGGCGCTGATGTCCGTGCGGCTCTTCGCCCGGCGTAGAACGCGGCGAAGCCTAGCGCTGTGAAAAGTACTAAGCCCATAAACAAAGGCAGCAGTCGCCGGAGTTTTGTGGGCGCCGTCGCAAGAGCGGCCGCCGCCGCATTTGCGCTCGAGGGGCTTGAAATGGCCTCCAGGTCAAACGCCATGTCTCGCGCCGACTGGAATCGCTCATTCGGGTCTTTTTCCAAACAGTGACTGACAACTCTCTCAAGTCCCGCCGGAATGGTTCGGTTCGCTTCGGATAATTCAGCCGGTTCCTCCTTCAGGATCGCATTCATGGTTTCGATCGGCGAATCTCCACGAAAGGCAGGCTTGCCCCTTAACATCTCATAGAGCACGGCGCCGAATGAGAAGATGTCAGAACGATGATCTGCCGCCTGCCCGCGAACTTGTTCGGGAGACATATAGGCCGCTGTTCCCATGACCATTCCTGATGCTGTGTCGGCGCCTGCAAGCATGGTCGGGGCTTCAGTCTGCAAAGGGATCGCGGGCTGAATAAGTTTGGCCAGGCCGAAATCAAGAATCTTTAACTGGCCATCTCTGGTGATGAAAAGATTCTGCGGTTTAAGGTCGCGATGAATGATCCCACGATCGTGCGCGGCCGCCAGACCGCGAGCTATTTGAAGTGAATAATCAATTGCTTTTCGCACCGGGATCGCTGTGGTGTCGAGACGCTGGCGCAGGGTTTCGCCTTGCAGGAGTTCCGTTACCATGTATGGCGATCCGTTTTCTGTGCCTACATCGTGGATTACCAGGATGTGTGGATGATTGAGGGCTGAGGCTGCACGAGCCTCTTGTTCGAAGCGGCGCAGCCGATCTGCATCGGTCGAGAAGGCACGGGGTAGAACCTTAATCGCAACATCGCGGCCGAGCCTCGTATCACGAGCTCGATACACTTCTCCCATGCCCCCTCTGCCGATTGTTTCGAGGATCTTGTAGTGACCGAGCGTGCGACCCACAACTTCTGCTTGATTGTTTTCCAATGATTCAGCCATCACTTCAAAGGCCGGCTCTTCGATAAAGCCACTCGCTTGTTCGTGTGAGATGATGAAGCTGTTGACTTGCTGTCTCAGTGACGTATCGCCCTGACAAGCTTCATCAAGAAAGGCCGGCCGGTCCGCTGGTTCACGGTCGAGTGCGGCCTCCAACAGGCCCTTAATCAGTTGCCAACGTTCAGGTTTCATCGAAGATTACCGAAACCACGGCAGGGGCGCCGCTCACATCCTTTATCTCAAGCCTTCGATTAAGTAACGGTCTATTTGGTCTATGGAGAACGCTGAGGGGAGAACTGTGCCCCACCATTGACCAAAGCTGCCTCGCACGATCCATTTTCTCTACGCCACGACGGACGGGTAACGCAGGCGGTTCTGATACGAGCGTTTTGGTATCGTCGCGATCTGTGTAGTCGTGCGTCCGCAGTTTCAAACCGGATGCGATATAGTTGGCAAAATTCAGGGTGTGAGCCCTACACGCCGCTGCATCTCTTTGAATCTTGGGTCATTTCGCACTGGGTCAAACTTCGGTTCCACATTCAACCAAACCATCCAGCTCGAACGCTGCTGGTAAGCATCTTCCAAGGCTTGGAAAGCCCGCTCGCGATCACCGAGAGCCACATAGATCTCCGCAAGAAAGAATGGATCGACATACATTCGTTTTGATTGCTCGATTAACTCTCCGACGATCTTCCTTGCTTCATTCTGCTTTCTTGTCATCGCGTAAACATGAGCCAGCAAAGCCAGCATTATCGGCGTCTCATCAAGTTGCCTGGCCTTTTGCAGTTCGGCAATCGCTTCATCATATTTCTTTTGCTGCTCCAACGGTTCTGAAATCGCCCAGTGGCCGCGAGCAAAGTTCGGATCGAGATCAAGTGACTTGCGGTCCTGTTCAATAGCCTGATCGTATTGACGCGCCTGATAGAAGATCCAGCCCGCATTGATGTTGACAATCAATGAAAGAGGATCGAGATCCTGTGCCAACTTTATCTCTTGAACAGATTCCTGCATTCGGCCCATCTGCGCGAGTTGCAGCGCGAGCCACTGATGGGCGGTGGTGTAATTTGGATTTAGCTCGATCGCTCTCCGGTATTCGCTTTCGGCGCCTGCCAGATCCCAGTCGAACCAGCCCTTAAGATATGCCAAAGAGGTGTGCGCTTCCGCGAGTTTGCCGTCGATTTCCAGCGCTCTGGTCACCGCTGTTCGTGCTTTGGGAAACGCTTCCCGCGGCGAAAGAATGCCATATGAAGGCAGAACGTTATAACAGTCCGCTACCCCCGCATAAGCCAGCGCGTAATTGGGGTCCTTCTGTATGGCTTGCTCAAACTGCTCAGTCGCTTTCTCGTATCCATCACGCGTTCGTTTGCTCCAGTAATAACGGCCCTTGAGATATAGCTGGTAGGCTTCGGGGTTGTCGGTGTAACGTTTCGTCACCCGGCTCTTCTCTTCATTGGTGAGGCGGGCGCGGAGTTTTTCAGAAATCTCTTTCGCGATCTCCTCCTGCACCACCAGGACGGCCGTCATTTTGCGCGTGTATTGTTGGCCCCACAACAGTCTGTTGTCGCGAACATCGACCAATTCGGCGCTTATGAATAGCTCATCGCCATGCTGAATTACTCTGCCCGTTACCACCGCGGCCACACCGAGGTCACGTGCTACTGTTTGTAAATTTGCTTCCTTGCCTTTGTAACTGAAGACTGAACTGCGCGGCGTGACCCTGAGGTTCGGCAGTTGTGAACTGCTGTAGATGATGCTTTCAGTCAGGCCATCAGACAGATACTCGGTATTAGGATCACCGTTGGCGTTTACAAAAGGGAGAACGGCCAGCGAGTCTATCGGCTTTCGATTTCGGGCCGGCAAGACATACGACGCGGCGGCGATTGCAAGAGCGAAAATGAGAGTAATAAAAACCGCACCAGTCTTGTGGCGTTTGATTTGGTTAACAAAATATTCCGCACTGGGGGTTGTTGGAGGTGCGTGATGGCCTGCTTCGATAGCGGTTCCGCGACTGGCCGCGGCCGGCGGTGCAGAGTGTGCGGCCGCAACAGTCCGGCGCGACGTCGTTGATGAGCTCAGCGGGAACTTTGTTTCAAAATCCAATTTGTCCTTCAGAGCTCTCAGAGCACCAAGCAACTGTGCGCTGGTTTGATAGCGTTCCGAAACTTTCTTGGTTAATGCCCTCGCGATTATCTCCTGCAGCTCATCCGGCGCTTCAGACCTGTAAGTTGTTAACGACGGTGGTTCCTTTTCCAGCACCGACACGAGTATGTCGCTGGGCGTCTCACCCTCAAACGGTGCGCGCCCCGTAACTATTTCATAAAGCACCACGCCGAGACTGAAGATATCGGTGCGCGAATCCATCTTCTGGCCCCGCGCCTGTTCCGGGGACATGTAATGAGGGGTCCCCATCACTATTCCTTCTTTTGTCTTAACCAGGGTCGCGGCTTCCAAGTCGTCGCTCTTTTGCTCTGCCAAAGTCGCCAGTCCAAAGTCGAGCACTTTGACGATGCCGTCCGTTCGCAACATTATGTTTCCCGGCTTGATGTCCCGATGCACAATCCCGGCCTGGTGAGCGGCGCA
>JBHELZ010000060.1:0-11948 GCA_046262835.1 Pyrinomonadaceae bacterium
TCTCGGTGGCGGTCACGTCGGCGGGGTTTTGAATTCCAAACGTGAGCACGGGGCCATCCGTTTTTGACTTCATTTCCATAACAAGTCCGTCATCCGCATTCAGTACTGCCACACCGCCGGGTTTCAAGCCTTCGATTAATTCGGCTTTCATCGCGGCTATAGTTTCGATCGTGCCCAGGTGTTCCAGATGTACGGGCGCGACCATCAATTCCACACCGACATCAGGCGGCGTGATTTGCACGAGACGTCGAATCTCATGCGTGGGTGAGGACATCCCCATTTCAAGTACAGCAAGATCGTAATCGTCCGGCTGATGACCTTGACTCACCATTTGCAACACCGAAAGCGGCAGTCCCAGGCCGTTGTTATAATTGCGTTCGCTCTTCAATACGCGGTAACCGGACTCTGATAAAATGTGCGCTGTTAATTCCTTTGTGGTCGTCTTTCCGGCGCTGCCGGTAATTCCCACCACCGGTTTTCCCCATGCTTCGTAAACCTTCCGCGCCAGAGTTTGCAGGGCCGCGATCACGTCGTCGACAATTACCAGACGATCAATCAAAGCCTGCATGTCGGGGTGATCATCAACACGTTGGCGATGCGCGACCGCGGCGATCGCGCCTGCGGAAAACGCGCCGGCGATAAAATTGTGCGCGTCCGCGAAAGTCCCGTTGAATCCAGCTCGTTCATAGTCAGGTTGCGACAGGGCGAAGAACAACTCACCCTCGCGCGCTGTGCGTGAGTCAATCGAGAAATCAATTATTTGTTTGTCAAAGAGCTCGGCGCGGAGATTGTCTGTCCTCGCGCCCATCAACCCTGCTGCAGTTCTAATGTCCACTTTGCATCATGTGTGTCAGAAGCCCCACCGTTCGGGGGTGACCTGGGCCACGCAGCCCTCGCTGACGCGCGGGCTTGCGGACACGATCTGGCCCGCAGATTGTTCTGACCTCAATTGCGCCGGGCGAAATCAACCCGCACAGTTTGGCCGGCGTCCACACCGCTGCCAGCTGCCGGATTCTGCTGGGTCGCCAAACCGTCGCCCCGGGCTTCAAGTTTCAATCCGAGCTGGGCGCACAGTCGCAAGGCGTCGCGCACGCTTTGCCCGCGCAAGTCCGGCATCAAGGCGCCGCGCTGTGTGGCCATCGCAAAAACCACTTCGCTTGTGCTGCCGTTAAAGCCTTTCGCTGCCACCAGCTTCGGCAAAGTCTCTTCGCGCTCGGCGATTTTGGCGGCCTCTGCTTTGATTTGCTGAGGCGAAGTGCTGGGCGATTGCGCGATCGGCAACGACGGGCTCTTCATCTCCGTGTCTGGCGTGACGTTCAATTCCGGCAAAATCTGCTCAGCGATTTCACGAAACACCGGCGCGGCTACGTCCCCGCCATGATACGCACCCTGCGGCTCGTCTATGACCACGATGATCACGACTGCGGGGTTGCTTACGGGGGCGAACCCCACGAATGATCCGATGAACTTCGTTGGTGAGTAGGCGTGCGTTTTCGGATCAACCTTCTGGGCGGTACCTGTCTTGCCTGCAGCCGTATAGCCTTCAAGCTGCGCTTTCTTCGCGGTCCCATGAAGGGTTACACCTTCCATCATCGTGCGCAACGCCGCGGTTGTTTCCGGTTTCAACACCGGCCGGCTTTCAATCTTCGCCTGAAAGGTCACCGCGCCATCCGCTGATCGCAACTCGCGTACAATGTGCGGTTTGATCCAACTGCCATTGTTTGCCAGCGCTGAATACGCCGTAACCATCTGCAACGGGGTCACCGCAACTTCCTGTCCAATGGCCAGCGATCCAATTGATGACGGCTGCCAGCGGCTCAACGTGCGCAGCAGGCCTGGAGACTCCCCCGCCAGATCGATCCCGGTCCGCGATCCAAATCCGAGCCGTCTCATGTACTCGTACATGGATTCGTCGCCCACCAGGAGGCCCAGCTTGATCGCGCCCACGTTACTGGACTTCGCCAGAGCGTCCGCCACTGTCAGCACGCCATACGGATGGCCATCATGAATAAGCCGGCCGGCGACAGTGATCTGTCCCATTTGGCAATCGATTTTGTCGTCTGGTTTGACCAAACCTTTTTCAATCGCTGCCGAGTAAGCGACTATCTTGAAGGTTGAACCCGGCTCGTAGATATTTTGCAGGGCACCGTTCGCGCGCGCCTCAGGGGCATTTGCGGTCGGCTGATTAGGATCGAAGGTTGGCGCGTTTGCCAGGGCCAGGATTTCTCCGGTGCGCGGATCCATTACGATCGCCGTACCGGATTTCGCATGACTGCGCTGAACCGCCGCCTGGAGCGCTTGCTCCGTCCGGTACTGAATCAATTGATCGATGGTTAGCACCACGGTTTGACCGGGGTGCGGCTGCACTTCATAGCTTTCAAAGGCGCGCCGATCGCGATCGACCTCAAGGTAAACCTTGCCCGCCTCGCCGCGAATCTTTTCATTGTAAGATTGCTCGACGCCGCCCAGGCCAAACTCATCAGCGCTGACAAACCCGAGCACGTGCGCCGCCAGGGTATCGTTCGGGTAGTAACGCTTCGGCTCTTTGCGCGAATAGACCCCATCGAGCTCCAGCGTATCGAGCTTCCGCGCGCGATCCATCTCCAACCGCCGAACTACCCAGATGAATTTCTTGTTCGCGTCCTTCGCATCGTTGAAACGCTTAATCAGATCCGCGCGGTCGACACCTGTTACCGCGGCAATCTTTCGGGCCGTCTCATCAACGTTTTTGACTTCGCTGGGATCGCTGTAGAACGATTCGGTGTCCAGGCTGCGAGCCAGTTCCCGACCCTGGCGGTCGAGGACCTGGCCGCGCGCAGGCGCCGTTTCGATTGAGCTCAGTTGTTGATTTCGAGCGCGGGAGGCCAGGTCATCATGTTGATGTATTTGCAGCTGGACCAGACGAGCGCCGATTGCCAGCATCCACACGACCAGGGCGATCGCCACAAAGACTATGCGGCGATGCGCAGTTTCGTTGCGCGGCGCTTCGTTGGCAGTGGCACGACGGGGCATTCAACTCTCCAAACATGCGTTGACATCAGCGATCGTCTTGATTTCCTCGCGATTGCTGAATCTTCGGTTTTGGCGGCGTCTTCAAAAGGGTCCTGGTATCCATGGGCAGTTTTGATTCACTCGGTCCGGTTCGTTGTTTCAACGGATCAATTTGCGCGGGCTGCATCGGTTGCATGCCGAGCTGACGAGCGGCTCGCTCCAGGCGCGCGGGACTTGTCGCTATTTCCTTCTGCACTGTTAACCGGCGTTGCTCTTCGCGAGCCTCAGTAAGCGTAGTCCGTAACTTCTCGGTCTGGTAACCAAGCTTCAGCGCGGCGAAATGTTGCCCACCTGCGTAAACGAATCCACCCGCCAGGATCAGCCCACAGACCAAAAGAAACAAAAATCGTTTTAGCGCTCCGCGATCAGCCTCTCGCACAACGGGCGCGTTTCGATGTCTTAATGGAACTCTACGCATCTGGCCTGGTATGGAGTTCGCAGTTACGCGGCGCGGGCGCCTGACGCCGGAACTCCGAAATGTTGTCAAGCTTGAATCTTGCTGGCGCCTCGTAATTTTGCACTGCGACTTCGGGGGTTTTCTTCAATCTCTGCTTCGCTTGGGACGATCGCCCGGCGCGTCAAAATTGAAACCTGCTTCGCGGCGCCGCAAATGCACTCGGGGAAGCGCGGGGGACACTGACATCGACCGGAGAGCTTCAAGAGCGTCCGCTTGACTATGCGATCTTCAAGCGAGTGAAAACTGATTACTGCAAGACGCCCAGCTTGTTCTAAGTGATCAACGGCGTGAACTAAGAAACGATCGAGGTTTTCAAGTTCCCCGTTGACCGCAATCCGCAACGCTTGAAACGTGCGAGTGGCGGGATGGATCCTCCGTTTTTTATCTGGCCCAACGGCGCGCGCTACTAAGTCTGCGAGGTCGCGCGTCGTCTGAATTAATTCGCCGCTTTTCCTCCGCTCAACAATCCGGCGGGCGATGCGGCGCGCGCGGCGTTCTTCTCCGTACTCAAAAATGATCCGCGCAATTTCTACTTCCGAAAGACGACCGAGCAACTCTGCCGCAGTTTCGCCGCGCGACATGTCCATGCGCATGTCGAGCGGCGCTTCGTGCCGGAAACTGAACCCCCGCAAAGGCGAGTCCAACTGCAACGACGAAACACCGAGATCAGCAAGGACACCGTGCACTTGCCTGACTTTCGCTGTCGCGAGGACCCGCGTAAGTTCACGAAAGTCAGCATGCACACCGCGAAAGCGCGAGCCGTATTGCGCTAATCGCTCTGTTGCCAACCCGAGCGCTTCTTGATCGCGATCGATTCCCAACACTTGCGCGTCGGGGGATGCTTGCAAAATTGCTGCGCTATGCCCGCCCAGGCCTACCGTGCAATCGACAAACAATCCGCCGCGCTCTGCTGCGAGCAACTCGATCGTCTCTCGAAGTAGCACGGGGCGATGGCCTTTCTGACTATTAGGCCCCTGCCCCCCAAAGGCCATTGCCATTACCACCGCCCCGTGATCTCGTTCAAAGAACTAACAGGTAGCACAGATCCGAATCTGTGGCTCTGAGTTAATTCTTCGACTGAAAACACAGACTGAAGTCTGTGCCGCATAATGACCTTTCAAATTCCCAATCGCGCAATCGCCGCCTCGTCTTCTGCCGTATAAGGATCCGAGAGCAGGCGCTGCTGAAACTTGTCGAGTTCCCAAACTTCCAGGTATGTCAAATAACCCAGCACCGCCACATCGCCCACCACCGCAGCGCTCTTTCGCACCAGCGGATGAATCAGTACGCGGCCCTGGCTGTCCATCAGCGACTGTTGGCCGTAGTAATTCGTTCTGTCAAGGAACTTGCGCCGGGCTGGGTCCATCGAGGGCAATAAAGCCAACCGTTGTTCGATGGCTTCCCATTCCGGCATCGGATAAACGCGCACGCAGTCACCCGTCAGACTGGTCAGGTAAAGCGCCGAGCCGTACTTGTCTTCAACATAGCGCCGAAAAAGAGTCGGCACTTTGAGCCGGCCCTTGGAATCGATTCGTGCTGTGTAATTGCCCCGAAGCACCTGAAATGATTTCGGCACGGAGTGGAGACGACTATGCCTTGCGCGCCGTTTTCAAATCTGGTTCGTATCGCTAAGGCCACCTTACTCCACTTCACTCCACCGGCGCATACTACGCCCGTAGTTCTGGGCTGTCAATACTTTTTGTAGTTTTTTTTGAGAGCTGCAGGGCCAGCAGATCCGATCCGCTTTTGCGATCGGCTAAGAGGTAATCATGGTTCGGGCTGCACGCAAATGAAAAGAAGGTTGCGCCGGAGCACCGCGTTCCGTGAACAAAAGCAGAAAACTTCCTCTATGGGCAAACGATCGAATATACCGTTCCGGCTCGGACGAGTGACGACAATTCCTATCAACTCGGGTCGCCGTCATCTTTTCCGCCAGCGGCTTGGAACAAGGGCCAGAAGGATCAGCCATGTATTCAGCGGTGCAATATATCTGACCGCCGCGGACACGTGGATAATAAATTCGGGTGATATACTGAGGTCATGAAGTTAGCAATTTTATGCGCGGTTCTCACTTTGATCGCGCACGGTGGCTCGTGCAATTCGGCGGGCACAAATTCGAAATCAGCCCCGCCGCATCGAGACGAGGCGCTGGCCACTGGAATTTGGGGCGGCCAACACATCCAGGCTGAAGTTACTAATCGCGGAGCGGAAATCGAGTTCGATTGCGCCCACGGCAGCATTCCGCAACAAATCTCGCTTGATAATTCCGGACAGTTCGACGCGAACGGCACGTATTCACCCGAACATGCCGGGCCGATTCGCGATGATGAAAACAGCAGCCGTCCCGTTCGCTACAAAGGAAACGTAAAAGAGAACAGCATGAGCCTCACAATCGCCGACGCCCGGACGAAAGAGATTGTCGGCACCTTCACCTTAACGCTGGGAAATGATGGTCGGATAATGAAGTGCCGGTGAAAGGTCAGAAGCCGCGAGAACTGCACATTGCGCAGTGGTCACACGGCTTGCCACCCGGCTCGACCGAGCATTTCTTTTCGTTTTCGAAGAACTCAACCAGTTCTGAAACGGTTGCTTCTTCGATGCCGAATCTCTCCTGGCTGGCGTGTTGGATCAATTGCGGATTGCTTGGCGCAAATTCGCCACTGTTTTCTTTACTGAACGGCTCGCCCAATGCATGCGAAAAAGGAGCAAGCCATGGAGACTGCGTGGGCGGGACGTACGAGATTTTTTGGGAAGCAGTCGTTTCCCGCGCGTCTCGAGTTGACGCGCCAGTGCTGGACGTTGTCACGGCCGGAGGAGTTGGTGAGACGAAATCTATTATGCGGGCACGAGACGGTGTTAGCGGTTGCGGCGCTGGTTTTAGATCGCCAGGAGCCGGCGATTGCGGACCTTCGCCGGCCAAACGACGAGCGACGCGCTCGGCAATCAACCGTGCTGGATCTTGATTACTGCTCACTTAATTTACAGTTAAGACTTCAAGCTTCAGCTTGCGTCCGGTCAACAACAATCTGAAGATTGAGCTTTGAACGCGCAGCTACTCGCCTTCGTCTTCCAACAAGTCTATGTGATCCACGACGCCAATGATCGCAGAGTCGATCGCAGCGCCCGCTTTTCCCGTAGCGGTCGTGGATGCGCTCCATCCTTCCTGGACGATTAAAACGGTGTCACCCACGCCTGCATCAACCGCGTCCAGCGCCAAAACCGTATTGCCGGTCCCCTCGCCTTCCAGGGTAATACTTTCGCATAACATTACGCGTGCACTCTCATACCGATGATTTTTTTGGGTGGCGACTACGTTGCCGAGAACTTTGGCGAGAATCATTTTTAGAAAACGATCTTAGTATTTTGGTCTTTGGACCTGGTTCCCTCGTTGCATAAACTTCAAAGTCCCAAAACCAAGATCCTAAGACAAATCATCCACAACAGATGTGATCTTCAGAATCGACAATCCCAACAATAGTGCAATCAGTCGGGATGTTTTCGCGTTTGAAAGGAAAGCTCGCTTCCTTGCCCCGGCACCAGAAAACCAGTTCGCCGACGCCCGCGCCCGCAGCGTCCACCGCCACCAAAGGTTTCCCCTGGGGGGCTAAATCCTTATTGAGGGACTGGACGACGAGTAGTTTGCGATTCTGGAGCGAATCGTTCTTCACCGTGGCGACGACTGTTCCGATCACGCGTGCGAGTTGCATATCAGTTCTCAGCCGCCATGATGTCCACCGTATCAATCACGCCCACAACCGCGGCGTCCACGGGCGTGTCTTTCATGTTCTGCGCCAGACGGGCGCTTGATCCGGCGACCACCAGTACCCGCTCATGAAACCCTGCGCCCACGGTGTCAACCGCGACGACGTAGCCGGTTGTGTCCGAGCCATCGAGGTTGATGGGACGAACGATCAGCAGCTTTTTCCCTTCCAGCCGTTCGTCTTTTTGAGAAGCCACGACTGTGCCGATAATGCGGGCGATAATCATGCGCGGGCTTGAGCGGTTATGGGCATCGCCTCGTCAACGCTCCCATGCGGGCGTGGAATCACGTGCACGCTGACCAGCTCGCCAACCCGGCGCGCGGCGGCAGCACCGGCGTCAGTGGCCGCTTTTACCGCAGCCACATCGCCGCGGACTATGGCAGTCACAAAGCCGGCCCCAATTTTTTCATACCCGATTAGGGTGACATTAGCTGCCTTGACCATGGCGTCAGCAGCTTCAATCATCGCGACCAGGCCTTTCGTTTCAACCATTCCGAGTGCTTCTTGCATTCAATTTCTCCTGTGAGAAGTTCTTAAGCTCGAAAATCTTAATAGTGAATCGCGAATAGAATAACACGAGAGCGAGCCGGTGTTTAGAGTTCAGCCTTTACGCTGCCGTCAGGCTAAAGTTTAAGCTCTGAACTCTCTCGCTAATCATTTAGCCGCGCCGCCTGGCTCAACAGCTCGACCAACTCTTCCCGGCTCAACGACACCTCACCCGATCCATTGGCTGATGAAGAGTAAGAACGCGCAGGACGATCGCCAGTCGGACACGCAAGATTAGTTTGGTGCAAGTAACCACACGCCTGACAGCGCGCGCCCTGGTCCAGATAGCCCGCCGACTCGCGCACATTGATGAGTTTCTCGATGGCATCCGGTGAAAGATTTCGCGAGCCTCCGAGCATGCGCGAAAGGATTGCAATTTTCGCCGTATGTTCGAGGGTCTCCAGACGATCGAATGCCTGCCACAGATCCGATCCGTAGGCCACCGCCCCGTGATTGGCCATTAACAGCGCGTTATGATGCTTAACCAAGGGACGCATCGCATCGCTCAATTCATCGGTTGAAGGCGTGCCATATTCGGCGAGCGGGACGCAGCCGAGCGTCAGGATCACCTCTGAAAGAATTGGCTGATCTATGGGCAGGCCGGCGACTGCGAATGCGGTCCCGTGCGGTGGATGAGCGTGGCAAACTGCCTTGATGTCAGGCCGCTCGCGATAAATCAGTAGGTGCATCGCCAATTCACTCGACGCGCGGCGATCATTCAGAGGCCGTCCTTCGAGGTCAGTGATGGCAATCAGATCTTCGGCCATCCGCCCTTTGCAGGTCATCGTCGGAGTTGCGAGGATGCGGCCATCATCAAGTTGCACGCTCACATTGCCGTCGGATGAAACTACATAGCTGCGCTCATACATCAAATGGCAGATGCGCAGGAGATCCTGGCGTGCGATTTGTTCGTCCAAATTCAATGCCCGCCTTTTTTACGTTTACCGTCCGCAGCGTGGTACACCAAAGTTGCAAGTGGTACAGGCGCCCGTGCATGGTCAGCGATTATTCCGTTGTGGCAAAAACACAAACAGCCAAAAAAAGTTTTCTTGACGATGCTCATGCGATCACATTTTTCGTAGGCAGAGCCTGGGAGTTCTCATCCGCAATCTGGTGATCTACAACTGTTTTCTTGCCGCTTTGTGGTTGCGCCAGAAAATACGAAAGCGATTCCAGCGAGGTGGTGAGGTCAACCGTTTTCACTTTCACTCCCAAACGAGCTTTCAGCGGCGCCGGCGCAAAATTCAAAACTGCTTTCACGCCGGCCGTCATCACTTGATTGAGCACTCTTTGCGCCGCGCGCGCGGGCACGGCGATCACGGCTACGTCAATATTCTGATCGCGGACGATTTTCGTGATTTTGTTCACGTCAAAGATCGGAATGCCGCTCTTCGTGCGCTCGCCGACCTTCGTCTCGTCGTTGTCAAATAGCGCGACGACGGTGAAATTTGATTTATCTAGTCCGTTGTAATTTGCGAGCGCAGTTCCCAACCGGCCCGCCCCTATGATCCCGACGCGATGCGGTTTGTCGAGCCCGAGGATCCTGGTCAGGTCCGCCCGCAAATCTTGGATATAATAACCGGTGCCGCGTACGCCGAACTCGCCAAAGTACCCCAGGTCTTTTCTTATCTGTGCGGAATTCAGGTTGAATTGTTCGGCCAGCTCTTGAGACGAAACGGTCTTAATTCCGGCTGACGCCAATTCATTAAGGCAACGCAGATAGACGCTCAAGCGATTAGTAGTCAGCTCGGAAATCTTTTGTCTCTTCATGGCCTGCGCGAAAAGTATAACGCCTGTAGCGACTAAGCTAAAAGCGACACGTTTGCGATTGAAAACGTATTTACGCGATAATCCGCCGCGTTAGGCGCTCGTCGAGGGCCGAGGAACGCAAGTAGCCCGAGCGTAAACCACAGCGTAGAAGCTTCGTCAAGCTGCGCGCACCAAATGATCGCGCATTTATCAGGCACACTGCTTTCAAAACAACCGACCGCGGCAATCATTGATGTCGGCGGAGTCGGCTATGAAGTCGCAATTCCGGTTTCGACTTTTTATGAGCTCGGTGAAAACGGATCGGCGGTACAACTTCGCGTCTATACGCACGTCAGTCAGGATGCGATCCGGCTTTACGGATTTAAGACGGCGCGCGAACGCGAATTGTTTCTACAACTGATTTCGGTAAACGGCGTGGGCCCGGGATTGGCCATCAAACTGCTGTCGGGAATGAACGCTGATGAGATGATCGCGGCCATCCGCACAAATAACCTGGTCCGGCTGGTGGCGATTCCGGGTGTGGGCCGAAAGACTGCCGAGCGCCTGGTTGTGGATCTGCGCGATAAGATCGCGGCGCTGTCGTCGCCGGCATTGGAAGAAGAGTTCGCGGCGAAAGCGGCGGCCGCCGGAGCCTCGTCATCGCCTGACTCTATGCGGGATGATGCAATCTCAGCACTGGCGAACCTCGGTTATCAGAGAGTGGCCGCAGAAAAAGCAACCAAGAGCGCAATCGATGAAGGCGGCGAGCTTTCGGTCGAAGTGGTTCTGCGACGGAGCTTGAGGTCCCTTGCGAAGACTTAGTTGTGGCACAGACTTCAGTCTGTGAATCGGCGCGCAAAGACAGGCTAAAGTCTGTGGCGCTGAGTTGACCGAATCTCTCCCGACATACACAATCAAACGCTCAGCATGCCCAAAGCAACCAGAGCCGCGGAAACCTTAAACGCTACGCCGACTGATGAGGATCGCAAGTATGATCTCTCGCTGCGGCCTACTCACCTGACGGAATATATCGGGCAAACCAAAGCTAAAGAAAATTTGCGCGTTTATATCAAGGCCGCGATCAAACGCCGAGAGGCTTTGGACCATGTGCTACTTACGGGCCCACCGGGGTTAGGCAAGACGACGCTGGCGCACATCATCGCGAATGAAATGGGCGCGCAACTGCGCTCAACTTCCGGGCCGGCTATAGAAAAGACCGGCGACATCGCGGCTTTGCTGACTAATTTGCAGGAAGGCGACGTGCTGTTTATCGATGAAATTCATCGACTGTTGCCGGCGCTGGAAGAAAAACTTTATCCGGCGATGGAAGATTTTAGTCTCGACCTGCTGATTGGCCAGGGGCCCGGAGCGCGTTCGATCAAGCTTGAGCTGCCAAAATTTACCCTCGTCGGCGCCACCACGCGGGCCGGATTGATCACCGCTCCGCTGCGCGGACGATTTGGAATCAATTTTCATCTGGACTTTTATCCGCATGAGGATTTGGAAACCATTTGCAAGCGCTCGGCCAGCATCTTGAATGTCGAGATCGACGAAGGCGGCGCCCATGAAATTGCTCGCCGATCCCGCGGCACCCCCCGCATCGTCAACCGCTTGTTGCGCCGCGTCCGAGACTATGCAGACGTCGATTATGACGGACGCATCACGCATGAAGTAGCGAACGACGCGCTCAATCGAATGGAAGTTGATACCTACGGCCTCGACGAAATGGATCGAAAACTGTTACTGACGATCATCGAAAAATTTGAAGGCGGACCCGTTGGCGTAGGCACGTTGTCTGCAGCGATTCATGAAGAAAAAGATTCAATCGAAGAAATCATCGAGCCATATTTGATCCAAATTGGTTTCCTGAATCGCACGCCTCGCGGCCGCATGGCAACTCAACTTGCCTATCAACACTTCGCAATCAGGAGTGGACAACAACGGCCGAGTTTGTTTGATTCACAGTAGGATTTTAAATCGTATTTAGGCGCGGGCCCCCCCAAAACTGGCAGGGCAGGGTGCGCCTGTAAAGTATGTCACGCTTTTCACGTCATTCTTTTGGAGTCAGAAATCGTTCGCCCTGGCGAGGCATGATTTCCCATGCGATCCATCAGTTTCACGAAAATGATCTATTCACTTCAGCTGCGGCGATGAGCTATTTCGGTCTTATGACCTTGTTCCCCGCCCTCCTTCTGCTGCTGGCTTTGAGCAATCGAATTACGGCGGGCAGCCAGATGATTCAGCACATCGTCGATATCTATCCGGGCTCGAGCAAGTTCCTGCACGAAACAATTCGATCCCTGGCAAACGTGAGCACGAGCGTGATTATTACCTGCGGAATAATCGTGCTCTGGGCCGGGTCGTGGGTCTTTGCAGTCGTCGAA
>JBHELZ010000061.1:0-11805 GCA_046262835.1 Pyrinomonadaceae bacterium
CATGGACATCATTGCGCTGGCCGGTTACAGCGATCGCGAGAAGCTGGAAATCGCCAAAAGATATTTGGTGCCGCGCCAGGTCCGCGAGAACGGACTGACGCCCGACCAACTTGAAATCACGGACGAGGCCATCGGTTTGATTACGACGCGTTATACGCGCGAGGCCGGCGTGCGCCAGCTGGAGCGAACGATCGGACGCATGGGGCGGAAAGTTGCTCTGAAGATCGCCCAGGGGCAAACCGCGAAAGTTACCGTCGATGCGACTATCGTCAACGATTTTCTCGGCGGGCCAAAGTTTTATCCCGAAGAAGCGCGGAAAGAATTGCCGGCAGGAGTAGCTACCGGCATGGCCGTCACTGAGATGGGCGGCGAAATTCTTTTCGTCGAAGCAAACCTGCTTCCCGGAGGTCATGGATTCACGATCACGGGACAACTGGGCGAAGTGATGCAGGAATCGGCACGGGCTGCCCAGTCTTATTTATGGTCTCATGCCCAGGACTTCGGCATCGATCCTTCAATGTTCAAAAACTACGGCGTGCATCTTCACGTCCCCGCCGGCGCCATACCCAAAGATGGGCCAAGCGCGGGCGTGACAATTACCGCCGCCCTGGCGTCGCTTTACACCGGCCGGCGCGTGCGCCCCGACACCTCGATGACCGGGGAGATAACTCTCTCGGGTCTGGTATTTCCGGTGGGGGGGATCAAGGAAAAAGTTTTGGCGGCGCATCGCGCGGGCATTCACAGGATAATCCTGCCGGCCCGCAACGAAGCCGATCTGAAAGACGTGCCCGAAGATGTGCGGCACGAGCTAAACATAAAGCTCATCACGCGCATCAACGAAATCGTCGACGCGGCGTTAGAAAACATCGTTGCCCATCCGCCACCACCTGTGCCGGAAGAACTGATTCAACGCCGGCCGCCGGAAGCCGACGCCAGCCAACCGTTAATTGCCAGGTCCAAGTAACGCGGCATTCGTCTGCCTGCATTCCGCTAATATCGCACTTTGTGGAACTAAGCTGCCGGTCGCAGGTTAAAATCCACAGCGTCACTCTCCCGGGGCCCCGCCCAGGTTCGATCAGTTTGAGATTTGCAAAGGAGTTCTGTGACATGAATCCAGCTCGCTCAGTCGTTTTCTCAATTCTAATCATCGTCGTATCGGGTTGTTCAATCAATGCGCAACGGCGTTGGGAACGGCTGCCGCCGCCGCGCGATCCGCAATTCTACGAGCCGCGAAACAAGCTCGAAGATTTTGAAAGCCGGGTCGAGACCTTACTAATCAAGGGCCGGCACTGGGTCGGGGCAGTGCGAGCGCAAAATGGACTCGCGCGGGTCGAGGCGACGGAAATTCGCGACATGACAGCTGCAACCATGGCCTCTGGAGCAGTCGTCACGATTGCGCCCGACGGCCGGACCGCAGGCGAAGAGATTCGCGCGTTAATCGATTATGATGAAATCGATGCACTGCTAAAGGCGATGGATACAGCCCTTAAAGCCGGCGACGGAATCTCGCGGCTGTCGCATTTCGAAGTTCGTTACCGCACCAAGGGAGATTTTGAAGTTATGGTGTTCAAGCAAATGGAGAACAATGCGATCGCCGCTGCAATTGAAGGCGGTTTTTTTGATCGGTCGCGCTTATATCTAACGATCGACGATCTAACTAAACTGCGCTGGATGATTTCGCAAGCTAAAGATCAGTTGGACCAGGCGAAGTGAGCAGTAAGCGATCCGGCCGGGTGCAGTGTTCAGTTGAACTGCGGGATGATCGAGAGGACACGCGACTTTGTAGCATCCCTCACTTGGGGTCTCAAACTGCGGCCGTCGCCGCGCCTCGCTGTCGCTCCGACAGGGCGATTATCAAATCAGCACAGTCCTCGAGTGGTTGCAGGCTGGTGTCAATCGAGAGATTGTAGTTCTTGGCGCAGGTCCAATCGTGCGAGGTCATCTCGTTGAAATAAATTTCGCGCGTGCGATCCGATTCGACAATCAAGGCGCGCGCTTTTTCTTCTGTTAGATCGTCGTAAATATTCATGATTCGCTTTACGCGAAAACTTTTCGGAGCGTGACAGAAAACCGTGAACATGCCCCGATGACGGGGTAACATGAAGACTCCGGCCCAGCCCACGACGACGCAATCTTCCTGCCCGGCAATTCGTTTCAGGATTTGCGTCTGCTTTTCAAAAAGCTCCCGATCAGAAAAGTTACCCAGCGGCGGCGGATTGTATTTGGCTTCCGGGACGCCAAACGCTAAGCCGCCCAGCACTCGTTCCCAGAATGAAGTGACTCGCTCGGAACGCGCGGCAATCGTTTCCTCATCACAACCAAACTCCTGCGCGGCCAGGTGCAGCACTTCCCGATCGATATATTTCAAGCCCAACCGCTGAGCAATTACCTGCCCAATGTACGAGCCGCCTGCGCCCATCTGCCGCGAAATTGTGATGGTTGTTTTAATCATTGCGTCATTGTACATTGGGCCATTGGTTAATTGATGGCTGGGCGTAGGACGCCTCGATCGTAGTGGTCACTGAGTCAATCGATCAATGATTCAGTACCTGTGCGACGGCATGCCGATATGAATGTGCGGTCCGGTCGCTACGCCTGGGATCGCTGTCCGAAATGCTGAGAACGGAATGCCGTTGTTTTGCAAAAAGTTTATGAGTGCCTGCCCTTCCGGGCCGTCCGGATTCAGTGAAAGGTCCATCGCATTATGATGGTCCAGCCGCCATTGATTATGAATAGCGCCTTGACCAAACACTGCGATCGGTAACGGCCGTTTGAAAGCCTGCTGAAAAAACATTTCGATCTTTCCAGCCTGGGACAATGACCACGCCCCAATGCCATTATAACGAATGAATGATGTGGTTCTAATCAGCAAGCCCCGCCGAGGGCCCAGCTTTGCAATTTGCTTCTCGCTTTCTACCTCGACCAGCGTCTGCGCGATCTGAGTATCGGCCGTATTGATTTGTTGTTGCACTTCGCTGACCTTCAATCCTGCGGTCGTCACCGCGACGTCCGACTGTTCTACGTCACGCTTCGCAATTAAACCTGCCTCAAAAAGTTTCTGCGTCTGATTTCGTTTCTGTTCAGCCTTCGCCACTGTTTTCTGATAAAGAGCGAGTAATTTCTGCAAACTGGCTTTGTACTCTTTGGTTGCTTTGATGTACTCGTCGTGCAGTTTTGATAATTCATCGCCGGATTGGGCGGGAGAGGCGGCGGCTGCTGGCGGACGATTTTTCTTTCGCTGCGCGGGCGCGGTGACGCAAACGAGCATTATTGCGAAGCCCGCGACGGAGACGTTTTTTGCTGTTAGTACTAGCCGCATCTGAGCCGTTGACCCGTTAATGCATGGCCACCGGTCCCGATTTCTTCTTCACTCGTTCGAAGAGGAGCGCGGCCGGCACGCACAGCAAACATAGAAACGACAACACGCGAAAGATGTCAATATATGATAGTAGGGTCGCCTGGCGCACGAGGATTCCATAGATGCCGGCAAATGCCTGTTGCGTAGCCACACCCGGCGCGCCTCGCGCAGCCATTTGTCCGACCCGCTGCTGAAACGCGGGATCGTAAGGCGTGAGGTGGGCGACCATTGCGGCCTGGTGCACCTGCGCGCCGCGCGCGAGCATGGTCGTGACAGTTGCGATGCCGACGCTGCCGCCGGTGTTGCGCATTAGATTGAATACCCCGGACGCATTTCCCATCTGTTCGTTGCTGAGCGTACCGAGCGCCATGGTGGTCAACGGCACAAATACAAATCCCATTGCAAAGCCGCTAATGATGTTGGGCCACACAATACTACTGATCGAAATTTCGAGATTGATCTTGCTGAACAAATAGATCGAATAAGCGAGCACCGTAAAGCCAAACATCACGAGATAGCGGCCTCGCACCCGATTGATCAATCGTCCGACAATCAACATCGAGGTGATCGCGCCGAAGCCGCGCGGACTGACGGCCATGCCGCTCTCGACCGCCGGATAGCCCATCAATGTTTGCAGAAATAGAGGCAGCAAGGCGATCGTTCCGTACAGCACAATACCCATGACAATCATGAGAGAGGTGCCCACCGCAAAATTGCGATTCGCAAGTACACGCAGATCGACAATCGGTTCTTTAGATCTCAGCTCCCAAATCACAAACGCCGTTGCCGCGGTCAAAGAAAGAATCGCAAACCAGATGATGAAGTTGGATGAAAACCATTCTTCTTCCTGTCCTTTGTCCAGGACTAATTGCATCGTGCCCAGCGCCAGCGCCATTAAGCCGAAACCCAGGTAGTCGATACGCCCGGGACGCTGTTCCCGGATGTACGGCGGATCTTCGACAAACATGTTGGCCATGAATACCGCCAGCATCCCGACCGGAATGTTGATATAGAAAATCCACCTCCAGGAATAATTGTCCGTAATCCAACCCCCCAGAGTTGGTCCAATTATCGGCGCTACGACGATGCCCAGACCGAAAACTGCCATCGCCGAGCCGCGTTTTTCGCGTGGGAAACTTTCCATTAAGACCGCCTGGGCAATCGGCTGGAGCGCGCCGCCACCGGCGCCCTGAGCAATGCGCGCCACGATCAGCAGGCCGAGGCTTGCCGCGGCGCCACACATTGCCGACGACAAAGTGAAAATGACAATGCAGACAATTAGAAATCGTTTGCGGCCAAAGAATCTTCCCAACCAATTCGCGGCCGGCAGGATGATGGCGTTTGAGACGAGGTAACTCGTCAAGACCCAGGTGGCTTCTTCCGGCGTGGCTGACAAGTTGCCGGCGATGTGCGGCAGCGCGACGTTCGCAACCGAGGTGTCAAGCACCTCCATGAAGGTCGCCAGCATCACGGACGCCGCGATCAACCACGGATTGAACGTCGGGGTCCATTCGCGTTTGGCGCCATTAGGCATTCGTTTTGTCAGAACTCCGCGCGTAAGCAGGGCCTCATATTCACTTGCCCTCTCGACGGTCGGGCTTCCGAAACTACTTAATCTTCACCTCGGGCACCGCGGACATTCCTGGCGCCAGCAGGTGCTCCGAATCGATCTGGTTAGGTTCAAAGACAATTTTCACCGGCATCCGCTGCACTACTTTTACATAACTTCCCGTCGCGTTCTCAGGCGGAATTAAACTGAAGCGCGAGCCGGTGCCGGCCTGAATGCTGTCCACGTGCGCTTTGAAAACTTTGTCAGGATAAGCATCGACGGTCACGTCAACCTGCTGGCCGGGTCGAATATTCCCAACCTGGCTCTCTTTAAAATTCGCGGTCATCCAAACCTCTCCCGGCACAATCGCCAGCATCGGCTGGCCCACCTGGAGCAGCGTCCCAGCTTCAACAGCTTTACGGGTGACACGGCCGGCTTCGGGCGCATAAATGCTGCTGTAAGAAAGTTGCAGTTCCGCTTCATCGACGGCTGCTTGCAACTGCTGAAGGTTTGCGCCGGCAGAGGTCGCCTGCGCTTCGCTCACGGCGACTTGCTGCGGAGCGGTGTTCGCCTGCTCGAGACGGCCGACCGCTTCATTGACTTGCGCTCGCGCGGCTCCGACCTGAGCTTCGGCGCGTTGCGCGTTGGAAGCCTGGGCCGCAGTCGCCGCGCGCGCCTCGCTAATTTGCGCCTCCATGGCGCCGACTCTTTCTCGCGCCGCATCGACTTGAGCACTCGCGGTGCGCGCAGTTGCGACCGCCTGATCCAGACGTTGGCGTGAAACTTCATCCTTCTCAAAAAGAGTTTGGTAGCGCTGCACATCTGCGTTCGCGCGCACGGCCTCGGCTTGCGCTGCTGCAAGTTGCGCGCGAGCTTGTTGCATGTTTGCTTCCGCCGAATTTATACCGGCCGAGGATTGTGTTATCCGGCTGCGTTCAGAGGCGGCGCCGGCCCGGGCCCCGCTGACGCCGGATCGCGCTTGCGCCACCCCTGCCGCCGCTTGCCGCATATTGGCCCGGCTGGTTACGCGGGTGAGCGTTACCTGGGTTTGCGCCTGCTTCTGCTGGGCGATGCCGGCGTTGAGCGCCGCTTTCGCCTGATCTACTTTTGCCTGAAGATCGCGCGGATCAATTTCCGCTAGCAGGTCGCCCGCTTTAACCATTTGATTGTCACTGACATAAACCTTGAGTACATACCCCGGAACTTTAGGGCTCACTTGAATGATGTGGCCGTCGATGAAAGCATCGTCGGTGGTTTCATGCGACCGTGCATACGTCCAGTAACGAAGGCCAAACAATATCGCCAGCAACAATATGAGAGCCGCCCCGATCACAAACCCGGGCCGGCGGTATAGGGGCCGCTTGCGCATGTGTTCGTGTTCGTCGGCTAAGGGCTCGCCGTACTCATCAACCATCGGGCGAGCTTCCTCGGTCTCTGCCGCCGGCCCATGTTCGTCCGGACCCTTTTCCTGTCTTTTCAAATCGTCTGCCATTAAGTTAACTCATCCGTCTTAACTGGAGTAAAAGCGTCGTCGCGTGCTAACGACCATAAGAGCAACCGCGACGGGTTGCCGTCGGGTCACCAGCGAAAGTTTTGGGCCCGCCCAAGGGCCGCAGCCAAATTCAAACGGGCGCCGTTATACGCAGCCAGGGCGGTCACTTGATCAAGCCGCGCGTTTGCGAGCGTCGTCTGCGCGGTTACCATTTCAATATTGTCGCCAACACCCGCGCGAAATCGATCGCGGGCCATCTCAAGTTCGCGTTGCGCCAGCGCGGCCGCCAGGTCCGCTGCTCGCACAGTGTCGGCCGTTGTCCGCAGTCCGGCGTAAGCAAGGCGCACGTCTTCTTCAACCTGGCCGCCGACGGCAGCGAGTTGCAATTGCGCTTGCTGCTCTCGGCTACTTGCAACTTGAATGCGCCCGCGGGTCAGGCCGCCATTGAAAATGGGAACGTTCAACTGAATTGCATAACGCCGCGTGGGCAATGCTGAGGTCAGCGGGGTGATGCCACTGACCCCATAGTCGCCGAGAAACTCCAGCGACGGCAGTTGCTCGGCGCGGGTCGCCCGCGTTTCAAGTTCATTGACCGTTACCTGGGCGCGTGCCGCGCGAACTTCGCCGCGCGCATCTTCAGCAGTCGCGACCGCAGTCTCGATCGGCGGCAACGTCTCTACTGAAAACCGCAAAGGATCCGTGAGTGCAAAGGAACTGCCGAGCGGCAAACCGGTGATACGCTCCAGTTGCAGCCGCGCTTCTTCAGCCTCCGTTTGCGCGCGCGAAAGCCGCACCTGCTCTTGCGCCACGCGGGTTTCGGCGCGCGTGACGTCAACACCGGTGGCGATGCCGGCATCGCGCTGATCCTGTGCAAGCTTCAGCAGAGTTTGGCCCAGCGTGACGTTCGTTTCTGCCGCCGTCACTGATCGATCCGCGCGCATTGTTTCGAGATATGCGAGTGCGGTGGCGGTGGCAACCTGTTCGCGTGCGATGCCTTCGGCGAGGGCGGCAACCCGCACGCCGGCGCCACTTGCCTGATAATTTCGCAGCGCGCTCAAACTGAAAATTGTTTGCTGCAAGCGCAAACGCGCATCAAAATTCTTGAAAGGGCCAATGAACGTAGAAGTGAATCCTGGAAATCTTCCGGGCGTAAATCCCAGTGCCGCCAGATTTTCGGTAATGCTCGCTTGATAAGCAGTGCCGGAAATATTGGGCAGCAATCCGGACAGAGCCTGTCTTTGAAAACCGCGCGCTTCATCCTCACGCTCTTTCGCTAATAATGTTTCGAGATTGTTTTCGATCGCCAGCGCGATTGCCTGTTCAAGGCTTAAGTTTGCCACCGCACCACTTATTCTCGCGGCGCCCGGAACTTGCTGAGCACTCATAATCGGAGATGAGGGGATAGGTCGCGCGGGGTTCGTTGTGGTTGCGCGCGAGGCGGGCGATGCGGGTCCTGGGTCGTTGGACTGGGACTGGGTGCGACCAAGTTGGCCAATCGCCGTAGCCGCGCACAGAAGCACGCCGATTGAAATCGCAATGACTCTACCAATCACACTCTCGCTCGAAGACCGGGCCCGCAGTCCTCGGGAATAATTTTCAAAAGACACAGACTCCCCCAATTTCAAAATGTTTGTCCCTTTCTGAGGCAGTTTTGTGTCGAATTCGCTTCGCGAAACTGGCTGTTTTGCGGCGAACAGGCCAGCCGTAAGGTTTGAACTATGACAGCATAGACAAGCCACGGGCACAATAATTCAGGTAGGGGTTGGAAATAGTTTACTCATAGCGCACTAAATCATCAATTCGCAGACCGAGGTGCGTTTGCATTTGGGGATTGGAGCTGAACGGGGGGAGTAGCCCGACATAAGGGCGGGCACGAACCTCGCCTAAAAACGCCCCCGTTTACGGGTCGGGCGACCCCCGGAAGCGAGGCAAAGTAAAAAGTGACGCGTCGTCATTTCGCGTCCGGCGGCACGGCGTTGCTGTTTCCATTGAGGAAGCGATCGAACCAGTAAAGTTGCCAATTTAAGCTCTCGACCAGATGCTTTGGCTCACCCGTGCGGGTTAGGTTATGGTTTTCACGTGGGAAGAAAACAATTTCAGTCGTGACACCGAAGTGTTTGAGCGCGCGAAACCACTGCTCGCCCTGCTCAATCGGCACGCGAAAGTCATTGTCTGAATGCAGAATCAGGGTCGGCGTCTTTACCTTGTTGGCATACTTCAAAGGCGAGCGGTCCCAATACAAATCCATCTTCTGAAAAATATCGCCGCCAAAGTCCGGACTGTGACCGTACGCTCCGTCGCGTGTGCCGTCGTCCGAAATAAAGTTCGATAAGCTGCGCAAAGTAACGGCAGCCTTAAAGCGATCGCTATGACCCACGATCCAATTGGTCATAAAGCCGCCGTAGCTCCCGCCGGTCACGCCCATTCGATCTTGATCGATCCACGGATATTGTTTCAGCGCCGCCTCGAGACCGTTCATGATATCAAGGTAGTCCTTGCCACCCCATTCACCCGCCATGCCGCGCTCGAAGCGTTGTCCATAACCGGTCGAGCCGCGCGGGTTCGTAAACAGGACCGCATAACCTTTGGCGGCGTAAACCTGAAACTCGTGATACCAATCAACCCCGTATTGTCCCGCAGGCCCGCCATGAATGCTCAAGATCAGCGGATACTTGCGGCCTGCTTCCCAGCCAAGGGGTTTCACAAAAAAGCCGTCGATGTCCCAATCGTCCGCGCTCTTATAGGTGAACCGTTCGACGTCCGCGAGTTGCAAATGTTTCCACAACGCTTCATTCAGACTGGTCAGTTTGCGTTCGTTTTTCCCGTTGAGATCGGCGACGTAAAGATCATCGAGATGTCTGAAATCGTTTGCGAGATAAACCATCCTGCGGCCCGCGAAGTCGAAGTCAACGCCGCGGATCGCCCGCCCGCCGGAAGTGACGTGCGTCACGGATTTAGCGGGAATATCGACGCGGAAGAGATGGTTCTCGCCTTTTACTCCCGTTTCAAAATAGAGCGCCTTGCCGTCCGCGGACCACTCCAGCGCCCCCGGAATCAAATCGAGGCCGTTGGCGGCCAGCACCGATGCGGCGCCCCCAGTTGCGGGCGCGAGCCAAATCTTCGGGTGATCGCGCTGGTTAATCTCGCCCGTGAAGGCAATCCATTTTCCGTCGGGCGACCAGCGCGGTTGATTGTCCGATTCCTCGTGATCGGAAATCTTTGTCAGATTCCCGCCGCTGTCTGCATTGATCACCCATACATCGCTGTTGCGATTCTCTTCATATTCCTTGCCGGTGCGGTTCGAGACGAAGGCGATGCGGGTACCGTCGGGCGACCATTGGGGATCGCTGTCATTCCAATCATTACCTTCGGTGATCTGCTTCGCGTTGCCGCCCTTGCTATCTACGACCCAAAGGTGTGTGCGGCGATCGTCGAACCAACCTGTGTCATTGGATTTGTAGGAGGTGTTCCGATAATGACGCACGTCACTGCGGTCACGGCTGTCGCCGGTGCGACTATCGCTTGGTCCAATCCGGCTAACGATAACGAGCCGTGTGCCGTCCGGCGACCAGCGAAAAAGACTGACCCCATTCTTCAGGCTTGTAAGTCGTTTGGCTTCACCGCCGTCCATAGAAAGCAAATACACCTGACTGCGCGGTGGTTCGGCGGGACCTGACGCAATTGCTGTGGCCGGTGTGTTTTCAGAAGGTCGTGATGAAAGAAACGCCAACGATTTTCCGTCCGGGCTCCAGCGCGGCGAGTTCGATGACTGCGGTGAAGTGGTAAATTGCCATGGCAATCGACTGCCGTCCGTGGCCACCATCCAGATCGACGAGTTACGCCGGTTCTGCGCCCGATCGATCTTCGTGACCACGTAAGCGACCCACTTGCCGTCAGGTGAGAGGTTCGGATCGCTCGCGAACTCAAACGACAAGTAGTCTTCGGGCGTGATGCCGCGCTGTGATTGCCCGCGGCCGGAAAAGGCCCCTGCGCAGAAAAGAACCAGTAAGGCGGTCGACAGGATCCGGCGGCGTGATTTCATCACAATTTCCCTCGTTGTGGTTGATTGTCGGGTCGTCGTTATCCCTTTGAGCGTCGCATGTAGCTGGCCAGCTTGAGCCCGGAAGGCAAGTCGACCCAGGCCAATGTTTGCTTGCTGACAAGAAAATGCGGCAAAGCTTAAATCATTAATTCGCAGACGAGCATTTCCAGCTGCATACGAGGGGTTGCTTTGGAAGTCTTAATAGCCAAATCCGTTTCCGCGATGCGCTGAATCATGCCGGCTATCTTGTTCGACTCGATGCGACTTAACATTGAGAGATAAGCGCGCTGTTTGAACGAAGGCACGCGCACCTCGCTGAAGACTTCACTTTGCGACGCGCCGCGAGCGAGCAGTTCTTTGGCCAGCGCCATGCGCCGAAAAGTTCCGGCGATTACGCCCGTGAGCAATACCGGCTCAACTCCGTCATCCAGAAAGTCGCGCAGCACCTTCAGCGCCGTGCGGCGATCGCGCGAGACGATGCTGTCCGTCAAATCCCAATTCATGTGTTCTCGTGACGGCTTCACCAATCGGTCGACCAGATCGGCGGTGATGCGGCCGGACGGCAATGCAGCCGCCGCCAGCTTGTTCAGTTCGTTTGTAAGCGTCAGAAGATCACCCGCGACTGTGTCGATCAACCGGTTGATTGCGCGGGGTTCGATTTCTGCCTTGAGAGTATTCAGGTGTGACTTGATCCATGTTAGAAGCTCGTTAGACTTGAGCGGTTGAAATTCAAAAGCCGCCCCCGCGAGAAGCTTTTTACCGAACTTTTTCCGCCTATCTATGTCGTCGCCGATGAAGATGACGACCGATGTTTCAACCGGACGATCAAGATACGCAGCCAAAACCTCTTCGTCCGCCTCGCGCAGCTTGGCAAAATTTTTCATCCGGATGACCCGCCTGTCGGACATCATCGGCAGCTGTTCCGCGGCAGCGATCGCGTCACGGACGTCGGTGGTCAGCAGATTGAATGAAGAATCGTTGAATTCACGGAGCAGCGTGCCGGCCAAAGCCGTGTCGGTGATCAGGCGGGCTGCTCGATCGCGCAGATACACTTCACTGCCATAGAGGAAATAGAAAGGTTCGATCTCCCCTTTCTTCAGTGCCTGGTCGAGATCTTTGCGGGTGCGAACGGGCATTGCGGTCTGTTTACTGTCGGAAGCCCGACCGTCAGGGCAGGCACGCGGACACTCTTACATCTTTGTTGTTAGCGCGGACGTTGCTTACGCGCGGCGGTTCTGACCTTCTTACCATTATCAGCTACGCGGACACTCTTACATCTTTGTTGTCAGCGCGGACGTTGCTTACGCGCGGCGGTTCTGACCTTCTTACCATTATCAGCTACGCGGACACTCTTACATCTTTGT
>JBHELZ010000062.1:0-8953 GCA_046262835.1 Pyrinomonadaceae bacterium
CGCGGCCCATTCTTGGCCATGAAGGAATTCCCGGACACTTTCTGCAGCTGTCTATCGCGAATCATTTGCCGGACGAAATCCGCCGGCAGCATTCTGACAATATAATGATCGAAGGGTGGGCGTTGTACGGTGAAGAGATGCTGATGCGTACCGGTCTCTACCCGCTTAATTCCGCCTCGCAGGGGCAGGTGCTCCGGCTGTCGCTATATCGGGCCGCGCGCATTGGCGTCGACGTCAATCTGCATACGGGCCGCTGGACCTTCGAACAGGCCGTGAAATATTTCATGGAGGCAGGCGGACTCGATCGCGAAGCCGCCGAAGGTGAAGCTGCCGGAGCGGCGGCAAGTCCAACGCAGAAAATTACCTACATCACCGGTAAGTGGCAGATCATGCGTCTGCTTGGCAAGTATCGTGACCAGCAAGGCAAAAACTTTCGTCTCGGCCAGTTCCACGACGACTTAATTAAAAATGGCAGTCTGCCGTTGTCGGTTGTTGAATGGATCTTGCTTGACGATTCGACCAGTTTGGATCAAGCGCTGAAGTAAGTTTGGTAAATCCAGCTTCGTCGACTCTCGCCGCCTTTTACCTGATACGGCCCAATGGATGGAGGACAAAAGGGCCGATTGGGGGTTCTGCGCTCCATTATTTTGGGAATGACCGCAGACTATTGGTATTTCGAAAACCTTAATTGAATTTACTCAATCCATCCTTCGCTCGGGACGTCGGAGACAGCTTCGCGCGACAACCGATCATGAAGTTGATCGGCGCTCGACTTTCCCTGGTTGCGCCGGGCGTCGTGGAAATCACGCTGCCGTATCGCACTGATCTGCTGCAGCAAAACGGCTATCTGCACGCCGGCATCATCACAACCATCGCCGACTCAGCTTGTGGTTATGCTGCCTATACTTTGATGCCCGCCGGCTCAAACGTCCTGAGCGTCGAGTTCAAATTAAATTTATTACGGCCCGCCCAGGGTCAGGCTTTTGTCGCCCGCGCGGAAGTAATCAAAGCCGGCAAAACACTAACCGTGGTGCGCGCTGATGTGTTCGCCATAAATGAGAACGATGAACAGCAGTTGGTAGCTACCATGCAGGGAACGATGATTTGCATTAGCGCCGTGAGCCGGCCGCCGGGCCTGCCGGCGATCTAAATTCAAGCCCGCCCGGATGAGCTACGGCGGCGTCCATCGGTTTCCACATCAGCCTTGTTAACGATCGTTGCTTTTGTCTGACGATTCTGGCGGACAAGGGTCGTCATTGTCTCGCGCCACCAGAACCCTTCATGAGAATTCCCAGCCAAAGTTCAGCAATCCAGGCGGCACTGCGTTTGCGATTATCAGCGCGATGTCGCAAACCATTTCTCGGCTTCCAGGATCAATTTCCGATCTTTTCCCGTCGCAATTCGGTGGCGCCTGCTCAGGCATCAAACGCCGTTGGCGGCGCGAACGCCGGCGGCGCAAGGTTGGCCGCGCTTATGACATGGCCCTGGAAATTGCGCGCGCGATTCCTAGTGGATCTGAAGTTCTGGATGTTGGTTGCGGCAATGGCTTTATCGCGCACCACCTGAGCGCAGTGCTGGGAACAAGAGCCGCTGGCATTGATCTAACAAACGAAACAGAAGCACCAATCGACTATTGCCGCTACGACGGATCACAATTCCCGGTCGGTGATGACTCAGTTGATGTGGTGCTGCTTTGTTACGTACTTCATCACGCGCAGGACGTTCGCGTCATACTGAAAGAGGCAGGCCGCGTCCTGCGCGCCAATGGCCTCGCATTAGTTTATGAGGACATCCCGCAGACCTGGTGGGACAAGGGCGTCTGCTGGGTTCACAATCGACAGTGGAAACAGCGCACGGGTTCGTGCACGTTTCGACAGGAATCCGAATGGGGCACGCTATTCAAAGCCTTTGGTTTCGAGATCGTGAGTGAGCGGTCTTTATCGCGGTGGCGCAACTGCACGCATCCGGTGCGTCGGAAATCTTACTTGCTGAAAAGAGAAATGGGACGGTGAATCACAGTTCTGTCCGAAATGCCGGGTTAAAAAATATTACTTCGGCCTCTCTATTAGTTAAGTTGCGATTCAAGCTGCAAGACGTTTCGGCAAAAGCAGGAGCGCAGAATGAAAAAGACGCCGAGGTGGCGCCGGATTATCGTGAAGGTAATTCTTCCGGCAACCGTTCAGGAAGCAGATCAAGCAGATCGTCCGCGTACCATGCCGAAAAAGTAATCAAATGCTCTCGCAGCACGCTGCTGGATTTGTAGGCATCGGCGATGTAAGCCTTCCATCGTGTTTGAATTTCTGCCTGCTGCTCCTCAATTTGCAGCGCTACCAGTTCCATGAAACCGCCGATCATCTCGGCGGTGCTTAGTACTCTGAGTCGCTCGGCCTCACTGTCAGCGCGTGCAATATCTTTGTTGTCATAAAAGTAAGGACGCACTTCCGGATTTTCAGCAATGAATTTCACGATCTCCAGACTTTGATAATAAAGTCGCTCGTTCACGTCGCCGCGACTGTGTCGCAGCATCACTTCGACCTGGCGCTTTGACGCCATGAGGGCAAACACACCACCCAGAACTGCGCCGGCAATTGCGCCCACAATGCCGGCAATCGCCGCCAACAATGTTGGATCTATCCTCAAGAGTTAGATCTAGAAACCGATAATGCCGCTGTCTGCCAATTTCTTTATCATCCGCAAACTGTCCGCCTCGCGAAATGGACAGACCGAAATGATCGAGAGCACATCCAATTCACCATTGATGCGCGAAAGCACAAAACCTTCCTGCGGGCCCAGTCTCTCCTGCTCCAGTTGTTCCATGCTGGCCAGCAGTTTTGGCACTGCGTGCTGAGGCACGCCGTTCTGATAAATTTGCGCGATGAATTTCTTTTCCGCGTCTTCGCGCAAGCGATTCGCTTCGCTACTCTTGGGATCCTGATCGAGCGCGCTATGGATAATCGCCAAAGCATTCTCGAAGTTATTGTCTTTCATTTCGGATCGCGCGAGTCTTAGTAATTCGGGAACGGTTTTGGGCAATTTCAAGGCTGAGAGATCAGGCACTTCGACGGCGGGAGCTTCGCCTGCGACCTTGATTACGCCTTTCTCGATCAAATCAAACAGCAAGGCGGATGCATGAAAGAGCGTAGTGTGCATGTTGTAACAAATTTCGGCGGCCGTCATCCGCTTCTCAACGTGATATAGGATTTCGCGAATCTCTTTGCTTTCGTCCACTGACTGGGTCCAACCACTGTTGAGTTCAAAGAACGTCCGCTCCGAAGGGATCACCCCCCGGTAGCGCAGCCATTCATCGATGCGGTAGATACCGTCCATGATCACAGAGGTAGCATCGACGTGAATCCGCATTAAATCGTCGGGCAACGGCTCGCTGTCAAAAAATTCAAAGTTCGCTTCTTCCCATATAAACAGATCGTAGATGACTTCGAGCGTCCGGGTGCGCAGTACCTCCATGACGTCAGCCTGGCTGACGATTCCGCGCGTCGAGAGAATCGTTCCCAGGCGCCCACCCGAATGACGCTGAAGGTCCATCGCACTCTGTAGTTGGTCTTCAGTGATTTTCCCGTAATGCAACAGCATTTGTCCGAGAAACTCTTTCGGATCGTTTGAGTTTGAACCTACGATCGATCCGTTTTCGAGAAAGATTTCCTTGACGACCCCGGCCCGTCCGATTTTAAGCGTGCCTGTCTTCCGCCCAGCCGCCAGAAACTGGAGCAGGTCAGAGACACTCATCGTTTTCAGAGTTCCGTTGATACTCATCGCGCGGTCCGACGACAATTATGTTTGGTGGGGCGAATAACCGAGTGTAGAACCGGCACAAAGTGCGAACCAGACCAAAATAATTCCTGAATGAGCTTACCTGTTTGGGTGCGAATTATTCAAGAGCTGACTGTGCCCGTAAAGGGCTAACTCGCGTTCCAGATCCAGACGGGCGGTCTGGGCAGAATGTTCGTGATCGCCCCACTTTTCCCTGGGCACGAGCCACATGACTTCAAACTCGTTACCGTCCGGATCCCTTCCATACAATGACTTTGTGGCTCCGTGATCGCTTTCACCAACCAGCGCGCCCAGCTCAGATAACGTAGTTCGGGCCGCGGCCAGATCGTCGATTGTCGGAACCTCCCAGGCCAGATGATAAAGGCCCGGAGCGCCCAGAGGGGCCCGTGTTCGCGTGGGGGTGGCGAATAACCCGAGGTCATGATGATTCAATGAACCCCTGGCGCGCAGAAATGCTGCCTTGCCCACCATTTGTGAAATGATTTCAAAGCCGAACGCCCGCTGATAGAAATCCACTGTATTGTCAAATTCCCGCACGAACAGAACGGCGTGATTGAGTCTGGTGATTGGAATCATAAACTGATTACCGCGGCTTTCTAACACAAAGGCGGGACCGGAAGATTGAACGAGTCAAGGATGCGTATAGCCACTTCCAGACTGCCCTGCAACAACAGGTAATCGTCGCCGCGGACGTCGCCAGCCGGGCTCGAATACCAGTTGGTTTCATGAGCCTGATCATACCAGTCATGGAGGGGCCCCAAATTTCGCCTAAAATCTAAATCGGTCTAAAAGCGCTGCGCGCGAGTTTTTTCTTCAGATTGGTGTAGCCTTGATCGCCGGCGACTAGTTCGCCCAGCACTTTGCGGATGCCGCGATGGCCACGCGCAAATTCAATCATCCGGTCGGTAAACGGCGCGCCCCAAAAGTTTCCATAAAACCGGCGGCGCATTTGAGAAGCCCGTCTCAGTTCAGCGCCGAAATCGTTGCGCCACAGTTTTTCATAGCTCAAGGGCTCGCCGGCTAAAAAAGCGTCGGTAAAAAGTTCTGCCGAACGGATTGCATAATAGATCCCTTCGCCAGTCACTGGATCAGCAAAGCCGGCCGCGTCGCCCAGCAGGGCCCATCCTTCACCACAGGCTTTGCGCTCGTCCCAGGTGCGCGGCGAAAGACCGGGGATGCGCGCTGCGTAACGTTCGGCCGTGTGACGCAAGTTTTGGTAGCGCAAATCCCTGGCTCGCGATGTTTCTTTATTCCAAAGGCGCAAGCGCGGACGCAAGTCGCCCGCCTCTGCAACCTCGTAATAGCTGACCATGAAATCCCATAACAACTTGTCGAGTGATTCGTGATCAAAGGCGTCCTGGGTGGTCGCAATACCAAAACTTACATGATCGACTCGCGGAAACGCCCATGCATAGCCGACCCAGCTGGGCAGGAACGCGACCACCGTCGCTGCCTCACGCGCTTCGGGCAATGGCGCGCGATAACCAAACGCGACTTCCATTTCCGCCGCCGGCAGCGGGCCCGAAAGCTTCCTGGCAACGGCACTATTAGCACCGTCGGCGCCAATCAGATATTTGCACCAGAACTCCTTGTCGCTCCGGGTGCGCACAATCCATCCATCGTCGGTCTGTTTGAAGCCGCGGGCGGAAACTTTTTCGGCTAAAATTGTAGCCCCGGCTTCGCGTGCCCGCTCGCGTAAAAAAGTATCAAAGGCAATCCGTGAATAAACTGCAAACGGCTCGTCGAGTTTCAAGTGCAGATGCTTTCCCGAAGGCGAATACATATCGAGTTCATCAATCGTGCGACCAACCGCCTCAAGCAAATGCGGCCAGGCCTTGAGCGCTTTTGAGGTCACTCCGCCACCACAAGCCTTCGCTTCTTCGGGTCGACGACCATCGAACAGACCGACGCGGACGCCCGCGCCCGCGAGTCGTTCGGCCGCGAAGGATCCCGCAGGTCCGGCGCCAACGATTAAGACTGCGAATCGATCCATGTGAGCAGCAATGATAGTTGGGGCGTCTCGCAGTAGCAAGAAAGACCCAAATGCGCGGCAGATAAGACAACAAAAACCGGTAAACAAACGAGATTCACAAGAAGTCTAATCGATTTTCTTCCTCGTCTGCTCACTCTCACGCTTAACTTCGAGTTTTTCTTCATCAGCGCCTGCGCGGGATGGGAGTAATTTTCTTTCCTTCTTATCTGCGCGCAACTGCGCTAATCTGTGGCCAATTCTTCCGGAGTGATCATATGGCTCACACGAGTTCATTAGTGTTCGCTGGAATCGCGCCCCACCCCCCGATCATGGTCCCCGAAGTTGGTCGCGAGGCGATAGCCGAGGTCCGTAACTCAATCGATGCAATGGTTGAGTTCACGCACCGCGTGATCAGCAGCAAGGCCGAAACCGTAATAATCATTTCCCCCCACGCGCCCCTCGAAGAGAACGTCTTCATTGCGTATGCCGGGCCTCAGATCTACGGCAACTTCGCACGATTCCGGGCGCCAACCGTCACGGTTCAGGCTGAACTTGACGATGATCTATTGATTGAAATTGCGAATGCCGCCGCGCGACAGCATCTGATCGTGATGAAAATCGACGGCTTCGATCTCGATCATGGAACAGCCGTGCCACTCTATTTCCTGCAAAAAAACGGCTGGGCCGGTAAGGTCGTGGCCCTGGGCTATAGCTATTTATCAAATGAAGATCATGTCCGCTTTGGCAATTGCGTCCGTGCCGCGGTTGAGAAGCTGGGCCGGCGCGCCGCCTTGATTGCCAGCGGCGATCTTAGTCACCGTCTGAAACCGGAAGCGCCCGCCGGCTACAACTCCGATGCCCATCTATTCGATGAAGAGATAGTCGACGCGATTCGCAGTTGCGCGATGAATCGGATCGTGGATATCCATCCCGATCTGCGTCGCACTGCGGGAGAATGCGGATACCGATCGTTACTCGTTGCAATTGGAGCGACGCAGCATCTAAATGCGAACTGTAACGTGATCAGTTACGAAGCTCCGTTCGGTGTCGGCTATCTCGTGGCGCAACTCGCCAAGTCAGAACCGCCAGCGGTAGCGGGCGGGCAGACGTTGCTGCGGCCGGCCGACGGATCGCTTGATCCAGTCAGTAGCGCCTCCAGTTCTGATTGGGGCCGGGCCGCTACGGCAGGCGATTCTGAATCGATCTGCGCACTCGCGCGACGGGCGATCGAGGTCTTCATCAGGACCAGGACTATCATTGATTCACCCGATAATCTTTCTGATCTTTTCAATACGCGAGCGGCTTGCTTCGTTTCCATCAAGACACGCAATGGCGATCTGCGCGGCTGCATCGGCACAGTAGAGCCTGTTAAGGAGACGCTTGCTGAAGAAATCCTCGCCAACGCAATCAGCGCCGCGACGCGGGATCCTCGTTTTCCGCCGGTGCGCGCGGACGAACTTCCGGGTCTTAAATATTCCGTTGATGTACTTTCACAGGCCGAGACCTGCACGATGGAGGATCTTGATCCAAAGATTTACGGGGTGATCGTGGAAGATGATAGCGGATTTCGGCGTGGGCTCCTCCTTCCGAATTTGGCGGGCGTTGACACAGCTGAGCAGCAGGTCGAAATCGCCGTACGCAAAGCCGACATTTCCCCCGGCGCCAACATTAAACTCTTCCGCTTTCGTGCTGACAGATATTCAGAGTGAACTCGCCCAATTTACCCTTGGCTCACGTTTCAATTCCGCTGCAGCGTCACTCTGGTCGCTAAAAATTCTACCTAATAGTCTAGTCCGCGCTTTCTGATACACCAAAAGGGAACAGAGCGCGGCCCCTGGCTCCGCGTAATTGCATTCTAATCAGCATCCGTTATCTGCTAGAGTGGGCGGCACAGATGTTGCCATTCTGTTTGGCCAGGGGAGAATCACTAATAAATGAAAAATTTAAGCAGAAGTATTGGCGGCGCCATTTTGACGCTCGCATTCATATTTGGAATATCAGCCGTGTCTGGAATGACGGCTCAGGCACAATATCGCCGCGACCGCAACGACAGCTGGCGCGATCGCGACAGATCGAATAACAGCCAGAGTCGCGACCGTGATTGGCGCAACGACAACAATCGCGAACGCCGTGACGACGCCCTTCGCCGTCAAGAGTGGATTCGCCGTGAAGAGGCTGCTCGACGGGCCCGCGTCTATAACAATGGCCGCTATAACAACGGTGGCAACAATGGCCGCTATAACAGCGGTGGCTACGGCAACTACGGGAACTACGGAAATTATGGCGGTTATGGGAACTACGGCGGCTACGGGAACTATGGCGGCTATGCGAATCAGGCTGTGCAACAGGGCTACCAGTATGGCCTGAGCACCGGCGCCAGCGATGCCCAGCGTGGCCAGAGTTACAGCCCGCAACGATCACACTATTGGCGGAATGCGTCCTCGCAGGCGTTTCGCAGTGGCTTTGAACAGGGCTATGCAGCAGGCTATCGACAGTACGGCGGTTATGGAAACGGCGGTTATGGAAACAGCCGTTACGGACGAGGCAGCATTCTCGGCGCGATCCTTGGCCGGCCCTAATCAGCTCTGAACAAGAAAGACTGGCAACATCGGAAATGCCGCGACCACAAATCGCGGCATTTTTGTTTTTGGAAGTTGGAACGCAACATTACTGTCCCGTTCAGCACGCAGCACGATCCTTAATAACTAGCCCTGGGCATTGCCCAACCGTCAACGACAGAAGACCAGAAGTCTACTTCGATTCTTCCCACTTACAACTGACCATTTTGCTCACCTTGCAGGCTTCGTCGCAGCGCGCTCGTGTCAGCGTCTTTCCAAGTGAAACCGGTTTCTGCTGATCGTTCATACCGGAGCAATCACGTGCCGGGTGAGTAGGCGAAGTTTTGCAGATGACTCCCTGCTCAATGTTAAGACTGGTATTTTGCAGCCGCCACCGTTGATTGGGGCCATCCTTGCAAGGTTGCAGGAAAACGGGCGCATAGTTCCCTGTGGCTTTGCGCATGATGTCCAGGCACCGATTATTTCCGACATCGCGTATTTCCAAGTTGACGCCAAACTGGGACATCGCCCACTTCTGGCTGACCTTACCGGGAATGCATTCGCTCTGTAAAATTGGAGTGCGGTCGCCAATTTTTTCGGTGGAAACTTCGAGGCACAAGTCACTGTGCACGGG
>JBHELZ010000063.1:0-7222 GCA_046262835.1 Pyrinomonadaceae bacterium
GTGTCGTCGCCGGCCTAATTACTCTTTACCCGCCGCCTTAAAGATTCGCAATTCTGGGCCGTCAAACCGGGCTGCTGCCACAACGTTCCGTCGTCATAGACCACACATTTTAGAATCACCCGCTCAACTATAGTGGTGGTACTGGGTTGTGATCCCTGGACCGTTACGATCCTCGAGGGGGAGAGTCGTGATCTCACGGTCAAAGCCCGGACTGCATTACTACTCACTTTTTCAAAGCTGACAAATTCGTGGCGGCCCAGCTCTTCGTTGGTCGCGCCGTCAATAATCAGGTAGTTCCACAAAACTGCTTTAATAGCTTTGCCGCCGTCATTCCTGAGCTCAACGGAATACATGAAGAATGGCGTATCCCGATCTCTTAGGCCCGAGGCCTGAGCCGGCGTGCTGGAGTCGCTGGTATTACCGCTTGGCGAATCATTTTCGGCTTTGAAGGTTGAGTCTACGCTAGGACCGGCGCCCACCTTTTCCCATTTGTATTTGCGAATCGCTATGCCGGGTGGCATGTCGCCCGGGGGCGGAGTCTGGCCCCAGCAGGTAGCCCCTGAAAGGCAAAGGAGGAATGCAATAGTCAGATTCATGTTTAGCTCGTTCGCGGATAGTTATCCGCTCACTCGGGCCGCGCCGCTGCGCATCTTCTCAACCCGTTGAATCTTTACTACATAGCTTCTGGCCTCAGCAGTCTGAAACATCTCGCGCGTCTCAAGTTCGTCATCGGTGACCGGCGTGATTGCCAAATCGGTGTATTCAAAGCGGCGCGGATCTTTTTTGAGCCGGCTGTACATACGATAAAGCCGCAGATAAAGATGCGCCCATTTCAGCTGTTTAGCCAACATTTCCCCGGCCAATCGTGGATAAAAGACGAAGGTAGATTCGCAGTCGAGCTCCGGCCGGCGATCGCGGCGAAACTTCAGGCGCAAAAAGCCGCCCTCCAGCGGATGAATACCTTCAATGCCGATACAGCCTTTGAACCACACGATCAGGAATAGAGCCTTCCCCGGACTGACGCCGGTTGCGGTGGCGCGTTTCAGAACTGTCTGAATGTGTTCGTCGGTGTAGTAGGTTTCCCAGGCAGCCCGATAAGCCCGCTGCCATTCCTCCATCGACATGCGCGGGTGCGTTGTCACGGCGTGATTCAGATCGTATTTGTTTATGTCCCCGTCCATCCAGGTTCCGTCCTGCAGCAGATTGCGATGATCTTCCGAACCCGGCAGCGGCGTCAGATAAAAGAACTCGAGCAGATCGACGGGCAGCTCTTTTTGAATCACCCTAATGTCGTGGATGATCGACTCGCGTGTGTCGTTGGGAAAACCAAGGATGTATCCGCAGTAAGTCAACACCTTTGCGCGCTTCCAGGCCAGCAGCATCTTGCGATACTCGGTAATCTTGTTCTGCTGCTTCTTGGCTCCCAGCAAACTCTCCGGATTGATATTCTCCAATCCAATGAAGACTCGTTTGACGCCGGCGCGCGCGCATTTTTCGATAAAGTTCGGCAGGCAATGACAAAGCGTATCGACCTGAATGATGAAGTTGAATTGCAGGCCTTCCTGTTCTCTTAACGCGATCATGCGATCGAGAATCGCCTCCCAATTCTTATTGCGCGCAAAGTTGTCATCAGTGATGAAAAACCGATGAATGCCCTGGGCCACGTTTGCGCGCACAATCTTTTCGCAATCGTCCGCGGAGCGATAGCGCGACTTTCGGCCCTGTACATTAATGATCGTGCAAAAGCTGCATTGATAAGGGCAACCACGCCCGGCGTCGAGGCTCGTGTTCGCTCCCGCTGTTCTTAAGATTCTTTCCGAGGGAAGAAAAGGCAGCGGCGCCCCTTCAAGCCCCGGCAAATCGTTCATGAAATTGTAGAGCGGCTTCAGTTGTTTGTTCGCCGCGTCGCGCAGGACTTCCTCGAGGCGTCCTTCCGCTTCGCCCGCGAAAAGCGAGACTCCCATTTCTTCCGCGCGGCGCACGTACGGGTCGCGTTCAGCCAGCATCGCGATCGTGCCTGAGACATGAAAGCCGCCGATAGCGACCTGAATCTCGCGGTCACGTAATTGCCGCGCTATATCCAGGGCGCGCGGGAACTGATTTGACTGCACCCCGACCAGCATGACCATGCCCCGGCCGGCCTGATCAATCAGTGAGGCAATACGCGAGGGCCGGACGCGCGTGTTCGTCTCGTCGATGGCCTGAATTTCAAGGTCGACGTCATCCCCCAGAGTCTTCCCCCGGGCACACTCAAGCGCCAACCCATACAAACACGCCAATGAATTGGACGGAATCGCTGAACGGAGCCATTGAATGACGTAACCGTCGTCATCGTAATGCGATGGCTTGATTAAGACGAGACAAAACCGGCGCTGGGGACTGCTCATGTAAATCGTGTCAAGAGCCCGACCGCGAGGGAAGGGAACGCACCCAAAAGATTATTGTTATGCAAAAGCCCGCCCTTCCTAACGGTTGGGCTTCCGCAACAATTTCCAACCTGAAGGCAGCACGGCAGCCGCGAGGCAGATTTTGATGATGTCGCCGGGCACGAATTTTAAGATGGTGTCAAAAAGCGTAAGCGCGGGAGAGGTGCGCATGACGAGTGAAAACCACATCCAGCCGGCGAACATGATCACTATCGATCCGATCGCCATGGCCGCGGCTGCGGTGAAAAAGTTCCTGTCCCATTCATGTTCGGCGAATGCTCCCGTGATGAAGGCCGCAGCCGGAAATGCGATCAGGTAGCCACCGGTTGGGCCCATCAGGTGTAGTAGACCACTGGTACCCCCTGAAAAGAACGGCAATCCGCTCGCGCCCTCGATGAGATAGACGATCATAGTGATCGCGCCAAGTCTCGATCCCAATAGCGCGCCGATGAGCAGCACTACGAAGGTTTGACCGGTAATAGGAATTGGACCGACCGGAACCACAATCTGGGCCGCCAGCGCGGTCAGCAGGCTGAAGCCAATCACCAGGCCGGCCTGTTTTACAAAGTCGAGCGGCGCCAGTGCTACTTCTAAAAGAGTTTCATTCCTGGCAATTGATGCATTCATTCGAAAATCTCCATTCGACCGCGGCGGCCGAGCAAAGCAAGGGCGGCGCTTCCGTTCCTGGGACTATAACCTGCCTGATGCAAGCCGGCGTCAGGCCACCACACTCCAGTTAGGGTCTCACGCAGAGCACAGGACACGGGGCATTGCGAATAATGAATTCTGCGGTCTCAGTAAAGTTAGGCGCCCCGCCTGAACCAATTGAATTACTAATCGCGATCAAATCCGCCTTATGGCGTCCCGCATACTCAATCACTTCTTCGCCGACGCCGCCGTGCAAACGCTTGAACTTGCCGTGAGTGAGATTTACCTCGGCAAAAAATCCCCTGGCTATTGATTCGCCCCCGTCGGCCGGCTCTTCGTCTCCTTCACTGAAGACGCACAGCGTCTCCAGGTCGGCTTTGGTCTTGCTCGCGAGCGAGGCAGCGATCGGTAAAATCTTTTTCGAGTCTTCTGCCAAATCGGTGACGAATAAAATTCTCTTGAAACGATCAATGGGCCGCGTCGTGCGTCTGGGTCCGTAGAGCCTGGCGATGATCGTTGGAATCTTTGAATCGCGCGCGACCTGTTCCGCAACGCTGCGGCCAAGAAAGAACTGCGCCACATCCGAACGGCCATGCGAGGCCATCACGATTAAATCGCATGTGCGCAGCTCGGCCTGTTTCATAATTATTTGGGCCGGGTCGGCGCTTTCCGTGGGCACAATCGTTTCGATCACTCGCACGGACGACGCACCCGTCGGGACGGCCGGAAATTCATAACGAGATGTTTCCGTAATGTGAGGATCGCCGCCATGGGCGATGTGAATGGATTGCACGATCGCGTTGTACTGGGCGGCCACCGCCAGCGCCAGCGGGAACGCGCTGTTGGCAACAGCCGAGAAATCGGTCGGGAAAAGAATCGAGCGAATCATGACGGTAAGCAGTGCGTAAGCAGTTACTCACTCGCGAAAGTATTCACTGCTTACGCGTGACCACGCAATCTTACTTGACTCTGCGCGAACGGTCTAGCGATTGATTCCGATGCGCATACCGTGAAACGAGCGCCAAACGAAAAAGGTAGAAATCAAAAAGAAAAGGGCGGCCAGAACGTGCGTCATCATCGGTCCATTCTTACCGAATTGTCCCGTCTCGCTGCCGATGCTGACGGCTAATTCGACCGCCAGCAGGCCAAACAAGGTGGTGAATTTGATGACGGGATTCATGGCCACTGATGAAGTGTCTTTGAAAGGGTCGCCGACAGTGTCACCAATAACTGTTGCGTCGTGCAAGGGGGTGCCTTTCTGTTTCATATCCACTTCGACCACCTTCTTTGCATTGTCCCAGGCGCCGCCCGCATTGGCCATGAAAATCGCCTGGTACAACCCGAAGATAGCGATTGAAATCAGATATCCAATAAAGAAAAACGGCTCGAGGAACGCAAACGCCAGGGTCGAGAAAAAGACGCCGAGAAAGATATTGAACATGCCTTTCTGCGCATACTTAGTACAAATTTCCACCACGCGTTTGCTGTCGGCCACAGAAGCCTTTTCGACACCGTCGAGTCTGATATTCGCTTTGATGAATTCGACCGCGCGATAGGCGCCGGTGGTGACGGCTTGAGTGGAGGCGCCGGTAAACCAATAGATGACTGCGCCACCGGTGATCAATCCGAGCACGAACGGCGCGTGCAGCAGCGACAAACTCTCAGTGTTTCGTGTCAGTCCGTCCGTCAGTGCCATGATGATGGAAAAGATCATGGTGGTGGCGCCGACGACCGCGGTCCCGATAAGAACCGGTTTGGCTGTAGCTTTGAACGTGTTGCCCGCGCCATCATTTTCTTCCAGCAAGTGCTTGGCGCGCGCAAAGACCACGGTCACGTTGTGATCGCGCTTGAGCTCTTCGACGATGTTCGGTTGCTGCTCAATTAAGGACAGCTCGTAAACCGATTGAGCGTTGTCGGTTACTGGTCCATAAGAATCGACCGCGATGGTTACCGGCCCCATTCCCAAAAATCCAAAGGCCACCAGTCCAAAAGCAAAGACCGCCGGCGCGGCCATCAGAATTCCGACGCCCAGCGTGCTGATTATAAATGCGACACCCATCAAGCCAACGATGCTTAAACCCAGCCAGTAAGCCGAAAAATTTCCGGCGACAAACCCCGACAAGATGCCGAGCGAAGCGCCGCCTTCGTCTGCAGACTTTACGACTTCCTGCACATGCCGGGACTTGGTTGACGTAAAAACTTTAACCAACTCAGGAATAATTGCGCCTGCCAGCGTGCCGCACGATATGATCGTGGCTAGTTTCCACCACAAAGTACCGTCATTCCCCAGCACTGGAATAATCACATAAGAGACCGCGTAAGTCGCGACGATCGACACAATCGAGGTAATCCAGACCAGCGAAGTCAACGGCGCTTCAAAATTCATGTCGCCCGCATTGCCGTAGCGTGCTTTGGCGATCGCGGCGTTAACAAAATAGGAGACGGCGCTGGAGATCAGCATCATGATGCGCATTACGAAGATCCAAACCAGCAATTGAACCTGAGTCGTGGCACTCGGCACCGCGAGCAGGATGAAAGTGATTAGGGCCACGCCGGTGACGCCATAGGTTTCAAAACCGTCGGCGCTTGGTCCAACTGAATCGCCGGCGTTGTCTCCGGTGCAATCGGCGATCACGCCGGGATTGCGCGCATCGTCCTCTTTAATCTTGAAAACGATCTTCATCAGGTCGGAACCGATGTCGGCAATCTTGGTGAATATGCCGCCGGCGATACGCAGCGCCGCCGCGCCTAGCGATTCACCGATCGCGAACCCGATGAAACACGGGCCGGCGTACTCGCCGGGGACGAACAACAAAATGAAAAGCATGATCAGCAATTCCACACTAATTAGAAGCATGCCGATGCTCATTCCGGCTTTGAGTGGAATTGCATAAATGGGATAGGGCTTGCCTTCCAAACTCGCAAACGCTGTACGCGAATTGGCAAACGTGTTAACGCGAATCCCAAACCAGGCTACGCCGTAACTTCCGGCGATCCCGACCAGACTGAAGAACAGGATCATCGGCACTGTCAGCGCGACGGGATGTCCGGGCACTGGCCGCAGGACTCCAAAGTAGGCGACGACGATGATCGCGATGAAAATCCATAAGAGCATGATGAATTTGCCCTGCGTAACCAGATAGGTCTTGCAGGTTTCATAGATCAGCTCTGAGATCTCTCGCATCGAGCGATGGACCGGGAGGTTTTTCAGCTGAATGTAGATGGCTAAACCGAACATCAGGCCGAGAAAACAGAAAAGCAGGCCGACGAGTAATAGCTTGTGCCCATCGATCCCCAGAAAACTGACCTGTGATAAGTCCGGCAGCTTGAGCGCGGCTTCACCGCCTTCGCGTGGGGCCGCGAAAATGGCAGGCGAGGCGGCAGCCCCGCAAAACATGATGAATAAAAAGGTAAGCAGGCGGCGACCCAGCGCCGTCGCAAAGTTCGACGTTAAATTCACTATTAAGAGAATCCTTTCACTAGCCTGTTTAAGAAGGGGATAAAGCCCGTTTGAAAAGCCAGCTATTATCGCTGATTTATGAGGGGCTGTCCAACGTAGATTTGTTGGGTAAGTAGCGATACGCAATAGAGATGAATTAAACGATCTTAAATACAGCGGCCTCGGTAGCGCAGTTCCATGCCGAGAAATTCAAAGTAATACCACAATCTTTCAAGTTTGCTGCGCACGGACGCATCCCGAAGGAAATCGTCATAGCTTACGCCGGGTTCCATCGTCTTGACCCAGGACGACGCCTCTAACATTTCTGGGCTCGTCGACCGATCATAAAGACCCAACACCACCGTCACTTCCAGCGTGAAACGCATTCGATTCAGTTAACAACAGCAAGATGAGCGATATCGCAACCGCGATTGCGGACACGGCGCCGGCGATTGTAGCTATGAGCGTCAGGAGGTCCCTCTGGTTTATGACAGCCTTTATTAAGAAAAACGTAGCACGCACGGATTCTTGAGCAACCGCGCCGTCTATTAGACGATGCCAACTTAGGCCTCAGCCACTGCCGCCTCCGCGATCAATTGAGTTCCTTTGCGCCCGCCGACCCATTTGCGGAATGAATCAATCAGAACAATCACTGCCGCCGTCATAATCAGCGCCGTCAGCGAAGTGTTGATGTAGCCCTGCGTTATGG
>JBHELZ010000064.1:0-5548 GCA_046262835.1 Pyrinomonadaceae bacterium
CCGTCACACCAACCACAAAGTACCGCAGGAGATAGCGCCAGCTTCTCGCGCGCGGCCGCTGTACGGAAAGATCAATGTTAAAGATCGCGGCAACTGAGCTATGCAGCCAGTGATAATTCAAAAGCGAAAGGCTTCCTCCCAGAAAAAGCCCGGAAGTTACTCGCCACGGCGCGATAACCGCGCTGGCGATCGCGGCTACGGCCGTCGCGACCGCCATCGAACAAAGCAGTCGTCGCTCCAGATTGATATCGCCATCGCGCAGTTCGACGGGGACACTCACATTGTCAGCAATCTGCCTCATGAATTAAGCGGAGGATTTTACATGGGAGCAGCGCGAGTTGCCAACCGCAGCGCGGGCATCCTTGCTGGTGAAAAAGGGCGAACGATAGCGCTGCCCCTCTCTGCGGGCAACGATGTGCCGCTCCACTATCGCAATTGCCTGGGCGGCGGAGGTTTGTTCGGATCGTCGGGACTCTTCACACCCGCGTCGGAAAACAATTCCTTGATCGCGCCGACACTGGCGAGCATGCTCGAGGTTTCGACCGGCATGAAGATCACCTTTGCGTTATTGCCCTTGGTCATGTCACGCAGACTCTCAATATAACGCGTTGTAATCAGGTATTCGGCTGGATTGCCATGCTCGTGCATCGCTTCCGCGACCAGCGCAATTGCCTGAGCCTCGCCCTGGGCGTTCCGCTGTCGTGCTTCGGCAGCGCCCTCGGCTGCCAGTATTGCCGACTGCTTCTCGCCCTCCGCCCGAGTGACGGCCGCCTGCTTCTCGCCTTCTGCACGTGTAATCGCGGCCTGCCGGTCTCCTTCCGCCTGCAGGACCAGGGCGCGTCGATTCCGCTCGGCGGTCATCTGCTTCTCCATCGTGATGCGCACGTCTTCCGGCGGGTTGATGTTTTTCACATCGACGCGCGTGACCTTTACTCCCCACTTGTCGGTCGCTTCGTCAAGAATTATTCGCAGCTTCGCATTGATCTGATCGCGCTGCGACAAGGTGTGATCCAGATCCATATCGCCCATCACCGCGCGCATTCCGGTAATTGTCAATTGCACGATGCCACCGACCAGGTCATTCATCTCGTACACTGCCTTCACCGGGTCGGTGATTTGCCAATACACCACCGAGTCCACATGAATGGTGACATTGTCGCGCGTAATCACCGGCTGCGGCGGCAAGTCAATGTATTGCTCGCGCAAGTCAATCGAACTGACACCGCCACGCGTGTTGGTCCAATAAACCGCGCGCGGCTTGTCAAGGAACGGGATCAGAATATTCAGTCCGCTCGCGGCCACACGGCTGAATCTACCCAGCCGCTCAACCAACATTACCGTAGCCTGCGGCACGATCTTGATCGTCTTCACCGCGATGACCAGGAGAACTATGCCGATGAAGAAAAGAAAGAAAATCAGGAGAAACGCCGGCAGGACACCCTCACTTTGTAGTAGACCGAAATTCACGAATGCCATCCCTTACCCCCCATTCACATCCCGAAATCGTCGATTCGCGTGCAGACTATAACGAAAGCACCCGGTTTCGACAATCAGCAGAATCCGGCGGATTGTTCAATAATGGCCGCGGCGGTCAACACGTCACGCTCGTTATGCGGCCGCCCGATCACCTGAACTCCGATCGGCAGGCCATTCGTCGTGCGTGCGACCGGCACGACCGCCGCCGGCAAACCGAATGCGTTAACGGTCCGCGAATAGCTGCACGACCTGAAGACGCTCATCGTCTCTCCGTTGACTTCGACGCGCGCAGCCCCATGAGGGAACGCAATCGTCGCACTGACCGGCGCCACAATCAGCGGCGTCTGTTTCATCCAGCGAAGTAGTCCTTCCCGCAACCGTTCGCGCTCCAGGACTGCCCTGGCGAGGGCTTCTGCGGCAATCACCTTTTCTTCGAAGTTCGCCTGGTGAGGGGACCTTAAGAGGGACGACACCAGCGGACCGGCTTCTTGCTCGCGCCCGCGATAAAACGATCGAATTTGTTCATTCGCGGCGCGCGAAAACAATTCGACCCACAAACGCGCGCCGTCAGAAATTGAGGGCGGCCGCTCTTCGACAATATCCAGCCCCGCTTCGCCCAAAATAATCGCCGCGCGTCGAACTGCGTTCGCGACTTCTTCAGCTACCGGCGCAACGCCGTCATCTGTGTACCATGCGACGCGCACATCCCCTAAGTCATTACCTTCGGCCGGCGGCGATTTTGTTTCATCTTTTTGTGCAATCACGGAGAAAAGTAAATTCAGATCCGCAACCCGCCGAGCCATCGGACCGATGCAGGCACCCAAAGAAAGTGTTCCCTCAGCCAGGGGCAGATGCCCTTCCATCGGTACGGAGCCGGCAGTAGGTTTCAATCCGGCGATCCCGCAGAAGTGGGCGGGCACGCAAATTGAACCCGCAAGGTCGCTGCCGATCCCCGCCGGCGAAAGTCTCGCCGCAATCGCGGCCGCTTCTCCACCGCTGGACCCACCTGGTGTTAGACGTGAATCGTGCGGGTTGTTGGTTCGCCCAAATACCGGATTGTCCGTTTCGTACGGAATTGCCATCTCAGGAGTGTTGGTTTTGCCGAGAATAATCGCACCGGCCCGTTTCAACCTGGAGACGACCGCGGCGTCATGCCCCGGCATTTCGTGGGCGCGCAAACGCGATCCGCTGGTGGTGCGGATTCCCCTGGTGGCGATGGTGTCTTTAATCGTGAGTGGGATCCCGTGAAGCGGCCCAATAATATTTCCGCGCTCTAATTCCGAGTCCGAGCGTCGCGCGCGCTCAAGAATGTCCGGCGCAATTGTAACGACCGCATTCAACGAAGGATTGAATTCTTCGATGTGGTTGAGATAGGTTTCGACCAGCTCGACTGTCGAGATGGCGCGCGAAATAATAAGGTGTGCAACTTCAGACAGTGATCTTGAGAACAGGTCTTCGATCATTTCGATCGACAACGCTTACGCCGTGCCGGGATGGGCCAGGGTCACGGGCTGGCCGGAGGTTGCTGATTGCCGGGCGGCAAACACGATTTTCATTCCGGCAACTAATTCCGGAAATGGAATCGGACCGGCCCCGTTTACGCGAAAGCTTTTGATCGTCTCCTCGACTTCACGTTTTTGGCCCTTGTCCTGATTTGCCGCCTTAATTCGAATCGGCTTGCCGCGAATTATCATTTCCAAAGATCGAAAATCATCGATCGCGCCCACACTGCCGCCGCCGTAGACTTCCAGCCGCTCTTTCGGAAAAGCGCTATTGCCAACTGTGTTATAGGTGAGCGTTCCGACCGAGCCTCCAGCAAACGAAATCACAATTGTCAGATTGTCCTGGTCAGAGATTTTTTGATTCCTGGCTGACAGCGACTGAGCATAGACGCTGGCCGGCCGCTCTCCACAGATAAATTGCATCAGATCGACGAAGTGACACATTTCGCCGACTAGCATGCCACCGCCTTCCTCCGCCTCGTGCAACCAGGTTGAGGTGGCGATCCCACCGCTATTGACGCGATAGATCATTTGCAGAGCATCGCCCGGATTAAAGATCTCCTTCAGCCTTGCGACCATTGGCGCAAAACGCCGGTTAAGTCCAACCATCAAACCCGTCGGCCGTTTGGCGTTGGCTTTGTCATAAGCGTCGCTCACCGCCTGCAACTGTTCTTGAGTGACGACCATCGGTTTTTCGACGAACACATGTTTCCCGGCATCCAACGCTTGAATCGCAAAATCAGCGTGGGTGCTGTGACGCGTGCCCACGAAGATCGCATCTACGGCCGTGTCTTCAAGTAACGGCTTGATGTCAGTCGCGCAGTAGCTAAACCCGAACTTTTCGGCTTTTTGCTTTGCATTCAGGCCTGTTGCTGACACAACGCCAAGCAGTCGCACCTCGCTACTGCTTTTCAAGTGTGGGAGTAAGTGCACTGATGCGTAGTTTCCGGCCCCCACGAAACCAACCCCCAAACGGTCGATCGCGCTGTGTTCGGTCGACGGAGCGATTCTAACAATCTGTTCCTGCAGTCGATTTAGATCATAATTAAGCACGACTCCGACGTAAAACTCACTGCCCTTCTGGATCATTTCGTAAGCATCGGCCGCCTTGCCGATAGCAAAGGAATGCGTAGTGAGCGATCGCACATCTAATATGCCGCGACTCATCAAATCCAGAACTGATTCGATATTGCGACGTTCAGTCCAGCGAACATAGTCATACGGATAGTCAAGCCCCGCTTCTTCATATGATCGATCGTATCGTCCCGGTCCATACGACATCGATATCTTCACTTCCAATTCTTTCTTGTAGTAGACATCGCGCGGTATGTTCAGACCTACGGCCCCGACCACAACGACACGTCCTTTGCGCCGCGTTATCTCTCCGGCCAGTTCGATTGGTTGGTTGCTTGAAGTGCCCGCTGTGATTAAGGTCAAATCTGCGCCTCGTCCCTTACTGAATCGATCTATGGCGGCGTGTGGATCATCTGAGTCGAGCACCACTCCCTCATCTAATCCCAATTTCAACCCCAAGTGCACTTTGTCCTTGTTAAAGTCTATCCCGAGCACCCGGCACCCATTTGCTTTCAGAAGTTGGGCCGTTATGAGGCCGATAAGACCAAGGCCGCTGACTACTGCGATCTCGCCTAATTCCGGATGGGCCAGGCGCACACCCTGCATCGCGATCGCGGCCACTGTCGAGTAGGCTGCCTCTTCAAAAGAAACACCTTCCGGTATCAAGGCGGTCAGGTTACGCGGAACAAAATTTACCTCTGCGTGGCTCGCGTATCCGGCCCCTGCGATGGCCACCCGATCTCCAGGTTTGATATCGGCCACCCCGGAGCCAACATCCTGAACTACGCCGGTCGCGCTATATCCCAGGGCCAACGGCTTATCCATCTTGGTCATTACGTTGTGAAACGTGTTGATTAAGCCTTGGGTACGGGCTTTAGTGATTACTTGTCTTACCAGATCGGGTCTTTCTCTTGCCTTGCCGATCAAACTCTTTTTCGCCAAATCCATGATCATCTTCTCAGTCCCGGGACTGATGATTGAAGCGGCAGTCTGAACCAGGACCCCGCCTGCTAAAACGGCAGGCGGCGGAACTTCTCTTAATTCCAGTTGTCCGTTCTTTACGTTTTGAATGACCTGTAGCATGGATTTTCTAAAGTCGACTGGACTTCTGAACCCGCTTCAAATGAAAAGCTATACGCGGTTAATTTGTCCATTGATGATTTCGATCTATTACATATTGGCAGCGGTCGCGAGGCAATCGTAATTCGTCCGGCTAAGTTGAATCTCGCTTGACACGATACATACGCGCATTTAGACTCGCCGTTCTTTACGCAATGACGTTGCCTTTTGGCTGCGCGGCCATTTCACACTAAGTCGCGCAACTTATCAACTGACCGTGCAAGTAGGTATCAATCAATGGGAGCACGAAAGAAAATCACGGTAGTCGGCGCGGGAAACGTTGGCGCGACGGCCGCGCACTGGCTGGCTGCAAAGGAATTAGGCGACATCGTCCTCGTCGATATTGTAGAAGGCGTGCCCCAAGGTAAGTCTTTGGA
>JBHELZ010000065.1:0-3836 GCA_046262835.1 Pyrinomonadaceae bacterium
AAGGCCCGCCGTGTCCGGCTCCCGGTTGAGAAAATCCAGATAGTTCATCCGCACATAATAGGTAGGTTGTGAAATCGCGTTTGTCCCGTTCGTAGTTTCGTTATCGCTGATGTTGATGCCGGCCCTGCTGGGCGTGCCCAATGTCCCGCCGCTCACGTTGCTCAGTGTGATCGTAAAAGTTTCCGCTCCCTCGGCCCATGCATCATCAACGATCGGAATAGAGATAGTCTTCGAGCTCTCTCCCGCTGCAAACCGCAAAGTACCTACCGTTGTTTCATAATCACAACGCGATGATGCCGCGCCCCCGACCTGACTACAGGGATTTGTTCCTGCGCTATCGCTGGTCGCGTAATCTACCGTCGCCGCCGCACTAGTATTGCCCGTTCGCGTCACGGCAATCATCTTGCTCCCGATGTTCTCAGCCGCGCTGTAACTCGAGGCATCCAATTGCACTGAGGGCGACTGGCTCGCTCCCGCATTGACGGCCAGGCAGGATGAAAACTCCGAAGTATTGCCCTGCGGATCGGTCGCCGTACAGTTAACGATCCCTTTGGTGAGGCCGGCCGGAAGATCCAGCGGAAAGTTGAACTGCGCGTCACCGTTCGCATTGGTTGTTACTCCGGGCACCTTGCCGCTCACCAGCGGCCGGCTCGTCTCCTGGCTGGTGACACATTGCGCGTCCGAGCTGAAGTACCAGTGCACCGTAAACGTCGTATTAGGCACACTGTTCAGCGTGGCATTCACTGTAATGGCATCCGGCCCGGAACCGTTCGCCCTCCCCGACCCTTCGTCTGCTCGCGCTATCGAACTGAATGACGTCAGCAGCGGAAAGTTCTGGTGAAGATTGGCCTCGCCAATGAAAGGGCCACCGGGTTTATTAGGCGAGATTCCGGGATCGCCGAGATCGATTCCCAGCGCGGCGTTGGCGTAGATGGAATTGTTCGTGACTTCGATCCTAATGCCGGGATCGTTCGTGGCGAAGTTGGGAATATTGACACCGTTTCTTTGATTGCATGTAATTAGGTTGTCGGTAATCGTGTGACTGACCGATCCTCGATTCACAAAAACCCCGTCGCGCAGATTTCCGAGACAGTTATTACCGCTCACGTCCGTGCCAATGTAGTTGTTGCTCACCGTAATGCCCGTCGAGCCGGACTGGGTGTCGATACCAATCGAGACGCCGTGCCGACCGCTGGACGAAATGATATTGCGCGCTGCGGGGGTTGAACCGCCGATGGTATTGTTCGGCGCCTGGCTCGTAGTCACGCCGTTTAGATCGTTGCCGAGCGCGCTAGTACCTGCTGCATTAGTACCGATGAAGTTGCCCAAAACGGAGTTTCCAGTTGATTGCGCACCTTCGATCAGCACGCCGCTCAACCCATTGCCCGAAATTACGTTCCGGGCGCTAACGTCTAATCCTCCGATGACGTTATTCGGCGAGTTGTGAATGTATATTCCATTTTGAAGGTTTCCCAAATCGAGAGTTCCAGTGGCATCCGTTCCGATGAAGTTGCCCTGCACCGTGACGCCACCATCAGCGGTGGCGATATCGATACCGCTTCCCTTGTTATTAGCGATCACATTTCCGGCTCCGGCGGCCGTGCCGCCTATTGTGGTTCCTCTCTTAATAAATCCGTCTATTAAGATTCCCCGTCCCCCATTTCCCAGATCACCGTTTCCATTAACATTCGTGCCAAGGAAATTGCCTTGTACCAGGTTTGTGCGAATCGGAGGGCCGCTCGCGGGAGTACTGATTTGGATTCCGGCAAGACTACTAGTACCGGAAACGAGATTGCGCGCGGCGGGCGTGGTTCCACCGACTGTGGCAGCGACACTGTCCAGGAAAATGCCGTTAGTTGAACCGGAACTGACTGTTCCTGAGACATCCGTACCGACATAATTGCCTTGGATCAAGTTCCCGTCGGTACCGCTGGTGGAAATAGCCACGGCCGGGCTCCCGCCGGTACCGCCGAGTGATATAACGTTACGCGCCCCGGCTACCGTCCCGCCGATAATATTAGAGGGTCCTCCCGTTACTAACACGCGACCGGCACCACCCCCGGTTCCGTTGACGTTCACTCCAAGAAAGTTGCCGAGCACAACATTTCCACCGGCGTCGCTCGACGTTTGGCCGATTAGTATGACCTGCGCGAGGTTTCGAGCCGCCGGGACCGTACCGCCAATTCTGTTGTTTGAGGTGTGTATTCGAACGTCACCGTTGCCGTTGGTTTGGGTCCCCGAGATGTTGGTGCCAAGAAAGTTGCCCTCAACAACGTTATTCCCACCCGTTTGGAATTCCAGCGCCGGTCCAGACGCTGTCATCGCGATCCCGCGAAAAGTGTTGTTCCCAACATTGAATTGCAGCCCATTAAAACTCGGGTACACCAACTCGATAACCGGTGTGCCGGCGAATCCCGGCTGCGTGGTTCCGTCAATCGTCACTGGATCGGTGACGGTAGGAAGCTGAACGGTTTGATTTATGACAAAGGGGGCGGACCCGGGAATATTGAACGTAATTGTATCAGCGCCTGGCGTTTCATTGGCATCCGCCATCGCGAAAAGGAGCGAGCCAGGGCCGTTGGCATTAGTATTAGTCACGACGAAGGTGGCCTCAGGCTGGTTCATTATCAGCGCAACCGTGCTTGTTCCATTCGTTAGCACCGTTAGATCGCTGAGGGCGTCACCGTTTAATCGCATGGGCAACACTGCGACGGGGGCGCTCGCCACATCGAGCGTGGCGGTGAGGTGCAGGGGAACAGGCGTAAGATTCGTGTTATCTGCGGAGGCGATTTCTGCAGCCGTTGCGTCTGACCCTTCGCTTGTCAGAATTTGAAGCTGGTTGTTAGCGGCGTCAGCGATTAGTAAGTCATCGTGCGGCGCGGCGGACGTGCACGAGGTGAGTAATTGAGCCGACGGAGAGTTGACTCTGAAAGTCTCAACGCTGGCGTTCCATGTTTCAGTTCTTTCGCCGGCCATGCCTTTGGCACCGGCTTCGCCTGGACTCCGCAGTTGCACCACACCGTCCTCAGTCAACAAAGCTAAATCGGTTCGGCTGCCAGCGGTGAAATCACCAAGTGCCAATGATTTGATTTTAGAATCAAATGTTCGTTGACTGCGCACCGCAGGCGCGGCTTCTGCTTGCTGGCCTTCATCAAGTGACAACTTACGATCGCGACCGGCCAGCACAATCAACTCATTTCCGGCAGCGACTGCGAGGTCCATCGTGTATTCGTTATCAAGCTGTCCGAGCGCCAGCGAACTCACTTGCGCCGCCATCTCGAACACTTCCGGTTGCGCTCGCAACGCACCTTCCGGCCCTTCAAACACTTGCACACTCGCGCCCTTTGGTTCAACAACGCCAACAACAATGTCCGTTAGTCCATCGGCGCGATTGATCTCTCCCGTAGTCATTGCCGTCACCGCGCCCGGCAATGGAATTTCTTTTGTCAATGAGAGATTGCCATAGCCATCTCCGGACAAGAGATATAGGGAGCTTCGCGTGCGCGATCCAATCACCACATCCCAATGACCATCCGCATCAAAATCTCCCGCCCCAATAAAGTCAGCGGCCACCGGCGATTCAAACACTCGTGCCGGCGAGAGAAACGGGGCCTCAGTAAATGTGCCGTTAGCTCTTCGTTGCTGCGCTTCGGGCGCGTTCGGATAGATTGAATCAACGTTGCCTCGTAGCAGCGTCACGATCCCCTGCCGGTTGTATGAATAACCACTAATCAGATCGGGTACGCCGTCTTCATCGAAGTCGGCGGACGCCAGGCTCAGAGGCGCTGCCTGGTTCTGTTCCAGCGCCGCGCGAAGTTCATCAGGCCCGACATAAG
>JBHELZ010000066.1:0-3256 GCA_046262835.1 Pyrinomonadaceae bacterium
TGCCGAGCCCGTTCCAGTAGTCGAGCGGGAAGCTCAGCCGCGTGCTCGCACTCGGGAGCAGCGTCGGCAGTCCTCGATTCGGGAACAGGCCGGGGAAGAGGCGGCTGAGGAGGGCCACCACCCCGATTGCGGCGATCGCCGCCGGTCTTTCCGTAAGGCCTTCGGGAATGGCAATCGCGCAAGCAATCAACAGCCCCCCTATACAAAACGATCCGCTTTCCTTTTACACGCAGTCAACTTTTCTTCAGTACGTCTATTCTGTTTTCCGATTGCACGGTCCAACTATCGTTGATGTCACATTAGAAAAAGTCGAAGACACCTTGCCCGCTACTGTCTCCAAAACCGGTGGTCGCGAATCGTTCATTCTGTTTTTTCGGGGCGGCACTCGAGAACTATCGCAGGATACTTACACGGTGGATCATCCCGCCCTCGGAACATTCCAATTATTTTTAGTTCCCGGCGGCCCTGATCAATATGGCGCGCAGAGTTACACCGCGACCGTCAACCGTTTAGCCTTCACGGCTACACCTGAAAAGGCTCCGCGTAAGTCGACGGGAACAAAATCCACGGGCACTAAGAGGCCTCAAGCCACGCCAGCCGGGCAGCCTGTCGATTCGCCAGAAGCGCAGCCGGCGCCACCCGCACAAACGCTAAAGCCAGAGAAACCAGTTAAGCAACCAAAGAAAAAGACGACTCCCGATAGGTTCGGGAACATCGGGCCGGGCAAAGATGATTGAGATCTAGACGCTCTTCCGCCACGATCATACTCGCGCGAATCCCTGAGGATTGACACTGTTCGTAAGCCTTCCTATGATCGGTTTCTGAGGTTTCCTTTCCAGTTTTGATGACAATCATCGGTAAACTTCGGTCGAACGGCGAGTAGATATGTTTGGTGCGAGCATCGGACGCGCGGGACAGCGAATCATCGATGCGATGGTGCGGTGGCTGGCGCGCGGTCATATCAGTCCGAACTTTCTGACGTTTGTCGGCGTAGCCATAAACGTCGGGTCAGGTTTGTTGTTCGGCTTCGGGCAATTTTTTTGGGCCGGCATCGTCTTAATCGTAGCGAACCTGTTTGACATGCTGGATGGTCAGGTCGCGCGGCTTTCGGGTCGAGTTACCAGGTTTGGCGGATTTCTCGATTCGTCGCTCGATCGCCTCTCTGACATGGTCGTGTTTGTCGGGTTGATGGTTTTTTACGCGCGCGACACTGAGTTTCATTCGACGCTCAACGTTTTTTTGGCGGGGACCGGAATGATGGGCTCAGTCATGGTGAGCTATGCTAGCGCGCGCGCGGAAAGCTTGATCCCGAAATGTGATGTCGGGTTTTTGCGCCGGCCAGAGCGCGTCGTGCTATTTATCATCGGGGCGTTGACGACGCACCGGGGATGGCACAATTTCTTTCTCAATCGAATGCCGGCGGTTCTTTGGGTGCTGGCTGTGGGGTCGTATTGGACGTTCGCGCACCGGATGTATCATACGTGGACAGAACTGAATCTAGCGAAGCGCGAAGCCGCGCAAAACGAACGATTGGAGTCATCTGTTCCGCAATCGCACACGCAGGATCGGCGGCCGGAACCGACTTTGGCGGCCAAAACTGGTTAGCGGAAAGAAATTCCACAATTTAACGGCGGATTATTCTTGACGAAGCTTTCGTCTCAGTCTAATTTATTCCGCGCATTATTTTTTAGAGGTAAAGAATTTGATTATCTGCCCCGCTTGCGGCTCTAGTGTCCAGGTTGAACTTTCTGTCGGCTGCCCATCCTGTGGCGCTCGCGCTGTCGGTCCACCCTTAGCCAAGCCCGAACACCAACTCATTTCTTACGGTCCCGCGATGGTTGCATCAACCGGCGGGTTCGTAATCCTGGCGGCCCTGTTGGCCTCGATCATCTTGACCTGGATGATCAGCAAGGGAGCGTCACTCCGCATCGGTACGATTGTAAATGCAGGAGAGATCGCGGCGTGGCAGTTAAAGTGGATCGCACTGCCGGTTGGGATGATCGTTGTGTGGGGCGGTATGCGCGTGGTGCGCACGATTAAGAATGCGCCGGCAACCTTCGGCGGATTGCGAATCGCGCGCGCAGGCTTCACCAGCGCGATGGTTGCGATCGCCTTGGTTGCGGTTCTGATCGGAATCACAGTTCCTGAAAGATTGCGCCGTCATCAATGGGCGTTGGAGGCAGCGGAAAACGCGCACGCATACACACTGAACCGAGCGCTCCTCGAATACCGTGATCTGCACGGCACGTTACCGCCGCAGGAAGATCTCATAAACCAACTCAAGACCTTGCCCGATCCCGATGGAGCCATCGCTGAGGCGCTCAACTTTGTTGACGCGAACGGATATCAGGCGAGCACGGTAGTGGCCGCTGCTGCGCCGAAGACAAAAGCTTTGGCGAAGGGTGCCGCGCTGCGAAATGCTTCATTGAACACAACGCCTGATCCGCCCGCGGTCTCGTTTACCAACTACGAACTGCGTTTGCCAGGCGCGGACAAAAAATTGGACACACCGGATGATTTAATCGTGCGCGACGGATTGATAATGACTGTTGCTGAGTTCCGGGCCTCTCGCGCGCCGCGCTCTGCCACGCCTTAAAGGGTCATGTCTTTTCTGACCCGTTTTCGCAAGCCCAAAGAAGATCCTGAAGTCGCGCGTCGGCGCACGTTGATGCGCGCCGGCCGTCTTGGCGAAGCAACTGTCCTCGGCACCGATGCTGACGCGGACGGCAAGGTGATGCTTTCTTATTGTTACGAAATTGCCGGCGCCGATTACGAAACTGTTCAGCAGATGGATGAGCAACAATTGCTGCGCAAGTCAGAGTATTTGCCCGGCTCCCGAGTTCAGATGAGATACGATCCCCATCGCCCCGCGAATTCATTTGTGGTTTGAAGCCGCGAGTGGTCGTGGTCAGTTGCTTGTGGTACATCTAAACTTGAGAACGAGCAACAGACGAATGACTGACAACTGACCAATCCTTCCATGTTTCGCAAAATCCTGATCGCAAATCGTGGTGAGATTGCCGTGCGCATCATTCGTGCGTGTCGCGATCTGAACATCTCGCCGGTTGCCGTCTACTCGGAACCTGACGCGGGCGCTCTGCACGTTCGTCTTTCTGACGAGGCCTATTGCGTCGGGCCGGCGGCTTCACTCGAAAGCTATCTCAACATCAAATCGATCATCGAAGCGGCGCAGCAGTCAGGCGCGGAAGCAATTCATCCCGGCTATGGTTTTCTGGCTGAAAACGCTGAGTTTGCG
>JBHELZ010000067.1:0-939 GCA_046262835.1 Pyrinomonadaceae bacterium
GCTCTAAACGAAATCGCCGGTCCCCAGGCACTGAACTTATTTATGAGGGTCAGTAAACAACTAAGCTTCGCAAAGCCCAAATTATATCGTCCGTGATTCGAACTTTTGTGTCCTGCAAAAGGCAGGGCGCCTCAGAGACTGAAGAAGTTATTAGAAGAGTACACGCGGTAACTTTTCACCCTCCGAGATTTCACGGTTGCGCCGTAAGTTGTTCTGCGAGTCGAAAGCCGCTCTCACGATTATCCAAACAGCGAGTCAGACCGACGAAAGACTTCGGTCGAAACCGTCCCGCAAAACGTCCCGCAGTTATACGCCAATCAGGCACTGCATGCACGGTGCGTTGCATGCGCGTTGATTTTTCTTAAGCGGTTTTGTAAGTTGTGAAAATAAAGGACCAATAATTTTGATTCCTAAGCTGGATGTTGCGAGTTCGAGCCTCGTCGCCCGCTCCAAATTTCTGAGCAATTCTTGAGGGTAGTTTCGAACGCTAGAGAAATTCAACAACCGTCCCGCAGATTGCCTGATCGCAAGTGCCAGGCTCCAGAGTCCTTCCTCATCTGGACCGATCGGCCCGTGCGCGGCGTCGAAAGCTGATTCATTCCCGCATTGAGCCATGCCGGTGTATTGCGTTGGGACCTTTGGGAAGCGAAGCTGGCGGTGCAGCTTTCAGATGCACCGCCGGATCGGTCTGCCTGATCCCGTCTACTGATCCGATCAGCGGTGCGTCAGCCTCGGTCTGAATGACGGTGGCAATCCACTTCGGATCGGCGCCACCCTGGCACATCGCCCAACGCATCAGAGGTTCAGTGCCAACTACGAGCATGCCGGAATGGTTGTTCCGATCAGCATCCTCTTTGGGATCGTTATAGAAAAAGCCAAGCGACTTGCGCAACAAGAGGATGTCGTCCGGCTTGCCAGTGAGAAAAGTCCAGCCTGGGC
>JBHELZ010000068.1:0-885 GCA_046262835.1 Pyrinomonadaceae bacterium
ATTCTGGTTGATCACGCGCGCAGCCACGCTTACGCGAAACGCGGTGGGGGTGCCCAAACAATTTCACTTGACGAGGCCATGGTGGTTTCTCAGGAACGCGCGGCGGAAGTAGTGGCGCTCGACGACGTGCTGAAACAATTGGCTGAACTTGATCCGCAGCAAAGCCGGATCGTTGAATTAAGATTCTTCGGCGGCTTGACGATTGAAGAGACTGGTGAGGTTCTTGCTCTCTCGCCTGCCACGATCAAGCGCGAGTGGAGCACCGCCAGAGCCTGGCTGTATCACGAATTAGCCAAAAAGTAACCGCCATGACGCCTGAGCATTGGCAGCGCATAAAGATACTCCTGCAATCCGCACTTGAGCGCGAGCCGGCCGAGCGATCGGCCTTTCTTGATGAGGCTTGTCAGGGTGATACGTCACTAAGACAACAAGTCAATAGCTTCATCATCTCACACGAACAAACGGGTGGTTTTATTGAGGAGCCGGCTTTTGAAGTGATGGCTGAATCACTGGTCAACGAGCAAACCGAATTAGTCGGACAGCAGCTCGGTCACTATCTTGTGCTGGAACATCTCGGCGCGGGCGGGATGGGAGAAGTCTATCTGGCGGAAGACGCCCGTTTGGGACGCAAGGTGGCCCTGAAAATGTTACCCGCCCATCTCACCACCGAGGATGAACGCGTGCGCCGCTTTCAGCAGGAAGCGCGCGCCGCCTCAGCTCTCAATCATCCGAACATTATAACTATTTACGAAATCGCAGAAATGAATTCGCGTCACTTCATGTCGACCGAATTCATCGACGGCGAAACCTTGTTTGAGCGCCTGAAGGCCGGCTTGATGAAGCTCCATGATGCCCTGAACGTTGCCATGCAGGTAACTTCAGCTC
>JBHELZ010000069.1:0-833 GCA_046262835.1 Pyrinomonadaceae bacterium
AACCCCATCCTGGCCTCCGATGACGATTGCGATCTCTTTCACCGAATCGTTTTCCCAACGCCTCACCTGCTCAGCAAGTTCCTGAGAATTCCACTCGCGACCGTCCACCTCGAGCAGCATCACCAAACTGCTGTCAGTAATCGCCGCCAGCAGCGCCGCGGATTCCTTTTCAATACTTGCGCGATCAGCACCACTGAAGTCGCGCGTTTCAATCACTTCACAACGAACAAAGCGCTGGAGACGTTTCAGGTATTCCGCAAGCAGCGCGCGAAGATGCTCGTCCTTTGTCTTGCCCGGCCAGATGAAGCGAAGTTTCATCCTTGCGCCCTCACCCTTCAGCCTTGCTTTCTCTGGCTAGCCGCTCGTACAAATTCTTTCGGCTGATTCCTAAAATCCGCGCGGCTTCGGTCTTGTTACCTCTTGTCGAAGCCAACACTTCGCGGATGTAATCCTTTTCAATCTCAGCGAGCGTGCGCGGCTGATTGCCCGTCGCTCGTTTCTCGGCGGCCGCACGCAATCCCTCGGGCAAATCCGCCGCTTCGATGCTCTGGCCGTCGGCAACAATTGTCGCGCGCTCAATGATGTTTGCCAGCTCACGAACGTTGCCGGGGAAATCGTAACTTTTCAAATATCTCAGCGCGTCCGTTGCAATCTTCTTCGCCCGCGTGCCGTGCTTCGCCGCGTAAGTCGTTGCAAACCCGCGCGCCAGCGCGTCCAAGTCCTTCTGCCGGTCGCGCAACGGCGGCACGTGAATGTGCACAACGTTCAGGCGATAGAATAAATCGTCGCGAAAGGCGCGCCGCTCGACCGCATTCTTCAGATCGGCGTTAGTC
>JBHELZ010000070.1:0-811 GCA_046262835.1 Pyrinomonadaceae bacterium
GGTGGGATCAACCGGCCGTTCAACCGGGCCCCATTTGCATTACGAAGTTCGCATCAATGACAACCCGGTCGATCCTTTGCCCTACTTGTTTCAGTGAACTAAACTAGCGCCCCGGAATTGAGTGGCGACGGATCCACGTCGCGCGTTTTATTCTCATTTTCTGTTTTACCCGGCATCGAGTAATATCCCCCTGCCTTCATCACTTTCAACTCAGTAAAGGATATCCTTAATCATGCCAGAGAGATTTGTGCGCGCTGCGGCCCTGCTTCTCACCGCCCTATTTTTCTTAAGTTTTGCTCAACTGTCCGCCTTCGGAGACGAAGGGATGTTTTTGCCCGATATGCTTGGCCAACTTCCTCTTAAGAAGTTGACCCAACGCGGCCTGAAGATTCCCATAACCGATATTTACAATCCAAACGGCATAAGCATGAAGGACGCAGTGGTGATCGTAGATGGTGGCACGGGCGAGTTTCTATCGCCAGAGGGATTGCTGCTGACCAATCATCACGTTGCCTTCGAAGCGCTGGTCAATGCTTCCGATCAAACGAAAGACTATGCGACCAATGGCTACCTGGCGCAGAACCGCGCAGCAGAGCTGCCGGCCAAGAATTACACCGTTTCCATAACGCAGGACATAAAAGATGTGACCGGCGAAGTGCTTAGCGGCGTTAGTGACACGACACCGGCGGCGGAACGATCTGCCGCTATTCAAAACAAGGTCAGAGTGATGCAAACTGCCGCGGCCAGCCCTCCGGACGGTATTACTGCGCAAGTCCTGCCACTCAACGAAGGTCTGTCTTATTACATGTTC
>JBHELZ010000071.1:0-796 GCA_046262835.1 Pyrinomonadaceae bacterium
CGGCGACATTCACTGGGACGAATGGCTGGCGCAACGTGAAGAAGTGCGCAGAAGAGTCGCCGCCTTTATCAACGCCGAGCCGGATGAAGTTGCGTTCACAATAAACACCTCGAGCGGGATGAACGTGATCATCGATGCGCTCGACAACCACGGCGAAGTCATTTCCTGCGATCTCGAATTTCCGGTTTCCACCTTGCCCTGGATGAACCGGCGCATTCCGATTCATCTCGTTAAATCCCATGAAGGTCGCGTTAGCGTTCAGGATTTACGCGACGCTATGAATGTTCGCAGCGGGGTCATTTGTTTAAGCCATGTGCAATTCTCGAATGGGTTTCGCACCGACTTGGAAGAACTGGGAAACGCAAAAGGCGGACATGCGTTGGTAGTAAATGCGGCGCAGTCGGCGGGAGCATTCGCGATCGATGTTAAGCGCATGAAGATCGATGCGCTCTGTGCCACTGGTCACAAATGGCTGTTGTCGGGATACGGCAGCGGCTTTGTTTACCTTTCGCGGGAGTTGCAAGCAGTCTCAAAACCACACGCGATTGGCTGGCTCAGTCTTCAGGATCCCTTTACGATGCGCAACGACGAAGCGCATCTGCGTCACGATGCTGCGGCGCGGGCTCGGCGCGCGTTTCGTCCAGACGGGCAGCAAGTCGTGGCTGTCGAGCGCCTGGCCGGCGGGCAACTTGTAGCCCGACACGGCTGCGAACGTCGCCATGAGATCCACCTGGCTCGTGAGCGCGGTGCTGACTTCGCCCGCGGCGACCTTGCCGGGCCAACGCACCACCAAGGG
>JBHELZ010000072.1:0-761 GCA_046262835.1 Pyrinomonadaceae bacterium
GTTTTTCTCCGGCACAATTGATGAGGTCGAGTACTTCAATCGTACTTTGACACCTCAGGAGATTAAGGCCATTGCCGATGCCGGCAACGCGGGCAAATGTCCCTTCAGTGCGATTCAATTCAGCGGCCCAACTTATATCGTCGCCGAAGGCAATACGACCGCGACGATTACCGCGACACGCGCCGGCACGAATAATACTTCGGCGTCCGTGCACTACGCATCCAGCGTTGGAACGGCGACTGCCGGCTCGGACTATGACGATGTAAGTGGAGATCTGACCTTCAATCCGGGTGATGTAAGCAAGACGTTCAACGTGACGATTCACGACGACAACGTCGTCGAGCCTGACGAGACGGTTAATCTGACTCTAAGTAATGAGGTTGGTGCGGGACCAGGATCACCCTCGACGGCCGTTCTGACGATCACGAATGACGATCACGCACCAGTAGCCAACAATGTCAATGTGTTCGTACCGACGAACACGGTGACCCCAATCACTCTCTCATCGACAGATGACGATGGCGACGCGCAGACATTTCTGGTCGGCACGCCCAGCCATGGATCGCTGTCAAATTTCGGCTCGCTCAATTGCTCATTTGGCATCTGCACCGAAACTGTCGATTACGCCCCGAACAATGGCTATACGGGATCTGACAGCTTTACTTACCACACGAACGACGGCGCCAACGACAGCAATACCGCTATCGTTTCAATCACGGTAAACGCCTGTCCAACGACTTTTACAGTGAACACTTTGGCCG
>JBHELZ010000073.1:0-754 GCA_046262835.1 Pyrinomonadaceae bacterium
TTTTAACGCTGATCACCAAAGAGTCAAGATGGGTGTTTGCGTCAACGAGTCGCGAAGCGACGACAGAGTGTAGCCCCCGGTGAGCGAGCGCAGCGAGCGTAACTCCGGGGATCACGTCCCCTAAAGATTCAAAGCCCGCGAATCGGGCGACAGGACGCTTGGGTAATTTCATTCAAGTCGCGCTTTGATCCCGGTCGCTATCGCTCCCGGTTCTGACACAAAGCCAAAACTTCCACTTGACTCTTTAACCCGTCGACTCATGTGGACGTGCTGACCTCGCGTGCTAGGGAGCCTTTGGCCGGTCGCTATCGCTCCCGGTTCTGACACGAAGCCAAATCTTCCACTTGACTCTTTAACCCATCCACTAATGTGGACGTGCTGACCTCGCGTGCTAGTGGAGCCTTTGATCCGGTCGCTATCGCTCCCGGTTCTGACACAAAGCCAAAACTTCCACTTGACTCTCTAACCCATCGACTCATGTGGACGTGCTGACCTCGCGTGCTAGTGGAGCCTTTGGCCGGTCGCTATCGCTCCCGGTTCTGACACAAAGCCAAAACTTCCACTTGACTCTTTAACCCATCCACTAATGTGGACGTGCTGACCTCGCGTGCAAGTCGCGCTATGATCCGGTCGCTACCGCTCCCGGTTCTGACACGAAGCCAACTTCCACTTGACTCTTTAACCCATCCGCTCACGCGGACGGTGCTGACTCTCATTCAGAAATTAAAAACAATCTGTTCCTGCACCCGATACT
>JBHELZ010000074.1:0-745 GCA_046262835.1 Pyrinomonadaceae bacterium
TATTCGCGTTGAGATTTACAATCAAACTTACAACATTCGCTCGGACGGCGACTCGGCATACCTCACGAAACTGGCCGATTTTGTCGACAGCCGCATGCGCGAGATTTCCTCCGGCACTTTGACTGTCGATTCGTTAAAGGTCGCTATTCTGGCCGCGCTGCACATTGCCGACGAGCTGCACCGTCTACAACAAACCCACGAACAAGCCGATGCCCAATTGGCTACTCGCAGCGCCGAATGCGCCGAAATGCTCGACCGTCTGTTAAAGGTGCGCAGCAATATCGCGCAGGAAAAAGGCGCGCCGGAAAATATCTCACTCGGTTAAGTCTTAGAACTCTCTTTTTTAGGGCCATGAGGTCAGTACCACCTGCGGTAGCGGGTGGGTGTCTTCGTTGCCAATAATCCATTAGCGAATGCTCATTTGATGAACCGGCGATAAACGAATCGCAAAAAAATCCAAGCACCCACCCGCTACCGCAGGCGGTACTGACTTCATGTCTCTAAAGCATGGCTTCGTAAGCGCAATATTAGTAATTACCTCTGTTTCGCTCCTGTGTGTTAGTATCGCGCGCGGCGGAGGGAAATATTCTGTGGGGCCCGTCACCGAGTTACGATGATTGAGCCAACGCCGTTGAAGAGGGAGGCCGATGCCGCTTATCAAGCCAGCGCATTCCCTCACTGTTAGGGAACTGCCAGAGGCGGCGGCTTACAATAGGCCACCCACCTGTTTAGCGCAGGTTCAATT
>JBHELZ010000075.1:0-741 GCA_046262835.1 Pyrinomonadaceae bacterium
TTACATTACCGCCTTGTCTTATGGCATGCCTCCCGCGGCGGGAATCGGCGTCGGCATCGATCGGTTGGTTATGTTATTGACAAATAAACAGTCCATCCGCGACGTAATCTTGTTTCCACATATGCGACCAAAACAATAACAGGACCGCGGCAAACCGTGTCAGAAGCCCGACCGTAAGGGAGGGCCTCGATTGTTTCCCACGCCATATGCCCAAACGCGACTAAATTGATTTCCAAACCCGGAGCCAACCCAGGGTCAGGGCGATGAGCCCTTTAGTTGATATCAAGGGCTGTGCAAGTTGCCCTCCCTTACGGTCGGGCTTCTGACACGCTTCCCGAGCAGCGCGTGCGCGGAGATGTCATCCTGTTTCCGTACTATTCCGCTACCGCGCCGGAGTCTCCTGGTGAAACACCGCCACCCAGGTATCTTTTCGTTTCATCCAGATACTGCTTGCCCACACGACCGGTGGTATTGGTGCGCCGCCGCAGGCTCCCTCCTGCGTACCCTTGTAGGTTATCAATGCCGTGCTGGGACTGAGCTTAGTCAACTTCCAGTCACTCAAGCTGACGGATTTGATATCGCACATCTTCATTCCTTCTGAAATGCTGCTTTTTCCCGAGACGCCACTACTATCAACCATCACAGTATCGTCAGTCAGATGCATTTCAAACGGCTTCACATCCTTACTTTTCCAGGCATTCCACAGCGCAGTTTCCCTGTCCGAAAGGTCCTTCTCCAGCA
>JBHELZ010000076.1:0-244 GCA_046262835.1 Pyrinomonadaceae bacterium
ATATTTCGCCAGCTGCCACTGGCCGTTGCGCTCGACCAGCGTGAATGTTTCCATCGCATCTCCGCGTTCGAACGAAGTCTGGTAGATCACAATGACCGTGTGTCCGGTGCCGGTCTGTTCTTCGCGCGCGGTTTGTTGATTGCGAACGCCCGGCTTACCCAGCTTGTCGCGCAGCCTTTGAAAAGTCGTTTTGGAATCCTCAAGACTCGCATCGGCGCGCCATTCCGGAGCGGCATCATTGTAA
>JBHELZ010000076.1:254-716 GCA_046262835.1 Pyrinomonadaceae bacterium
GCTGAATTGAGCGCGGCCTGCGCGCCCTCGGGAAGTCCGCTGCGGCGACTATCTTGAGTGCAGGCAACAAGCGCCAGGCAAATAAGTGTCAGAAGCCCGACCGTCAGGGAGGGCAATTTGGGAAACTCGCCCTTGCTGACGCGCGGGCTTCTAACACTCATCACACCTCGATCCATTGCGTCGGCTCTTTCGGAAAAGAAAGCGTGATTTGCGTGTCGCTGCGGAAGAGAGGTGACCGTTCGTACAGCGCAGTCTCGGCGGTAATCGTCGCCAGATAAGGATTGTTGGCACGTTGCGAAAGGTGCGCGAGCACGATGTGAGTGGCCTGACCGTCAAAGCCCTCCATGAGCCATTCGGCGACATCTTCATTCGACAAATGGCCGAGCCGTGAAAGGATTCTTTGCTTCAATTCCCAGGGATAATGTTCGACGGTCTTCAGCATGTCGCGGCTGTGATTGGATT
>JBHELZ010000077.1:0-705 GCA_046262835.1 Pyrinomonadaceae bacterium
TCATCCTACCTCGTGCAGGGATTAAGGGCGCCTAATCATACACCGAGACCGAAGATGACGCAGCAGGGAATCAGCGGGAGATGACGTGAAAGGGTGACGGGAAAAACACAGCCAATTGCATCGTTCGAGCGGACAATCAATCACTTACTGTTCTGTATTCTCGTCGCCGCGAGTTATGAATAGGTATGCGGCACCGCTAATGGTCGTCGCCACTTCGATTAGCGACGCAAACTTAGAGATGGTTTCATCGGCTATAAACCGAGATACGAGAAATGCAAGCAAAACAGTAAAGGCAAAGAAGAGAACCCTAGTCTGATTGCGCCATGAAACAGATCGGATATAGAAGAGCGCAGGCAGACAAAAGATCAAAGTTCCAACTGTCCGTACGATCGTTCCAAGGAAGTGTTGAGTTTTCGTAGGGAAAATGTTTTTCGAGATAAGGAAATTGACTATGCTATCCGTGAGAAACCATACCGTAATTCCAGCCAAAAAGCCGAACAACATTCGCTCACGTAGCCGTTGCGACCGGTACCGTTTAGAGTCAATTACGCGATCTTGCTCTTGTTGTTCACGCGACTGTCGTTCTTGCTGCAAGCTTTCGTTGAGCGCCGCCAAGCTGAGAGCCTGTTGCTTACTATCCGTATCTAGATCGGTAAGTCTATCGCGCAAGCCCTGATTCTCTTGTCCTTTGAGACGCGCATTCTG
>JBHELZ010000078.1:0-704 GCA_046262835.1 Pyrinomonadaceae bacterium
CCGCTCGTCTTCGCGAGCGGTTTCATCTTCAATCCCTCGAGCGCGTCGCGGACGATGAGCGCGGTCTCTCGCACCTGATCGAAGGTCGCGCCAGGACCCGGATCGAGATCGAAGTGGACGTAATCCGGCCGGTTGATGTCGTCGCAGCGCGCATACCACTGATTGAGGTCGATGCACCCCAGATTGATTATCCACAACAGCGACGGCAGATCGTCGATGACCGGAAAGTCGATCACGTTGCCCGAGCCGTGCGTGATCGAACAGGTACGGATCCAGTCGGGGCGTGGCACGGGCGCGCGCTTCATGAAGAACGGCTCGCTTGCCGCGCCGTTCGGGTAGCGCTTCATCACCATCGCGCGGTCGCGGATGTGCGGCAGCAGCACCGGCGCCATGTCGGCGTAGTACTGAATGAGCATCCCCTTCGTGATGCCGCGCTCGGGCCAGAAGGGCTTCTGCAGGTTCGTCAGACGTACGTCTTTCTTGTCGACGAGCAGCCTGGCGTCCCCCGATTCGGGAATGTTGATCTTCGGCAACGACACGATTCAACCACGAAGGACGCGAAGCACGCGAAGTTACCTTCGTGGTCTTAACGGTTCGAGTTTTGGTGGGCGCTGCCCGTGCCTGATGGCGCCCGACAGCGGAACATACGGGAGTTCGTATCCCGCCATCACGCAGCGAAGCATCAGGCCGCCGCGGCTCATGTC
>JBHELZ010000079.1:0-698 GCA_046262835.1 Pyrinomonadaceae bacterium
GACGACGATGCAGCGCTTCGGCCTGGGGCTCGCGCCCGACAGCCGCACCGCCTTGAAGCGGGCCCTCGAAAAGCTGGGCGAGGACCGGCTGGTCGAGACCGGAATGCTCATCAAACCCGACGAGGGCGACACCTACGATCGCTTCCGCGGACGCCTGACGTTCCCGATCCGCGATCCGCGCGGGCGGGTCATCGCCTTTGGCGGGCGAATTCTCGGCGAGGGCGAGCCCAAATATCTCAATTCCCCCGACACGCCGCTCTTCGAAAAAGGCCGCATCTTGTACGGCTGGGCCCTGGCGCGGGCCAATCTCGGACACGACGGCGATGCCGGCGGGCACGGCGTCATTGTCGCCGAAGGCTACATGGATGTGATCGCGCTGCACCGCGCCGGGTTCGGCGGCGCGGTGGCCAGCATCGACGCCGATGCCACCGCGATCGGTACCAAAGTCCTGCGTGACGGCGGGAACGCGGTCGACGCGGCCGTCGCCGTCGCCGCCGCGCTCGCGCTCCTCGCCGCCTGGACGCTGCTGTCGGGGACGTCGTCGCAGGCGTCGGCGCGCGGGCTCACCGAGTACGACCGCGCGCTGCTGTTCCTGCTCGCGTTCCTCGTCGTCGGGTCGCTCGGCCGCACGGCCGCGCGCCTGCGCTGGGCCGTCCGCGCGCTGGCGGCGGCCGCGTTCGCGGTCTGCCTGTGCGGCC
>JBHELZ010000080.1:0-424 GCA_046262835.1 Pyrinomonadaceae bacterium
CGCTGGAGGTGCGCGATGTGGGTGACCTGCCTCTTCAATCGGCGCGTGATGGGATCACCGCCGTTGCGCGTAACAATGCGCATTTCTACTTCGCTGCTGAAGCTGAAATGCTCACGCGACTCTTGAACGAATATGAGGGGCGGCGGCGCATGATTCGACTATCGAATCTCGAAGATGTGTTTCTGCAACTCGTCAGCGATAACGAGTCAGAACCCGCAGCCGGGTCAGAAGCCCGACCGTCAGCGAGGGCAACATGAAGATGGGCACAGCGCAGGAGATTTCAGTTCGCGTGCTCAAGTACGACGGCACGGAATATCGCCGCTGGAATGCAAAGCTCGCGCGGCGGTACGGATCAGTAATCGTGCTCGACGCCGAGTTTGACCGCGACGTCGATCATTCCCTGCTGGGACAAATCCGACGAGGG
>JBHELZ010000080.1:434-680 GCA_046262835.1 Pyrinomonadaceae bacterium
CGAACCGAGGAGTATTACTGGCTCGACCGCTGGTACAACATTTTTCGATTTCTGGAGCATGATGGAAAGACCCGCTTGTTTTACTGCAACGTCAATACGCCGCCGGTGTTTGCTGACGACAGCCTGACGTACGTAGATCTCGATATAGATGTATTGGTTCAGCCCGACCTTTCGTATCAGGTGCTGGACGTCGATGAGTTCGAATCGAACGCTGCGCGATACGGCTATTCAGCTGAAGTTAAAACC
>JBHELZ010000081.1:0-671 GCA_046262835.1 Pyrinomonadaceae bacterium
GTGAAGGGCTGGCGCACTTGCAAACTTCCGGTGGTGATGTATGCCACCATCACGCGTGAACCGGGCGGCAGCCCGCGGATAAAATCGCGAGTCACGCCGAGTTCGTTACCGACACGCGAAGTAAGATCGTCCTGAATCAGGATGGCAATATTCAAAGGCACGCGCACGCTGGTTTTTTCTCCAGTCGTTTTCGCGTGGCCGATAACGGTCAGGTTTAAAATCAAAAACAATGCTGCAATGAAGAATGCAGACGCTTTCCGAAACATAGTTACACCTCAAACCGGCGAAAACCGATCGCCGGGAATTTCAATCTGCGATTGTCTGGGTCGCATTTGTGATGCGTTGGAAGGCGCGAAGGTTGGCAGGTGTCAGAAGCCCGACCGTCAGGCAGGGCCAGTATTGGCGCGGCGAAGTTAGGCGACAGAAGATCGCAACCCGAGCTGCCCTCCCTGACGGTCGGGCTTCTGACACACTCTACTTATGCAATTGACAGACGCCGCTTGCGTCGCACGGCGGCGGCACACCGAACAACGTGTACCGGCGCGAAGCGAGCCAGTGATAGAACACCGGGCCGAGTTTGGTAAACGGCCAAATCGACATCAGCGGCGCCAGCCACTTCCAGCGCGGCAGGACGCGAATTACTTCGATCCACGCAAAATACCCTTTGGTCC
>JBHELZ010000082.1:0-665 GCA_046262835.1 Pyrinomonadaceae bacterium
TTGCCGAAGTCTTCGCCACCGGCCCCATCTCTGGCGGCGTAGGCATGCTGGCTTCAAAGATGCTGCGCGGTGGTTTCGACGCGGCAGAGGTAGCCTACAGCCTGAACAAAGTCACCGGCACCCACGCCGTCTGGTTCAACGAGCGCCTGCTAACCAGCCCCGAACAAGCCGTCGCCGAATGCTTGATGATCACGAACCGGCGCTTGAAGGGTCACCCGGATTCCGCGCGCGCTTTGAAGCAATCAGCTATCAGTACTCAGCTGTCAGCCAGTTCTCAGTCGGCGGCTGGTGCTCAGTCCTCAGCCCTCAGCACTCAGTCCTCGGAAACCATGTCCTCAATGATCAGCGTCTGTCCCGAATGCCATGGCCAACTAGAGCACGCGAGCGGCTGCGATTTCTGTAGGGATTGTGGGTACAGCAAGTGTAAGTGACGGGGCAGTAGCCGGACCGTGCGGGAGGGCCTGTCAGTACCACCCGCGGTAGCGGGTGGGTCATAGAGCTATTTCAATCGTCCGCTGACGCGGACGAAGACGCCTTCCCTCACGGTCGGGCTACTGCCCCACCATTATTGGCGAGACTTCCACGCACCTGGGCGACGATGTTGATGAAAGACCCCGATGATTGCAACGGAATCCAGTTCGTTTATGTAATAGATTGAGTAAGGA
>JBHELZ010000083.1:0-663 GCA_046262835.1 Pyrinomonadaceae bacterium
GTGTACACCTACCGGGACGGCGTTTTCTGGTGGGCAAAAATAGAAGAGCCGCGGGTCATTTCAGCTACAAAAAGAAATTTTGCTCTTACCAACCCCATGCCATCAGAAACGGTTCTCGTTTCAACCATTCCTTACACGATCGCCATCCATTGGCGGCAGGCCCATAAGTATTTGCAACAGGTCGAAGCGTCAATTAATACCACCAGATAAGAAACGTACTCGTAAGAATACCCGGGATACCCCTTGCGTAAGGTAGAGAAAAATCCGTGCGGTTTCTATAAACATTGAGTGCCTACGGCACTTTTCTGCCGGTCCTTTACTCAACCGCTCGAACAACCAGTTTTAGGCAAAGCCCCAACCAGCTAACCAGCAGTACACGATTCTCGAATCTAAGCGGGGGGCTTCCGCAAGAGCTTCGGGTGAAGCTGTGGAATTCGAGTGATGCAACTGTTGCTAAGATGTTGCTCAGTTCCAATCAAGACGAAAAACACGCAATGTAAGGTTAAAAACCCTTGACAACTGACCAGACGGGGTATAATGTGCGCGCGTCATTTAGCATCTTTCTTTGCACTCATACGTAAGTACCAACCAATGGTTAGTTAGGCCATAAAAACTTTCAACGATACGCTTCAAGCCACCCCCAACAATGGGAGTGTTTCTGGT
>JBHELZ010000084.1:0-663 GCA_046262835.1 Pyrinomonadaceae bacterium
CTATTTGATCAGCGACCCACTGAGTTCAGTGCTCCGGCCGGTAGCAGCACTCAAATCAGTCCCCGCTTCGGAATCCCGACGCGCATTGAGAGCGTTGTCGCGCACGAAATCGCGCATCAATGGTTCGGCGATTCTGTGACCGAATCGACTTGGGCGGATCTTTGGTTGAGCGAAGGATTCGCCACTTACTTTGCCGGATTGTTCATTCAAAAACACGACGGTGAAGACGCCTTTCGTGCATACATGCGCGATGCCGCGCAACGCTATTTCAATTTCGAGAAGCAGGCTGCCATTCCGATTCACGATACTGAAACCAAAGATCTGATGGCGCTCCTCAATCCGAACAATTATGAGAAGGGCGCCTGGGTGCTGCACATGTTGCGCAGCCGTTTGGGAGACGAGGCGTTTTTCAAAGGACTGCGCGATTACTACAACGCTCACAAGGAAGCGAATGCGACGACGGAGGACTTGCGCGCCGCACTCGAGAAATCATCAAGTAAGGATCTGAAAGAGTTCTTCACGAGATGGGTATATGGCAGTGGCCATCCGCGTTACGAGTTGGGTTGGGGTTCGATGGAGCGTGCGTCGGTGACGAGCGTGATGCTCCATTTGAATCAGCTGCAGGCAGGCGTCGCTTTTCTCGATCCCGTGCCTGTTGAGTTC
>JBHELZ010000085.1:0-656 GCA_046262835.1 Pyrinomonadaceae bacterium
AAGGTGGCGCTTGGCCAGAAACCCCACGTTGAGATTTACGGAACCGACTACGACACGGCGGACGGGACCTGCGTCCGTGACTACATCCACATCCGCGATTTATCGCAGGCGCATATCCTCGCGCTGAGTTCAAGGAGGAGTGCGTTCTACAATCTCGGCACTGGCGGCGGCACCAGCGTCCGAGAAGTGATCGACTCGTGCCGGAAAATCACCGGGCGCGAAATTTCAGCCGTGGAAAAACCACGCCGGCCCGGGGATCCCGCGCGGCTCATCGCCGCCTCCGAAAAAATCCAGCGCGAGCTCGGCTGGCGCCCGCAATTTCAAAACATCGACGCGATCATCGAGAGCGCCTGGCGCTGGGATCAAAAGTTTCCCAACGGCTACCGCGGTTAAACCACTCTTTCTTACTCTTACTCTCGGAAGCACGTTTCGCTTCACGGGGGAGTAAGAGCAAGAGCACGAGAAGAGAAAGAGTACGAGAAAACACCCGCGAAGACACGCTCCGCGGGTGCTTGAATTCAGTCCGAAGCTACGAAACCAGCCTTAGGGCTTGGTCGTCGTAGTCGTGGTCGTCGCGGTCTTGGCGAGCGCATTCGCAGTTACGCTCGGGGCCATCTGTTGGCGTAGCAGGCTCTCTGTCAGGGCCATCGCCAAGC
>JBHELZ010000086.1:0-655 GCA_046262835.1 Pyrinomonadaceae bacterium
TCAAAGTCCCTCGCTCGACCGTGAGCGGCGGCCGGGTCGGCCCCGACGAGCGTCCGAGCATGAAGCCCGCGCCCGCGAGCGCGGCGGCGAGCGCGAGCGGCTTCAGAAACCTCCCGCGTCGGAAGCGCCGCTCGCACGCAGGACAGAAGCGGCGGCTCGTCCACGCGCGCCAGCGCGCACGCTCCACGCGCTCGCCGCAGTCACAACAAAAACTCGGCCTGTACATCGAGACGACACCTTCCCTTCGAGGACACGCGCGGGCGGTGCGTCCGTGCCGTAGATAAATAAGGAGAAGCGGGCCGCGCGAGACGGGTGGGGATGCGCGGCCTTTCCGAGACGGCGCGAATCTTAGCACAGGTCAGTACCGGGAGCGGTAGCGACCGGGTGTTAGTTTCAGAGCGCGGGCGCGCCTCGACAGCGCGGACCCGGTCGCTACCGCTCCCGGTACTGACTCGCGGTGACTCTTTTTCACCCTGGCCCTACGGCCGCCCGTCGTTTCACGCGCAAACGTGCGTTGCACGCGTGGCACGCGCGTGCTATAGTGCTCTTCGCCCTCGGAGCGGTGTGAGCGATGCGCCTGAAACTTTACTGCAACCGCTACGCGCACTTTAAAGACGCGCTCGTCTGCTCGGTGAGCTGCGTCTACCGCACACGC
>JBHELZ010000087.1:0-654 GCA_046262835.1 Pyrinomonadaceae bacterium
GCATGGAGGATCGCCTAACGCGGCGCTGGATGTACCAGACGCCGGCCGCGGTCGGCACCGCGATGCTCGCCGCGCCGATCCAGAGGCCGCCTCGCGCCGCCGGGTCCATGCTGAGCAGCGGTCCGAGGCTCAGCACGAGCAGCGCCATCGTCGCGCCGTTCACTGCAAACGCCCACGGCCCCCATCGTCGCCCGCGCCAGATACCGTAGGCAGCAAGCAATCCGGTGACGCACGCGGCGACATACTCGGCGACGAGCGGTCGAGGATCCTGCCCCGAACGCGCGCCGAGAGCTTGCCATCCCTGATTGCACGCCAGCAGCCCGATGAAGACCGCGATCACGCGCTCGAGGATCGATGGTCGGTGCACCGATGTCATGGCACCGGTCGCATCTCCGTCACCACCGGCAGCACGAGATGTGACGCCGCCTGCGGCGAGCGGTAGACCTTGATCGATGCCGGCTTGTAGTCCGACGCCTTCGCCTCGAAGATGTTCGGCACGAACGTCTGCGGGTTGCGATCGATGATCGGGAACCAGCTGCTCTGCACCTGCACCATGATCCGATGCCCCTTCTGAAAGCGGTAGCTCTGGGTGTGCAGGGAGTACTTGAACTCGGTCGTCTGGTTGGGCGTGATGGCCTGGGGACGCTCGAAGCC
>JBHELZ010000088.1:0-643 GCA_046262835.1 Pyrinomonadaceae bacterium
GAGCAGGGGCATCAGTAGCCCTCCCCGGGAGCGGGCTCGCGATGCGCCGGCGACGTGCTCCGCCGGTAGTCCCCGACTGCGCGTTCGGCGCCAGCGTGCCCATGCGGGTTGGCCTGCGGCAGCACGGTCTTCACCTCGGACGTCGCCACCATCGGCAGAAAACGCACGAACAGGCAGAACATCGTGAAGAAGAGCCCGAAGCTTCCGAGCAGGCACGACACGTCCCAGATGGTGGGCGTGAAGTAGCCCCAGGACGAGGGGAGGAAGTCACGGTGCAGCGACGTCACGATGATCACGAACCGCTCGAACCACATGCCGATGTTGATGACGATCGACAGCACGAACAGGATCGGGATGCTCGTGCGCGCCTTCTTGAACCAGAAGATCTGCGGGCTGATCACGTTGCAGGTGATCATGGTCCAGTAGGCCCAGGCGTACGGTCCGCGCGCGCGGTTCATGAACGTGAACATCTCGTAGGGGTTCCCGCTGTACCACGAGGTGAAGAACTCCGTGGCATAGGCGTAGCCGACCATCGTCCCGGTCACGAGCATGATCTTCGCCATGTAGTCGAAGTGGCGGAGGGTGATGATGTGCTCGAGGCGGAACGCCTTGCGGCAGATCACCATGAGGGTCAGCACCATGG
>JBHELZ010000089.1:0-642 GCA_046262835.1 Pyrinomonadaceae bacterium
GCTGTTGCCGGCTGTGCTGCCAGCACGGCGAAGAGCGTCGCCATCAGCGACGCCTTCGCTTCACTCTTCCACCCCATGTTGCCCCCAACACTTCATTGGCGAGCCTAGTTAGGCCGCCCTGCACGGGACAGGCAAGCGATCGGACGCGTGAATCCGGATCAGGGCTTCTGCAAACGCACGCAGAACGACGCGCCTCTCATCGCCGTCTCGATCAAGTCGTTGGCTTGGTCTTTCCCGCCATGGTGGGCGCACCAGGGCTCGAACCTGGGACCCGCTGATTAAGAGTCAGCTGCTCTACCAACTGAGCTATGCGCCCGAACGGGGCCATGGCCTGGGAAGGGCGCGGCTATACCAAGCGAGTTATCCCTTGTCGAGTCGCGCAAATACGCCTGCCTGCGACCTAACGGGTGCGTGGCAATTGCGCATCGCGATAGACGTCGACACCTATCAGCAGGCCGCAGGCAAACATCACCGAGACCATGGCGGTGCCGCCGTTGCTGACCAGCGGCAGCGGCACGCCGACCACCGGCAGGAGCCCCATCACCATGGCGGTGTTGATGAAGACGTAGAGGAACATCATGGCGGTGACGCCGAGCGCCACCAAGCGGCCGAAATGGTGCTGGCTGCGCAGCGCGATCGAGA
>JBHELZ010000090.1:0-638 GCA_046262835.1 Pyrinomonadaceae bacterium
GTCATGCCCAAAGACGGTCTTTATCGATCCGACGACGGCGGCTTGACCTGGACTGCGATGGATCGAAGTCAAAACATGATTGGCGTCCGTTTTATTTTGCTAATCTCACCGTCGATCCGAAAGATGAAAACAAAGTCTACAAGGCAGGCGGATCGCTTATCGCGAGCAGCGATGGCGGCAAGAGTTTCAACAACATCGCCGGCGGCGCGCACGGTGACTTTCACGATGTATGGGTCGATCCGGGCAACACCGATAACGTAATTACCGGAGACGATGGCGGACTCTGGTATTCGTACGATGGCGGCAATCGCTGGTGGAAGGGAGACAATTTGCCAGTCTCGCAGTTCTATCACGTGAGCCTGGACAATGACATGCCCTATCACGTGTACGGTGGTCTTCAGGACAACAGTTCATGGATTGGCGATTCTCAGTACCCCGGCGGAATTACCAACAACCGGTGGGAAAACATGTATGGTGGCGACGGATTTTGGATGTTCGCCGATCCATCCGACCCGACTTACATCTATGCCGAGGCCCAGGGTGGCTACATCGGACGAGTCAACCGGAAGACGCTTGAGACCCGGGCCATTCAGCCGCTGCCCTTGTATAAAGAAGGAAAGCTGCGGTTCAACTGGAAC
>JBHELZ010000091.1:0-633 GCA_046262835.1 Pyrinomonadaceae bacterium
CGTATGCTTTGTCGCTCCCGAAGCCGTATTACGATCAGTTACAAGTCGATTATCAAAAGCGCCGTGATCTGATTTTGCCTGAGCTGGAAAAGGCCGGGTTCAAAACATTTCGGCCCGACGGCGCTTATTACGTCATGACGGACATCAGCGCGTTTGGTTTTCCGAACGACGTTGAGTTCACGCGTCACCTGATTCGCGAAATTGGCGTCGCTTGTGTGCCCGGTTCAAGCTTCTACAGCGACCCTCAGATGGGTTCGCAACAAGTTCGGTTTTGTTTCTGCAAGAAAGACGAAACACTTTTGCTCGCGGCTGAGCGCTTGCGGAAACTACGTGGTTGAGACAAGCGTGTCAGAAGCCCGACCGTTAGGGAGGGCCACTTCCGCAATTAGCCCTTGCTGACGCGCGGGCTTCTGACACGATTGTGGACACCCTATCTTGACCTTGATCTCTCAGCGGCCTACGATACTTTCATTCCCCCGCACAATTGAATAACGGAACCGACGGGGAGGTTTATCATGGCTGAAGAAACATCCGCCAAATGTGCGCATGGCGCGTGCGATTGCGCGCCTGAGCAAGACAGTAAATATTGTAGCGAATACTGCAGAGAGGCCGAGAAGTCGCATGTGATGGAGA
>JBHELZ010000092.1:0-630 GCA_046262835.1 Pyrinomonadaceae bacterium
CCTGCAAAGCGGACGATTCCCTGCCACGTTTTCGGGTCGGGGAGGTTCGGCGCAAGTTGATAGATGAAGCGCGCGCCCTTCTGCAGCCGGAATGTTTTGTACCACAAGTCAGTGTCGAGTAGGCGCGCCATCGCCTTACTGACATCGCCGAGGCGAAAGACGAAAACGTTTTTCGTCTCTTCCTTCGCTCGCCAAAGCATCGTTACCAACATCTCGCGGTTGCTGTCCGGCGCGGGCTCGATTATTGGCGCGCCGTGCTTTTCGATCTCTTTCCAAAAACTCTCAAGCGCACCACGCTCACCGGATTTCAACCGATTCTGAAGAGCCGCCAGCCGCGGACTCAAGGGCTGAGCGTCAACATTTTGCGCGGTTTTCTGATTGGCGTAGCGTGACTTGAACATGATGTCAGTACCGGGAGCGGTAGCGACCGGGTCATGGTACCGCCCATCTCGATTCTGATTGGCAGTTGCGACGGTGATTCGGTCGCTACCGCTTCCGGTACTGACTCCGTAGCGCGCGTTCCCGGAATTGCCTTCCGCACGTCGGCCGGAAGCTGACGCATTAACCAAACTCGCACTCAATAACAGGATTGTAGACACACATATAACGATCTTCGGCGCAACGCGAGCT
>JBHELZ010000093.1:0-623 GCA_046262835.1 Pyrinomonadaceae bacterium
GCGCCAGCCGGAGCCGCTCGCCGACGGCTCGTTCATCCTGCCGGAGGGCGCGCTCGCCGGCGGCAGCGTCACCGTCCGCGACGGTTTCCTGAAGATGCCCGGCGGGCGCGTGGTCCGCATCGAGCGCGGCGAGATCCGGCGCCATATCAACGTGTTCGTCAACGGCGAGCGCGGCGACGCGGCGACGGCGGTCTCCGCCGGCGACAGCGTCGAGGTGCTCCCCGCGATCTCCGGAGGCTGGTGTCCGTGACCGAGCTGGCGGTGGCGACCAAGAAGGGGCTGTTCGTCCTCGACGGCGAGCCCGGCGCGGGCTTCGAGATCACCGCGCGGGCGTTCGCAGGGGAGCCGGTCGAGTTCGCCCTGCGCGACCGCCGCATGCTCTCCGCCGACGGCATCTTCATCGTCGTCGCCACCGTCTCGGAGCAGGACGGCTCCTCGGTCGCGACGCCCGAGGTGCTCGCCCGCGGCGTGCCGTTCCTGACGGCCGCCGACGACCCCTTCGTCGACGAGCTGCGCGGAGCCGTCGAGGACTCGCTCGACCGCGCCGCCGAGCAGCAGGCCGTTGAGGATCCAGCCGCTGGTTCCGCGGCGGAACAGGATCAGCAGCGCCAGCAGCTTGCCGG
>JBHELZ010000094.1:0-621 GCA_046262835.1 Pyrinomonadaceae bacterium
GAAAACGGGAATACGGGTCAACCTCGCACGACTGAATCCGCAGGTCTCGCAGTTGCGCCTGCGCAAGCAACCTCACTTCTGATCATTGAAGACGACGAAAATATTTCGAGCGCGATTCAGGAATACTTCTCACGCGCCGGCTATAACGTCACCACCGCCCCGGATGGTGTTGCCGGAGTTGAGACTGCAACCACAGTCAGACCTGATGTGGTAGTGCTCGATTTGATGTTGCCGAAAATGGACGGCCTTGCGGTCTGCAAAGAACTTCGTTCCAAGACTCCGCAGATGCCGATCCTGATGCTGACGGCCAAAGATGACATCGTCGACAAGGTGCTCGGGCTAGAGATGGGCGCCGACGATTACATCACCAAGCCGTTTAGCCTGCGTGAACTGGAAGCACGAATTAAATCCGTGCTGCGGCGATCGCGGGCCGGAGCAGCCGGCGAGGGACAGGACGAGACCCCAATTTTCAGAGGCAATTTGCGAATCGATCCTGTGCGCCGCGAGGTTACGATTGGCGACAAGCACGTTGAACTTACGCCCAAAGAGTTCGACTTGCTGCGGCTCTTCGCCGCGAACCCGGGTCGAGTGTTTCCGCGGAAGTACTTGCTCGAAAAGATT
>JBHELZ010000095.1:0-618 GCA_046262835.1 Pyrinomonadaceae bacterium
GCCCAGGTGCGTGGCCAGGTAGACGGCGCCCATACCACCCTGGCCGAGCAAACGCTCCAGGCGATACTTGTCGTCAAGCACGCGATTGACGTAATCCTGCAGACCTGTCATGGCGGCGTTTATGCTACATCGGAAACGGATAACAGTGAACAGGCAAATTGTCAGAACTCCGACTCGTCCGGGTTGCGGGCGGGCCGGCCCTGGGTTTTTTTGGTTGCTCCTAAAAAGAGGGCCCGCCCGCTACCGCAGGCGGTTCTGACTAGCCGGCCACCGTTCCATGTTGAAAATGCGCTGGCCAGCGGGTCCCTTGTCACTTGCGGGCCATGTCAGGATGGCCTTCCAGGAATCGGCCGATTCTTTTTGAAAGCGAAACGTGTTCCGCGCTTTGACAACCGGATCGAAAGTAATCGAGTTGTCATCCAGGGAGGTAGCCACGGAGCGTGAACCGTTCTCGTCGGTGCCAAACTCCCCGTCCTTTAGTTCGAAGCGACTGGTCTCGGTGACTTTATCAACTTTTTCGTCCGCCAGGCCTTCGACGACGAGCGTAGTAGGGTTCTCGAAATGGTAGCGCTCGAAGAAAGGCGGCTGGTCGACACCGGCGCCGCGCCACGTGCCTTC
>JBHELZ010000096.1:0-615 GCA_046262835.1 Pyrinomonadaceae bacterium
CGATAAAAGCTGGCTCGCGAGACACCGACCGCCGCGCTCAGCACTTTAATGGCTCTTGCGCCGTGCGGTGATTCGCTGGCTACCTGAGTGATTAGTTGGGGCATGCGGCTATTCCAATCGCACTCTTTGATTACGTTTCGCCCTCGAGCTTCTGCAAGACTTTTTTTAGCAGATCGTTTTCCATGGTCAGCCGGCCGACCATCCGCTCGAGTTCAGCGATGCGGGCTTCGTCGCTGGGTACTGCCCAGGCTTTGCCCGGAAACGCTTGCTCTTTTTGTTCCCGATACTCCCGGTGCCACGGCGTGAGTATCTGTTGATTGATTTGGTGTTCGCGGGCTACCTGAGCCTGGCTCTTGCCAGCTTCGATTTCCCGCAGCACCCGCAGTTTGAATTCGCGGCTGAATACCCTGCGCTGGACAGTCATCTTAAGCCTCCTGCTCTCGCGAGTAGTAGACTTAACCTTCTGTCTCAGTCAAGGGGTGCAGTACATACTGAAGTCGTAGGTCATCGCTGAGCCTATAGGCCGGCTTTTCGCTTCGCTCCGTCAGGAGCGAAATGTTTATAGTATAGTCGCGTCTATTCAAGGCTAAGACTCCCTTAGGAGCCACATGTGAT
>JBHELZ010000097.1:0-235 GCA_046262835.1 Pyrinomonadaceae bacterium
GCGTTAGCCGTAAAGTCGCCACGATCGTAAGCCCGCGCTGCTTCAACTTTATTGATTTCGTCTTCAGCAAAACCGACTGAGCCCAGTCCTTTCAAACGCAAGCCCGCGCCCAGCACGATCATCAAACCGAGCGCGATAACGGCGGCTTTCTCCCATGAAACGACGATGCCGCCGGCGCGAATCGATCTCACCGCGCGCGGCGTCAGCGGATCACGTTTAGCTGAATTGATTTCGG
>JBHELZ010000097.1:245-615 GCA_046262835.1 Pyrinomonadaceae bacterium
GCCCGCAGAGACAGCCCGCGTTGCAAAAGTAGAATCATGCCTGTCGCGGCCCAAAACATGTCGCGCGCCTTACGGATAATCGCCAGAGTTACACCGGTCGTCATCGTAAACTGAAGAACCTTCGACACGCGCCCGGTTCCCGCTTCGTCGACACCCATGCGCAGCGGAATAAATTTGAACGCGACAGTGATCACGCGATTCACGGATTCAAGAATGAATGCTGTTAGAAATGTAGGCGGCTGATCGGGGCTGATGAAGTACAACGTGACGTAGATTTCAGCCGCGCCCGAGAGATGAAACGAAGCCTCCAAAAGCAGAATCGGTAGAAAGCGGGCCGAGTTTCGCTGGTAAAAGCCATAGACTCGCTCCT
>JBHELZ010000098.1:0-615 GCA_046262835.1 Pyrinomonadaceae bacterium
GTCTGCGCCAGCAGCGCAGCGCGCTCGAGCTGCAGCCGTCCCGCCAGGAGGCTCAGCCCATCGAGAACCCCAAGCGACGGGTCCGCCGGCGTCGAGGGCACCTTCGCCAGGATTGTCGCCCCAGCCGCGTCGACCGCGACAAGGTCGGTGAACGTGCCCCCGACATCGATGCCGATGCGGTACATTCCCCTTCCTAACCTCCCCTGCGAGTCGTAGCTCCCTCCCCCGCAAGCGGGGGGAGGGTAGGGTGGGGGCTATGGAGCGCCGGGAGGCGCCAGGGGCTGGCGAGGCCCCTTAGGGGCGCCCCTTGCGATCGGGGCACCCAGCGCGCCGATCCGAGCAGGTTTGCGAGGCCTGCCCGCGAGGCGCGCGCGCCTCATGCGGCGGGGTTGCGAAGCCCGCCACCGAGACGCTGCGCCTCCCGGCGCTCCACAACGGGGCGGCATTGTCGGCCGCACCGGCCACGCTCGTGCCGGAACGCCCTCGAGTCGGCGTGCCGAGCAAGCACAGCAAAGAAATCCTAGCGAAGCGGCTCTCCCTGTGTCAAGGACTTTATTCTTGGCACGCGCCTAAGCGCCTTCCAGCACGAACAGCATGTCTTGATCGCTGGTGCAC
>JBHELZ010000099.1:0-611 GCA_046262835.1 Pyrinomonadaceae bacterium
GGACTGTACGGCGTCGTGGTCGGCCTCGGCTTTCTCGATGCTGGCCTCGCTTTGCCGGAGTTGGGCCGCGGCCGAACGGATCTTGGCGTGCGTCTCCTTGCGGGCGGCGTCGGCTGCGCGAAACTCGCTTTCCGTCTCATCGGCCAGCTTGCGGCTGACCGAGCCGCTGGTGGCGCCGGCGGAGGAGGCGAGCCTCCGCCGGCTGGTGGTGGGCCTTTTCGGGTTCCGGCGGAAGCAGATGGGACGCGGCCTCCGGGAGCTCACGGGCTGGCAGGCGGATCGGGCCGTGGCCACGCTGGCGCGCGCGGGCATCGCGCCGGACGCGCGGCCCGAGACGATCGCGCCCGAGGCGGCCTGCACGAGCGTGCAGCTGCACCAGCAGGTCGACCCCGAGCTCTTTGCCACGGTCTGGAACGCCGCCCAGGCGATCGCCGGCGTCCAGCTCGCGATCGGCGCCAACTCGCCGTTCTTCTTCGGTCGCGAGCTGTGGCGGGAGACGCGGATCGCGCTGTTCGAGCAGGCCACCGACACGCGCCCCGACGAGCTCAAGGCCCAGGGCGTGCGCCCGCGCGTGTGGTTCGGCGAGCGCTGGATCACCTCGATCTTCGACC
>JBHELZ010000100.1:0-609 GCA_046262835.1 Pyrinomonadaceae bacterium
GTCTCGTACAGTTGCTGAATCTGCTTGGCCAGCGCGAATCCAATCCCTTTCACCAGCGTCAAACGGTTTTGCTTGATCAACTTGCCGATGTCCTCAGTTAACTCAGCTACCGCGCGGGCGCCGGCTTTGTAAGCGCGCGCTTTGAAGTACTGCCCGCCTTTCAACTCGAGCAGTGCTCCGATCTCCTGCAAAGCGGCCGCGATCGCAAACTTATCTTTGATTGGCTTCATGCGATGATCGCCCGCTGGCTGCGGCAAGCGGTTCCGTATCGAGTTTATGGCATGCAGAGTGCCTATATTCAAGTTCAAGGATTCTTTCCGGTTTCGCGACAACAATTCGAAATCTTTTCGAGGATTCTGTAAGAATGGCGAACGAACTGCGCACCGAAGTCGAACAGGTAAAAGAGCGCGAAGACGTTAAGCAGGCCCTGAAACAAACCGGCGCAATTACGGCTGAAGAAAAGCCAAAGGCCGAGACCAGGGACAAGTTATGGCTGGGAACGCATGCGATCATTTTCGTGGCGCTGGCCGCAGTTTACCTGGTTTTGCAATTCAAGCTCTTCGGTTTCGTCGCGCGATTCATTCCCTGGATTCAAGCCCTGGACAAGGC
>JBHELZ010000101.1:0-607 GCA_046262835.1 Pyrinomonadaceae bacterium
GCCGAGACCGGTGCCGGAGTCGTCGCGTGACCAGAACGGCCGGAAGATCCGCTCGCGCTCGTGCGGCGGCACACCGGGCCCGTTGTCGTTCACCGCAACCGAGACCCGGCCGTTCGACGCCGCCAGCTCGAGCTCGACCTTGCCTCCGTCCGGCGTCCAGCGAAACGCGTTGGAGAGGAGGTTCGAGATGAGCGGAGGCCCTCCGGCCGCCGGGGGCGACCCGCGCGGGCCGGCACGGATCTGGTACCAGAGCTTTGTCGATCCGCTCGAGCCGCGTCGTCTCGCTCGCGATCATGTCGAGCGACGCGGCGCGCACCGTCGGGTCGGCCGCGATCCCTTCACGCAGTGCCTCGACGTGGCCTCGAATCGCTGTCAGCGGCGTGCGCAACTCATGCGACACGCTCATCAGGAAATTGCGTTCCTGCTGCTCGGCTTCACCGAGTCGCGCCGCCATCTCGCGGAACCTTTGTGCGAGGTGCCCGATCTCGCCGCCACCCGGCACGTCCGGTACAACGACGTCGTAGTGCGTGCGCGAGATCTCGTCGGTCGCCTTCGACAGAGCCAGCACCGGACGGGTGATGCGACGCGAGAGATACCAGCCCAGCAG
>JBHELZ010000102.1:0-597 GCA_046262835.1 Pyrinomonadaceae bacterium
ATTTAGTTCAGTACCGGAAAATGAATCGACTTTGACTGACGGTTACCCTCATGCTATTGTGCCGCCCGTTAGTCCTCAGTTCTTTTCAAAAGCGTTTGGGTGCCCTGCGTCAGCGGGGAGAATAGGGAAGCGGGTGAGAATCCCGCGCGGTCGCGCCACTGTGAAGGTCGTCGTTTAGCGATGATCGAAGCCAGAAGACCTGCCTGAATGTTTTTTTGCAGCTTGTGAACGCCCGCGAAAAGGTGTTCAGGCCGCAGTGGAATTCTTTCCCCTAAAGGATCCCGTCGCTACCTGTTGCTTTCGCGAGGCAGGAGGGTGACGGGATTTTGATTTTTAGAGGGAAAGTTTGGAGTGCGCTGACTTGCCAGCGCTTATTGAATAGCGGCGACCAGTCGCCGTACTCCAAAGCACGAGCGCTGGCCGTCGCACTCCAACTGTTTGCGCTTGCCGCAGGGTTTCTCATCCTCAATGCTTCTTGTGCCCAGAGAACAAGTCAAAAGAGCCCGCCCAACGAAACTCACCAAGTCACCGATGAAGCCGGCCGCCGCGTAATCGTTCCCCAAAGAATCGATCGAATAGTTTCGCTCGCGCCGAATC
>JBHELZ010000103.1:0-596 GCA_046262835.1 Pyrinomonadaceae bacterium
CTCTTAGGGTCGCCGCGCCGGCGGCGCAGACCAGTGGATTGCCTGCGAATGTACTTCCGTGGCTCCCTCTTGGCACCCGCCCGCTGACCGCCTCAGTTGTTACGGTGATGCCTATCGGCAGGCCGTTGGCGATCGATTTGGAAAGGCAAAGGATATCCGGCACTATCCCCTCGCGCGTGAACGCGAATGGGCTGCCGGTGCGGAATCCGGTCTGGACCTCGTCGCAGATCAGCAGGATCCCGTGCCTGGTGCAGACCTCGCGGATCGACTGGAGGTAGCCGTCCGGCGGAACGATGATCCCGTTCGTCCCGGTGACCGTCTCGAGGATCACCGCGGCGACGTTCTGCGCGCCCTCGTACTGGAGGATCTCCTCGAAGTGCGGCGCGCCCGAGCAGACCGGGCACGGATCCGGATGACCCGCCGGGCACCGGTACGTGTACGGGTCGAGCATCCGCACCACGCCGGGAATCCCCGGCTCGGCGTACCAACGGCGCGGGTCGCCCGTCGCCGTAATCGCGCCTGCGGTCGCGCCGTGGTAGGAGCGATAGCGCGCGATGACCTTGTGCCGTCCTGTGACCCAGCGGGCGAGCTTGACC
>JBHELZ010000104.1:0-595 GCA_046262835.1 Pyrinomonadaceae bacterium
GGCGTGACTCTTTTGATGCTGGCGACGTCTTTGGCTCCGGAGCTGCAGTCAATCGATGACCTTGGCGCAAAAGGCGAGTTGCCCATGCTGCTCGATTCTTTTCGTTTCGGAAAGTAGGTTTTGGAGTGCTGCGGCCTGACGCAGCTTCTTAATTTCTTGACGATCCAAAGCGGCGTCAAGCCGCCGCACTCCAAAATTCAATTCGATGAAGATCATTCTCTCAGAAGATCGCGGCGGAAAGCTGCAAGGTGAGCGCGCGTTCACGAGCGACGTGGTGCTCGTTGGGCGCGACCCGGCCGTTTGTCATTTCTTTTTCTCCCAAGAGAAGTGGCCCATGGTTTCTCGCCGTCACGCGGAATTTCGCTTCACCGAAGGTCGCTGCGTCGTCGCTGACGCTAACTCGCGCTTCGGAACTTATGTAGACGGTCAGAAGATTTCCGCGCCGGCGGAAGTTCAAGCCGGATCGCAGGTTCAACTCGGCGCTGAAGGTCCGATCCTCCGAGTGGTCAGCATCGAACAAGACCCAATCGCCGCAAAGTCCTTCGCGCCTCAGCAAAAGCAAACTCAAATCGATCAGATGGCCACCGTGCATGAC
>JBHELZ010000105.1:0-263 GCA_046262835.1 Pyrinomonadaceae bacterium
GTGATGCAGGCCCGCCCGCGCAGCTCGGTCATGAACGGAGCGGCATCGTCCTCTTCGGCTCCTGCCAAGAAGTAGCTCTTTGATTGCCCAAGTGGCGGAATTGGTAGACGCGCACGTTTGAGGGGCGTGTGGAGAAATCCGTGCCGGTTCGAGTCCGGCCTTGGGCACCAGAAGGACCCCGCTAGGAAGGCGTTTTTTCCGCTACGCGCCGATCGAAGTCGGCTGCCCGGTCGAGAAACGACTCGATGTGCCGGCCTAACGAC
>JBHELZ010000105.1:273-591 GCA_046262835.1 Pyrinomonadaceae bacterium
CACTTCCGCGCTCCCGAGTCGCGAATCTCGAGAATCTCGCTTCGTCCCCACCATTCCGCTTCAGGCGTTAACGCGGGAACGGGAATGTTGAATGTTGAATGGTGAATGCGAAGTTCATTCACCATTCATCATTGAGCATTCACCATTCCGGCCATCCCCCCACACGACGTCATTGCTGCCGATCGCCGATGCGCCGGTCGTACTCGGCGGCGCGGTCGAGGAACGACTCGATGTGCCTTCCGAGAGTCAGTTTCTCCGATAGATCCCCCGCTTTGTCGAAGTCGCCGCGCAGACGTTCCGCTTCGGCGAGGTAGTAGT
>JBHELZ010000106.1:0-591 GCA_046262835.1 Pyrinomonadaceae bacterium
GCCTGAGCGCCTGCGCCGCGGGAATCTTTTCGATCCAGCTTACGTGGCAAAACTTCAGGATGAACACGAACGCGGCATCGCTAACCATCGCAAACTGCTCTGGACTTTGCTTTCGTTCGAGCTGTGGCGCGAGAGCTTTGTCGAAACGCCACGGCGCATCGAAACATCTTTGACTGCGCAATAATTTGGAGTGCGGCGGCTTGACGCCGCTTTCTGATTGGTCGTCCACGTAACAGCAAAATGAAAAAGCGCCGTCAAGCCGGCGCACTCCAAAATGCGAAGCATCTTAATCACTGGCGGCGCGGGGTTCATCGGCTCGCATCTCGTCGATCGTCTGCTGGCTGAAGGCGACCGGCAAGTTACAGTTGTCGACGACTTCAACGAGTTCTATGCGCCGTCGATTAAGCGCGACAACATCAGCGCGCACGCTTCGAATTCGTTATTCAAGCTAATTGAAGTAGACATTCGCGACGCCGGCGCGCTGCAAAAAGCATTTGGCGAGGCGAACTACGATTGCATCGTCCATCTCGCAGCCCGCGCGGGAGTTCGGCCGTCTTTGAAAGAGCCGCGACTTTACGTTGAGACAAATAT
>JBHELZ010000107.1:0-590 GCA_046262835.1 Pyrinomonadaceae bacterium
GGGTATGGAAGGCCAGGGCATCCTCGATGAACTCGCCGGTGTGTCTGGTGGTAAAGCTTTCTATCCGCGCAGTGGCGCTGAGATGGATGACATCTTCGAACAGATCGCGCTGGAGCTTCGTCATCAGTATTCGATTGGGTACAAGCCGGCGAACTTCAACAGCGATGGTAAATGGCACAAGATCAAAGTGACGGTGCATCCGCCGCGCGGCTTGCCGCGGCTGTTCGTGCGTAGCAAAGAAGGATATTTCGCGATCGCGAATCCGAAGTAGTTTTGGGAGTGCGCCGGCTTGACGGCGCTTTATCATCCGTCTACTGAGGCGATCATGAAAGTTCGGCGCGGAAAGCGGCGTCAAGCCGCCGCACTCCAAACCTCAGCCAACTTCTCCCCGCCTTTCCCGCATCTTTACACGCAAGAACCTGGCTCCCAGCAGCGAAAATCGTTTGACATTGGTTCTTTATTCAGACAAGGTTTAATCGATGATGTTTCGTCTTAATTCGCTCAAGCCGCGCCGCAACTTTTTGGTTTCGCTGGCGATTTTCGGGTTTTCGGTTTCTTTAATGGTTGTTGCCGGAACCAGCGCGCAACAG
>JBHELZ010000108.1:0-589 GCA_046262835.1 Pyrinomonadaceae bacterium
CCGGTAGCTTCAACCACGAGGCCGGCCGGGCGGCCCTGGGCAAATCGGCGATACCAATCGAGGTTGTTCTGCGTAACAAACCCGTCTTCAGTTGCTCGCCACGGCACCATGGCCGGTACCCACGTCCGGTTTTCAAGCGTGACCGATCCAATCTTGATCGGCTGAAACAGGAGAGAGTTAGCCGCTTCGTCGGCCGTAGGCCAGCGCGTTTCGGGAATCGGGTGTTTGATGGGATTAGCAAACTTCCACACAGCGGGACACTTTACCAGTGTCAGAACCGGGAGCGGTAGCGACCGGATCGGGAATCAACCAGACTGAAAGTTAAGCTACTTTCACCAGTCAGCGAAAGGTGCGTTTTGATCCGGTCGCTACCGCTCCCGGTTCTGACAGGGGCGTGATAAATTAACCTGCGGTTTTTCAGGAGACATCGCTTGACCGACGAACTGCTTAAATGGCGCTCTGAATTTCCGATTCTGGATCAGACGGTTTACCTGATCTCGCACAGTCTCGGGGCAATGCCGCGGGCCACCTACGATCGTCTGCATGATTATGCCGAGGTCTGGGCTACTCGCGGCGTGCGCGCCTGGGG
>JBHELZ010000109.1:0-587 GCA_046262835.1 Pyrinomonadaceae bacterium
GCCTTCATCCTTCCGCCTTCTGCCTTCATCCTTCCGGTGACGCCCTCCCTGACGGTCGGGCTACTGCCCCGAAGCGTGCTCGCTAACGCGCGCGGCTCCGTCGGCCCGTGCCGCGCTTGCGCGTCGTTACTTTGCCGCCGCCCTGTGACTTGGCCGCGCTCTTCTTCTTCGCGCCGCCTTTCTTCGCGGCTCGCTTGCGCGCGGGCCGGCGCTCCTCGTGCGCGGCGCGGAGGTAGGCGTCGAGGTCGAGGCCGAAAAGCTCTTTGACCTTCGCGGAGATGGTCGGCAGCACGGCGTCGGCGAAGCCGCCGAGCTCGGCGACGACGTGCTCGGCCTTGCTCGGCCGCTTCCCGCCGCGGCGCGGGCGCTCGTGCTCGTCGTCGAGGGCGCGCGCGAGGTGCGGCTCGTCTGAGTTATCCTCACCGACGGCGGTCGCCGCGATCCGCGGCGCGTTCGGTTTTCGTATTGCTCATGCGGCGGGAGCGTCCGTGCGCGCGCGACGCAGGTTAACGGTTCGCGCGGCGCGCGGAGACTCCGGCGGATAGAAAACTTATCAGGCACGTGAAGGCGAGGAGGGAGACATGATC
>JBHELZ010000110.1:0-587 GCA_046262835.1 Pyrinomonadaceae bacterium
GTGCAGCCGCGGCGCAGCGCGGCATGGCCGCGCGTCGTGATTATTCAGACGACCTGGTGAGCATCAATGTGCCGGCGCTGATTGTAGTGGGCCGGCAGGATCCGATCAGGCCGGTGGCTGATGCCGAGTTCATGCATAGAGGTCTGCCTGGCGCGCGCCTCGAAATCATCGAAGACGCCGCGCACATGACGAACATGGAACAGTCCGAAGTCTTCAATCGCGAGCTGATCGATTTTCTCTCAACCTCGCTTCGGTGACCTCGACGGAGTCGTCGCAATCTCTCTAACTATGTTCGCGTTTAGCTGGAGTCCTGCTCTGGTTTTGTGCTTTGTGTCGCTTGGATAAGAACGATCCACGAAGTTACACGAAGGTCAGAACCGCCTGCGGTAGCGGGCGGGCTTCTGACTTCCAAATACTATGGGCCCGCCCGCTACCGCAGGCGGTTCTGACTGATCTTCGTGGATCGTTTTTGCCTGGCAAGGAATCTTTCACAAATAACCCCACTCTGGGAGGAGCCGCTACTCTCAACCGCTTCTTGCTGGCGAGTATCTTTATCGATACCATTGCTGCGCAGTTTAGGTTTAGGC
>JBHELZ010000111.1:0-582 GCA_046262835.1 Pyrinomonadaceae bacterium
GCTGATGACCGACCACAACTGGAAGCTGCATGTTCGCGAGCGCGGGAATCTTTGGTCCCCGCGGAATGGGCCCGAAATACTTCCGCACCATTTGCTTCGCCTGCGGCACATCAATGTCACCCGCCACCACGAGCACGGCGTTGTTCGGAGCGTAATAAGTCTTGAAGAAACTCTGAACGTCAGTAAGGCTCGCCGCGGAGAGGTCGGTCATTGAGCCAATTACCGAGTGATGATATGGGTAGCCTTCAGGGAAGAGTGCCTCCCCCATCTTCTCGATCCAGCTCCCGTACGGCTGATTGTCGTACGACTGGCGACGCTCGTTCTTCACGACTTCACGCTGGTTATCCAGCTTCGTCTGGTCCATCGCATCGAGCAGCGTGCCCATACGATCGGCCTCGAGCCACAGTGCGAGCTCGACCTGGTTGGACGGAACTTGTTCGTAGTAGTTGGTGCGATCCCAGTTGGTTGTGCCGTTGATGTCAGGGCCGCCGCGGCCGCCGGCCGCTTCGAGCAGGGCGAAGTGCTGGCCCTTGGCGACGTTTTTCGACCCTTGAAACATCATGTGCTCGAACAAGTGAGCGA
>JBHELZ010000112.1:0-580 GCA_046262835.1 Pyrinomonadaceae bacterium
GTCGTATGGCGTCCCGAGCCTTTGGGTGAAATACGGCGGGCTTCACTCTCTGCCAGTGTCTCAGATATGGGACATGGCTGTCTAGAGGGCTCGTGAAAATTGCTTGGGCAGAGTTCGTCCAATCTCCGACCTAGAGGGCGCTGAGTGGGTGTTAAATATTATTTCGTTTCGTCTGTCTCGCCTTGTTGATGCCCTTCGAACCGTCTCATAATCTTCGGGGTTCGAATCCCTGCGGGGGCACCAATGGACTCAAAGAGTTGGCTGTTATCCTGCCATGCAGAGCCGAGTTTCAAATGCTCTTCGGACGCAAGCCCAAGTATTCTTCCGGCCGCATTCCCGTAGATAAAGCCAGCGCAAAGAGCGCCGAGTAGTGATCATCTTGAGTGCCGCGAGAAATTGTACTGAGGTTCCGGCGTTAACCCACACATCTTTTTTCAATCTTGCTTTGGCACTTGAACTAGCGATCCCGGGTTTCGGTACAGCATGCTCCATCCGACGGTTTGCTTTACTGCTGAAGATAGACAGCGTGCGTATACCGAATTACGCGAGCACTGAGACCTTCGCTCCACCATCTGTGAAT
>JBHELZ010000113.1:0-581 GCA_046262835.1 Pyrinomonadaceae bacterium
ATGCACTCACATTCAAACGCGGGTCACGAAACTTGGTTACGTGCAGCGCGGTGGTTCACCCACGGCCTTCGATCGAATCCTGGCCACGCGCTTTGGAATCAAAGCTTACGAAATGGTCCGCGCGGGAAAGTGGGGACATATGACGGCGCTGCGCGGTACTCGGATCGTCAGCGTGCCGCTGGCGGACGCAGTCGGCGAGCTGAAACACCTGGATGAAGACATCTATCGTGTCGCCGAAGTGTTTTTTGGGTAAGCGAGCGCAGATTGAAAATTTTGGAGTGCGGCGACTTGTCGCCGCTTTCCTCAAAAATGAATTCGTTAAGGGTTCTATAGTTCGCTCTACTCCACATTCAAAGCGGCGACAAGTCGCCGCACTCCAAAATCATCAGCAGCCTACCGCGAAGGTAACTTTTTAGTTGATTCACCAACGCCGAAGGCGTTGGCGAACTATTTAGAGACCACCGTGACGGAACTCTTACATCTTTCTTCGGAACTTTCAGGTATCGGATCAGAACCTAAACGTTCCACCGCCTGGCTCTTCGAATTTTTGAGGGAAATTAAAGGAAACCCCTCGCTTTATG
>JBHELZ010000114.1:0-581 GCA_046262835.1 Pyrinomonadaceae bacterium
CGTTAAGGTTATCTCGTCGCGCTTTGGAAGTAATTAAGTAAGCGGCTTTGCCGCCATCCGTGCGGAAAGGCTTTGCCTTTCCGTTAGCCTCCTCTTAATTCTAAGAGGCTATGCCTCCGCTAATCGGAGGCGCAGCCTCCGGAAATCTAAGAGGCATTCCCGGTAAGGCAAAGCCTTACCGCACGGAAAGCGGCATAGCCGCCCAATCTTTCTTACGTCCACTTGCCAGCTTTTTGCAGTTTCTTAATCTTGCGCTTTACGAGTTCGCGTTTGATGGAGCTCATCTTGTCGAGAAAGACGATGCCGTCGCAGTGGTCCGTCTCGTGAAGCATGCAGCGCGCCGTTAGTTCTTCGCCGTCGATCTCAAACTCGTTTCCGTTGATGTCATGCGCGCGCACAATCGCGCGCAAGCTGCGTTCGACCGGAGTGAAGATTCCGGGAAACGACAGACAGCCTTCTTCGCCATTTTGATTGCCTTCAACGTTCAAGACTTCCGGATTGATCATCACGATGCGTTGGTCGGGATCCTTACCGCCGGAACAGTCCATCACAAACAAGCGTTTCGAGACGCCGACCTGCAC
>JBHELZ010000115.1:0-580 GCA_046262835.1 Pyrinomonadaceae bacterium
TTGTCGCGATACGACCGGCGCGGGCGATGCTTTTCCTGTCGGCTTCATTTTTGGAATGTTGCGCGACGAAGATGTGGAGGGCTGCCTAAAGCTTGGGAATGCGCTTGCCGCTTTGAAGTGCCGCGCGCTGGGTGGCCGCGCTGCGTTGCCAACTGAGGAAGAATTGAGAGGGTTTTGTCAGAACCGCCTGCGGTAGCGGGCGGTTGATCTTTCGTCTTATCAGAACGCGAATAAGTAGTTCAACCGCCCGCTACCGCAGGCGGTTCCGACTTCACCTTCTGTCGATAGGCTCGCGCAAAATAAACTGCGAACAAAAACGCCGCGAATTGGATCGCGGCGGCCGTCCAAAACGTTCGCCGGATCGAGGCATCGCTCATGTTATGCCGTAGTCGATCAAATCCCTGATGAGCTATCGCGCTATAAATCAGGAAAGCGGCGATCGCCGGTCCGACCGCGCGTGCCAAACTTGCCACCGACTGGGTTACGCCCAGGATCGCGCCCTGCTCAGAAGCGCTCGCGCTTTTTGACGCTAGACTGGTCAACGTCGGCGCATTCAGCGCATTGCCAATCGCCGATACCG
>JBHELZ010000116.1:0-577 GCA_046262835.1 Pyrinomonadaceae bacterium
TGAGAGCGCTTGGCAACCACGCGCAGTTTCTTATGCCGCTGCTTCCGGCCTCTGGCAGTTTGTGCGCAGCACCGGCGCGCAATACAACCTGCGGCAAACGGCTTGGATTGATGAGCGCAACGGAATTGAAAAGCCCACGGCTGCGTCAGCTCAGTACCTGAAAGACCTTGCGAGGCGATATAACGGCGACTGGCTTTTGGCGATGGCGGCTTACAACACCGGCGCGCTGAACGTCGATCGCGCGATTTCACGTGCGGGTGCCGCGAATTACTGGAAGATTTATCCTTACATCGCACAGCAGACGCAGAACTACGTGCCGAACATTCTGGCCGTCATTTTGATCGCGAAGAATCCCGAGAAGTACGGCTTCCACAATATTCGGCCGGAAGCACCGCTCAGTTTTGAATCGATTCCGGTTCCTTCCGGAACCAGCCTGCGCCTGATCGCCGATGCGACCGACAGCAGCGTTGATTACTTGCAAATGCTGAATCCTGAACTGAAGCGCGAGACGACGCCGCGCGGCGAAACCTACAACGTGCGCGTGCCGCCGGGTCACGGAAAGCAGTTGGCTTCGCTG
>JBHELZ010000117.1:0-332 GCA_046262835.1 Pyrinomonadaceae bacterium
GTCTATTGACGGTTGGCGACGCAAGGCTGCGCGAATCCGCGCCAGTAGCTCATCGATTCCGAAAGGCTTGGTAACGTAATCGTCGGCGCCGGCATCAAGCGCCTCGACTTTGGTCGCTTCTTCGCCGCGAACCGACAGCACGATGATCGGAACGTCCGAAACCTGCCGCAGCTTTCGGCATAACTCAAGCCCGCCCATGTTCGGCATCGCAAGATCCGTAATAACCAGCGCCGGCTTCCAGTCGTGAAAGGTTTGCAAGCCAAATTCGCCATCGCCGGCAATGCGCACGTCGTAGCCTTTGGCAGTAAGACTCCGGAGCAGTACGCGCGTGA
>JBHELZ010000117.1:342-577 GCA_046262835.1 Pyrinomonadaceae bacterium
TCGTCGACTACCAGGATGCGTGGTTTAGATTCGGACATCGATTTCAGTTCACGTAAGGCGGCGTGTCAGAAGCCCGACTGTCAGGGAGGGCGAGTTACCGGGTCTTGCCCTTGCTTACGCGCGGGCTTCTGACACGAGGCATCCTTCTCCAACGGCAGAAACGTTAATCGGCAGCTGGATCATAAACTTTGCTCCGGTGCCGCCTTCAGCCGCTTCGACCCAGATGCGGCCGCCG
>JBHELZ010000118.1:0-575 GCA_046262835.1 Pyrinomonadaceae bacterium
GCGTTCGAGCGCTCAAGCTCCGTGATGTGTTTCTTCATCTGCCGCCCGCGGGCTTCGAGGAACATCGAGTAGAAGTAGAGGACGCCCGCGACGGCGGCCAGCGTCAAGGCGAGTACGAGCGCAGCGTAAAACTCCACGGCTGTTGTCCCTGCTTGTCGGTTTACTAAATTTCTACCCCTTCCCGCCCGAATTCGCAAGCCCGCAGGAGAAGGCAGTAGCCCGACCGTCAGGGAGGGCGTAAAGATAAGGATGAAGGCGGAAGGATGGAGGATGAAGGAGACGCTATATGGCATCCGCTTCATCCTCCATCCTTCCGCTCACGCCCTCCCTGACGGTCGGGCTACTGCCCTGAAGGCATCTCCGCGACCTGGCAGTAGACCTTGATCGCGTCCTTCGCGTTCGTGAGCTTGTCGAACAGCTCCCGGTAGTTCTCCAGACCTTTGACCGGGTGCGTGAGCAGCCTTGCGAGCCAGCCCGGATATTCCAACTCTGCCTGTGACATGTCACGCACGCCCGACTCGAAGTACTCGCGGTTGGCGTTCACAGTCCCGACCATCACCTTGTTGCCGAGGACG
>JBHELZ010000119.1:0-574 GCA_046262835.1 Pyrinomonadaceae bacterium
CCGTTGAGGTGCTCGACCATTTCACGACCGTACTCTTCATAAAGATGTGGCAGGACTTCGGTGTCCGACTCGCTGCGAAAACTATGACCGCGCGTTTCGAGATCGGCGCGCAGCTCTCGATAGTTGTAAATCTCGCCGTTAAGAATTGCCGCGACGCTGTGATCTTCGTTGAAAGTCGGTTGCTCGCCGGTCAGTAGATCGATGATGGCCAGGCGTCGCATTCCCAGCGCGATGCCGTCATCGACCACATAGCCTTCCGAATCAGGCCCGCGATGGACCATCCGATCGCACATGGAGCGCAGCAGGTCTTCCGCGCCGTCAGCGGGCGGCGTACGCGCGTCGAGGTTGGCCCATCCGGTTATTCCACACATAAAATCAATTAACCACAGAGGACACAGAGGAAGAAATAACAATCAGCTAATAACGAATCGTTTAATACCGTCCTTCAAATGGAGTGAATGAAAATTAATCAACAAGCCAATGGGTTTACCGGCGAGTTTCAGATAGGAAATGAGTTGAGCTTGATGGATTGGCGCTAAGGCTTCAATCGCTTTCAGTTCGACAACAACTGTAT
>JBHELZ010000120.1:0-571 GCA_046262835.1 Pyrinomonadaceae bacterium
GGTCATTAGAATCGGCCGCAGACGATCGCGATTGCCCTGCATGATCGCGTCGGCGCGATTCATTCCGATCGCGCGCAGATTGTTCATGTGATCGATCTGCAGAATCGAATTCTTCTTGACCACGCCGAACAAAACCAAAAGGCCCAACGCGGAATAAAGATTCAGAGTGTCGCCGGTGATCCACAGCGACAACAAACCGAAAGGCATCGACAATGGCAAGCTGAGCAGAATCGTGACCGGATGGAAGGTGCTTTCGAATTGCGATGCCAGGATCATGTACATGAAGATGATCGACAGAATGAATGCCCAGACAAACTCAGTAAACGTGCGTTCCAGCTCGCGCGCGCGGCCGGCCACGGTGGAAGTGTAGGCGGCCGGAAGATTCATTTGAGCAAACGAACCGCGCAGGGCCTCGATGCGATCTGACAGCGCAAAGCCCGGCGCCACTGAGGCGCGCACCGAGACCTGCCGCTCCCGATCGAGGTGGTCGATGCGCGAAGGGCTGGTTTCGCGCGTGATGTGCACGAGATTATCCAGGCGCACCAAACCGCCGCGCGATGAAGGCACATAC
>JBHELZ010000121.1:0-567 GCA_046262835.1 Pyrinomonadaceae bacterium
GCGTGGAAGGAAGCGAACTCCGTAAAGATTGATCGCTACTGGTCCGGCGAAGCTGCGCCGGTGACGCGTCACGCTGAAGCAAAAATTCTTTGGTCGAGCAAGGCTCTGCACGTTCGCTTCATTTGCCGTCAAGCGGAGCCAGTGGTTATCAGCAACGCGCCACAGTTCACACAAAAGACGATGAACCTTTGGGACCGCGACGTTTGCGAAATCTTTATCGCGCCCGATCCGAACGTCGTAGAAAGATATCTCGAGTTTGAAGCTGCGCCGACAGGCGAATGGCTCGACGTTGCGATTCACGTTACGCCTCAGAAGCGCGAATCGGATTGGAGTTTTGATTCGCGTATGACGGCGACCGCGTCTATCGAAAAAGATCAAGTGACGATTGCGATGCGCATCCCCTGGAACCATTGGATTCACGAGCCGCAGAAAGGCGAGCGCTGGCGCGCAAATTTGTTCCGCTGTATCGGCAAAGATCCGACGCGCGGATATCTCGCGTGGCAACCGACCAAGACGCCGCAGCCCAGCTTTCATGTGCCGCAAGCGTTTGGCTGGTTAGTCTTTAAG
>JBHELZ010000122.1:0-566 GCA_046262835.1 Pyrinomonadaceae bacterium
GGCCAGACCGAAGCGGCAATCTTTCGCCTGCTCTCGAACGTGATGAATGGCCCCTCGACGCAAGTGGGCACGACCTCAGTTGGCGAGCTTGAGATCGAGTTGCAGAGACGACTGGCCCAAGCCGAGCTGGCCCCTTCATCCGCCGCGCGCCCGAAGCACGATGTGCCGGCAGTGCGCGAAGACATTCAGGCCACCAGCGATCGTTTTTATGATCGAACGATTCCGCAAGCGACGACTCTAATTCTCCGAGAAGCCGGCGTGCCACTTCACGTGAACGAGATTTACAATCGTCTAATCGAGGGCGGGTTCAGTTTCACCGGCAACAATCCGACCATCAGCATCGCAGTCTCTCTTAACCGCAACACGCGCTTTCGCAAAGTCGCTCCGGGAACTTTTGATTTAGTAATTAAGGACGTGGCAAAGGCGAGCTAAAAAGCTGGGAGCGCGGACGTCCCCGTCCGCATTCTAGGGCTTAGGAGCGCGGCGTTCCCGTCCGCATTCATCTCATTTCGCGCGAAACCAAGCACTGCTGAACCGCCAGTCTAGGGCATTATCGCATAGCTTTG
>JBHELZ010000123.1:0-565 GCA_046262835.1 Pyrinomonadaceae bacterium
TGGATGCGTCTGAAGAGGATGTTCCTGTCCTGGTAAAACATCTTCCGAACTGGCAAACGGCCGAGCCATGGGCGCACTACGCCGTAAGTTCCAATTCGCTGAAGCAGGATGTTCCGAATCAACCGATCATCAACGAAGTCAATTTTGAAGGTGGGACCGAAGCAGTAGCTGCATACTATGGACCGTCGTATCTGGTAATCGTCGAATTCACAACCCCGCAACTGGCCGGCGATAACGACCGGCGAATTACGCCAAAGATTCAGGAACTTCACGATGCGGGCCAGCCTGTACCCTCCGCTTATCGCCGCGTCGGCAACTATTCGGTTTTTGTTTTCAACGCTCCGGACGAAAAAACTGCGACGCAGTTAATCGACCAGGTGAAGTATGAAAAGGTAGTGCAGTGGTTGGGCGATGATCCTTACTGGTGGGAAAAGGCGCAGAAGATTTACATGCGCACGACGGGAGGGGTGCTGTTAGCTGTGCTGCAAAGCTCCGGTATTTCATTCCTGATTTGTCTGACGATCGGCGGGATCATTGGAACTGTTCTCTTCAAGCGGCGCCGAAC
>JBHELZ010000124.1:0-564 GCA_046262835.1 Pyrinomonadaceae bacterium
GGACAGCACATGGGCTTACCGGCTTTTTTTTATCATCTAATCCCCACTAATCCCTGCACACTCTGAATCAGTTTTTCTGAGTCATAGCCGACGCCGTCTTTGAAAACTATCTCGACGTTTTCGATGTCACTTATCTTTGCCGCGGGGTTTCCTTTCACAATCATCAGGTCCGCCTGTTTGCCCACGGCGATCGAACCGATACGCAAATCTTCTCCGAGAAATTTTGCACCATTAAGGGTGGCGATCTTGATCGCTTCGAGCGGTGTGAATCCCGCTTCGACCAGCAGCTCGACTTCGCGTAGGTCACCAAAGCCGGCGACGATGCCGCCGTTTCCGGTGGGATCAAGGCCCGCCATCAGCAAACCTCCGGCGGCCACAAACGCCCGTTCGAACTCCATCGACTTGCGCACCAGCAAGGCCGCGGGCGAGTCGGAAGGAATGCGTGAACGCGCCGTCAGGTAACGCACGCGCGCATCGGTGTTCATTACATTCAGAACCCGTGGATTCAGGACCGCGCTCGCGGCGCCAATTCCACTCTGCGTCAACGGCGCACTCGCTTCAAAG
>JBHELZ010000125.1:0-564 GCA_046262835.1 Pyrinomonadaceae bacterium
CCCATCCGGTTCCCGAGTGGCAAGTGGTACATCTTCAAGCTTCAGGACAAGCGCTTGCAAACCGAGAATCTCACGCTTGAGAGTCAGGGAGTGCGGCAGCAAATCACCGTGGCGCTAACTAACCAGCGGAAAGAAATTCTTAACGCGGCGCTGCTCGAAGTGTCTCTTTCTGAGGCCAAGATCGTGAACCAATTCGCGTCGAATATGCTTTCGAACCCGGCGAATCTGGGCGGCATGCGTCCGGCTTCCGCGGACGCGGCGAAGCCCGGTAGCTCGCCCGCGGCGGCAACATCGCCCGCGGCCGCTAAAGGTGGGTCGTCGCCCGCGAGTTCGCCAGCGAAAAAGTAAGCGTGATCGTTTAGAAAGGCGCCTTTCCGGCGCCAGGAATGCAGCGGGCGCGGTGCCTGAAATTGGTTTGGCGGCCGCGCCCGTTTTGTTTTGGAGTGCGGCGGCTTGACGCCGCTTTTCGATAGCTATTGTCGCGTTCTTGAATTAGAAAAGCTGCGTCAAGCCGCAGCACTCCAAAATGCTCTTTCGTCTTTCGGATGTCCATAAGTCCTACTC
>JBHELZ010000126.1:0-561 GCA_046262835.1 Pyrinomonadaceae bacterium
GTGAACTGCGAAGCTTTGCGAGAGACGTGACGCGATGCGGTTGGTGCCGGTGAAGTCATAAGACTGTTAGCCGCGGATGCACGCAGATGAACGCGGATAAGAGCGAAAAGATTATTTCATAAACGAATCGTTGTCTATTCCGAATCGATCCGTCCGTGGCAACGCGCGGGCCCGCCCGCTACCGCAGGCGGTTCTGACTCTTCATCTGTGTCTATCTGTGTGAATCTGCGGCTAGTCATTCCGGCTGTTGCGATTTCAATTGATCGACAATCGACTTTACCGCCGATGCCTGCGATCCGTTCGGCGCTAGACGAGGATAATTTTCATAAGCGGCGATCGCTTCGCGGTTGTTGCCGCTCTTTTCATAAGCCGCGCCCAGCATTTGATAGATGATTGGTTCAGTGTCCGAGAGTTGTTTTATGGCGATGTCGAATTCCCGGGCGGCTAACTCGTATTGCCCTTTTTCTTCATAGGTGCGGCCGATGCCGACATGAGCTTCGGGTTGGAAGCCATGACTCTCGCGAATGGCGCGATTGAATGCACCGATGGCGTCATCGGTCT
>JBHELZ010000127.1:0-557 GCA_046262835.1 Pyrinomonadaceae bacterium
CGTTAGTGCCAGCCGCCTGAAGCACGCGTAACCAAATTCCCGTTTCCTCCGTATAATCCAACAATCATGCTGAAAACACTGAGACTCTATCTACTCGTCTTTATCGTTGCGGCTTCGTTCGCGCTGCCGACAACATTCGCGCAACGTCGCACCGAGCGCGCGACTGCGCACGCTCCTGCGGCGCTCATGAAAGCACGCGGCGTCGATGCAATCACAGCCGCACAACTTAGAAGCTATCTGACTTTCATCGCTTCGGATGAAATGGAAGGCCGCGACACGCCTTCACGCGGGCTCGACACCACGGCTAAGTTCATCGCGATGAATTTGGGCCGCTGGGGCTTCAAACCGATGGGCGACGATGGAACTTTCTTTCAGAAGATCGCACTGCGGCGTGAAGCACGCGATGCGACGAAGACGTCCGCATCGATCAACGGCAAAGACTTTGTCGCCGGCGATGACTTTCTTCCTAATGCAGTCTCAGCAACACTGTCCGGCCCGTTGGTTTACGCCGGCAATGGTTGGGTGCTCAAGGCGAAGAACCTCAATCCCTACCAGGG
>JBHELZ010000128.1:0-556 GCA_046262835.1 Pyrinomonadaceae bacterium
GGCTACGCGCCCGATTTCGATCTGAGCGAGAAGTGGAGCGGATACGACGAGGCCATGAAGCGGCTGGCCGCAGAGCCTCTGCGCAATCCGCCTGACACGCGCTTCGTTTACAGCGACATCAACTACATCGCGCTTGGCGAAATCGTCCGCCGCGTGAGCGGCATGACGCTCGACGAGTTCGCACGCAAAAATATCTTCGAGCCGCTCGGAATGCGCAGCACGGGCTTTCGCCCGCGCGCCGCACTCGCGCCTTTGATTGCGCCGACCGAGACGCGGCGCGCGGCCGGGAGTTACCTCGGCGGGACTGGAGATAAAACGACAGACGGCGAGCGCTGGCTGCGCGGCGAGATCGACGTCGAGTCCCTGATCTCGCACCGGCTGACCCTCGACGAGGTCAACCGCGGCTTCGAGCTGATGGAGGCGCAGGACGGGATCCGCAGCGTGATCGGGTTCGGATGACGATCGTCGTCGGCGTTCTGCTGTCGCTCGTCGCCTTGGTCAGCGCCGCCGTTGTGATCGGCGGTGCGATCTGGGCCGCCCGCAAGGACGGCGAGGC
>JBHELZ010000129.1:0-554 GCA_046262835.1 Pyrinomonadaceae bacterium
GCGATGAAGCGGTCACGGTGTCGTAGTTTTCATTTTTAAGCAGCAGCCGCAATGCGGCCAGCACGTCAGCCTGATCGTCAGCGATGAGAATCTTTGGCATTTTCCGGAATCTAGTCCCCTTCTCCGTTTGGAAGAAGAGCTGCGGATGAGGGCTCGGGGATGAGGTCAGTACCGGGAGCGGTAGCGACCGGGTAACGTTACGTCAATCAAATCGTCACCAGATACAGACCCAGTCGCTACCGCTCCCGGTACTGACTTCAGGCGCTCACAGCACTTTCCCTCAAAGCGAGTCGGTGAAAAGGCAATTGTCTTACTCATATCTAAGTGAATTGACCGGGTCGACCTTTGTCGCGCGCCTGCCAGGAATGTAGCAGGCTATCAACGCAATCGCGAACAGTACCAGCGCCACGCCTCCGAAGGTGATTGGGTCAGTTGGTTTGACGCTAAAGAGCATCGTGGCCATTAGCCGCGTTAGGGCAAATGCACCCAACAGCCCGGCTACCATTCCGATAACCGTCAGCATCATTCCCTGCCCCACGATCATTTTGAAAACA
>JBHELZ010000130.1:0-550 GCA_046262835.1 Pyrinomonadaceae bacterium
CTTCTCGATCGAGCGGGGGATCATCGCCTCGCCCGAGGTCGCGGTGAAGGCGATCAGGAGCTCGTCCTTGAAAAAGCGGATGATCTTCAACAGCGGCAGTCGGAACAGCCAGGCGATCGCGCCAAACCCGATCAGCACGAACAGGATTGAGGTGAGGTAAATGCTCGCGACCAATTGCCCGAGGCTCGCGAGGATGCCGAACCCGAACTTGCCGATCGTGAAGGCCATGGCGCCGAACGCACCGATCGGCGCCGCCTTCATGACGATCGAGATGACGCCAAATACCGCATGCGCCGCATCATCGATGAAGGCGCGGATGGTGTGTCCGCGCTCGCCGAGACCCATGATGGCGAAGCCGAACAGCACCGAGAACAGGCACTCGGGCTCGTACGCCGACACGTCGGCAGGCGTGGCCGGCCACTCGACGACCGGGACGCCCAGCGCGAAGAACGCGTCGCCGTGGCGGCGGCGCTCAGCGGGATGCACGACCACGGCGGCGAGGTCGCCGCGCCCAGCGAGGTACCGTCCGACCTCCGCGCCCAAGCGGTTG
>JBHELZ010000131.1:0-548 GCA_046262835.1 Pyrinomonadaceae bacterium
GTCGCAAGCAACATAGATGTCGGGCCAGCCGTCGTTATCGAAATCGGCAGCGACAACGCCCAGGCCGTAGCGTCCGCCCGGTTTCAAAATGCCAGCGCTTTCAGAAATGTCGGTGAAGGTGCCATCGCCGTTGTTGTGATAGAGCGCATTGAGCGCTTTGGGCAGGCCGCGCGGGCCGCACATGACCGGAATCGATTTCCATTCGCAAAATTCACCTTGGCCGGGGTGCGGCGTTTTCTCCAGATCCAGATCGACGTAGTTGGCGACGAACAGGTCGAGATACCCATCGCGATCGTAATCCACCCACGCCGCGCTCGTGCTCCATCGCCCATCGTCGACGCCGGCGGCACGCGTGACATCGGTGAACGTGCCGTTGCAGTTGTTGCGCAGCAGGGACATCCGCAGCGCCGTTTCCCAGCCACCGCGCTCGACCAGGATATCCGTGCAGCCGTCATTGTTGTAATCGGTCTGGATGATGTTGTTTCCACTGAGCTGGGTGGCCAGGCCCGATTGGGCGCTGTGGTCGACAAACGTGCCATCCCCGTTGT
>JBHELZ010000132.1:0-538 GCA_046262835.1 Pyrinomonadaceae bacterium
GGTGTATTGAATGCCTCGTCGCGTAGCGACGATTGAAATGAGAGCCAATTTCAGCCGTCGCTATGCGACGCGAACAACTTTTTGACCTTTCCCGGCCTTGAAAGGCCGGGCTAAATTCATCCCGACGCTACGCGTCGAACGCACTTGTTCAGAGCTTCCTAAAGTGTGTTGGACATTACGTTGACGCGGTTTCGTGAGCGACTGTAGATTCGTTTTCAAGGATCATATTTTCTAAAATGTGTAAGCTGATGATCACCGGCATTAAAACCATCATTCTCTCTGCGGCTTTCGTGCTGAGTTTTTATTCATTTGTCGCGTTGTCCAGGGTCAGTCACCAGGATCAGAAAGAATTAGCGGCACCCACCGTTTCGACTGGACAGTTAGCTCAGGCGAAAACTCTGTTCAAAGAGAGATGCTCCCGGTGCCACGGCCGCAATGGCGATGGCGCAACAACCATCGGCGCGATGCTTGACGCTACTGACTTTACAAATCCGGAATGGTGGACTGAAGAAATTACGGATGCCCGACTTATTAATTC
>JBHELZ010000133.1:0-536 GCA_046262835.1 Pyrinomonadaceae bacterium
GTGTTCCCGCCCTGGTTGACGATCCAGGCGACGCGCTTGCCGGCCACGGCGACCTCGACGACGCCGCCGCCCGTGCTCGAATCGTCGGCCTCGCAGGTGTCCCGGCCGCTGACAAGCGCGCCGCCCCCGGTCTGGACGTTCCAGACGAAGAGCTTGTTGCAGTAGTCGGGCCGAGTCCCCTTGACGTCGTAGGCGAGGAGCGGCCCGTCCATCGCGAGCCACTCGATGTGGCCCTTCGTGTTCTTGACGCGCGGCTGCGGCGCCGTTGGCGCCGCGAGCGCCGCGGCGGCGATGATGGTGCGGTGGGTGCGCGCACCGGCCATGCGCACCAGATGCGGCACGAGCAGCCCGACGAATCCCACCAGGCCGGCCGCGGCCACCGTTCCCGCGGCGAGCAGCGCGCCGGCGACGTAGACGCCGAGCGCGACGCGCGCGACGTCGACACCCATGCCGGCCGCGGTGTCCTCGCCGAGCGCGAGCACGTCGATGGCGCGCGCGAGCACGAGGAGGACTCCAATGCCGATGGTCACGTACAC
>JBHELZ010000134.1:0-536 GCA_046262835.1 Pyrinomonadaceae bacterium
ATGATGGGCACGCGCGCGGTGGTTTCATGCGCGCCGATGCGGCGGCAGACTTCGTCGCCTTTAATGTCCGGCAGATCGTAATCGCAAAGGACGAGGTCCGGCACCAGGCGCATCGCTTCATCAGAACCCGATGCGCGCATGTTCGTCAGCTTCTTCTCCTTGCTCGCGTTCACGTCGAGGTCGTTGTCACGGGAGTTCTCGCCGACGACCATGCCCTCGTAGAGCTCGGTGCGCGGGCCGACGAAGAGCGAGCCACGCTCCTGCAGGGCGGCGATCGCGAAGGCCGTCGCCTGGCCGCGGCGGTCGGCGACGAGGCGATCGTATCGCGCGGTACGGAGCTGCTCGCGGTGTCGCCCGACTCGCTCTGGTGCGACGCGGTTGCGTTCGAGGAGGCGCTCGCCGCCGGCCGGCTGCGCGACCTGTGCCCCACTCTCGGCCACCTGGTGCACATGCCGTCGCACATCGACGTTCGCCGCGGGCGCTGGGCCGAAGCCGTCCTCGCCAACCAGAAGGCCATCGCCGCCGACGCCCGCTTC
>JBHELZ010000135.1:0-259 GCA_046262835.1 Pyrinomonadaceae bacterium
CTTTTAACCAGTGGGTCGCAGGTTCGAGTCCTGCTCGGCTCACCACGAAAAACAGAAGAACGGCTGGCGATTGCACCAGCCGTTTTGCTTTCATCAATTCTGGGCAGCCACCTGAAACTGCTCCAGCTTCCCGTCCGGCATTTCGTAGGTCCAGGCGCGAATCGCTTTGTTCGGAAAACGAATTTGATAGACGCGGCCCACCATACCGCCGCGCAAGCTCTGGCTCACCTGGGTGAATGATTGCGGCGCGCCCAAGGGC
>JBHELZ010000135.1:269-533 GCA_046262835.1 Pyrinomonadaceae bacterium
TTTCCCTGCTGGAGATCTGCAAAGATTCTCTTTGCTTGCTCAAGTTTCGCCGGCGTTGCCGGATCGTTAGTGGCGAACAACAACTGCGAAATGCCGCTCGCGATGGGCCCGGCGGCGCTGGCCGCGTCCTGATTGGTGAGCACCACCACCGCGGCGCGGTCATCGGGAAACACCACGTTCTGCGCCGTAAAACCTGAGACCTCGCCGCCGTGCGCGAGCGCGCGATGCCCGCCTTGCGAGTTCACACTCACGCCAAGCCCATAT
>JBHELZ010000136.1:0-531 GCA_046262835.1 Pyrinomonadaceae bacterium
GATCTAAACTCGATAGTCTGAAGCAGCCTGATGCTAACCAACGAGTGGTTCTCGGTATTCGCCCCGAGCATGTCCAGATTTCCGCGATTCAGAATGAGGGGTGGGCGCCGGCGAAGGTTTATGTGACTGAACTAATGGGCAGCGAGACCTTTGTCTTTGTGACGATTGGCAATGAAAAGATTGTCGCGCGCGCCCCGGGCGACTTCCGCGCTGAAGTGGAGTCAACGGTCTGGGTGCACATTGATATGACAAAGGCGCATTTCTTTGATTCCAACACTGGCGAAACTATGGAGCCCCGACGTTAACAACTTTGACTAAACGGTCGACACCTTGGAGTGCGGCGACTTGTCGCCGCTTTGGTCTGCCAAGCCAGTGCCGCATTCTTTTGAAAGGCGCAAGAGCAAGAATTGGTCGCCAAGGTCGCGCCCGACTCAAAGCGCTGACAAGTCAGCGCACTCCAAAGTTACAAGTATGAAACTGGCACTAAACGGCGCAACCACGATGAAGGCGGATTTGGCGACGGACGTACGC
>JBHELZ010000137.1:0-531 GCA_046262835.1 Pyrinomonadaceae bacterium
GGTGTGTGTGGCGCTCTGGGCCAGGCGATCGGCGGCTATTCACACGGCGGCTGTTTAGTTTCGATTGCGCTGGGCTTCATCGGCGCATTGCTTGGTTCGTGGATAGCCGGCGCTTTGCATCTGCCCGAGCTGATCAGTATTCCGGTCGGCGGCATGAATTTTCCTATTATTTGGTCAATCATTGGAGCGGCATTGTTTGTAGCTCTGATTAACCTAATCAGCCGGCGGCGCACCTGGTAACAGCAGTTCGCACCACGCCTTCTGAGCGTTTTTAGTTTTTCTTTGCGTCTTTGCGTGAGACAAAGCCGTTCATCACCATTCGCAAAGGCGCAAGAGATCTAAAGAATGCAAATTAAGAGATCGTTAGCGGTTCTGTAACCGCCTCTCGATAGCGATCAAACCACCAGGCCCAGGGAATCATAAGCCAGGTGAAAAGCGTGGCGATGGCCAGCTTTTTTACGCTGGTCGGAGCCGGACCGAACGCAGCGGTCGCGTACGCCGCCAACAGAAAAATTACAAAGGCCCAGAAGC
>JBHELZ010000138.1:0-529 GCA_046262835.1 Pyrinomonadaceae bacterium
ACTCTCATAGTCTCAGGGTGAGGAAGGTGGGCTTGCCCCCGCTCTTCCTCGCAGTATTCTCACGATGGATGTCACCTTCAGTCGAGGAGCGGGGGCAAGCCCGCCCCCTGACTGCAATTATTTCAAGAGGTCAGATCCACATCGAAGGCGAGCTTATTCTACACTTAATAATTCCGGTTTTTGCTTTGGTAAATTATAAAACTCTCGCGCCGGCTTCAACGGGCGCAACATCCAGTAAGGGCGGCGGGTCCCGTCAGGCGAGAATTTATCAGCAGGCCGCGTCATGGCCAGCCACTTCCGATAAACTTCCCGCGACTTCTGCGTGTCGACAAATACATCTCCGACTCCGTCTCCCGGTTCAGCCCTCGTCACGCGAACCGCCTGGTGCCAGCAATGCATTCCCGAAATCGGATCGGGATGTACAGGAAAGGTCATGTTTTGATGTACGCCCACATCGCTCCACCAGATGCGCAGCGTGTCCGGGTCGCTCGACTCGTAAGGCCCCGCACCCTTTTCCCGTCTTAATCCC
>JBHELZ010000139.1:0-529 GCA_046262835.1 Pyrinomonadaceae bacterium
TTTCACTTAACCACTCTGTCGCTTCCGAGATGTTTTGATTTCTCAAACTTATGGTCACCGTCGCGGTCGCGTTGCGATCGACCTGGGCCAAACCCTGCTGCGGCTTGAAGACGCCGTTGTCGTTGAATAACGTGACGACCCAGCCACGTTCATTGCGATTGACGAGATACTCGACAGCGCCGTCAACCTGAACGGGGGTCGCATTCGCAGCCAAATGCGCGAGCAGGTGTGCTGCGAACGGAGTCAAACGCTCGTCTTCTCCCAGCAGGTCCGGCAACACGACGAAAATAACTCGCCCGCGACCAATTTTATGTGAGGTCACGAGCGGATCACCATTGGGCGCAACCATCAAGACGTTGGCGCCTTTCGGCTCAACGCGCGCGTACCGATACATCTGCCCGCCAAGGTTCTGAGTCTGCTCGTTGGCCATCAGGCACTTCGCATTGTCTGCTTCCGCAGTCACTCCTGTCACACGCAACCCAAGCAGTGTTTCGCTCAGGCCTTTCGCTTGCGCAGCATTCAGCACAAC
>JBHELZ010000140.1:0-525 GCA_046262835.1 Pyrinomonadaceae bacterium
CGCCTGCGGCAGCCGGTAGAAGGTGTTGTTGATCTCGACGGTGTCGAACCGCTCGGCGTAATACGGCAGCATCTTCGCCGCCGGAAGGTCCTCCGGATAGAAGGTCCCCTTCCATTCCTTGTAGCTGTAGCCGCTGGTTCCGATGCGGATGTTCATCGCACGATCACATTCATTTGGAGGTCGGTGATGCCGTTGACCGCCTGATTGACGAGGAAACGCTGCCCGTCGGGCGAGACATCGTACGTATTGCCGAAGATCGGGTCGAGGCGGGTGTGGCCGACGCCCGGCTCGATGTGGAACAGCCGCGCGGGCGGACCGAACGAGCCGTCCTTCACGCTCACCGCGCTGATCCAGTCGTTTGCGTCGATGAAGAAAAGCTCGCTGCCGTCGCGGCGCCAGACCGACTCGCGCCCGCCGGCGTTCGAGACGCGGCTCGGCGCGCGGCGGTCACTCGGGACGGCGTAGAGCTCGTTCTGCCCCGACTCGTTCGAGGTGTACGCGATCCACTTCCGGTCGGGCGAGACG
>JBHELZ010000141.1:0-525 GCA_046262835.1 Pyrinomonadaceae bacterium
TGCTCGAGCTGCGCGCCAAGGTGCGGCGCATCAAAGCGGAGCGCGAGAAGCGGCGGGCGGAGAACCCGCAGGCGGCGCTGCCCGGCCTCGTGGTGGTCGATTACCTGCAGCTGATGCGCGGCCGGCCGAACGCGCAGAGCCGTGAGCAGGAGATCAGCGAAATCTCGCGCGGGTTGAAAGAGCTCTCCAAAGAGCTGGCCACGCCGGTCATCGCGCTCTCGCAGCTGAACCGCGGCGTCGAGAGCCGCAACGACAAGCGGCCGATGCTCTCGGACCTTCGCGAATCCGGCGCCATCGAACAGGACGCAGACGCCATCGTGTTCATCTACCGCGACGATTATTACCAGCGCGACAAAGAGCCGGGGAACGACGACGGCATCTCGGAGCTCATCCTGGCCAAGCAACGCAACGGGCCGATCGGCACGGTGAAGGTGCGCTGGTTCGGGAGCTTCACGCGCTTCGACAATCTGGCGCCGGGTGAGTACGAGCCCGGCTTCGAGTGACCGCGCGGGCGGGGTGATGCTC
>JBHELZ010000142.1:0-523 GCA_046262835.1 Pyrinomonadaceae bacterium
GGGGAGCCCCGCCGGCCGCGCCGGTGGTGGGCATGGCCGCCACCCGGACCGGCGGCGGCTACTGGGTGGCGTCGGCCGCCGGCGTCGTCAAGAACTTCGGCGACGCGGTGGCGGCCGGGTCTCTCAGCGCGCCGCCCAACCTGCCGGTCGTCGGCCGCAAATACGGCAAGCTGGTGCCGGCGCTGCGGCACGCGCTCGAAGGGCTGACCGGTGCCGCAGCCAATGCCGCCGCCTTCCCCTCCATCGATTCCATCCGTCGAGCCCACCGAGCCTTGAGCAGCGTGCGTGCCCGGTCCAGCTCGGCGGGGCTCGGTCTCGCGCTCACGTGGCGGACCGTAGAACGAGGCCGTGACATTTTCCGTAGATTCAAGGGCATGCTCCATGCCTTTGGCTTCGATCGCCTCGGTGTCCTGGTCAGCGACCTCTACTTCATCGACCCCAACCCGGGTCCCAACCAAGAGGGGGCGGAGCAGGGGGTCCGGCTCGAGCTGCGGATCCTCGAGCGCGGTGAGCTGCGCGGCTC
>JBHELZ010000143.1:0-523 GCA_046262835.1 Pyrinomonadaceae bacterium
ACGTAGACCTTCACGCGTGCGGGCGCGTCGAGGCCGGACTCCGTGCGCGAGACGCGCACGACGACCGTCCCGGCACGGCCGCCGCGCGTCGAGTACTGGTTGTACGCACCGATCGCTTCCTTGTCGGGCGCCGGCGCGGTGATCCAGCCGTCCGGATCGCGCCCGGTCACGTTCGCGCTGAGGCCGGCCGGGAGACCGCGCGCCGCGGCCGCCCGCATCCGCTCCGCCTGGCTGGTCAGCGCCGACGGCCAGGTCCTCCATGCCAGCTCGACCGAGAACGCCGATCTCTTCTGGGGCATCCGCGGCGGCGGCGGCAACTTTGGGATCGTGACCAGGTTCGACTTCCGCCTTCATGCGCTCGGTCCGACGGTGCTCGGCGGGATGGCGCTGTGGCCCGTCAGCGAGGCGCCGCGAGTCCTGCGCGGATGGCGCGATCATGTCGACCGCGCCCCGAACGAGCTCGCGAGCGCGGCGGCGGTCTTGACCGGCCCGCCGGAGGACTTCGTGCCCGAGCATCTGCGCC
>JBHELZ010000144.1:0-521 GCA_046262835.1 Pyrinomonadaceae bacterium
CAATTAAGCGGGCCGACGTACAGATTGACGCGGTGCGCGCGCTCGCCAAAAACCATCCGGAAACGTGGGAGTTAGCGACGACAGCTGCGGATGTTCGCAAGGCGGCCGACGCGGGGAAAATTGCGGCCCTGATGGGACTGGAAGGTGGCTACGCGATCGACGAGCGGGTGGAAAATGTCGAGCGGTTTTTCAGGCTGGGCGTGCGCTACATGTCGCCGGCGTGGAGCGTAAGCACCAACTGGGCCGGATCATCCGGGGATGAAGCGGGAAAGACACGCGGGCTGAACGACTTTGGCAAACAGGTCGTTCGCGAGATGAACCGTCTGGGAATGATGGTCGACGTGTCGCACGTATCAGACAAGACGTTCTGGGATATCGTAAACACTTCGACGAAACCGGTCATTGCCACGCACTCAGGATGTCGCGCGATTGCCGATGTGCCGCGAAATCTAACCGACGAAATGATCGTAGCGCTGGCAAAAAGCGGCGGGGTCGTGAACGTGATTTTTTATCCCGAACAT
>JBHELZ010000145.1:0-521 GCA_046262835.1 Pyrinomonadaceae bacterium
GTTTAGCAAACCGCCGCCTTCAGCCACTCGGCCACGTCTCCAAGGCCCCGAATGCGTAATCACGCATCCGCGCAGGGTCAAGGTGCGTGCGAGCCGAAGAGCGAGAATCAATGTGTGCTCTTGAGCCAGGCACGCGCCGCGCGTTGCGCCTGCGCGATCTCAACCGGCGACATCTGCTCGGCGATCTCCCGCCGCACGGTGTCGGCCGCCGCACGCTCGCGGGCCTGGCGCTGCCCGGCCTCGCTGATCGCCGTGGTGAGTTGCTTGTCGGACAGCCGGCCGTGCGGGCGGGCCTCCCACCGCGCCCGCTCCCGCTCGCGTTCGGCGTCGCGGGCGGCGTCGTGCTGCTGTTCCTCCAGACGAAAGGACTGATCCTGATCGCCGCCGCCGCGGGCTTCACGCTCCTGGCCGCCCGGGGCCGGCGCGGCCTGCGCGCGGCGGCGCTGCTGCTGGGCGGCGCGCTTGCCGTCGTCGCGCCGTTGCTGCTGGTCTGGAGGCCGTCGGTGCTGGTGCGCGAATGG
>JBHELZ010000146.1:0-521 GCA_046262835.1 Pyrinomonadaceae bacterium
CAGCCACGACGCCGTCGCGGGCGCGAACGTGTTGCCTACGGCGATGCCGGCGGCGGCAAGCGTGCTCGGTCCGGTGCCGACGTTGGCGAGAAACGCGGCCGCGAACACTCCCGGCCATCGCGAGCGGCCGAAGAACACGAAGCCCGCGAGCGCGATGCCGGTCGCGTTGTTCTTCCCGGTGATCTGGAGCGAGTAGCTGCCGCTGGGAACGGAAACGTTGAAGATCGCCGCATCCCGCGGTGGCGTGCCCGAGAGCGCGAAGGCCGTCCCCGAGGTCCAGTTCTGACGTCGCCCGTCGTCGCGGACGATCGGGTCTCGCCTGTCCGGCCGGCGGCTTTCACGTCGGCGCGCTCGCCGCCCGCGATCTCGAGGTGGACGCGACCGCGGCGGCGATCGGGACGGTCTTTTCGCTCGATGTGCTCGCCGCGTCGCCGGCGTGTGACGAGCGCGAGGTCGTCGACGCGCTCACGGCGGCGCTCGACGTCGCGATCCTCGTGCGCGTCGAATCGACGGGTGGTGTG
>JBHELZ010000147.1:0-520 GCA_046262835.1 Pyrinomonadaceae bacterium
GCGTTCGAGCGGGCGGAGATGCTGCACGAGCTCGGCCGCGAAGTGGAGGCGATGAAGCAGCTCGAGCTCGCGCGCTCGCGCGGCGCAAAGGGCCTCACCGGCGCCGAGGACAACCGGCTGCGGCGATCGGGGCTCGTGCTGCAGGCGCGGATCGGCGCGGCGTCGTCGAGCGGATCAATGCGGCCCGGGCCGACGTTTCCGTCGAACCGCGTGAACTCGGGACCGGCGCGGAACGCGGCGGTGAGCAGGCCGGCGCCGAAGGTGGGCTGCTCGGCGGCGAGCACGTGGTCGACCAGGTCGCGCCCGTGGTCGTGGGCAGCCAGCCGCTCACGCACTCGTAGGGGGGCGCTGCGATGGTTCGTCCCCACCAGCACCAGGTTCAGGGCCACATTGGTCGCCTGCGCGGCAACCAGTTGCACCTTGCGGCCGGAGCGGTCCGCATAGACCCCGGCGATCATCCCAAAAAACAGGAAGGGCAGGCCGCGGGCGGCGTTCACCAGCCCTAGCTGCGTCGCAGAGT
>JBHELZ010000148.1:0-519 GCA_046262835.1 Pyrinomonadaceae bacterium
CCTCCAAAACGCTGACAGCGCCGGTTTTGGCGTTTTGCAAGACCTGTTTCATTGGCTAACGATGCGTCTAAACCAGGCTGTGACTATCCCCGATCTTGGTTTATTCCGTCAATCCGCGCCGTGCGGCCCAACATTTTGCGGTGCTTTCCTGTTTGAATAGATTGACAATGGTGCACTGGTTTTGTTAGTTATGCTGCGCGATTTCGGAGAGTAATCCATCTTTAGCTTGCTGGATCGCGAAGTCTGCCGAGTGATTTAGAGCGGCGGCGAACGCATCAAGTGCTAATTGGCGCACAGCCAGTTCGGCATTTCGTTAAAATTCAGATTCAATTCACAGGAGAAACTAACACATGTCACAAAACTGGACTCCGCCACCACCGGCCGGCGGATCGGCAGCGCCGCCAAACTATATGGTGCCGGCAATTATTTCGATTTTCTGTTGCTGGCCACTCGCTATCCCCGCGATCATTTTTGCGACGCAGGTGAATAGCAAGGCTCAAGCCGGCGACATCACCGGAG
>JBHELZ010000149.1:0-518 GCA_046262835.1 Pyrinomonadaceae bacterium
CGGCCTGGTTGAGCTCCCAGTAGTAACCGCCGTAGCCGGCATGGGCGATGTTCCCGAGCAGAGGGTTGAGGAGCCGGGCGAAGGCGTTGAGCACCCGGGGCCAGGCCCGGTGGGCGAAGTGGTCGCACAGCTTCGAGGCCGCTTCCAGGTCGTCGATGGCCAGCAGCGAGTTCTCGTAGCGCACGTAGCCGATGCCCGCCTTGTCGACGGCGACCGCGCTCATCGCAGCCGCCGTGACCGGCGTCATCGTCAGCCCCATGCCGAAGCCGCCGAGCAGGAGCCCCGACGCGCCGGTGGCGATGAAGCGGTGGCATTCGAAACAGCGGTCGCGCTCGCGCAATGCCTGCCGCACGCGGTTGCGGCGGTACACGGTCAGCGTGTCGCGAAGCCGCGGCCAGTTCGGCAGCCGAGCTTCTTCCTCCACCGACCAGTTGAGCGCGAGCTCGCGGTGAAAGCGCAGCGAACCGGTCGCGCCTTCGCCGCGCTCGCCGATATAGACGAGCTTGTCGCCTCGATAC
>JBHELZ010000150.1:0-518 GCA_046262835.1 Pyrinomonadaceae bacterium
GCAGGGCCTCGAGGTTTCCCGAAGCATCGATCGCGCCCTCGAGGCGGCACTGTGAAACGGGACGGTAGAAATCGTGCGACTGGTCCTCCTCGCGGCTCCAGACGAGCTTGATCGGCGTCCCGGGAAATTGCCTGGCGATCATCGCGGCTTGGCGCACGAAGTCCTGCGGCCCGCCGCGGCGACCGAAGCCGCCGGCTTCCATTACGTTTGGGACGACCGGACGCAACAGTTCGCGCACGCCAGCGGCGTGATGGTCGCTACTCCGCAAGGCAAGCTCGCACAGTACTTTTACGGCATCGAATTCTCGCCCCGCGACCTGCGGCTCGCCATGGTGCAGTCTTCTGACGAGCGCATCGGCACTGTCGTCGACGCGCTCACGCTCTATTGCTATCACTACGATCCAGCCAGCGGGAAGTACGGCCTCATCGCGATGAACATGATCCGCGTCGGTGCCACCGCCACCATGCTCGTGCTCGGCAGCTTCATGTTCGTGATGCTGCGGCGTGAAAGACGAGGGG
>JBHELZ010000151.1:0-517 GCA_046262835.1 Pyrinomonadaceae bacterium
CGACCACACCGTAGCCGGTCACCTCCGAGCCGCAATCGATGCCGAGCACGCGCATGCGTCGTATTATAACGGCGTGAAACAGCTCGCCTGCCTGCTCGGATTGCTCTTCGCGCTCACTGCCTGCGACCGCGGCGTGCAGCCCAGGTTCGTCAGTGCGGCCGCGCCCGACTTCGCCATTCAGGATGGCCCGCAGGGCGTCGCGCTCAGCAGCCTGCGCGGCAAAGTCGTCGTGCTGAATTTCTGGGCGACGTGGTGCCCGCCGTGCCGGGCGGAGATGCCCGACCTGGTGAAGATGCAGCGGGAGTACCGAGCGCGCGGGCTTCAGGTCATCGGCGTCACCTACCCGCCGCAGACTGTCAGGGAAGTGCGGCGCTTCACCAGAAGGCTCAAAATCAACTACCCCGTCGCGCTCGGCACGAAGGAGACCAAGAGGCTCTTCGACGAGAGTGAGACGCTGCCGCTCACCGTCGTCATCGACCGCGAGGGGAACATCCTCGACCGCATCGAGGGGATACTG
>JBHELZ010000152.1:0-514 GCA_046262835.1 Pyrinomonadaceae bacterium
CGTAAGGCCATCCTCGTTATTTCCAGTTTGGCAGCAAATAAGTCTGGAAAAGTCCGACCAAGATGTGAAGGACTTGTATTGAAAGCCAGCGAAGCGCGGCGACAGCGTAAAGCCTGGGGTGGAGCGCAGCGGAACCCCAGGATCGTTATAGTTATAGATAAAGAGCCCGCGAAGTGGGCGACAGCCTTTTCAGAATAAGATAGAAGCTTTGCACTATCGGACGCTTCGCGTGCTCGGTTTTCTAACCTTTCGTCACCCTGGGGTTCCGCTTCGCTCCACCCCAGGCTTTATGCCTCCACCCGCTGCGCGGGTTACAGTCCAAGGAGTCGTACACTAAGCCGCCAGTTCATCCAGCGGCGGAAAGTGGTGCTGCTTCCTTCCCGGTGGGCCATCGAATTGTTTGGACGTCTTGTACAGCTCGAAGTGTCCATCAGCGGCAGCAGGCGCGCAACGCGTGCGCAACACCTGCATCTCTTCGGAGCTCATGGGAACAAAGCCGCGCGCGATCTTCAGG
>JBHELZ010000153.1:0-514 GCA_046262835.1 Pyrinomonadaceae bacterium
ATCTGGCGGCGCTCGAGCAACTGTTTGTGCCCGGCTTTGAATTGGCGGGTGGCGGTTACTATCGCCTCCGCGGACGAGGGCCGCGTTTGAATCAGGGTCTGTATCGCAAGATGCTCGAGGACTGCACCGAAGTAACCAATCATCGAGTCAAGCTCGACGACATCGAATGGCAGCGCATTCGCCGGGAAGTAAGCCGGCGTGTCTGGGAATTCATTGATGGAATGCGCGGCGGTGATTTTCGGGTGCGCCCTTCGCAGGGAAAAGTGACGTGTAAGTTTTGCGATTATGCGGCCGTGTGCCGGTACGATACTTACCGGATAAGTAGAAAGCGGTGACCGGTGTCAGAAGCCCGCGCGTAAGCAAGGGCTCGCTAACCATTCAGGCCCTCCCTGACGGTCGGGCTTCTGACACGGTGGCCAGCACGGAAACCTGTCATGAGTCAATCAACTAACGATCAATCGCTGCGCGAGCACGTGCTATATGTGCTTCGCGGAGAAGGCGCGCACATTACTTT
>JBHELZ010000154.1:0-513 GCA_046262835.1 Pyrinomonadaceae bacterium
GAACAGGAGCGGGCATTTCGCTTCTTTCAGGAGCGTGTCGGCAATGGCGCCGAACGAGAGCTTTTCGCCCGGCCGCCGGCTCACCCCGATCGCGACGAGATCGAACTTGTCGCGCTTGATCGTTTGCAGGATCGCGACCCCGGCATCGGCATCGGTGCGGCCCTGTTCACCGTGGCCGCCGCGGGATGGGCCTTCGCACGCGGGATGGGCATCGAGCGGGCACTCCCGTTCTACGGCGCGGCCCTCCTGTCCCTGCTGCATTCGCTGGTGACGAGCCGGGCGGCCCCGACGCTGTTCAGCCAGCGGCGCTACGAGGACGCGGCCGCGCTCGGCGCGGGCCTGCTGACGCTCGCCGGCGTCGGTCTCTGCGTGGCGTCCGCCTGGCCGCACGACTCACCGCTCGTGCCGCGGCACGGCGGGCTGCTCGAGGGGGATGCGACTTGGGCCTGGCTCTATCTCGGCGGTGAAGTGGCCGCCTTCGCCGCGTACGTCGTCGGGCTGCTCCTTCTGCGT
>JBHELZ010000155.1:0-513 GCA_046262835.1 Pyrinomonadaceae bacterium
TCTAAAAACTGTGGCGATGATAATTCGCGAACGCGACAGAGCCACGGAACATGCGACAGTGAGCGTTGTTTGCTCTTGACTTTGTTTGTAATTGCGGCATAGACTGCGGGCGTTGCTGGCCAATTGAATACGCTTTGCAATCGTGCCGTTCACGCTCGGCGGGAAAGGCTGCACGATCGTACTGGACGTTGAAAGGCCAGTTTATTTGTGTCTCGCAAAGTAGCTGGCCCAGCCTGCAGCGGCTTGTTCTTCCGAAGGTCAAATAGGTAACGCGCAGGTTCTTGAAACTTTTTGCGGAAACTGCTGTCGAATGATTCTCGCTCTGACCCTTTTGGCGCCACTTAGGGAGGATTGAAGATGTTCGAAAATCTTGTCGAATCTGGATCGCACTCGGAAGATCTCAAGCGAAAAGGCTCGTTTCTTCTCGGGTTCGCCGCCTTCTATGTCATTTTGATTATTGCCGGCGCTATCGCTGGCATCATGTGGGCGAGCGCCGCCATTGATGAGCAGAAT
>JBHELZ010000156.1:0-512 GCA_046262835.1 Pyrinomonadaceae bacterium
GCGGCGATTCGATCCACGAGAACCAGTAGTAGTGCTTCCACAGCTCCCTGCCGTTCGCGGCATCGAGCGCGATCAGGTCGTAGGTGCGGCTGCCGACGAAGACACGGTCTGCATCCACGACCAGGTCGCCGGCGACGGGCAGCTTGGCGTCGTAGCTCCAGCGCACCTTGCCGTCGCTCGCGCCGACGGTGGCGCTGTACTCGCGCATGACGCGCCGGCGCTCCCCGGCCTCGCCGCTGCTGTTCACCGCCGGCTACCTCGTGGTCTGGGGAGCGGCCGGCGCGCTGGCCTTCGCGCGCGAGCGCGGCATCGCGCGCGTCGTGCCCACCTACCACGTGACGCGCGCCGCCCGCGCGGCGCTGGCGCGCGAGCTGGCGCGCCGGCGCGCCGATGCCCACGCCGCCGCCAGCCGAGCAACCGGAGGACGTGGCGGAGGTACCGTGGGGGCTGTTGCGCGCGATGCGCGCGGCGCGGTCGCCGCCGCCACCTCGACCGGCGGCATGGTCGGCAAG
>JBHELZ010000157.1:0-510 GCA_046262835.1 Pyrinomonadaceae bacterium
GAACATTCTGGCCCTGATGAGCGAAGTGCCGCGCGCCGTGGCCTAGCGAAACAATCAGGTTTTCTTCTTTGCGGCTTTGCGCCTTGGCGAGAAATCAGCTCACCCAAAGGCGCTAAGACGCGAATAAACTTAAAGCCTATTCTTTCCTTACCAGCTCGGAACTCCTCGGGGAAGTTTCCGCACCGGACATCCGGCGCGCGGCTTCATCACTGACAATACAAAGGCCGTGACTTCCTTCACTCGCCAATCGGCGTACCAGGCGGCGGGCTTCTTCATGAGTGAGGGTGGTGGCTTCCAGCCCGCGGTGACTCAGGACCGCCCACTTTTGGTTTTGTAGGTCGCTCGTCATGGTTATCCGTGTCAGAAGCCCGACCGTGAGGGAGGGCCAGTCGCGACAACGAGCCCTTGCTTACGCGCGGCCTGCTGACACGCTAACGTCGCTCATTATTTTCCTCTAAACTCGGCTTTGCGTTTTTCCAGGAAAGCTTTGACGCCTTCATCTTTGTCTTC
>JBHELZ010000158.1:0-510 GCA_046262835.1 Pyrinomonadaceae bacterium
GATCAGCTCCGCGGCGTTGCGATAGGAGCGTATGCGATAACGATCATCGCCGCGAATCTCCATCAGGTTCGCGAGCCGGTTGAAACGTTCGGCAATCGCCTCGTTATTCATAGTCTTTGGTGCACGCTTCCAGTTCGGTCGAGCCCATCGCCAGCCCATTATACATGCCATTATACATGGGTGGGGCGTGACTAATCAGGTATCCCCGTTGGATAATGAAATCTTAAGCTTCCTCCGCCAGAATTTTTATCGATTTTACGAGGATCAGGATGAGATCAGGAAAACAGTTGTGCGCGCTCGTCGCGGCGGCGCTTCTTTTCGTTTCGACTTTCACGCGGGCGGCGTTCGCAGACGAAGGCATGTGGCCTTTTAATAATGTGCCAAAGCAGGAGCTCAAGCGGCGTTATGGCGTGACCATCACGGACAGTTGGCTCAAGAAGGTGCAGCTCGCCTCCGTGCGTTTTAATAACGGTGGCTCCGGCGCTTTCGTCTCTGCGGACGGGCTGGTGC
>JBHELZ010000159.1:0-510 GCA_046262835.1 Pyrinomonadaceae bacterium
GTTGAACGGGTCGAGGTCAAGCCAGTCGGTGATCCCGGTCACGATGTAACGCATGACGACGCCGAAGATCATGTCGGCGATGGCGATCGCAAGCAGAGCCGTCAGCACGACCTTCGGCGCCAGCAGCACGACGTCCAGCGCCCGCCAGCGCGCGGGCGGAGCAGTGTCGGCTCTGGTCATGAAGGCCCCTCACCCTGCCCCTCTCCCCGCAAGCGGGGAGAGGGAAAGAACCGCGAGGCACTCATGAAAGCCACCCTCGACGGCACGGTGCTCCGCGCGCGGGGGACACGGCGGCCGTTCAATTTCGAGATTCTGGTGACATCCAAGGATCAGGAGCGGCTGGCGCTCGCCTACGCGCGCGATCTCAAGCGCGCCGGCATCGTTGCCCGCGTGCGCGTCGTCGATGCCGTACAATACGACCGGCGGCGACTCACCTATGATTACGACATGATCGAATACCGCTGGGACCAATCGCTCTCGCCGGGCAACGAGCAGGCGTTCTACTGGGGC
>JBHELZ010000160.1:0-509 GCA_046262835.1 Pyrinomonadaceae bacterium
GTTTTGGAGACGACTGCGCACGGCGTTCGAGTTTCTGGAAAAGACAGTCAACCAGGGAAAAATCAAGAACTATGGCGTGGCCACGTGGAACGGTTTTCGAGTCGATCCGAATGCGCGCGAATATCATGCGCTGGAAACCATGGTTGAGCTGGCGCGGGACATCGCGGGCGCCCATCACCACTTTCGTTTCATTCAATTGCCTTTGAATCTGGCGATGCCGGAAGCGCTTGTCTTTCAAAATCAGAAACTCGAAGGAACATACGTAACTACACTCGAAGCGGCGCAGGCGCTCGGGCTGACCGCCATCGCCAGCGGGTCAATTTTGCAGGGGCAGATTGCCCGCGGTTTACCTGAGGCAATCCGGCAGGCGCTCGGCGCGCTTGCCACAGACGCGCAAACCGGTATTCAATTTGTGCGCTCAGCACCCGGAATCACTACGGCACTAGTTGGCATGAGTCGCGTCTCACATGTCGAGGAAAATCTGCATTTGGTCAAGGTCCAGCCGGCCC
>JBHELZ010000161.1:0-509 GCA_046262835.1 Pyrinomonadaceae bacterium
AGACTATGGCTCGATCGACAATGCGCTCGTTCATTGGGAGGAAATCAAGAACAAGCGTTATCGCGAGTCGCTGCGCGACAATGCGGACTTGATTCGTAAATCGCGCGAACTGGCGGAAATCAAGATCGATGTAAGTATCGATCTTGATCTTGAAGCATTGCAGTCGAAGCCGCCCGATCGCGCTGCCGCTTATGAGCTATTTCGCGAGCTCGAGTTCACAAATCTCACGACGGAATTCGCCGACGGAGCGAAGGCGACGGTGAGTTCAGTCGAACGCAACTATTCAATCGTTCGCAATCAGCGCGAACTTGATTCGTTAATCGAGAAGCTTTGGCAAGCGGAAAACATTGGCCTTGCTCTATCGAATACTTTGCCGGCTGGCGCCGGACAACAGCAGAGCATTCGCGATGACCACGGCGCCCACGGGATTGCGCTATCAACGTCGCCGGGTCGATCGGCGTTCGTAGATCTGGAGAACTTTGTCGAAGGCGGAAACGCCGCGGTTGGAG
>JBHELZ010000162.1:0-509 GCA_046262835.1 Pyrinomonadaceae bacterium
CGGTCGAGCTGCTCGCCCGGACCAAGCTCGACCTCGAGCACGGCCATGCCGCGCGCGAACCTGACCCGCACGAGAGCGCCGGTGTCGATGGTGAGCCAAGAGAGCGCGACCTCGCCGGGCGTCGCATCCGAGCGGCCGTACCAGCGCAGGTCGCGGAACCAGCGGCGCGCGAGGCGCTCGGCGTACGACAGATCGTGCGGATCGAGCGACGCGAGGCCGCCGATCGGCCAGCGTCGGCCGGCGAGCGTGACGATGTAGCCGCGCTCGCGCGCGAGCCGGAGCTGCTCCAGCGCATGCACGCCCGCCTGAAGAACGTCGCCGAGGTCGTCGTCCCGGTCGATCTCGACGACGGCAAATCCAATCTCGATTACGTGTATCGCGGGCGCCGGCCGCCGAATCCGACCGAGCCCAAGGGTCCGCTCAACTAATCGCGTTCGAGGTAGGTGTAGCCGACCATGCCCGCTTCGTACGAGCGGAGCAGATGGCGCGCCTCTTCGAGGGTCATGCGC
>JBHELZ010000163.1:0-506 GCA_046262835.1 Pyrinomonadaceae bacterium
GCGCAGAGGCCGCGTTCTATTCCTACGCCGCGCCCGAACCGGCGGGTTTGTCTTCATCGCCGGTCGCTCCGAAAGAGGCTTTCTATTCCGATGACCTGAAAGAATTTTTGTTGACCTACGACGCCGTCCGTCAATCTCCTTCACCGGCAGATGCTTTGATGGATTTTTGCCAGAGTACCTATGAAGCGGGAGCGAATTTGGCGAATTGGGATCGGAAGGCGCTGGAGCGATAGGCCGACCGTTTTGCTGGGAGCGCGGACGTCCCCGTCCGCATCGCATAATTCTTTTGGACTAATGCGCTAGCCGCTTACCCTGGGTTATTGGCTTTGGGCGCATTAAGCGCAAGCGGAGGATTACGTCGGCTTCACGACAAACGATGAAACTTCACGCCCTCCCTCAGGGTCGGGTTACTGCGCGCCCTCTTTCAAAATCCCGTCGTTCCCGCGAGTAGTTGCCTGAGCACGTATGGGAGAATCCCGCCGTGCAGGTAGTAATCGATCTCGATC
>JBHELZ010000164.1:0-506 GCA_046262835.1 Pyrinomonadaceae bacterium
GGCCAGAGGGATGGTGAAAGTAAGCGTCAGAGAAAGCTCGTGGGTTGAAAGGCGTTTCATCGATCCGTAAAAACCTAGTATTACCACCAGGGCGAGGCCGACGCCGGCAATCGCGGTCACGAGCGAGGTAAGGATTAGCAGCTTCCAGCGCATTAGTTTCCAGGCTTCCGCAAGAGAAGCTTTGTCGAAGTTTTTCTTTGTTAAGTTTGTGCTCGCCGCGAGGCCGCGGGCAGTGAAGCGGAAGGATACCACAGCGGCGAAACGGGGCAGTAGCCCGACCGTCAGGGAGGGCGTTAACATCAGAGTCGATCGATGCTTGATGTTGACGCGGCTTGCTACGCCCTGCCCGACGGTCGGGCTACTGCCCCTGCAAAGCGTATAGACAATGATAACCAGAAGCGCACTACTCTACCTGTCACAACAGGAGGGACTCAAAGATTTCGCCGCGCGGTTCAAGCCTTTCAAAAAGCTCACCACCCGTTTTGTCGCCGGAGAAGATATTGAAG
>JBHELZ010000165.1:0-506 GCA_046262835.1 Pyrinomonadaceae bacterium
GCCCCGAGCCAGCGCATGCAGTGCGTCAGCCGCGCCGGCGCCAGGCGGACCTGCGCATGGCGGAAGCCATGACCGACCTCGCCAAGCACGGCTTCGGCCGGCAGCCGCAGGCCGTCGATCTTGATGACGGCATGACCGCCGACGAAACTGGAATCGATGGTGTCGAGGGTGCGCTCGATCCGGATCGCTGGATCGGGCATATCCGCCAGGAACATGGTCGCGCCGCGCCGTGGGTCGGGGTCGTCGCAGGAGCGCGCCATCACGATCGCGAAGGCGGCCCCGTCGGCGCCGGTGATGTACCACTTGGGCCCCTCGATCGACCAGCCGTCGCCGCCGCGCGTGGCGCGGGTCAGCAGCATGGTCGGGTCGGCGCCGGCGCCGGGCGCCGGGCCGAGGTCGAGCAGGTCCTCGCCGGCCATGATGCGGGCGAGCTGGCCGCCGGCGATCGCGCGCAGCGCCTCCGGCGGCAGCCCGACCGCGCGCGCCACGCGGACGAAGATGAACGC
>JBHELZ010000166.1:0-504 GCA_046262835.1 Pyrinomonadaceae bacterium
AGTCGTTCTCGAATGAATCGAAAATTTCCGCCGCTCGAAAGGGTTGCCGAAGTCAGGACGACGGTTGGTACTTTTTCGAACAGACGATCCTGCAGCAATCCCGAAACATCAATTGGCGAAGCACGCAGAAATACTCCACGGCCGCGACGCTCGATCCAATAAACGAACTTTTGATCGTCAGCTTTGACAACGAAGTTCAAAGAGAAACGCAGTTCGCGCGTGCGTCGCAAAAGATTCTCGGCATCCGCCGGCGGATCTTTCAGAATCGCCAAAGTCGTCTCGAGCCGATAAAGCGCGTTGTCGAGCGCTTGCGAAGGGGCTAAGCCTGTCTGCGGCTCGCGGACATCCATGTCGTCGCTATGCCCGCCCGCTACCGCAGGCGGTTCTGACACTGCTCTTCGCGTCAACGCGAATCGTCCTTCCAATCCCCGTCCTTCGCGAAACGAAATCCAAAACGCATCGGCAAATCGCTGGACACGCGCGCTGATACGCGCTAATTCTCGT
>JBHELZ010000167.1:0-503 GCA_046262835.1 Pyrinomonadaceae bacterium
CCCTAATATCGCCCACGTGTTCGACGGCGGCACGACCGACGCGGGCCGGCCTTACTTCGTGATGGAGCTGGTCCGCGGCGTGCCGATTACCGAGTTCTGCGACCAGAGCTGCCTCGCGATCCGCCAGCGGCAGGATCTCTTCGTCGATGTCTGCCAGGCGGTGCAGCATGCCCATCAGAAGGGCATCATCCACCGGGACCTCAAGCCGTCCAATGTGCTGGTCCTGTCGCAGGATGGCACGCCGGTGGTCAAGGTGATCGACTTTGGCGTGGCCAAGGCGATGGGCCAGCAGTTGACCGACAAGACCATCTACACGCACTGGGCGCAGCTGGTGGGCACGCCGTTGTACATGAGTCCGGAGCAGGCGGAGTTCAACGCCCTCGACGTGGACACCCGCGCCGACATCTACAGCCTGGGCGTCCTCCTTTACGAACTGCTGACGGGGACCACGCCGCTGACCAGGGAGCGGCTGAAGCAGACGGCGGTGACGGAAGCGTTACGCC
>JBHELZ010000168.1:0-502 GCA_046262835.1 Pyrinomonadaceae bacterium
GTCGGGTATTTCGGCGGCGTGCTGCTGCCGGCGTTGGGATTTTTTAATATTTTTCCGTTCCGTTATTCGTTCGTGGCGGATCATTTTCAATATCTCGCGATGATCGGTCCGCTCGCCATCGGGGCCGCCGGCGTCACGCGCGCGGCGCGCCGGCCGATCGAGCCGTGGCATCGCGAGCTGCACGCCACCGTGCAGCGGCTGACCAGCGCGCTGGCCGCGCGCGACGAGGGCACGGTGACGGCGCTCGTCCCCGATCGTGGGCTGCGCGGCCGCCTGCCCTCGGGGCTGCGCAGCGAGCCGGCGTGCGATGCGCGCGAAGGCGACGCCGGCGAGGCGATCTCGGTCGGTCCGCCCTACTTCAACCTGACCTTCGTCCCGCTGATGGCGGCGCTGTTGATCCTGCTGCCGGCCGGGCCGCGCCGGCTCATGATCGTCGAGACCGATCAGGACGTCGCGCTCCTCGATCTCGACAACGTGCGGAGCACGCCGCAGCGGCCCGAGG
>JBHELZ010000169.1:0-501 GCA_046262835.1 Pyrinomonadaceae bacterium
AGGCGGTGGAGATCGCCGCTCTCGATCCCGTCGCCGCCGTCCGCCGCCGCGCCGCCGCGCTGTCGGTGAGCGAAGGATTCGCCGACCTGGCCTCGCGCCTCGCCGAGGACGCCGACGCCTCCGTGCGCGCCGCCATCGAAGCCGCAACCCGCGAGGCGCCCTTGCCCACCAAGCCGCCCGCGCGCGACATCGCCGCCGAGGCCGTGCTCGCCGTCCAGTCCGCCATCTTCGGCCTGAGCGAGGCCGAGCTCGCCGAGCGCCGCGCCGCGCTGCAGAAGCGCGGCGGCTATCAATTCCCGAAGAGCCAGACGCCGTGGCAGGAAATTCAGCGCAGCATGGTCGACCAGCTTGCCGATGGGATGGTGCTCAAGCCGGCGGTGAAGTACCAGCGCGTCGCGCAAAAGAGCGTCCCGCGCGACAATCACTGATGCACGCAGGAGAGAGCCCATGCCCCAACGTTTGCAGCGCAAGCTTGCGCTCGTCACCGCCGCGGGACAGGGA
>JBHELZ010000170.1:0-500 GCA_046262835.1 Pyrinomonadaceae bacterium
CATCGGGATCCTCCGTGTAACGCAAATGGCTAGCTTGCGTACTGCGAGCAAGCGCGCAAGTTAACAACTTGCGCTACAGACAGAAACGCGGGCCTCGCGCCCGCATTTTTCCTGAGCCTTTTACGGCCCAGCCCGCGCCAGCTTCGCGAGGGGACGAAATTATGCGGCCAGTTGGCCCAGCAAGTAAAGACATTTATTTGCGACGGGTTTCCAGCGCCCAAATGTCAAGGAGCCCGCGCGTTATCAAAGGACTACTGAAGCCGGGGCAGCCCCGCCCTCACGTTCAGGCTTCTGACACAGTCGATTGACCCTGCTAAAGCTAGACCTTATTCTTTCACCGACTAATGCGCGAATGTCCCCGTTGTGAACGCTGCTACGAAGACGAGGCGCTCGTCTGTTCTGACGATCAAGCCAAAACAAAACACACCTTGCCCGGCACGACGCTGCTGAACGGACGCTACCGGCTCGAGAAACGTCTGGGTCGGGGGGCCATGGGCCAG
>JBHELZ010000171.1:0-500 GCA_046262835.1 Pyrinomonadaceae bacterium
GCACTCAACCGACCTTTCGTTTGGCGCTGCCGTCGGCCGGCGCGCGAGCGACGAGACGATCACAGAGCGCGAGAAGCGCCGGGCGCTCGCCGAGATACCGGGCGTGCAGACCGCGGCAGCGGTTTTCGAGCGCGACGATCACGCCATCCAGATCGCGCCACGCCTTTAGATCTGGCGTCGCGAGCGAGCTTTGCACGTGACGGGTCCTGGCGATGAGCGCCTGCGCGGCAGTCTCGACGAACGGATTCGAGCCGCAGATGTAGACCTGGCGCGGCGGCGCGCCGAGGCGCGCGAGCACCTCGGCGATCGTGTGCACGAGCTGCTCGGAGTAGACGCCGACGACCTGCGCGCGCGCGCCGGCGGGGTTCGTCAGCGGCCCGAGGACGTTGAACACCGTTCGCGTCGCCAACTCCTTCCGCACGGGGGCGGCGTGCCGCATCGCCGGATGGTGCGACGGCGCGAACAGGAAGCCGAACCCGAGCTCGTCGATCGACTGCTCG
>JBHELZ010000172.1:0-500 GCA_046262835.1 Pyrinomonadaceae bacterium
GGCGCAGGGCGTCGATGGCGCCCGGGTCGTCGAGGCTGTGGGCGAGCCTCGAGGGCGGCACGTCTACGAGCAGCGCAACCGCCGGAAGGAGCAGAAATGCCAGCGCAATCGAGAGCGCCGTGACAAGGCCGGCTGCCAGCACGCGCGGACTCACCGCGGAACCCCGAACCCGTTCGCCCGCAGCGCCCGGATTCCCTTCGCGTGCGTGAGGCCCCGGAGGAACGCCCGCGCCGCGCGCTTGCGGTGGTCGTGGGGACGGTGCTGGCTCTGCTCGTGGTCGTGCGCGTCCTCGACATGGGCTTCTTCACGCTCTTCGACCGGCCGTACCGCCGGCTCGTGGACGAGCTGCCGGTCGCATACGTCGGCTTCACGATTCCGAACGTTTTCGTGGTCGGCTACGGCTTCGACATCGCGGGGTTGTATCGGAACCTGCCGTACGTCGCGGCGCTCTCGGAGGACGGCGCCTGACGCGACGTGTCATCTGGGTCGCTGTGCTACAC